>DASSUI010000093.1:0-55337 GCA_035707105.1 Gaiellaceae bacterium | reverse complement strand
ATCACGGTCGCCGACCTGGCGATCGACCGGGCGGCTCGACGCGTGCTCGTCTCCGGCGTGCCTGTCGTGCTCGCAGCCAAGGAGTACGACCTGCTCGTGAAGCTCGCCGGCGACCCGACGCGCGTGTTCACGAAAGAGGAGCTGTTGCGCGAGGTCTGGGGATTCCGGTCGCTCGGACGGACGAGGACCCTCGATTCGCACGCGTCCCGCCTGCGGCGGAAGCTCTCGGCTGCAGGCGGGGACTTCGTGCGAAACGTCTGGGGGGTCGGCTACTCGCTGGTCGACGGCTAGAAACTGAAGGGCTTGCTCGCGAGGCAGACCCAGAGGAATCCGTGCCCGTACACGAGGTCGGTCGCGTAGTGCTGCGTCGGGATCTTGCTCACCACGGTGTTCGTCTGCGGGTCGATCTCCCAGACCGCGGTCTCGCCGCCGTTCGCCACCCAGACCGAGCCGCCTCCAGTCGCCACCGCGGTGGGGCGTTTTCCGACCGGGACGATGTCCTCCAGTCTCGAGGTAGTCGGATCGATGCGGAGAACTTGACCGTCCTCGGGCTCGAGGCTCGGCTGCGGGGACGCGACGAGATCCGCGATCCAGACGGCTCCGAATCCGACGGTCGCCGCGAACGGCAACTCTCCGAGCTCGTGCGTCACCGAGCCGCCACCGACGGCATCGATCCGAAGCAGCCGCCCCGGGACGGTGCCGTTTGCGAGCGACCAGGCCGCGCCTTCGCCGAACGCGACGTCGGTCGAGAAGAGGAACTCGCCCCTGGGCCGATGCAGCTCCCGCTGCTGAAGCCTTCCGGTGCGGGCGCTGAAGCGCGAGACACCGGGTGGGTAGTTGTGTGCCACCCACACGGAGCCCGCCCCAACGGCGAGCATGAATGCCGCCGTCCCGCCTCGGAACTGGATCGCCTGGAGCAGCAGGTAAGTGTTCGCGTCGATCTGCGACACCCGGTTTCCCTCGGCGATCCAAAGCGTCCCCTTGGCTCCCGCCGCGAGCCCGAGCGTCGTTTGGAAGCCGCCGAACGCGTCGACCTCCCCGGAGCGGACGTCGACGCGCGAGATGATGTCGTCCTCGCCGCTGCTCACGAAGACGTAGTCGCCGACGACTGTCGGCGAGAACGGCACACCGCCCACGCGGAAGACGTCGACGATCGTGCCGGTCTGCGGGTCGATCTTCACGAGTGAGTCGGGCACGACCGTGGGAGTCGGGCTTTCATCGCGAGTGAGCAGGAATGCGGCCAGCCCGGCGGCCGCCACGACGATCGCGGTGAGGACGAGAGCGCGCCGGCGGCGGGGCCGCTCAGGCGCCGCCGCGGGCGTCGGCTCCTCGGTGGGCCGTTCTTGCTCAGGAAGAGGGACGAGTGGCGGCGGCTCGAGCGCGGGGTCTTGGGTTAGGATCTGCCTCTCGAGTTGCTGCATGGCGGTTCCTGGCTCGAGCCCGAGCTCCTCGGCCAGCAGCTGTCGCCCGTCCTGATAGGCCTGCAGCGCCTCTGCTTGCCGGCTGGATTGGTAGAGAGCCAGCATCAGCTGTCCGCGTAGCCGCTCCCGGAGCGGATGCGCCGCGACGAGGCGCTCGAGCTCGCTGACGAGGTCGGCGTGGCGTCCGAGCGCGAGGTCGGCCTCGATCCGCTCCTCGAGCGCGCGCAGCCGCAGCTCCTCGAGCCGCGCGATCTCGGCTTCGGCAAACGGCTCGTAGGCGAACTCGTCCAGCGGCGGCCCGCGCCAGAGGGCGAGCGCCTCGCGCAGGGTCCGGGCCGCGGCCGCCGGCTCCCCGGCCGCGAGCTCGCGCCTGCCGTCCTCGAGCAGGGACTCGAACCGGCGCGCGTCGATCGCGTCGGGCTCGACGCGGAGGAGATACCCGGGCGCGCGGGTGACGATCAGCTCGTCGCCGAGCTGCCGGCGCACCTGTGAGACGGCGTTCTGGAGCACCTTCGGGGCGGTCGCGGGCGGCTGCTCGCCCCAGAGCCCGTCGATCAGGCGGTCGCTGGAGACGACCTCGTTCGCCTGCAAGAGGAGGAGCGCGAGCAGCGCCCGCTGCCGCCGGCCGCTCACCTCGATCGGCCGGCCGTTCTCCTCGATCTCGAGCGCGCCGAGAACTCTGAACTCCAGCACTCCTCACAACCTACGAACCGCTTTGCGGAGATTGTCCGATACCCGGCCGATACCGGCAATGACCGCGCCGGCACCGGTTCGTGGGCGGCGCAGACGAGCCTCGTCGTCGAGGAGCCGCGCAGGGCGGCTTCCAGAGAGCGAAGGAGGCGACCATGAAGTCCACCGTCAGGATCCGCCGACTCGCCGGCACCACCGGTGTCGCGCTAGTCGGTGTCGTCGCGCTCGCGGCAGGGGCGGCCGCGAACGCCGTTGGACCTTCGGAGCACCGCGCCTCGACCGTCCACGGCAATGCGCTCGAGTGCAGGCATGCACGCGCACAGGAGTGCATGTCGTACGCCGAGTTCCGTGCGCTGATGATTCGCAGCGACGCGCTCAACCGCATGTACGGGCTCGGCAGGTACCGAGAGGGAAGCCGAGACAGGTCGCACTAGCGGTACGGGGAGAGGCGGCATTCGCCGCCTCTCCTTTCCTGTGGCCCTCAGCCGGACGTCGAGTGCCGGCCGCTCTGCAAAGCGTTCAGGAAGTGGCCGAGGACGTAGTCCCAGCCCGGGTCGTAGCCGGCGCGGCCGGCCTCGTCGCCGATCTTGTCCCAGCCGCGGTGCTCCAGGTCGACGCGGGTTCCGTCGCCCTCGGGCGTGAAGCGGACCTCGACCTCCGTCGGGCCGCGTTCGGGGTTCACGCGCCAGCGGAGGACGAACCGGCTGTTCGGCTCCCACTCGAGGACGTCGGCCCAGTCGGCCTCCTCGCCCTCGGCGGTGCGTTCGTAGACGCGGCCGCCGACCCGCTCGTCGAAGACGATCTCCTGCAGGCGGTCCTCGAAGATCGTATGCGTCCGGATCGGCCACCAGCTCCCCATCTGCCGCGTGAACGTCTCGAACGCGGTCTCGGGCGTCGCGTCGACCGTGATCGTCTTGTTGATCGCCGCGAGCGCTTCCGTCGTGCTCATCCCTTGCTCCTTTCCCTCCGTTCGGCCTCGGCCTTGAAGTCGGCGAGCGCCTGATCCCAGAAGCGGTCGAAGTAGCTGCGGAGCGCCGCGACGCCGTCCAGGTCGATCCGGTAGACGTGCCGCGTGCCCTCCGCCCGCTCGCGGACGAGGCCGGCGTGCTTCAGCACCTTGAGGTGCTGGGAGACGGCGGGCCGGCTGACGGGGAGCTCACCCGCCAGCTCCCCGACAGCCATCGGCCTGCGCGCCAGCCGTTCGAAGATCGTGCGGCGAGTCGGGTCGCCGAGCGCGTTCATCGCCACTGCGTAAGCTTCCACTTACCGTAAGCGTAGGCTTACAATCAGTCGATGTCAAGGCTCGGCATTCCCGCCTCGAGATCGAGGAGCAGTCGCTTGCGCTCGAGACCGCCGCCGTAGCCGACCAGGCTCCCGTTCGACCCGACGACCCGGTGGCAGGGGAGGACGATCGGGATTGGGTTGCGGTTCATGATCGTCCCGACCGCGCGCGCAGCCCGCGGGTTCCCGGCCTCCACGGCGAGCGTCTTGTAGGTCGTGACCTCGCCGTACGGCACCCGGGCGAGGCGCTCGAGGATGAGACGAGAGAAGCCCTCGCGGCCGCGTAGGTCGAGCCGCAGGTCGAACTCCCGCCGGCGGCCCTCGAAGTACTCGTCGAGCTCGCGGCGGACGTCGTCCACCTGACGCGGTGAGCGCAGCACCCGCACGCCGAAGGTGCGGGCGAGCGACTCGGTCTCCCGCTCGGGCTCAGGGTCGAAGGAGATGCGGCAGAGGCCCTGCTCCGTCACGGCGACGAGCAGCGGGCCGATGGGGGTGTCCGCCACGTCGAAAGAGACGTCGAGGAGGCCGGTCTCCGCGGCGGCCTCCCGGAAGCGGCGGTCGAGCGTCGAGGGAACCGAGGTCATGTCAGCCTCCTTCGCAGGCGCCGAACGCCCGAGGAGGCCGCCTGGCGGGCGGCGTCCTCGCTCGAGCCGAGCGCCGTGCCGATGTCCGAATAGGAGAGGTCGTAGGCGTAGCGGAGCACGACCGCGGCGCGCTCCTTCTCGGGGAGCTCGTCGGCGAGGTGCTCGATCTGTGCGTACGCCGGACGGTCGTCGGCGCTCTCGCCGTCGACCTCGGCGCCCGGCTCGGGGCGCCGCTTGCGCGCCTCGTCGGCCGCGACGCGCGTGGCGATCGTGAAGACCCAGGCGCGCAGGTAGCGGCCGTGGCGCAGCGCGTCGTAGCCGCGGAGGGCACGCAGGAACGTCTCCTGGAAGGCATCCTCGGCCCGTTGCCGCCCGAGCAGGCGCACGAGGTGCGCGAATACGGCGTCGCGGTTCTCGGCGTAGAAGCGCTCGAACGGCGGGACGGTCATCGCCTCCATCATCCTCTTCAACGTGGAGGTCGCGGAGCGTGTGAGATGAGGGCGGCGGTCGTCGGTCACGTCGAGTGGGTCGACTTCGTGCCGGTCGAGCGCGTCCCGGAGCCGGGGACGATCGTGACCACGGTCGACCACTGGTCCGAGCCCGCCGGCGGGGGGACCGTCTCGGCCGCGGAGTTTCTCCGCCTCGGCGCCGACACGACCTTCTTCACCGCCCTCGGCGACGACGAGCTCGGCCGCCGCACGGAGGACGCGCTCCGGGCGCTCGGCGTGCGGGTCGAGGTCGTCGTGCGGGACGCGCCGCAGCGCCGGGCGCTCACCTATCTGGACGCCAACGGCGAGCGGACGATCACCGTCCTCGGCGAGAAGCTGCACCCGCACGCCGACGACGCGCTGCCGTGGGACGAGCTCGCAGACGCGGACGCCGTCTACTTCACGAGCGGCGACGTCGGCGCCCTCCGGCACGCGCGGCGTGCACGGGTCCTGGTCGCCACCGCGCGGGAGTTGCCGACGCTGCAGCACGCCGGCGTCCAGCTCGACGCGCTCGTCCACAGCGCGCGAGACGCCGGCGAGCGGTACGGGCCGGGCGATGTCCACCCGACGCCGAGGCTCGTCGCCTCGACCGAGGGCCGCGCCGGAGGCCGGTACGTCGCGGACGGCGTCGAGGGACGCTGGGAGGCCGCGCCGCTGCCCGGTCCGCTGCGGGACACCTACGGCGCGGGGGATTCCTTCGCGGGCGGGCTCGCGTACGCGCTGGCCGAGGGCCGTTCCACGGAGGATGCGCTCGCCTTCGCCGCGGAGCGCGCCGCTCTGGCGATGACGCGCCGCGGAGCCGGAACAGCGGCGTCGAAGCGCCCCAGGCTGTGACTCGTCCCGGTTCGGCTATGACTTGGTGTGGTGACGATCGACGACGTTCGCAGGCTCGTCGCCGGCCTGCCCCGGTCGTATGAGGCGCACGTTCGAGGCCGGGTCAAGTTCCGCGTCGGCCGGATCGTCTACCTGGCGTTCTCGAAGGACGAGCGGATCATGGGCACGGCCTTCCCCAAGGAGGAGCGCGAGGCGGCGGTCCAGACCTACCCGGACAAGTTCATGCTGCCCTCCCAGGGCGACCTCAGGTACCACTGGATCCACGTCAACCTCGACGCGATCGACGAGCAGGAACTGCTCGAGCTCGTCTTCGACGCCTGGCGGATGGTCGTGCCGAACAAGCTCGCCGCCGCATCGGACGACGAGCTCCTCCGGCTCTCCCAGGCCGCGCAGCCGCTCTAAGGACGTCCGATCCCGGCGCTCGAACGGCACAGGAGGACCGGTTTCCGATGCTTGCCAAGTGGGGAAAAGTGGTCTAGAGTGGGGGAAAGTGGGAGAGTGCGAATGGCACGTCCATGCTGCTCGGCGAGTTCGAACACACCATCGACGACAAGAACCGGCTCACCCTTCCGGCCCGGTTCCGGGACGCCATGGCCGAAGGGGTCGTCGTCACGCGTGGCATGGACGGGTGTCTGTATGCGTACCCGCGAGGCGACTGGCTGGAGCGGTTCCAGGCCCGTGTCGCAGCGCTCGATCCGCTCAGCGGTGAGGGCCGCAAGCTGCAGCGCCACTTCTTCTCCGGCGCGGCCGAGGCGGAGCTGGACAAGCAGGGGAGGATCATGATTCCAGGAGCCCTGCTCCGCTATGCGGGCCTCGAGCGGGAAGTCGTCGTCGCCGGGATCCACGATCACCTGGAGATCTGGGATCGGGAGACCTGGCGGCGGGAGCTCAACGAGGTCGAAGGGAGTGCGGAGCATGTTGCCGAGCGTCTTGCAGCCAAGCGCGACTGATCACGTTCCCGTCCTCGCCGAGGAGGTGCGGCGCCTGCTCGACGTGCAGCCGGGCGAGACCGTCGTGGACGCGACCTTCGGCGCGGGCGGCCATGCCGCGCTGCTCGCGGAGGACCTCCGGGGAGAGGGCAAGTACCTCGCGATCGACCGGGATCCGAGCGTCAAGCCGTACTTCGAGTCGTTCCGGCGCCGCGCCGGGGTGAAGACGCGCTTCCTGGCGGGCGACTTCGCCGACGTCCTCGAGCGGTTCGCCGACAACGGCCGCAACGCCGACGCCGTCCTCTTCGACCTCGGCGTATCGAGCATGCAGCTCGACCGGCCGGAGCGCGGCTTTTCGTACGCGGCGGACGCGCCGCTCGACATGCGGATGGATCCGTCCGCCGACGTGTCGGCCCGAGAGCTCGTCAACGAGGCGAGCGAGCGCGAGCTGACCGAGATTTTCCGCTCCTACGGCGAGGAGCGGTACGCACGGCAGATCGCGAAGCAGATCTCCCGCGAGCGGCGCAAGCAGCCGTTCGAGACGACCGGCGAGCTCGTGGAGACGATCAAGGCCGCGATCCCGACGCCGGCGCGCTTCGGCGAGGGCCATCCTGCCCGCCGCGTCTTCCAGGCGCTTCGCATCGCGGTGAACGACGAGCTCGGTGCGCTGGAAGCGGCGCTTCCGGCGGCGCTCGAGCTGCTGAATCCGGGTGGGCGGATCGCCGTCATCAGCTTCCACTCCCTGGAGGACCGGATCGTCAAGCGGTTCTTCCGGGCCGAGGCCCACGGCTGCACGTGCCCGCCCGACTTCCCCGTTTGCGTCTGCGGGCGGGAGCCGGCCCTACGGATCCTGACGCGGAAGGCCGTGCGGCCGACGGCGCAGGAGATCGCGGCGAACCCGCGCGCCGCGTCCGCGCGCCTCCGCGCGTCGGTGAAGGCCTGATGGCAGTCGCGGTCGCACGCGCGCGGACGGGCTCACGGCCGAGACGGCGCACCGCGACTCGGCGGCGGACCGCGGGCGGAGCGGTCTGGATCGTGGTCATGGGTCTCCTGCTCGCCGGCGTCGTCGCGCTCAACGTCGCCGTGCTCCGACTCAACCTCCAGTTCGACCAGCTCGCGCGCGACCGGGACAAGCTGCGCGCCGAGTCGGCCGAGCTCGCCTCCGAGCTGGCGACACGCTCGGCGTCCGCGCGTACCAGCAGCATCGCGCGCCACCGACTCGGCTACCTGCCCGCCGATCCGGCCACGACGACGTACCTGGATCTCGGGCAGCGGTGAGCCGGCGCCTCCCGAACCGCCGCATCCGGCTTCTTCTCGTCCTCTTCACGCTCGCCTTCGCGGGGACGTTCGGCCGCGCCGTCTGGCTCCAGGCGGTGCACGCGCAGGGGCTCGACCGGCTCGCGCAGGGCCAGCATCACGCCACCGTCACGGTCCCAGCGCCGCGCGGCTCGATGGTCGACCGGAACGGCGTCCGCCTCGCAATTGGCCGACGCGCGACGACGGTCTACGCGAACCCGCGGCACGTGGCGAATCCCCAGGCGGCGGCGGTCGCCGCCGGCCGAGCGCTCCACATCGATCCCGACGGCCTGTACGGGCCGCTCGCCGATCGCTCGCGCGGGTTCGTCTACGTCGCACGGAAGGCTGATCCGAAGCGCGCCGACGCGCTCGAGCGGAAGGGCATCCAGGGCCTGGGGTTCTACTCGGAGGAGCGCCGGGTGTATCCCCAAGGACCGGTGGCGGCGCACGTTCTCGGCTACGCCGGGGTCGACAACAAAGGCCTGTCGGGCCTCGAGCTCGCGCTCGACGAGACCCTCGCCGGGCGTCCGGGCCGCGAGACGATCGTGCGCGATCCGTTCGGCCGTGCGCTCGACGTGATCCACGCCACGCCGGCCGTCGAGGGCCGCGACGTCCGCCTCACCCTCGACGCCACCCTGCAGGCGAACGCCGAGTCGGTGCTGCACGCGACGGTCCGCAAGTGGGGTGCGCTCGCCGGCACGGCAGTGGTGCTCGACCCGCACACCGGCGAGGTGCTGGCGCTCGCGGTGGAGCCGGGATTCGACGCGAACCGCTATCCGCAGATCCCGAAGGAGATCCAGCGGAACCGGGCGATCACGGACACCTACGAGCCCGGCTCGACGCTCAAGGTGGTGACGGTGGCCGGCGCGCTGTCGGAGAATTTGGTCACGCCGACGACGGCCTTCACGCTCCAGCCGAAGATCCACGTGGCCGACCGCGTGATCCACGAGGCGCACCGGACGCGCGCCGAACGGATGACGGTCGCGGAGATCCTCGCCCAGTCGTCCAACGTCGGCACGATCACCCTCGCGCAGCTGCTCGGCCGCGAGCGCCTGACGAGCTGGCTCGGCCGCTTCGGCTTCGGCAAGAAGACGGGCATCGACTTCCCCGGCGAGACCGCCGGCATCCTGCCGAGCTACTGGTCCGGGTCGACGATCGGGACGCTGCCGATCGGGCACGGGATCGCCGTCACGCCCGTCCAGATGGCGTCCGCCTACGCGGCGGTCGCGAACGGCGGCCTCTGGAGGCAGCCCCACCTGGTACTGAACAGCCGCGTCAAGAAGCGGCGCGTCATCTCGCGTGCCGTCTCCGGCCAGCTGATGGCGATGATGCGCGACGTCGTCCTCGAGGGGACCGGCACCGAAGCGGCGGTGGAGGGGTACCAGGTCGCCGGAAAGACGGGGACGGCCGCGAAGCCCGACCCGCAGGGCGGTTACTCCACGTCCAAGTACGTCGCATCCTTCGTTGGGACCGTGCCGGCGAGCGACCCCCGGCTCGTCGTCCTGGTGACGATCGACGAGCCGAGCACGATCTGGGGCGGCACGGTCGCGGCGCCGGCCTTCCAGCAGATCGCCCGCTTCGCGCTCCAGTACCTCGAGATCCCGCCCGACGCCTCGTCCTAGCGGACGGCTCCGCTAGCCTCCGTCCGATCGTGGATCTCGAGCGGCTGATCACCGCGCTCGGACCTCTGGAGGTCCGTGGGGGCGCCCCAACCGACATCTCCGACCTCGCCTACGACACGCGCGAGGTGCAGCCGGGCGCGCTCTTCTTCTGCGTCCCGGGGGAGCGGGTCGACCGGCACGACCTGGCCGGCGAGGCGATCGACCGCGGCGCCGTGGCCCTGGTCGTCGAGCGCCCGCTCCAGCTCGACGTGCCGCAACTGATCGTCGGGTCCGCCCGCGCGGCGATGGCGGTCGTCGCGGACGAGTTCTTCGAGCGGCCGACCGAGGAGCTGGTCGTCGCCGGCGTCACCGGGACGAACGGCAAGACGACGACCGCGTATCTCCTCCACTCGATCTTCGACGCCGCCGGGATGCGACCCGGGCTGATCGGGACGATCGAATCGCGGGTCGGCGGCGAGGCGCGACCGGCGGTGCGGACGACGCCCGAGGCGATCGACCTCCAGAGGACCTTCCGCGAGATGCTCGACGCGGGCGACAGGAGCGTCGCAATGGAGGCGACGTCCCACGGGTCGCAGCTGGGGCGGCTGGAGCGTGTGCGGTTCGATGCTCTGGCGTTCACCAACCTCACGCAGGACCACCTCGACTTCCACGGCTCGATGGAGGACTACTACGAGGCCAAGCGGCGGCTGTTCACCGACCACGAGCCGGCACCGGCCGCGGCGGTGAACGTCGACAACGACTGGGGCCGGCGGCTCGCCGGCGAGCTCCGCCGCCTGGATCGCGCGCCGCTGCTGACCTACGGGCTCGCGGACGACGCGGAGGTGCGAGAAGCGCCGTCGACGAGCCGCCTGCGCGGCCGCTTCAACCAGGAGAACGCGCTCGCGGCCGTCGCGGTGGCCCGGCTCCTCGGCGTTCCCCCGGCCGCGGTCGAGGGCGGCGTCGGGGCTGCTCCCAGCGTCCCCGGACGGTTCGAAACGGTGGACGAGGGCCAGCCGTTCACGGTGGTGGTCGACTACGCGCACACACCCGACTCACTCGCGAACGTCCTCCGCACGGCGCGCGAGCTGACGTCCGGGCAGCTGATCTGCGTCTTCGGGTGCGGCGGCGACCGGGACCGCGGGAAGCGGCCGGAGATGGGACGGATCGCGAGCGAGCTCGCGGACGTCGCGATCGTCACCTCCGACAACCCGCGAAGCGAGAACCCGCTCGCGATCATCGACGAGATCCTCGCCGGGGCCTCCGAGGACGTTCAGGTCGAGCCGGATCGCCGCGCAGCGATCGCGAAGGCGGTCGAGCAGGCGGGCGAGCGCGACGTCGTGGTGATCGCCGGAAAGGGCCACGAGCAGGGCCAGGAGTTCGCCGACCGGAAGATCCCGTTCGACGACCGCGAGGTTGCCCGCGAGGCGCTCCGCCGGCTGGGGGCACCCGCGTGATCGCTCTCCCCGTCTGGGAGCTCGAGGGCCTCGGCCGCGTTGAGGCGACCGCGGAGGAGTTCACAGGCGTCCAGATCGACTCCCGCCGTGTCCGCCCAGGCGACCTCTTCGTCGCCGTGCGCGGCGGGGTCGACCACGTCGACGCCGCACGCCGGGCCGGCGCTGCCGCCGTGCTCGTCCCGGACGACGCGTTCGCCGCGCTGGCGGCGATCGGACGGGCCGTCCGCGCGAGGAGCGACGCCGAGGTCGTCGGCATCACCGGGTCGACCGGGAAAACGTCGACGAAGGACATCCTCGCCGCCCTTCTCCGACCGCACCGGAAGGTGGTCGCCGCCGAGGCGAGCTTCAACGCCGAGCTCGGCGTCCCGCTGACGCTCGCCCGGCTCGAGGAGGACACGGAGATCCTCGTCGCCGAGCTCGCGATGCGCGGCTTCGGCCAGATCCGGGAGCTCTGCGAGATCGCTCGGCCGACGCTGGGCGCGATCACGTCGATCGGTCCCGTCCATCTCGAGTTCGTCGAGTCGGTCGCGGGAGTCGCGAAGGCGAAGGCCGAGCTGCTCGCTGCTCTGCCCGACGGCGCCGTCGCCGTCGTCCCGGCCGGCGTCCCGGAGCTCGAACCTCATCTGCGCGACGACCTCACGCTGGTCCGGGTCGGCGAGGACGTCCGGCTGCGCTCGTTCGCGAACGGCCGACTGGAGCTCGACGTCTTCGGCGAGCGGGCCGAGCTCCCGCTCCCGCTCCGTGGCGCCCACCAGGCGGAGAACGCCGTCGTCGCCGTCGCCGTCTACCACGCGCTCGGCCTGCCGCTCGACCGGGTCGCCGAGGGCGCCGAAGGGATCGAGCTCTCCCGGCTGCGCGGCGAGGAGCTGCCCCTGCCGGGTGGCGGCATGCTCATCAACGACTGCTGGAACGCGAATCCCGCCTCGATGGCCGCAGCCGTTCGGGACCTGGCCGCGCGCGCGAACGGGGGCCGGCGCCTCGCCGTGCTCGGCGGCATGGCCGAGCTCGGCGCCGACTCGCGCCGCTACCACGAGGAGGTCGGCCGCCTGCTGGATGAGCAGGGCATCGACCACGTGATCGCCGTCGGCGAGCTGGCGCGTGCGTACGGCTCCGACGACTGGGTTCCCGGCCCCGAGGAGGCGGCGGAACGGGTCGCCGGACTGATCCGCCCGGGCGACGTCGTCCTCGTCAAGGGGTCGCGCTCGGTAGGCCTCGAGCGGGTGGCAGAGAACCTACTGGGCTAATGGAACGAGTCCTCGCCGCCGGCCTGCTGGCGATGCTCATCTCGATCGTCGCCGGACCGAAGTTCATCGACTTCCTGCGCCGCAACGAGATGGGCCAGCACATCCGCGAGGAGGGCCCCGAGGGCCACCGCGTGAAGCAGGGGACGCCGACGATGGGCGGGCTGCTCATGGTCGTCGCCGCCAGCGTCGCGTTCCTGATGCTCAGCCACTACACGACCGAGGGCCTCACCGTCTTCTTCGTCATGCTCGGCTGCGCTGCGATCGGATTCCTGGACGACTACACGAAGCTCCGGCACCGCCGCTCGCTCGGTCTGGCCGGCCGCTGGAAGCTCCTCCTGCTCGCCGGCATCACCGTGGGCCTCGCGTGGGCGGTCGAGGACGTCAACGCCCCGACAGAGGTCTACGTCCCGGTGCTCGACTGGCGCCTCGCGCTCTCGTTCGGCTTCTACGTGCTGCTCTTCCTGATCGTCGCCGGTGCTGCGAACGGCGCCAACCTCACGGACGGCATCGACGGCCTCGCCGCCGGGATCGGGATCATCGCGCTGCTCACCTTCACGGCGATGAACGTCGTCGCCTACACGCGCTCCGGGCAGTTCCAGTCACAGCAGGATCTGGCCTCGCTGGACATGGCCATCCTCGGCGCGGCGCTGATCGGCGGGGCGATCGGCTTCCTCTGGTACAACGCCTTCCCCGCCGAGGTGATCATGGGGGACACCGGCTCGATGGCGATCGGCGGCGCGATCGGCGCCTTCGCGGTGATGGGCCGAAGCGAGCTGCTCCTGCTCCTGATCGGCGGGATCTTCGTGATCGAGGCGCTGTCCGTGATCCTCCAGGTCGCGTCGTTCAAGTACTGGGGACGGCGGATCTTCCTGATGGCGCCGATCCACCACCACTTCGAGATGAAGGCGTGGTCCGAGACGAAGATCATGGTCCGCTTCTGGATCGTCGCGGCGATCCTGTGCGGCGCGGCGTTCGCGCTCTACTACCGGTACTTCCCGGCCTTCCGTCCGGACCTCGTGGGATGACCTTCCTCGTGCTCGGGCTGGCGCGCTCGGGCCGGGCGGCGGCGCTGGCGCTGGCCCGGAGGGGCGACCGGGTCGTCGCCGTCGACCGCTCGCCGGACGCCGACACCGGGAGGCTCGCGGACGCCGGCGTCGAAATCCACCTCGGAACCGAGGAGACCTCGTTGCTGGAGGGAGTGGACGTCCTGATCAAGAGCCCCGGGGTGCCGGCCGAGGCACCCCTCGTCACCGCTGCGCGCGAACGTGGGGTCCCGGTCTGGAGCGAGGTCGAGCTCGGCGGGCGCCTGCTCTCGACGCCGATCCTCGGTGTGACCGGAACGAACGGGAAGACGACGACGACCGCGCTGCTCGGGGAGATGCTCGGGGCGCCGGTGGCCGGCAACATCGGGCGGGCGCTGACCGAGCTCGAAGACGGCGGCCGCTGGATCGTCTGCGAGCTGTCGAGCTTCCAGCTGGAGGACATCCATGACTTCCGGCCGAGGATCGCCGTGCTCCTGAACCTCGAACCCGACCATCTCGACCGGCACGCCAGCTTCGAGGCCTACCGGGACGCGAAGCTCCGGATCTTCGAGAACCAGGGACCGGACGACGTCGCCGTCGTGCCGCGCGGGTTCGGCGAGCTCCCGGGGCGAGCCCGACGAGTCGAGTTCTCGGGCGACGACCCGCTGCCGGCCGAGCCGCGCATCCCCGGAGCGCACAACCGGGAGAACGCCGCGGCGGCCGTCGCCGCCGCCCGCGAAACCGGCGCGAGCGAAAAGCGGATCGCGAAGGCGCTGCGCGAGTTCCCCGGCGTGCCCCACCGCCTGGAGGAGGTCGGAGAGATCGGTGGGGTCCGGTTCGTGAACGACTCGAAGGCGACGAACGCGGCGGCCGCGCGGCGGGCGATCGCGTCGTTCGACGCGCCGCTCCACGTGATCCTCGGCGGCCTCGGCAAGGACGAGAGCTACGCAGAGCTCGCGGCCGACCTCCGCACCCGAAACGCGCGCGCCTATCTGATCGGCGCGGCGGCCGACGAGCTGGCGGCGTCGATCCCGGATGCCGAGCGGAGCGGCGATCTCGCCACGGCCGTGCGCTCCGCGGCGACCGCCGCCGAGCCGGGCGACGTCGTGCTGCTCTCCCCGGCGTGCGCGAGCTACGACCAGTTCCGCGACTTCGAGGAGCGCGGAGAGGAGTTCCGCCGCCTCGTGCGGGAGCTGGCGTGAAGAGGGGACAGTTCGAGGGACAGCTCCTGCTGCTGATCACCCTGGCGCTTGTCGCCTTCGGGCTCGTGATGGTCTTCAGTGCGACCTCGGGGCAGGCGACGCTGGGGAACGGCGACGCCTCGTACTACCTCCGGAAGCAGGCGCTCTACGCGCTCATCGGCGTCGTGCTCCTCGTCCTCCTGCGGCGGACGAGCTACCGAAAGCTCCGGCCGCTCGCGCCCACCCTGATCGTCGCGAGCCTCGGGCTCCTCATCGCTGTCCTCGCGATCGGGACGACGGTCAACGGGGCGAAGCGCTGGCTCCAGGTGGGGCCTGCCGTCTTCCAGCCGTCGGAGCTCGCGAAGCTCGCGCTGGTCGTCTGGCTGGCCGCGCACCTCTCTCGCCGGCCGGCGCCGCGCACGATGGCCGAGCTCTTCAAGCCGATCGGGCTCGTCACCGGCGTCTTCTGCGCGCTCTTCCTGGCGGAGCCTGACCTCGGGACGGCGATCACGGTCGTCGTGATGCTCGGCGGGATGCTGGTCGTGTCGGGTGCGCCCGGCCGGCTGCTGGCGACGAGCGGCGGGCTCGCGGTCGCACTGGTGCTCGCCGCCGCCTGGTTCGAGCCGTACCGGCGCGCGCGCCTGCTCAGCTTCCTCAACCCGTGGGACGACCCCCAGGGCGCCGGCTACCAGACCGTGCAGGCGATGCTTGGGCTCGGCTCGGGCGGGATCTTTGGCGCCGGGCTCGGGCAGAGCGTCCTGAAGATGTTCTACCTCCCGGAGGCCCACACGGACATGATCTTCGCGATCGTCGGCGAAGAGCTCGGCCTCGTCGGGACGACCGCGCTGATCGGTGCCTACACGGCGTTCGGCTACGCGGGCTTTCGCGTCGCGCTCGGCTGCAAGGACCCGTTCGGGAAGCGGCTCGCCGCCGGCATCACCACGCTCGTCTGCGGACAGGCGCTGATCAACATTGCCGCCGTCATGGGCGTCGCGCCCCTTACGGGGATCACCCTGCCGTTCGTCTCATACGGCGGATCGAGCCTCGTCGTCGGCCTCGCCGGCGTGGGGATCCTCCTTAACATCGCGGGCGACCATGGCAGAGCAGCCAGAGCCCGTGTGCCTGATCGCGGCGGGGGGAACAGCCGGACACGTGCTGCCGGCGATCGCGATCGGCGAAGCGCTCAGAGAGCGCGGCGCCGCCGTGACGTTCGCCGGGTCGCCGGATCGCGTTGAGGCCCGGCTCGTGCCCGAAGCGGGGTTCGAGCTCGATCCCTTCTCGGTCTCCGGGCTGCCGCGCCGCCCGGGCGTCGAGCTCGCACGGTCGCTGCTGCGCGCCGGCGGTGCGGTGCTGGAGAGCCGCCGGATCCTCCGGCGGCGCCGCCCGGACGTCGTCCTCGGTGCCGGCAGCTTCGTCGCCGGGCCGATGGTGCTCGCCGCCGCGACGATGCGCATCCCCACCGCGTTGACGGAGGCGGACGCCCACCTCGGCCTCGCAAACCGGCTCGCCGCCCCGTTCGCGAGGCGTGTCTTCCTCGCCTACGAGCTGGACGGCCTCGGCCCGCCGAAGTACCGCGTCGTCGGGCGTCCCATCCCGAAGCGGTCCCGTTCGCTTCCCCAGGATGAGGCGCGGAGGCGGCTCGGCCTGCCGCCGCAAGGCCCCATCCTCGGCGTGTTCGGAGCGCGCGCCGGCGCGAAGGCGCTGAACGAGCTGGCGGTGGAGACCTGGGCGAAGGACGGGCCGGTCGTGCTCCACGTCTCGGGCGAGCGCGACTACGAGGCGCTGCGCCCGCGCGTCGAGCGCTCCGACTACCACCTCCTGCCGACCGTCGACGACTTCGGCGCGGCGCTCTCCGCCGTCGATCTCGCGCTTTCTCGCTCGGGCGGGACGGTCTGGGAGCTCGCCGCCGCCGGCCTGCCGGCGGTGCTCGTCCCCTATCCGCACGCGACGGGCGACCACCAGACGAAGAACGCGCGCTTCTTCGAGCGGGGTGGCGGCGCGATCCTCGTGCCGGAGGCGGAGCTCTACACCGTGCCGGAGATCGTCGAGGCGCTGCTCGCCGACGAGACCCGGCGGGCGGAGATGGCGGCCGCCATGAAGCGTCTTGCGCGCGAGGACGCCGCCGGGGAGATCGCCGAGGAGCTGATCGCGCTTGCAGCCGCTCGCCGGTAGGACGCTCCACTTCGTCGGGATCGGCGGGGCCGGCCTCTCGGGGTACGCGCTGCTGGCGCACGCCTGGGGAGCGGACGTGTCCGGCTGGGACCGGTACGAGACGCCCTACCTGGCGCACCTTCCGGACGAGATCGCCGTGACCGTCTCCCCGAAGCCGGAGCCGCCCGCGGACGCGGAGACGATCGTCTCGACCGCCTTCGCCGGCAGCGTCCCCGGGAGGTCGCGCGCCGAGTTCCTCGCCGAGCTCGTGCGCCTCCAGGACTCGATCGTCGTCGCGGGGGCCCACGGCAAGACGACGACGGCGGCGATGATCGCGTTCGTGCTCGACCGGCTCGGCCGCGACCCGGGGTTCCTCATCGGCGCCGACGTGCCGCAGCTCGGAGCCAACGCGCGGGCCGGGTCGGGGTGGCTCGTGGTGGAGGGCGACGAGTCCGATCGCACGATCGAGCTCCTGCGTCCGAGGATCGCCGTCGTCACGAACGTCGACCTCGACCACCATTCCGAGTTTTCCTCGCGCTCCGAGGTGGAGCAGCTGTTCGAGCGCTGGCTGCAGGCGACGCCGCATGTCGTCCGCGGCGACGCCCTCGAGCCGTACGACGGCGAACTGAACGTCCCAGGCGAGCACAATCGCCGCAACGCCGCCACGGCGCTTGCCGCGCTCGAGCTCGCGGGCGTCGACGGCCGCGACGCATGGCCGGTGCTCCGGGAGTTCCGCGGCGCCGGCCGGCGCCTGGAGGAGGTCGGCGTCGCCGGCGACGTGCGAATCGTGGACGACTACGCGCACCATCCGGCCGAGATCCGGGCCACGATCTCCGCGCTGCGCGAGCAGCAGGGGATCGGCCGGATCCTGGCGCTGTTCCAGCCCCACCTCTACTCGCGGACGAGGCACCTGGCCCGGGAGACGGCGGCTGCGCTCGGCGAAGCGGACGTCGTCGCCGTCACGGACGTCTATCCCGCCCGCGAGGAGCCGGTCGAGGGCGTGAGCGGCAAGCTCGTCGTGGACGCCCTCGCCGAGCTTCGGCCCGGGATGCCGATCGCGTGGACGCCGAAGGTCGAGGACGGCGCGCACTTCCTCGCGCGGCGGGCGCGGCCGGGCGACGTCGTTCTCACCGTGGGGGCCGGCGACGTCGACCGGGGCGCCGACCTCGTTTTCGCGGAGCTCGAATGACGATCGAGGAGCACGTCCCGCTCTCCCGGTTCACGACGCTCGGGACCGGCGGCCCCGCCCGCTGGTTCGCGCGGCCCGAGGGCGAGACCGAGCTCGAGGAGGCGCTCGCGTGGGCGGCCGAGCGAGACGTTCCCGTCTCGGTCGTGGGACTGGGCTCGAATCTCCTGGTCGCCGACGAGGGCGTGGACGGGCTCGTCTTGAAGCTGTCCGGCGGGCTCGCGGCCGCGGAGGTCGACGGCGAGATTCTCCGCGCGGGCGGCGGGGCGCCGCTCGCCGTCTGTCTCCACCGTGCGCGGGCGGCGTCGCTCGGCGGGCTCGAGTTCGCATGCGCGATCCCCGGCACCGTCGGAGGCGGCGTCTGGATGAACGCCGGCGCGTACGGCGGCGACATCGCGGGCGTCCTGGAGCGTGCGCTCGTCGCCGACGCCGCCGGGTCGACCTGGCGGACGCCGGAGGGGCTCGGTCTGGAGTACAGACGGTCGGCGCTGCGACCCGGCGAGGTCGTGGCACGGGCCGAGTTCCGCCTTCGGCCGCGGCCGGTGGAGGAGATCAAGGCCACGGTCGCCGAGATGCAGGCGGCGCGGAAAGCTGCGCAGCCGACCAACAAGCGGACCTTCGGCAGCGTCTTCAAGAACCCCGAGCACCAGCTCTCGGCCGGCCGGATGCTCGAGGCCTGCGGCCTCCGCGGCTACCGGATCGGCGGGGCCCAGATCTCGCCGCGACACGCCAACTTCATCGAGAACGCGGACGGCGCGCGCTCGGCGGACGCCGTCGCGCTGATGGCCGAGGCGCGGCGCCGGGCGCTGGACGAGTACGGCGTCGAGCTGGAGCACGAGGTGCAGCTGCTCGGACCGATCGAGCTTCCCGCCGTCCGGGCGTAGGAGCGACCCCCGTCGCGGCGAAGTTGGCGCCGTGGCCCGCACGGCTGTCTCGGCGTCCCCTGCTCTCCGGCTCGTCCCCTCGGGCCGGTCGCTGGCGCTCGGCTTCGGACTGCTCGGCGCTGCGTTCGCGCTCTTCGTCGGCGCGCGCCAGACATCCGTGTTCGCGGTGCACGAGGTCGACGTCGAATCGGTGCCGCCGGGTCAGACGCGCCTCGTCGCCCGTGCGCTCCAAGGCCTTGACGGCGTCAGCCTCCTTCGCGTCGACCAGGAGGCGATCCAGCGTCGCCTCGACAAGCTGCCCCACGTCCACCTGCTCGCCTACGACCGCGCGTTCCCCAATCGGCTCAGCGTCCGCGTCAGCGTCGAACGCCCGGTGGCCGTCCTGCGGCGTGGAGCGGACCGTTGGCTCGTCTCGGCGCAAGGCCGCGTCCTCCGGCCGCTCGAGCGGCCGCTTCGTCGGCCGCTCCCCGTCGTCTGGGTCGAGCGGACGGTCGAACCGCAGGTCGGTCAGGTGCTCGCCGCCGCCGAGCCGGCGCGGGCGATCAGGGCAGTCGCCGCGATCCGTACCGCCTCGCCTCGACTGAGCAGGCGGGTCTGGTACGTGAAGATGGGAGAGGGCGGAACGGCGACGGCCGTCCTCGGCGACGGGTTCGAGATCCGCCTCGGCGCGACGAACGACCTCGCGCTCAAGCTCGAGGTGGCGCGCCGCGTGCTGGCGCGGCTGCACGCCGAGGGAGACCTCGCCGCTTACCTCGACGTCAGCGTTCCAGAACGCCCTGTCGTCGGCGAAACCCTCGAGTCTCAAGTAGAGCCTGAGTCTTCGCCGGTCGAGCCCGCGTTGACAGGCAAGTAGTTCGCCCGTACGCTGGTGCGTTGCAGTGGCTCGCAAAGCCGCGAGCTACAGTCGAGCTTGAGGTGGAGGGACGTTGAGCGTACGCGATCAGACAGGCAATTATCTTGCGGTCATCAAGGTCGTCGGTGTCGGGGGAGGCGGCTCGAACGCCGTCAACCGGATGGTCGACGCCGGCCTCAGCGGAGTCGAGTTCATCGCGGCCAACACGGACGCCCAGGCGCTCCTCGTCGTCGACGCGGACCTGAAGGTCCACATCGGCGCCGAGTCGACGCGCGGCCTCGGCGCCGGTGCCGACCCTGACGTCGGCAAGGCCGCAGCGACCGAGAGCCGGGACGAGCTGAAGGATGCGGTCAAGGGGGCGGACATGGTCTTCGTGACCGCGGGCGAGGGCGGCGGCACCGGGACCGGCGGCGCGCCGATCGTCGCCGAGATCGCGCGCGAGCTCGGCGCGCTCACGGTGGGTGTCGTGACACGGCCGTTCGGCTTCGAGGGCCGGAAGCGGGCCGACCAGGCGATGATGGGGATCGAGGCGCTTCGCGACCAGGTGGACACGCTGATCGTGATCGAGAACGATCGCCTCCTCCAAGTGGTCGAGAAGCGAACGTCGATCGTCGACGCCTTCCGGATGGCCGACGACATCCTCCGCCAGGGCGTCCAGGGCATCACCGACCTGATCACGGTGCCGGGGATCGTCAATCTCGACTTCGCCGACGTTCGGGCGATCATGTCCGACGCCGGCTCGGCGCTGATGGGGATCGGGACCGCGTCGGGGGAGAGCCGGGCGGCCGAGGCCGCACACACGGCCGTCTCGTCGCCGTTGCTCGAGTCCTCGATCGAAGGCGCCACCGGCATCCTTCTCAACATCAGCGGCCCGGCCGAGATGGGACTCTTCGAGGTCAACGAGGCGGCCGAGGTCGTCACCGGCGCCGCGGACCAGAACGCGAACGTCATCTTCGGCGCGGTCATCGACGAGGCGCTCAGGGACGAGGTCCGGGTCACCGTGATCGCGACCGGCTTCGGCCCCGGGGCGCACCGCAGGCGGCGACGGGCGGTCGTGGCCGAGGAGATCCCGGCGAGGGAGCCCGAGGACCGCGAGCGCGAGCGCGAGCGCGAGCGCTTCGAGGTCACGGACGAGGAGCTCGAAGTGCCCTCGTTCCTGCGCGACTAGCCCCGGCTTGCCAGATCCTCGGCGGTAGCATCCGGCGCGTCGTGCAGACGCTGCGCCGCACACCGCTCCACGAGCGCCATGTCGCGCTCGGCGCCCGCCTCGTCCCGTTCGCCGGCTGGGAGATGCCGGTCCAGTACGAGGGCGTGATCCCGGAGCACCGCGCGGTCCGGGCGGACGCGGGCGTCTTCGACGTGTCGCACATGGGCGAGCTCGAGATCGAGGGGCCGCGGGCGCACGAGCTCCTCCAAGGGCTGCTGTCGAACGACCTCGACCGCATCGAGCCCGGACAGGCGCAGTACACGTTGCTGACCAACGAGCGCGGCGGGATCGTGGACGACCTCATCGCGTACCGCCTCGAGGCCGGCCGCTACCTCCTGATCGTCAACGCCTCCAACCGCGAGACCGACTTCGCGTGGCTCAAGGAACGCGAGATCCGCGGCTCGGACGTCCGCGACGTCTCCGACGACTACGCGTTGCTCGCCGTCCAGGGTCCGCGCTCGATCGACCGGCTCGGGCTCGACGACGCGCCCGCGTTCACGTTCTCGATGGCAGAGGTCGACGGCATCGAGGTGATGGTGAACCGAACCGGTTACACCGGCGAGAAGGGCGTCGAGCTGATGGTTCCCGCCGGGGAGGGGCCTGCGCTCTGGGACGCGGTCGTCGCGCGCGGGATCACCCCCGCCGGGCTAGGTGCCCGCGACACCCTGCGCCTCGAGGTCTGCTACCCGCTCCACGGCAACGACATCACCCCGGACACGGACGCGATCTCGGCCGGGCTCGGCTGGGTCGCGGCGCTCGACAAGGACTTCACCGGTGCGGAGGAGCTCCGCCGGATCAAGGCGGAAGGCCCCGCCCGGAAGCTCGCCGCCTTCGTCATGGAGCAAACCGGGATCCCGCGACAGGGCATGACCATCGATCGAGGTGGCGAGGTCACGTCCGGAACGCACTCGCCGATGCTGGACAGGGGCATCGGCATGGGTTACATCCCGGCCGCGCAGGCCGACCCGGGGACCGAGCTGACGATCGACGTACGAGGCCGCGCGCGGACGGCCCGCATCGTGAAAAAACCGATCTACAAGCGCGAGGAGGATTGATGGCGGCTGCCGAGAGCTATCCCGACGACCTGCTCTACCACCGCGAGCACGACTGGGCCCGGGTGGAGGACGGCGAGGCGGTGCTGGGAATCACCTGGTACGCACAGGACGCCCTCGGGGAGCTCGTTCACTTCGAGCCGCCCGAGGCCGGCGGCTCGGTCGAGAAGGACGGCGTCTACGGCGAAGTCGAGTCCGTCAAGGCGGTGTCCGATCTGGTCGCGCCGCTCTCCGGCGAGGTCCTGGAGGTGAACCAGAAGGTCGTCGATGCTCCGGAAACCGTCAACGACGACCCCTACGGCGAGGGCTGGCTGGTCCGGATCCGGCTCACGGATCCGTCCCAGGCGGACGGTCTGATGGACCTCGAGGCCTACAGGGCGCTTCTCGCCGAGCAGTGACGTACGCGGCGCTCACCGACGCCGATCGCGCGGAGATGCTGGAGACGATCGGCGTCTCCAGCGTCGAGGAGCTGTTCCGGGACATCCCGGCCGGCGTCCGCTTCGACCGGCCCCTCGGCCTCGGCGACCCGCTCACCGAGCAGGAGATCGTCGGGCGCCTGGAGGAGCTCGCCGCGCGCAACGTCCACACCGGCGAGGAGCTGTCGTTCGTCGGGGCCGGCGTCTACGACCACTACGTTCCCGCGGTGGTCGACTACATCCTCCAGCGCGGCGAGTTCCTGACCGCGTACACGCCGTACCAGCCGGAGCTCAGCCAGGGCGTCCTCCAGGCGATCTTCGAGTACCAGACCGTGATCTGCGAGCTCACGGGGATGGACGTCTCGAACGCGTCCGGGTACGACGGGACGACCGTCGCGGCCGACGCCTGCTATATCGCGAAGCACGCGACGGGCCGCTCGAAGATCGTGCTCGCCGAGACGGTCAACCCGCAGGTACGCCAGGTCGTCCGCACGTACGCGCCCGGCTTCGGCATGGACGTCGTGGACGTCCCTCACCGCGACGGCGTCACCGACCCGGACGAGTTCCGCGCGGCCGCCGAGGACGCAGCGTGCGCGATCTTCCAGCACCCGAACTTCTTCGGCTGCCTGGAGCCGGCCCCGCAGCTCGCGGCGGCCGCGAACGACGCCGAGGCGCTTCCGGTCGCCCACGTCGACCCGATCTCTCTCGGCGTGCTCGAGGCGCCCGGGAACTACGGCTGCGCGATCGCGATCGGGGAGGGGCAGTCGGCGGGGAACCCGCTCTCGTTCGGCGGGCCGCACTACGGGTTCATCGCGGCGCGCGAGGACTACACGCGGCGGATGCCCGGCCGGATCGTCGGCGAGACGACCGACGTGCACGGGAACCGCGGCTACGTTCTCACGCTGCAGACGCGCGAGCAGCACATCCGCCGCGAGAAGGCGACATCGAACATCACGACGAACCAGACGCTGCTGGCGCTCGGCGGGCTGGTCTACCTCTCCTGGCTGGGCCCCGACGGGCTCCGCGAGGTCGGAGAGGCGTGCATGGCGCTCGCAGAGCACGCGAAGGAGCGGCTGGAGCTTCCACTGCTGTTCCCGGAACAGGCGACGTTCAAGGAGTTCGGCGTCCGGCTCGGACGGCAGGCCCAGGACGCGATCCGCGAGGCCCGCACCCACGGAATCAATCCCGGCTACCCGCTCGGCCGCGACTACCCGGGCATGGACGACGCGCTTCTCGTCGCCGTCACCGAGCGGCGGACCCCCGACGACATCGAGCGGCTCGCGGAGGCGCTCGCCGAATGAAGCTCGTCTTCGAGAAGTCGCGGCCCGGCCGCCGTGCGGGCGGAGTGCCGAGCCCCGCCGGTTTGTCGCCGCCGGCCGTCCCGGACGAGCTGCGCCGCGAGCGACCGCCGCGGCTGCCCGAGATCCCCGAGGTGGAGCTCGTCCGCCACTTCACGGAGCTGACCGCTCGGAACTTCGGGATCGACACCGGCTTCTACCCGCTCGGCTCCTGCACGATGAAGTACAACCCGCGCGTCAACGAGCGGGTCGCAGCGCTTCCCGGGTTCCGCGACCTCCACCCGCATCAGGACGAGGACGGCGCCCAAGGGGCGCTGGAGCTGATGCACGACCTGCAGGAGATCCTGGCGGAGGTGACCGGCCTGCACGCGGTGTCTCTCCAGCCCGCCGCCGGGTCGCAGGGGGAGCTCACCGGGCTGATGCTCATGCGCGCCTACTTCGCCGACCGCGGCGAGTCCGAGCAGCGGCGCAGGGTCGTCGTCGCCGACACGGCGCATGGCACGAACCCCGCCAGCGTGACGATGGGCGGCTACGAGCTCGTGAAGGTCTCGACCGACGCGCGCGGGAACATCGACCTCGACGAGTTGCGGAGCAAGGTCGACGAGACGACGGCGGGCCTCATGCTCACGAACCCGTCGACACTCGGCCTCTTCGACGAGAACATCGAGGAGATCTCGCGGATCTTCCACGACGCCGGCGCGCTCCTCTACTACGACGGCGCGAACCTGAACGCCGTCTGCGGGATCTCGCGGCCCGGCGACATGGGCTTCGACATCGTCCACATCAACCTGCACAAGACCTTCTCGCAGCCGCACGGCGGCGGCGGGCCGGGCGGCGGGCCGATCGCCGTCCGCGAGCAGCTCGAGCCGTTCCTACCGGTGCCGGCCGTCGTCCGCGAGGGCGACCGCTTCCGCCTCGACTACGACCGGCCGAAGTCGATCGGCAAGGTCCGCGCGTTCACCGGCCCGTTCGGCGTCTTCGTCCGCTCCTACGCGTTCATCCTCGCCTGGGGTCGGGAGCTCAAGGCGATGTCGGAGGACGCCGTCCTGAACGCCAACTACCTGCTCGCACGCCTGAAGGATGCATACGACCTGCCGTACGACCGCCTGTGCATGCACGAGTTCGTCCTCTCGGCGCGCAACCTCAAGCGGCAGCACGGGATCACGGCGCTCGACGTGGCGAAGCGTCTCATGGACTACGACTTCCACGCGCCGACGATCTACTTCCCGCTCGTCGTCGCGGAGGCGCTCATGATCGAGCCGACCGAGACCGAGACGAAGGAGACCCTCGACGCGTTTGCCGAGGCGATGCACGCGATCGCGCGGGAGGCGGCCGAGGAGCCGGAGACGCTGAAGACGGCGCCCCACACGCGCCCCGTCGGGCGGCTCGACGAAGTGAAGGCGGTGAAGCGGGCCGTCGTCCGCTACGGGTTCGAGGACCACCCGGACCTGAGCGCCGAGCCGGCCGCTCCGGTCCAGGCGGAGGCCCCGAAGGGCGTCTAGAACAGGTCCGTCTCGTCGGGAAGCTCGCCGCGGCGCCGAACGAGGATCCAGATCACTCCGGCGACGGCCGGGATGAAGAGGAGCATCCGGAGGTCGGCCCAGGCTGCGGCGAGCCAGACGATGCCCAGCGTTATCCATGCGCCGCGTCGGACGAGATAGTCGTCCCGGACCAGTTGCCACAGAGAAGCCGCTGTTTCGTTCATGCCGCTTCTCCTTTCGTTCAGGGTGAGATCGGCCGATCGCTCCGACCGCGTATCCCTCATCCGGTGAGAATGTGGCCATGGGCGAGATGCCGAGCTCCGGGTCCGAGCTGCTGGAGGCCCTCTACCGCGGCGAGCGCGAGACGGTCGACGCGATGCTCGCGGGGGAGCACGAGCTGACGCTCTTCGAAGCGGCCGCAGTCGGCGATGCGGCCAGGGTCCACGAGCTCCTGCTGCTCGAGGCCGGCTTCGTCGACCTCTGGTCGCCCGACGGCTTCACGGCGCTGCACCTGGCCGCGTTCTTCGGGCACGCCGACATCGCCGCCGAGTTGCTCCGGGCGGGAGCCGACGTCGGCGCCGTCGCGCGCAACCCTCTCGGCGTGCAGCCGCTCCACAGCGCGGCCGCCGGCGGCCACCCCGAGGTCGCGAAGGCGCTGCTCGACCACGGCGCCGATCCGAACGCGCGCCAGGAGGGCGGGTTCACGCCGATCCACGCGGCCGCACAGAACGGAAACGACGAGCTCTACGAGCTGCTGGTCGCTGCCGGCGCGGATCCCGAGGCGGCGACAGACGACGGACGCACCGCCGCCGACTTCCGCGCCGGCTCGTAGCGCGGCACGAGCTCCCGCAGGATCTCGACCATCGCCGTGATCGCAGGCGGCCGAAGCCTGCCGGGCAGCGAGACGGCGAAGACGTCACGCTCCGGGCCCGACGGCTTCAGCGGCCGGATCGCGATGTCCTTCCTCGCCTGCGGGACCGACAGGCTCGAGATCAGCGTCACGCCGACGCCGGCCGCGACGAGCCCCTGGGTGATGGGCGCGTGGTCGCTGAGGTGGACGATGTTCGGCTCGAAGCCGGCCGCGAGGCAGGCGCGGTACGTGATGCCGGTCGGGCCGGCCTGCACCGCCTGGATCCAGCGCTCGTCCCGGAGCTCGCGGAGGCGGATCGCGTCCTTGCCGGCCAGCGGGTGCCGCTTCGCGAGCGCGACGTAGAGGGGGTCGACGAGGAGATGCTCGGCGTGGAGGCCGTCCCAGGACGCCGGCGCGGGCCGGCCGCGCTCGCGGAAGGCCAATGCGAGGTCGATCTCGCCGCCGCGGAGCCGCCGGACGCCTTCCCGGGTCCCGGCCTCGACGAACGAGAGCTCGACGTCAGGATGACGGCGGCGAAAGAGACCGATCGCCTCGAGGACGAGCGTCGAGGCGGCGGTGGGGAAGGCCGACAGTCGCAGGCGGCCCGCGCCCAGGTTGGCGATCGCCTCGAGCTCGGCCTCGGCCGCTGCGAGGTGGCCGGCGATCGCGTCGGCGCGCTCGAGGGCGACGCGGCCCGCGTCGGTGAGCCGCAATCCGCCCGCGGTCCGCTCGAGGAGCCGCACGCCGGCCTCCTGCTCGAGCTTCGCGACCTGGCGCGAGACGGCCGGCTGCGTGAGGAAGAGGGCCGCCGCCGCGCGGGAGAACGAGCCGTGGCGGACAACCTCACGGAGGAGGGCAAGGCGCCGCGCGTCCAGCATTACCAGATCGTATAGGACCGAGCGAAATCGGCATTGGCGCGCATAGCTGAGAGTCGCCAGAGTGCGGCTCGTGCTCAGCTTCCGGCGACTCTTCGGCGGCGATGTCGACCCGGTACTCCGGCCGGTCCTCGCGTCGGTCGGGTTCGGCGCGCTCGGCCAGTTCGCCTTCTTCGCCTTCTTCGCCGTCTGGGCACTGACCGAGCTTGGCGCCGCGGCGACCGAGGTCGGCCTCGCCTACACGTGCTCGGGACTCGCCGCGGTGGGCGGAAGCCTCCTCGGCGGGCGGCTCTCCGACCGGATCGGGAGGCAGCCCGTGATCGTCGCCGCCTCGGTCGTCCAGACCGTGACGCCGGCGGTGCTGCTCCTGCCCGGACTGCCGATCCTGGCCGCGTACGGCGTGCTGGTCGTCATGGGCTTCGTCCAGCCGCTTCGCGGGACCGCGCAGCGCGCGCTCCTCGCCGACCTGGTCGGCGAAGGCGGCCGGGAGGAGGCGTACGGCGCCTTCCGCGTCGTGCTCAACGGCGGGGCAACGCTCGGCCCGCTCGTCGGCGCCGCGCTCGTCTCCTGGCGCTGGGAGCCGCTGTTCGCCGGCATCGTGGCCGCGTACGCCTGCTCGCTCGTGGCCGCCGTTCGGCTGCCGGCGAGCGCCCGGCGGGCGGCGGCGGGCGGCGCGGTGCCGTCCCTGCGGCCGCTCCTCCGTGACGGAGTCCTCCTCGCCGTGTTCGTCGCCACGATCGGCGGCTGGTGCGCATACGCGGCGTTCGAGCTGCTGGCGCCGATCTCGCTCACGCAGACGCACGGCCTCGCGCCGGCGACCTGGGGGCTGCTCTTCGCGATGAACCCCATCGTGATCGTCGCGCTCCAGCTCCGGATCACACGGTGGACCGCGGGCGTCGCGCGCGGCAGGAAGCTCGCGGCCGGCGTCCTGCTCATGGCCTCGCCGTACCTCGCGCTCGAGGCGAGCGCGGCGCTTCCCGTCGTGGTCGCCGTCGTCCTGGTCGTCGTCGTCGGCGAGATGCTCTGGGCGCCTGCCTCGGAGGCGCTGGTCGCGGACCTCGCGCCGGACGCGATGCGCGGCGCCTACCTCGGGACCGCGAACGCCGCGAGCTGGCTCGGGCTCTCGCTCGCCCCGGCGCTCGGCCTCCAGACCCGGGCCGCGTTCGGGGACGCCGGGATGTGGCTCCTCACACTCGGCGTCGGCGTGACCGGCGCTGCCCTGTACCTGGTCGCCTGGCGCCAGGCAGAATCCCGCCGTGATCGATCTCCGGTCGGATACCCAGACGAAGCCGAGCCCGGCCATGCGCGAGGCGATCGCGTCGGCGGAGGTCGGGGACGAGCAGAAGCGGGAAGACCCGACTGTCAACCTGCTCGAGCAGCGGGCGGCTGAGCTCCTCGGCCAGGAGGAGGCCGTCTACGTCCCGACGGCGACGATGGCCAACGAGATCGCTCTGCGGCTGCACGGCGATCCGGGAGACGAGCTCCTCGCCGAGGAGCACTCGCACGTCCTGATCGCCGAGCTCGGCGGGCCGGCCGCGTTCACCGGGCTCCTGACGCGCCCGCTCGTGGGCGAGAACGGCCGGCTCGGGGTGGATCAGATCCGCGCCGCCGCCCGCTTCGCCGACGACAACCACACGCCGAGGACGAGGGTCGTCTCGATCGAGAACACCCACAACAGCTCCGGCGGCCGCGTCTGGCCTCTCGACGAGCTCGACGCCGTCGTCGACTGCTGCCGGGAGCTAGGCCTGAGACTCCATCTGGACGGCGCCCGGCTCTTCAACGCGAGCGTGGCCCTCGGCGTGCCGGCCTCGCGGCTCTCCGGCCGGGCGGACACGGTCACGATCTGCCTCTCGAAGGGCCTCGGGTGCCCGCTCGGCGCCGTCGTCGCCGGCTCGTCCGAGCTCATGGTGCGCGCGCGGCGCCTCAAGCACATGTTCGGCGGGGCCATGCGGCAGGCGGGGATCGTCGCGGCCGCCGGCGTCTATGCGCTGGAGCACAACATCGAGCGGCTCGCCGACGACCACGCCAGGGCGCGGCGCCTCGGCGAAGGGCTCGCCGCCGCCGGCCTGCCCGTCGACCCGGAAGAAATCGAGACGAACTTCGTCCAGATCGACCTCGCACCGCTCGGCCTCTCGCAGCCGGAGGCGCTCGAGCGATCGCACCGCGCGGGCGTCGGCGTCTCCGCGACGATCCACTCGACGAAGCTGCGGGCGGTGACCCACCTCGACGTCACCGACGAGGACATCGAGCAGGCGATCGAGATCCTCCCGAAGACGCTAGGGGTTCTTGCCCGGACCTGAGGGCCTTGCGGCCGAGCTCTCCGGGATCATCCGGGAGGCGCAGGCCGACAAGCGGCTGCCGAGCGTCAGCGCTGCGGCGGTCCGCGACGGCGAGATCGTCTGGAGCGAGGCCGTCGGCTCGCCGACGCCGAGCGCGGGGAGGAGGCGACGCCGGATCACCAGTACCGCATCGCCTCGATCACGAAGACCGTCACGGCCGTGGGCGTCATGCGCCTCCGGGACGAAGGGCGACTCTCCCTGGACGATCGCCTCGACGCGCACGTTCCCGCGGCCGAGCACGATCTGACGATCCGCGGCCTGCTGTCGCACCTCTCCGGGCTGCAGCGCGAGGTACCGGGCAACGTGTGGGAGACGCTGCAGATGCCGACGCGCGAGGAGCTACTGCCGCGGCTCTCGGAAGCCGAGCGGCCGCTCGCGCCCGGCGCCTACTGGCACTACTCGAACCTCGCGTACGCGCTTCTCGGCGAGGTCGTGGCGCGCGTCACCGGCGCGCCGGCGGAGCAATACCTCGACGAGCACGTCCTCGGCCCGGTCGGGATGACGAGGACGACGTGGGCGCCGAAGGACCCGACGGCCGTCGGGTACCTCGTCCATCCGTACAGCGAGGTCGCACGGCGCGAGCCCGTCATCGAGGGACGGGCGGTGGCGCCGGCCGCGGAGCTCTGGAGCACCGCCACCGACCTGTGCCGCTGGGCGGCGTTCGTCGCCGATCCCGACCCGGCGGTGCTCTCGCCCGAGACGATCCGCGAGATGTCCACGTCTCCGCACTTCCGGCGAAGCGAACCGGCGCCGCGGTGCTCACGAACGAGGGCGCGGCCGTCACGATCTCGGCCCTCGGGATCGAGCTCTCCCGGGCCGTCGCCGCCGCCTATCGGCCGGTCAAGGGCGAATGGCGGCCCGGCGCACCGCCGTCGCCGGAGGTCGAGGGCATCCTCGGCCAGTGGTGGACCGAGGGTCACCCGCTCGTCTTCTCGTGGCACGACCGGCGCCTCGAGTCGAGATTCCCCGAGGCGCGGCTCGACCTGGGGCGGTCGGTCTGCGAGCAGGAAGGCGACGACCTCTACCGGGTCGCCGAGGGCTACGAGCGCGGCGAACTGCTGCGAGTCGTCAGGGACGCCGACGGCGTCCCGGTCAAGCTCTACTTCGCGACGTACCCGGTCACGCGCGAGCCGGAGACGTTCGGCTAGCGGTCGCCGGACATGAAGAACGCGACGGCGACCGCGACGTAGCCCGCGATCAGCACGACGCCGCGGAGCCGGCTCGACCGTCCCTGCACCAGCAGCGCGAGCGTCAGCACGACGCCGAACGCGAGCGCCCCGATCTCCACGGGCCGTAAGGCGAGCGAGAGCGGGTCGATCACCAGCGCCAGCAGGGTCACCGCGGGGATCAGGAAGACGGCCACCTGCGCGCTGGAGGCGAGCGCGATCTCGGCGGCGAGCTTGATCTTCCCACGCGCCGCGACGACGACCGCGCCGCCGTGCTCGGCCGCGTTGCCGACGATCGCCACGATGACGGCGGCGACGAAGAACTCGGACAGCCCGACGTCCTCCGCGAACACCTCGATCGAGCCGACGACGATCTCGGCGATCAGCGCTGTGATCAGGGTGGCAATACCGAGAACGATCATCGCCGTCCGGAAGCTCCACCCGACCATCGCGTCCGGCTCGTCGGAGACGTGCATCAGCCGGTGGCGGCGGAGCGCGACCCACGTCGTCGCGAGGTAGAGGAGGAGGAGCACCACCGAGACGGGGATGGAGAGGCGGACCAAGCTGTCGCGCTCCGGATCGCCCTCCCACCCCGGCACGGAGGGGATGAGCAGCAGCAGCACCGCGACGGAGACCAGGGCGATCGACACGAGGCTCGACTCCCGGTCGAGCGAGCCGCGGCCGCCGAAGAGCAGCGAGAAGCCGAGGACGAGCAGGAGGTTGCCGACCACGCTTCCGGTCAGCGAGCCGCGCACGACCTCCGTCAGACCCTCGTTGACGGCAAGCAGGGCGATGATCAACTCCGGCGCGTTGCCGAACGTCGCGTTCAGGAAGCCCCCGATCCCGGGCCCGGTGTGGTGCGCCGCGTGCTCGGTCGCCTCGCCGATCAGCCAGGCGAGCGGAACCAGCGCGGCCGACGCGAGCACGAACTCGCCCGCGTCGCCGACGTCGGCGAGGTAGTGGAGCGCGATCGAGATCGGCGCGAGGGCCAGCGAGGCCCAGAGGATCCGGCGCGCCATGGAGGGCCGTACCCTACCGACGATGCTCGACGCGGTGCTCTTCGACTGGGGCGGCACGCTGATGCAGGACGAGTGGAGCGAAGAGATCGCGCTCGAGGGCCACGCTGCCGGACTGACGACCCTCCGGCGGGACGGCCTGCCCACGCCCGAGGCCTTCACCCGCTACCTCTCCGACCACGAAGCCGAGCTCTTCCCGCTGCTCGGCGACGACGAGATCGACATCGCGGACGTCATGCGCCGGTCCTTCGCCGCACAGGGCGTCGACCTCGAGGACGACGACCTCCGCCTATTCCTCACCGCCGCCCACGACGTGTGGGCGTCGTACTACGCGCTCGCCGGTTCCACGCACGCGCTCCTCGACGCGCTCCGCGCGCGCGGCCTGCGGCTCGGGCTCGTCTCGAACACCGCGAGCCCCGAGTGGTTGCTTCGGCCCGTGCTCGAGCGACAGGGGCTCGTCGAGCGCCTCGACTCGGTCGTCCTCTCGTCGGAGGTGGGAAAGCGCAAGCCGCACCCTGCGATCTTCGAGCGGGCGCTGAACGAGCTCCGCGTCGCCGCCGAGGAGAGCCTGTTCGTGGGCGACCGGCTGGAGGCGGACGTGCTCGGTGCCTCCCGAGCTGGGATGCGGACGGTGCAGGCGCTCTGGTTCCGCGCCGACGACGTCGACGTCGACGCCGAGCCCGACTTCCAGGCGTTCACGCAGATGGATGTGCTGAACGTCGTCGACAGGCTGCTCGGCACGTAACGGTCAGCCGGCTGCTTTGCGCGCGCTAGCGCGAGGCGCCGCGCCTGTCAAGTCTTGCGGAGGGCGAAGGCCGTCCCCCAAAATCCGACCATGGCGACACCGGAAACGACCAGTCCGCGGAGCCTTCCGCTCCGCCCGCAGGACGAGGTCGAGTGCCGCCGGTGCGGGGTCCACTGCGACAAGGTCGTGTATCCGGCGGCCTGTCTCGCCCGATCGTGCCCGTTCCTGTACGCGTTCGAGGAGGTCGGCCGCACCTACGTCGGGTGCATGCAGCGGATCTTCTCCGTCGAGATCGATCTGGAGCTGTTGAAGGAAGCCGAAGCCCGAGCACCGGGCTTCGGTGCTGTTCGGGCGAGCCGGAAGCCGCTGCCGATGTGCCGGGCCGAGGTCGAGAGCACCTACGCCGGGCGCGGCGACGCGCTCGGCTGCGTGAACCCCGAGTTCAGCGAGCTGCCCGTCGGCGAGCCGAGCTTCCGCGTCTTCGCCCAGGTCCGGCCGAGCGCCGAGCCCGCCTAGTTCCGGCCTTCCAGAGCTCCCTCAGCTTCCTGATCTCGTGCTCGTCGGCGCCCTTGCCGTGCCGGCCCTCGGTCTCGACGACCGCGGGAAGGTCCTGGAGCCGCGGGTCGCCGAGGAAGACGGCGAGCCCGTCGCCTATCAGTCCCTCCTTCAGGTTCGCGTGGCGGTCGCGGTTCGAGCCGAGCGGGGTGGCCGAGTCGTTGACGTGGAGCGCGCGGAGGCGGTCGAGCCCGATCAGGTCGTCGAACTCGTCGAGGAGCGCGCCGAGCGCCTGCGGGTCACCGACGTCGACGCCCGACGCCCACAGGTGGCAGGAGTCCAGGCATATCCCGAGCCGCGGGTGCCGGTCGAGCCGGTCGACGAGCGCCGCCAGCTCCTCGAGCGAGCGCCCGATCGTGCCGCCGGTGCCCGCCGAGTTCTCGACCAGGAGCCACGTCGTGTCCGAGCACCGGCTCAGCACCTCGTCGATCGCAGGTGCCGCTCGGTCGAGCCCCGCCTCGAAGCCCGACCCCAGATGCGATCCGACGTGGAACACGACGCCGTCCGCCTCGATCGCGCAGGCCGCGTCGACCGTCGAGCCCAGCGTCGAGACGGACTTCTCGTAGATCTCGTCGTCGGGGCTCGCGAAGTTGCAGAGGTAGATCGCGTGGACGAGCGTCGACCGGATTCCGGCTCCCCGCGCCCGCTCGGGGAAGCTTGCGAGCACGTCGGGGTCGTGATTCGGGAACCGCCACGCTCGCGGGCTCTGGACGAAGAGCTGGAGCGCGTCGGCGCCGATCTCCTGCGCACGCTCCGGCGCAGCCTTCACGCCGCCCGAAACGTGGCCGCCGAAGAGCACGCCCCTACGATAGAGAGCGCATGTCCGTCCGAGTCCGCATGGCCCCGAGTCCGACCGGGCTGCTCCACATCGGGAGCGTCCGGACGTTCCTCTTCAACTGGCTGTTCGCCCGCCCGCAGGGCGGCGAGGTGCTGCTCCGGATCGAGAACACGGACACGAGCCGCGAGGTCGCGGAGGCGACCGACCAGATCCAGCGCTCGCTGCAGTGGCTCGGGATCGACTGGGACGGGCCGGTCCGCTTCCAGCTCGACCGGATGGAGGACGCCCAGCGGCTCGCGCGGCAGCTCGTGGACGAGGACAAGGCGTACGAGGACGATGGCGCGATCCGGTTTCGCATGCCGGACGAGGGCACGACCGGGTGGGTCGACGTGATCCGCGGCGCCGTGGAGGTCCCGAACGAGAGCATCGAGGACGTCGTGATCCTGCGCGCGGACGGCCGGCCGACCTACAACTTCGCGAACCCCGTCGACGACATGCTCGACGGGATCACTCACGTGATCCGGGGCCAGGACCACATCTCGAACACGCCCAAGCAGCTGCAGATCCTGCATGCGCTCGGCGCCGAGGCGCCCGTCTACGCCCACGCGCCCGACGTGCTCGGCACCGACGGGAAGAAGCTCTCCAAGCGCCACGGGGCGCAGTCGGTGGAGGACTTCCGTCGCGAGGGCTACATCCCCGAGGCGCTCGTCAACTTCCTCGCGCGCCTCGGCTGGGCCTACGATGACCAGAAGGAGGTCTTCACCCGAGACGAGCTCCTCGAGTTCTTCCGGCTCGACCGGGTGACGCCGAGCCCGGCCGTCTTCGACTACCAGAAGCTCACCTGGCTCAACGGCGTCCATCTGCGGAGCCTGGCGCCGGAGGACTACGCCGACCGCATTGTCCGGTACCTCGGCGAGGCCGGGCTGGACTGGGACGAGGAGCTCGTGCGGAAGGCGGCCCCGCTTGTCCAGGAGAAGATCGAGAAGCTCGACCAGTTCCCCGACTACACGCGCTTCCTGTTCGAGGACGTCCGTCCGGCAGTGCCGGTGGACGGCGCCGGGCCGCTCCTCGAGCGGGCGGAAGAGACGCTCGCGTCGGTCGACCCGTTCGAGGCCGAGCCGATCGAGCGCGAGCTGCGGGCGCTCGCCGAGCGGCTCGAGCTGAAGCCGCGCGAGGCGTTTCAGCCGATCCGGATCGCCGTCACCGGGTCGAAGGTCTCGCCGGGCCTCTTCGAGAGCATCGAGCTTCTGGGCCGCGACGAGACGCTCAGACGCCTCGCGGCTGCCCGCGGCGCAACGGCCTAGGCGGGCCGAGCGGGTCCAGGGCCCGCTGGAAATCGAGCCAGGCCCGCCGGCGGAAGCTCGGCGACGGCTTCGGAAGCTCGCCGAGGAGCCGCGACGCTGCAAGCGGCGATCGGTTCTGCTTCGGGTCGTTTCCCACTTCTAAGACGTAACGACCGATCCCCGCAGGTGGGTACGGCCGGACCCGGAGCTACACTCGCCCGACGATGGGAGCGGAACCGGCGACCGTGCTCGTCGTCGACGACGATCCGTCGCTCAGGCTCCTCTGCAGGGTCAACCTGGAGCTCGAGGGCTACCGCGTCGTCGAGGCGGAGAGCGTGTCGAGCGCCAAGGAGGCGCTCGCCGACGAGCCCGTGGACGCGATCCTGCTCGACGTCCACCTCGGGAACGAGGACGGCCTCACACTGCTCCCGACGATCGAGGCGGACGGACGGTCGGTCGCGCTGCTGACCGGAAGCCCGGGCGTCCACCTCCCCGCCGGCGCCGTCGTGATCGGCAAGCCGTTCTCGATCGAGGAGCTGACCGAGACGGTCCGCCGGCTCGTCGGTCCCACCGAGACGCCGCTCCGGTAGATTCCGCAGGCCGATGAGCGTGACCGCCGTCAGAACGCCTGCCGAATTCGAGGCCGAGCTCCAGCGCTACCTGTACGAGCGCGCGGAGGAGGGTCGCGCCGTCCGCGTCGGCGAGAAGGAGGTCTCCGAGCGGGCCGAGATCGTGGCCCGGTACCGGGAGCTCTTCACCCGCGAGCAGCTCGACGCGCTGCACGACGCCGAGACCGCCGCCGAGCCGGACGAGCGCGAGCGGCTCTACCGCCTACGGAAGACCTGCGAGTCCGGCCTCGTCGAGGTCGAGCTGAGCGCGCGGGAGGACGAGCTGGAGAACGCAATCCTCGCCGCCCGCGTCGAGTTCCGGGGCCAGGAGCTGCCCCTGCGCTCGGCGCAGGCCCAGCTGGCGGTGCTGCCCGAGTTCGCCGACCGCGAGGAGCTCGGCGAGCTGCACGGCGATGCGTCCGCCGGGTTCAACGACCGGCGGATGGAGATGCTCCGGGCCCGCGAGGACCTCGACGCCGAGCTCTCGGACGAGCCGGACGCGGTGGCGCGCACCGAGGAGGAGAAGGGCATCTCGCTCCGGCAGCTCTCGCAGGTCTTGACCGACGCGAGCCGCGCCGCCGACGAGGTGTACGGCCGGCTCACCGGAAAGTGGTTCGACAAGCTGCTCGGCGAGGGCCGGCCGGAGGTCCCGTCCTCCTACCACGTGGCCTGGCTCCGGCGTCTCTCGCCGCTCGAGTCGACGTACACGAAGGAGCGCGCGACCGAGGTCTGCCTCTCGACGCTCCGGCACCTCGGCTTCAACATGGACGAGGAGCCGAACATCCGGATGGATCTCGACGACCGCCCGCAGAAGTCCCCGCGGGCATGCGTCATCGCGGCCGACCCGCCCAAGGTCGTCCACCTGATCACCCGGGCGCAGGGCGGTCTCCACGACTACCAGGCGTTCCTGCACGAGGCCGGGCACGCCCTCCACTACGGCAACTGCGACGCGACTCTGCCGTACACGTTCCGCAACCTCTCACGGGATCACGCGCTGACGGAGATCTACTCGTACATCTTCGAGGCGATCTCCCGGGAACCCGGCTGGCACGTCGAGCACTTCGGGCTGTCGGAGGAGGAGGCGAAGGAGAACGCTGAGGCGACGATCTTCCTGGAGGCGCTGCTCTACCGCCGGTACACGGCGAAGCTCCAGTTCGAGCTCGAGTTCTGGGGCGCCTTCAACGACGGCGGCGCCGGTCCCGACCGGTACCACGAGCTGCTCACTGCGGCGAGCGGGATCTCGTATCGGCCGGACGCCTACCTGGCCGACATGGACGCAGGGTTCTACTCGGCGGACTATCTCCGCGCCTGGATCCGGTCGGCGCAGCTGCGGCAGTGGCTGGCGAGGCAGGTCGGCGAGGACTGGTGGCGGAACCGGGCGACCGGGGAACAGCTGCGCTCGCTCTTCGCGGAGGGCACCCGGCCCTCGAGCGAGGAGATCGCCGGGCGGCTCGGCTACGACCCGCACGACACGAAGCCGCTCCTGCACGAACTAGGTGCCTAGACCGGCGTTCGACCGGTTCTACAAGTACGACGAGCTCACCGAGATCCTGACGGGCTGGGCGCACGACCGGCCGGGGCTCTTCGCGCTCGACTCGATCGGGAGGAGCTACGAGGGTCGCGACATCTGGCTCTGCACCATCACGAACGCCGAGACGGGGCCCGCGCTCGAGAAGCCGGCCTTCCTCGTCGAGGCGAACATCCACTCGCTCGAGGTGACCGGCGCGACGGCGGCCCTGTATCTGATCGACCGGCTGCTGACGGGCTACGGGTCCGACGAGCGCGTCACGCGCGTGCTCGACACCCGCGCGTTCTACGTCGTTCCGCGGCTCAACCCCGACGGCCCGGAGCTGGCGCTCGCCGACCGGCCGCGGTTCATCCGCTCGAGTACCCGCCCCTGGCCGCTCGACGAGCACGTCGACGGCCTCCACGAGGAGGATCTGGACGGCGACGGCCGGATCCTGATGATGCGCTTCCGCGATCCCAACGGCTCGTGGAAGCCGCATCCGGAGGAGCCGCGGCTGCTCATCCGCCGCGAGCCCGACGATGCCGAGGGCGACTTCTACCGCGTTCTCTGGGAGGGGCGGATCCGAAACTACGACGGCGTCACGATCAAGGTCGCGCCGCCGCTCGAGGGGCTCGACCTGAACCGAAACTTCCCGATGGAGTGGGCCGTCGAGGCGGAGCAGTACGGCGCGGGGCCGTATCCGACCTCGGAACCCGAGATCCGCGCGATGGTCCAGGCGATCGTCGAACGCCCGAACATCACCGGCCACATCGCCTACCACACGTTCAGCGGCGTCCACCTTCGTCCGTACTCGAGCTACGACGACGACCATTTCCCGACCCAGGATCTGCATACGTACAAGCTGCTCGGCGAGAAGGCGACCGAGCTGACTGGCTACCCGGCGATCTCGATCTACCACGACTTCAAGTACGACCCGAAGCAGACGGTCAAGGGCGGCGCGAACGACTGGTTCTACGACCACCTCGGGATCTACTCCTGGACGACGGAGTTCTGGAGCCCGCAGCGCGAGGCCGGGATCGAGGACTTCCAGTACATCGACTGGCTGCGAGACCATCCGCCCGAGGACGACCTCAAGCTGCTGCGCTGGAGCGACGAGCAGCTCGACGGCAAGGCGTACGTCGACTGGTACCCGTTCGAGCACGACCAGCTCGGCGCGGTCGAGCTCGGCGGCTGGGACCTGATGTACGCGTGGGGAAACGTCCCGCCGCAGTTCCTCGAGCGTGAGATCGCGCCGCACGCGGACCTCGCGATCTGGCACCTCCTGATCTCGCCGAGGCTCGACGTCCGCTCGGCGGAGGTCGAGTCCCTCGGCGACGAGTCCTGGCTCGTCCGGCTGGTGCTCGAGAACACCGGCTGGCTACCGACGAGCGTCTCGCAGAAGGCCGTCGACCGGAAGGCGGTGCGGCCGCTCGAGGCCGAGATCGAGCTGTCCCAGGGCGCCCGGGTGGTCGGCGGCGAGAAGAAGGTCGAGCTCGGGCAGCTGGACGGCCGGGTGCACCGCCGGTCGCTGCTCTGGTGGGCGTCGAGCGACGCCACGAGCGACCGCGCGAAAGCGGAATGGGTCGTCGAGGCGCCGGCCGGTTCGAAGGTGCAGGTCGAGGCGCGCCACCAGCGCGCCGGCACCGTGCGTCGCGACCTCACGCTCGAGTAGGCGTCACTCGAACGAGGGATTCTTGCCCGTGCGGTAAGTGTCGTCCACACGGGTCTGCATACTCAGTACAGATACGCCAGTCGCTGCGGCTCGTCCAAAGGCAGGGGATCGTGCCGAGACACCGGTCGCAGCACGAGAGAGGATCAGCCGGATGCCGGGTTCGCTGACCTGGCTCCTCGTGGCAGTTGGTGTGTGGGTCCTCGTGTCGGTCCCGCTCACGCTCTTCCTCGGACGCGCTCTCCACGTCGCAGGGTGGCCGGACCGGGTCGCCCACGGACCCGCCCAGGTACAGAAGAGTGTGGCGGTCCTTGCCGAGCCGCCCGTCGCCGAGCGCCGTCCCGACTCCGTGGCGCCCCGCCGGGTGCTGATCGTCGACGATGACGCGGGCCTGCGGATGCTCCTGCGTGCGACCCTGACTGCGGACGAGCTCGAGGTGGCGGAGGCGGAGGACGCCCAGCGGGCGTCGGACCTCGTCCGCTTCTGGCGCCCGGCCATCGTCCTGCTCGACGTGGCCATGCCGGGGATCGACGGCCTGTCGTTCTGCGCCGAGCTCAAGGGCAGGCCTGCATTCGGATCGCCGGCCGTCGTGCTCCTGACCGGGACGGAGCTGGCCGATGAGGAGGCTGCCCGCGCCGGTGCCGACGCGCTCCTCCGCAAGCCCTTCAGCCCGCTCGAGCTCGTCGGTGTGCTCGACCGCCTGACCGGCGCCGACGGGGCGGACGTTCGCACCGACCCCTACGAGGCGCCCGGGGAGCAACTCCTCCTCTACGCCCGCGATCTCGGCCGGCTGCTCGAGATCGAGCGCATGCAGCGGCGCGTCGTCCAGGATGCGTACCGCGAGACCGTCACAGCGCTTGCGAACGCGCTGGAGGCCAAGGACACCGGCACGCGGCTGCACTCGCTCCGCGTCCGCGACTATGCGGTACAGCTCACAGGCGCCGTCGAGCCCGGACTCCTCGGGGACCCGAGCCTCGAGTACGGCTTCCTGCTCCATGACGTCGGGAAGATCGGCGTCCCCAACGAGGTGCTCGAGAAGCCGGGTGCCCTCACGCCCGACGAGTTCGAGCTCATCAGGCAGCACCCGGTCATCGGCGCGGAGATCCTCTCGGACGTCACGTTCCTGAACGGCGAGGGCCTCAAGGTGATCCGCTCGCATCACGAGCGCTGGGACGGGACCGGCTATCCGGACAGGCTCCGCGGCCCCGCGATCCCGCTCGGCGCGCGCATCTTCGCCGTCGCCGACGCGCTCGACGCGATGACCGGCGACCGGCCGTACCGCGAGCCCGCCACCTGGGAGGCCGCGAGGAGCGAGATCGCGTCCCAGAGCGGCCGGCAGTTCGATCCCGGCGTCGTCGACGCGTTCATGCGGAAGAGCCGCGACCTCCGGCGGCTGCACCACATCACCGGCAAGGCCGCCTGACCTGCGCCGACAGAAGCGAGGCTCCCGCGACGCGATGTCGCTTCAGCGACATCGCGCCTCGGCTTTTCGCCGACCCCTGGAACAAGCCTGGCGGTTCGGCGTGAGAGCGGTGTGAGTGGCGCGTGAGTTCTTTCGCCGACACTCGAGCCACCAGGAGAGAGATCTCCGCTCAAGCCCTCCAAGGAGTGCTCGATGCAGCGGACTCGGACAAACAAAGCGTTCTGGCGCTCGCTGGCCCTTCCTGCGCTTGTGGTGGGCCTGGCGGCTCTCAACGTGGGTTCGGCCGGGGCGTCTCACGTCGCTCCATTTGTCGGCACCTGGCTGAACGACAACGCTGCGACGAGGGAGCAGACGCGTATCGTCATCGGTGCCAGCGGCCCGAACATCGCCGTCTGGGGCTATGGCGCCTGCGGTGGTGGGGAATGCGATTGGTCGTCGAGAGCGGGAGGGCCGCGATTGACGCCGCAGTCCGATGCGAGCGATGGGCAGCTCTCGATCGTCTGGGAGTTCGGCTACGCAAGGCGAGCCGAGACGCTGACGCTGCTTCCGGACGGGCGGCTCCACAACAGAAGCTTCACCCAGTACCTCGATGGCTCGGGCAGATCGGACCGGTGGTCCGACGAGTACTTCCACAAGACGACTCCGCAGGTCACCTTCCACACCCTTGCCGTCGCCGTCGCCGGCTGGGGCCGAGGCACGGTCGCCAGCTCGCCGGTCGGGATCGACTGTCCCGCCATCAACTGCTCCCTCGAGTATCAGAGCGGCGCCTTGGTCGGACTGACGGCCAGACCGAGTAATGGTTCGAAGCTCGCTGCCTGGAGGGGCGCGTGCAGCGGGAACGCGTTGACTTGCACCGTGGCAGTTCACGGCAACAAGACCGCGGTCGCAGTCTTCGCGCCCAACCCGCCGTGCGTCGTCCCGGCGCTCAAAGGGAAAACACTCCCCCAGGCTCGACGCGCTCTCGCCGCTGATCACTGCAGGCTCGCCGCGGTCACACGCGCGTACTCGGACGACGTCAGGCGCGGCCGGGTCGTCTCGCAGCGACCCAGGGCGGGCACCAGGCTCCGCAACGGCGGACGCGTCAGTGTGGTGATCAGCCGCGGCCGCCCAGCCGGCGCTCCTGAGGTGCCCGGTGGGCATGTGAACGGCGCCGAGCCGCGAGAGGGAGGAGGAGGACGATGAAGACTGCGCTCGTCGCCGGCATCGTTGCGATGCTGGTCTCGTCTGCGTCTGCGACTGCGGCGTTCGTCGTGACGAGCAGGAACATCAAGAACGGCACGATTCAACTGGCCGACATCAGCGCCCAGGCTCGACACGCGCTAAAGGGGAGTCGAGGACCACGCGGGCGGGCCGGGGCGCCCGGGCTGTCGGGCCCGCAAGGCGCGCAGGGCCCGCCGGGGAAGTCGTTGAGTTACGTGAATGGATATTCAGAGCACACCGCCGTCCCGCCCGGCTCGTTCCGATTTGTGAACGCCGTGTGTCCCGCGAACACGGCCGTCGTCGGCGGCGGGTACGCGACCGAACGTGTCGCGGAGGCGAAGCTCATACCGTCGAACTCGTCTCCGATCGGCATGCCGGACGGTCGCAGCGCCTGGTACGTCGTCATGCACAACACCGGAGGGCAGGAGGAGGTCTTCTGGGCGGTTGCATACTGCGTCAGCGGCTTCTGAGCTGCCCGTCACCACCACTTCGGAGGCCGCGAGCCACGAGAATCGCGTCCCAGACGGCCTCGGGTTCGCGCGTGGTTTTCCGCAGTCCACGTCGGTGCTCTCACCGATGAGAACGCGCCGGGCGCGTGCAAGCGTTGCCCCCTACCGACGAGAGGAGGCGACCATGGGCTGGAAGCTGGCTGTCGCCGCGTTTGCCGCCCTTGTCGCCGCAGCGGTTCCGTCCGCGGCGGCGCCGTCGCACCAGGCGAGGGCCGCGAGCGTCAACTTCAGGATGGTCGAGTGGGACATCCTGCCCCTGACGGCCACGAAGACGGGGGCCACCAGGGTCACGTTCGTCGTGCAAAACGCCGGAAGGATGACCCACGAGTTCGTCGTGCTGAAGACGGCGAAGGCGGCGGGGCGCCTGGCGGCGCGCGGCGCACGCGAGGCTCCCGAGACCGGAGCGGTGGGCGAGATCGAAGAGATCAGGCCCGGGCAGGTGAAGCGCCTGACCCTGACGCTCAGGAAGGGGCATTACTCGCTGATCTGCAACCTGCCGTTCCACTACGGCAGGGGCCAGTTCGTGGACTTCTACGTCAGGTAGGCGCCGCGAACGCGTCCGCTAGTCGCGAAAGATCGCGAGCGGGAGCACGGCGCTGACGATGTACTGCCCCGCGTCGACGACCTCGGAGATCTTGAGGTCCACCGCGAGGCTCGAGAGGACGTACGCGTCCTCTCGGCTCAGCTCGTAGGTCTCCGCGAGATGGTCGATCATCGCGCGAACCGCGTCCTGGGCCGCGGCGTAGAGGTCCGGGCCGACGCCTGTCGTCCCGTAGAAGCCCCCGTCGTCGACCTGCGGGGTCAGGGGCCCCGGGGCGGTCCGGTACTGCGGCGCGGGAATCGACTGGTCCTCGTGGAGCGTGAAGCGCAACGCCGCGTACATGGGCGACTCGATGCCGGTGACGCAGACCTCCCCGTCGCCCTGGGCGGCGTGGGCATCACCGCAGCTGAAGAGCGCGCCCTCGACCTGCACAGGCAGGAAGAGCGTCGTCCCGCGGACGAGCTGCCGCGTGTCCATGTTGCCTCCGAACGTGCCGGGCGGCATCACGGGCAGCTGGCTCGCGCCTGCCGGGCAGACACCCATCGTCCCCAGGAAGGGCGCGATCGGGATGGCGACGTCGTCGCGGAGGTGCGTCACGTCGCCGCCGGTCAGGTCGAAGATCTTCAGGTACGCGTCGGGGAAGTCGTCGGGCAGCAGCCCTAAGCCCGGGATAATCGCCGTCCAGCCCCAGCCCTGGGGCTGCAGGTCGACGATCTCGATCGCGAGCGTCTGACCAGGCTCCGCGTCCTCGACGGCGATCGGCCCCGCGAGCGGGTAGACCCGGTCCCAGTTCACCGACGCGATCGCGTCGGCCGTCGAGTCCGGTGTGATCTGGTTGTCGCTGACGTCTCGCGTGTACATGGTGACGGTGTCCCCGCTGGCCAACGTCAGGACGGCCTCGTTGCCCGCATCCCAGGTGAAGTGCACGCGGTCGGCCGGGAACTCGTACGTCTGGGCCACGGGGCGAAGCTACACCTGTCACGGCTGCGCGGCAACGGGATCGCGCGACGCGGGTTCGAGGAGGAGAATCCCCGGCGTCGTGGGCGGGCGAGAACTCGAGGCATGGGTGGCTCGGCACGTCGAGCCGGCGGGCCGGCTCGAGCTCGTGCACGAGAGGCCGTGGGGGTCCGTCTGGCGGGCGCCGCTGCGGAGCGGGGTCGTGTGGGTGAAGGTCTGCGCGCCGGTTCAGGCGTTCGAGCCTCGCCTCACGACGGCCTTGGCAAGCCGGTGGCCGGCCCTGCTGCCGACGGTGCTCGCCGTCGACACAGAGCGTTCCTGGCTGCTGCTGGGAGATGCCGGCGAGCGGCTCGGGTTCGGTGTCGGCCCCGAACCGTGGCTGTCGATTCTTCCGGCATACGGCGAGCTCCAGCGAGGCGAGGTCGCCCGTGTCGCGGAGCATCTCGATGCAGGCGTCCCCGACCGCCGCCTCGACGGCTTTCCGGCGCTCTACGACGCGATGCTCGCGCACGAGCTGCCGCTCTCCGCGTCGGATCATGCGCGGCTCCGCGCCTTCGCGCCCGAGTTCCACCGGCTGTGCGAGGAGCTCGCCCCGGCCGGCGTGCCCGCGTCGATCCAGCACGACGATCTGCACGGCAACAACGTCTACCCGGACGACGACACCGCGCGAATCCTCGACTGGGGCGACTCCTGCGTCTCGCACCCGTTCCTGACGCTCTTCGTCGCCTTCTTCCACCTCGAGCAGATGGAAGGCCTGGCGCCCGGCGACCCGTGGTTCGACCGTCTGCGCGGCGCCTACCTCGAGCCCTGGGGATCGGAACTCGGCGAGACCCTCGAGCTTGCGGAGCGCCTGGGACCCTTCGCGCACGTGTTCAAGGAGCTGCGAGTGCTCGACGGGATCGCCGGGGGAAACCGGCGAGTCGTCTCCCGCCTCTCCGGCGTCCTCGCGAGATGCGTCGCGGTCGCCGCCTGACCGCTCGGTGCCGGTCGAGGGAAACCGTGACGTAACCGATCGGCGAAGGAAGGCGTTCTCAGTAGGGGCGGAGCGCCGGGGGGACGAACGGTGCGGCGTTCTGCCGGAGCGCTTCGCACTAAGGTTTGCGGGCGAGCATCTACCGCCGCCTCTCCAGTCGGCCTTTGGGGATACCGTGGCCGCTGGGCGCGGGGTACGCGACCGAGCTTTCCCTCCCGGGTTTGGCACGGGCGTTCGGCGTGGGCGCGGAAACCTAAGAAGAAGCAACGGATCACAGCCGCGGCGAGTGAGCCTCTCGCCGCGCGGTTCCAAACCAGGACGGGACGGCGGGTGGCGCATCAGGTTTACGGCCACGAAGTTCCGCCAACTCCGCGAACTAGACCAGGATGCGCTCTATGAGCGCACAGACGCGCGCGGCCTGATTTGGTTCGATCGTGCCATGACCGATCCCCGGAATCTCGTGGCGATTCATCGAGGAATGAACCCGAATCGCCGACGCCGTGTGCGCGGACTATTCGCGAGTGTTGGCTTCGACCCGGAGCCAAGCTCGTCTTGGCGTTCAGGGCGTTGGACGATCACGCAGGCCACGGTCACGACTCGCATAGACCAGTCCGCCACAGTCATCCAGGGTTCACGATGGGGCTTGCGCGCTCGGGCGCTTGGTCGCCGTAGGTCGTGACCGTTATTCGACCAAGACTTGACCGGCCGCCGCGGCCTCGCCGGGCGCGGGCTCGGTGCCGATCGCAAGACGAACGTGGAGCCTGAAGGCTCCACGTTCGCTGCTCGGAAGGTGGCTGATGAGTCCTACGCGGTCCTCGGCGTGCCGTGGCGATGGCGAGCGATCAGCACGATCGCTCCCGTGCCGAGCAGTGCCAGAGTCAGGCCGAACGCGCTTCCGATCGCCGCGTCGCCCCAGTCGAAGCCCCGCGAAGGGCTGACACCCGCGGCCGCAACCATCCTCGACTCGGTCTCGCGCGTGCGCGCGAACGGCCGGTCGTCGGGGCTCACGCCCTGCGTCGCGAGCACGCCCGGGGGCCCGCGGTAGAAGGGCCGGTCGTCGGGGCTCAGCGACGCCGCCTCCGCTTGCCGGACTGCGGCTGCGAGCGACGGGTCGATGTCGTCGAGACTGCGCGGGTCGGCTAGCGCCGTCGGAGCGCCGACGGCGGCGGCCGCGAAGACGACCGCGATCCACCGGAAGAGATGTCGCTTGTGGGTGCGCATCTTCTGCTCCTTTCTTCGTCTCGACCGCTCCTGGTGCGGCGGTCATGAGACGACGATGCGCCACGGCGGTCAGACGTTGTCCACGTTTCGGTCACAACCGGGTATGACCGAAACCGCTGGGCGGCCGCGAACGACGGTGGTACCGTCACCACGAAGACGCCATGGAGTTTCGGATCCTCGGCCCGCTCGAAGTCCGCGACGGGGATCGGACGATCCCGCTCGCCGGCGGAAGACAGCGCGCCCTCCTCGCACTGCTGATCCTGAACGCGAACCAGACGGTCTCCACAGACCGGCTTGTCGAGGAGCTCTGGGGCGAGCATGCTCCCGCGACCGCGTCCAAGGCCGTTCAGAACCACGTGTCTCATCTCCGGAGAACGCTCGAGGGCGAGCCGAAGGACGCGCACGAGGGCCTCCTCGTCACGCGGGGCTCCGGGTACGCGCTCCACCTCGACCCGGGCAGCCTCGACCTGAATCGCTTCGAGCAGCTTCTGGAGGAGGGGAGGCGTGCCCTCGCTCGCAAGGACGCGCAGGAGGCCTCGGAGACCCTGCGCGAGGCGCTCGCGCTCTGGCGCGGGCCGCCGCTCGCCGACTTCACGTTCGCGTCCTTCGCACAGACGGAGATCGCCCGGCTCGAGGAGCGCAGGCTCGTCGGTCTCGAGGAGCGGATCGAGGCCGATCTGGCGCTCGGACGGCACGCCGACCTCGTCGGCGAGCTCGAGGCACTGAGCGCCAAGTATCCCTTGCGGGAGCGCCTGCGCGGCCAGCTCATGCTCGCCCTCTACCGCTCTGACCGCCAGAGTGAGGCGCTCCGCGTCTACCAGGAGTCGAGACGGATGTTCGTGGACGAGCTCGGGATCGAGCCTGGTCCCGGCCTACGGCAGCTAGAGCGGGCGATTCTCGAGCAGGACTCGGCAATCGATCTCCCCCGGCCGGTGGGGGCGCCTTCGGTCGCCTCGGCCTCCGTGCAGGAACCGCGACACGACGGCGGTCGCCTGATCGGGCGAGAGCGCGAGCTTGCGGCGCTCCTCGAGGGCCTCGAGGGCGCGCTCTCGGGCCGGGGTCGTCTCCTTCTGATCGCCGGGGAACCGGGAATCGGCAAGAGTAGGCTCGCCGACGAGCTCGCGGAGCACGCCCGGAGACGCCGCGCCGTGACCCTCTTCGGCCGCGCCTGGGAAGCAGGAGGGGCTCCTGCCTACTGGCCTTGGGTCCAGGCCATCCGATCCTACGTCCGCGGTCGCGACGCCGAAACGGTGCGCGACCAGCTCGGGAGCGGCGCGGCGGACGTGGCGCAGATGCTCCCGGAGTTGCGCCAGCTTCTGCCCGAGGTAGGCGCCCCGCCTTCCCTCGACCCTGAAGGCGCGCGCTTCCGCCTCTTCGACGCTACGACCTCCTTCCTCCAGCGTGCGGCCGAAGGCAACCCTGTCCTTCTCGTGCTCGACGACCTGCATGCCGTCGACACGCCCTCGCTCCTGCTCCTCGAGTTCCTCGCGCAGCAGCTGGCGGAGATGCCGATGTTTGTGCTGGGGACCTATCGCGACACAGAAGTCGGGCCGGAGCACCCACTCACGGAGGCGCTGACCGAGCTGGCCCGTCACATGGCCCCGCCGTTGAAGCTGACGGGACTCCCCGAGGAGGACGTTGCGCGTTTCATCGAGGCCAATCAGGGCATCGAGCCGCCGCGAAGCCTGGCCGCGGCGATCCACCGCGAGACCGAGGGGAACCCGTTCTTCGTCGGCGAGATCCTGCGCCTGCTCGCGGCGGAGGGCCGATTGCAGGAAACCGTCGAAGCACCCCTCGGGCGATTGAGGATCCCGGCAAGCGTCCGCGACGTGATCGGACACCGCCTCCGTCACCTTTCCGACGGCAGCAAGGGCGTGCTTACGCTGGCGTCGGTCCTCGGGCGGGAGTTCCGCCTCGACGCCCTGATGGGCGTGAGTGGGCAGGAGCTCGAGTCACTGTTAGAGCTGCTCGACGAGGCGATCTCTGCGCGAGTCATCGGCGACGTACCCGGCGCTCACGACCGCCTGCGCTTCGAGCATGTTCTCATTCGAGACGCGCTCTACGACGACCTCACCGCCACGCGGCGGATACGGCTGCACCGTCAGGTCGGTGAGGTCTTGGAGGCGCTGTACGCGAACGACCCAGAGCCCCATCTCGCAGAGCTCGCGCATCACTTCTGCGAAGCGGTCCCGGCCGGCGAGACCGACAAGGCCGTCCGCTACGCTCGGCGCGCCGGAGATCGTGCCGCGACGCTGCTCGCGTACGAGGAGGCCGCGCGTCTCTATGCGCTCGGGCTCGAGACCATGGTGTCGAAGGCCGCCGGGAACGAGCTCGACCGCTGCGAGCTCCTGCTTCGGCTCGGGGACGTCCAGGGAAGGGTGGGAGACACCCCGGCGGCAAAGAAAGCGTTTCTCCGAGCCGCCGAGGCCGCAAGGATCGCCGGGGCGCCGCACCATCTGGCCCGCGCCGCCCTCGGCTACGGCGGCAGATTCGTCTGGTCCCGCGCCTGGGGCGACCGGCAGCTGGTGCCACTGCTCGAGGAAGCTCTCAGGTGTCTGCCCAAGGAGGACAGCGAGCTCCGCGTTCGACTGCTCGCGCGTCTGTCGGGAGGCCCCCTGCGAGACACCCTCCCTCCCGAGCCGCGGGTAGCGATGAGCCAGGAGGCGGTCGACATGGCGCGTCGGCTCGGGAACGGGGCGACGCTCGCGTATGCGCTTGACGGGAGGTGCTCCGCGAATTGGGGACCGGAGGTCCTCTCCGAGCGCCTGGCGATTGCGGATGAGCTGATTCAGGTCGCCGAGAACGTCGGCGACACCGAGCGACGGTACGCGGGGCACGACTATCGCTTTCACGCGCTGCTCGAATCCGGTGACATGCCTGCGGCGTATAGGCAGCATGAAGCCCTTACGCGGCTGGCGCATGAGCTCCGCCAACCGGCTCAGCTCTGGGACGTGACCGTCGATCGCGCCAAGCTTGCGCTTTTCGAGGGCAGGTTCGAGGACGCGGAACGGGAGATCTGCGAAGCAGTCGAGCTCGGCGGCATCGCACAGAGCGCGAACGCACAGATGGCATTCGATATCCAGATGTACGCCCTCCGGCGCGAGCAGGGTCGGCTGCGCGAGGTCCTCGACGTTGTCGAGCGGGCGGTCGACGATTACGCGGCCTATCCCATCTGGCGGTACGTCCTCGCCGACGTCTTCGCCGAGCTCGAGCGGAGGGACGACGCGCGGGCCGCGTTCGACGTTCTCGCGGGGGACGGGTTTTCGGTCTACCTAGAGATGCAGTGGCTGTTCAGCATCGACCTGCTGCCCGAGGTCTGCCGCTATCTCGGGGACGTCGAGCGGGCGGAAATCCTCTACGAGCTCTTGCGACCCTACGCGCGCCTGAACGCGTCGACGCCCCCGGACTTGTGCCGGGGATCGGTTTCCCGGGGCCTCGGGATCCTCGCTGCGGAGATGTCGAGATGGCACGAAGCCGTCAAGCACTTCGAGTGCGCGCTACGGATGAACGCAGAGATGGGCGCCCGGCCCTGGCTCGCGCACGCGCAGTACGACTTTGGGCGGATGCTGATGGCGCGAGGTGAGTCCGCGGATCGCGAACGAGCACGAGAGTTCCTCGCGTCGGCAAAGGCGCTGTCTCAAGAGCTTGGGATGGAAGCCCTGAGCGAAAAGGTCTCGGCACTTTCGACCGCGTCGTCGCCCCGCGAAAGGGCCTCTTGAGCTCACGCTAGGCAGTCCCGCCTCGTCGCGCGTCTCTGGTCCTCACTCGTACCGCGACACGCTTCACGCGCTCGCACTTCTCGCCCTGGCGTGCGACGTGCCGCGCGTAGATTGAGGGCGATTCCGGATGTGCACCGGGGTGTGCATCCCGCGCTCATTGGCGGCCTCGCTGTCACAAATGACCCGCGTAACCAAGCCAAGACCGGCTTAGTCAGTAACAAGGAAAGGCGCATACGGGATTCGAACCCGTGCTACCGCCGTGAGAGGGCGGCGTCCTAGGCCACTAGACGAATGCGCCGAGGCGCATGATTGTAGCGTCGGTCGGGTAGAACTGGGCCATGGGCTGGCTCCGACGACTGCTCGGTTCGAAGGACGAGCCGACCGCCGCCCGGCAGCAGGGCGACCCCACCGTGCTCGACCCCGCGGGTGACCCTCGCGGCGGCGCGCAGAGCGACGAGTACCTCCACGCCGACCCTCGCGACATCGTCGAGGCGGACGGGACGGCCATGGCCGGACCGGGCGGCGCGCCGCAGGAAGGACGCTCGCCCGAGGAGCGTCGCGGGCTTGATCGCGAAACTGACTGACTCGTCAACCAAGAATCGCTCTGCGATTGACTTGTCAATCAGGGCGGTTTCGCACAGCCATCGAAATCTGAGCTGATTGCACACCGAATTCGAGGTTGCATTCCTCGAATCGGTGATATTCCCCGCGCCGCTCGGACCGAGATCTCGGTAGAGCCATGACGCGTACACAACTCAAAGCCGGGGGTAGAGGAATGCGAAGACCGTGGAGGTGCTGAGCGCGCCGCTCCAAACCGACGGCTTCTAGGCGCTCGAGCAGGCGGTCACGATCTCGCCCCGGTGACGGTAGCGCCGCGTCGGCAAGACGGCGAAGGTTTCCGTGCCCCCGGGCGGGTGACACGGAAGCAGGGCCGGATGGAGACTCGTTCCCCGTCCGGACCTGCACTCTTCTAGAGTTGCGCGGTTATGGCGGCGCGCGCTGAACGGATCGATCGCCGCCGGCAGATCCTCGACGCGGCGGTGAAGGTCTTCGCCCGCAGCGGCTTCCACACTTCGCGCGTAGGCGACATCGCCGAAGAGGCCGGTGTCGCGTACGGCCTCGTCTACCACTACTTCAAGTCGAAGGAGGAGCTGCTCGAGACGATCTTCCGCGACACGTGGACACAGATGCTCGCCCGTGTTCGCGAGGTCGAGGCATCGGGCGTGCCCGCGCACGAGCAGGTTCGGCAGGTGACGGCGCTGCTGCTCCGCACGTGGCGGCGCGACCCGGATCTGGTGCGTCTCCTGGTGCGCGAGGTGACGCGGAGCCCACACGTCCAGCGGGAGCTCGAGGAGATCACGGACGCCATGAAGGCGCTCGAAGGCATCATCCGGCGGGGACAGGAGACGGGGGAGTTCCGGACTGCGCTCGATCCGCGTCTCGGTGCGGTGGTGTTCTACGGCGCTCTTGACGAGGTGTTGACCGGGTGGGTGATGGGCCAGCTTCCCGACAGCGACGAGGACATCGCCAAGGCGGAACGGAACGTCGTTCAGCTCCTCGTCGAGGGGATGCGCGAGCCGAATTCCTGACTGATTCGTCAGTTAGGAATTCGACGGAAATTGACCGGGGGCCATCAGGAGAGTGCGGTGTCGCCAGGCCGCGGCTCGACGACGCCGGTCTCCGGCGGGCCGACGACCGGCGGACTGAGCGGTCGCATGTAGAGCCACTCGTACGCGAGCGCGGCGAGGACGCCGCCGGCGAACGGGCCGACGTACCAGATCCAGAAGTCGTCCCAGGTCTTCGAGAGCAGCTCCGGGCCGAACGCGCGCGCGGGGTTCATCGCGGCGCCCGTGAGCGGGCCGGCCATGAGCGCGTCGAAGGTGATGGTGAGGCCGATCGCGAGCCCCGCGATCGACTTGAACGTGCCGCGTGGGTCGGCCGCGGTCGCGAACACCACCCAGACGAGGAAGAAGGTCAGGATCGCCTCGATGATGAGCGCCGCCTCCGGCTCGATGCCAGGCCCGACGGCGGGGGAGCCCAGCGTCCCCTGCAGGTCCGAGGGGAAGATCCACTTGAGCAGCGCCGCGGCCGCGACCGCGCTCAGGAACTGTGCGACCCAGTAGGCCGCGGCGACGACCGGCGACAGGCGGCCGGTGACGAGGAAGCCGAGCGTGACGGCCGGGTTGAAGTGCCCGCCGGAGATGTGCCCCACGGCCGAGACCATCACGGCGATCACGAGGCCGTGCGCGAAGGCGATCTCGACCGTCCCGGAGCCCGCGCTCGGAGCGGCGACGAGGACGGCGCCAGCGCCGACGAAGACGAGGGCGAACGTGCCCACGAACTCGGCCACCGCACGGCGGAAGACGTCCATCGCCACGGCCGGGGAGGCTAGAGGGCGCGTCGGACGGCACCTGCCTCTTCGACCAGGTCCGCTGCCTCCGGGAATAGGCCGATCGGCTATTGCCGCGCGTTGTCCCGGCTGTCACCTTCATTCCGCGTCGAGAGGGACAGCTTCGCGAGCCTGAGGCTTGCGCTCGCGGGCGGGGTTCATCACGCTCTGCGTGTTCGCCGTGGCGCTCCTCGGCGCCGTCGCATAGAACACGAAAACCCCCGCTTTGCGGGCTCTTTCTGAGGCTGCGGGGCTAGGATTCGAACCTAGACTACTCGGTCCAGAGCCGAGCGTCCTACCATTAGACGACCCCGCAACGGGGCTCGGATTGTAGCCGCTCTCCGCTCAGGCCACGTCGGCGGCCCAGTCGCCGTAGAGCGCCGTGTAGAGGCCCCGACGCGCCATCAGCTCCTCGTGCGTGCCCTGCTCGACGACCCGTCCGTGCTCGAGGACGACGATCAGGTCTGCCCCGCGGATCGTCGAGAGCCGGTGGGCGATGACGAACGCCGTCCGGCCCGCGAGCAGGGTCTTCAGCGCGATCTCGATCCTCCGCTCCGTCCCGATGTCCACGGAGGAGGTCGCCTCGTCGAGGATCAGCAGCCGCGGGTCGGCGAGCAGCGCCCGCGCGAAGGCCACCAGCTGACGCTGGCCCAACGAGAGGCGCGTGCCTCGTTCCTGGACGTCGGTGTCGTAGCCGTCCTCGAGCCGCATGACGAACTCGTGGGCGCCGACCGCCGCAGCGGCTGCCCGGATGTCCTCGAGGGATGCGTCCGCCCGCCCGAAGGCGATGTTGTCGCGTACCGATCCGGCGAAGAGGAAGCCCTCCTGCGGGACGATGCCGAGCTGGTTGCGGAGCGACTCCTGTGTGACATCGCGGAGGTCGATCCCGTCGACGGTGATCCGGCCCTCGACGGGGTCGTAGAACCGCGCGAGCAGCTTCGCGATCGTCGACTTCCCGGCGCCGGTGTGCCCGACGAACGCGACGGTCGTCCCGGCCGGGACGTCGAGGTCGATCCCGTGCAGAACCTCCGGGCCGGTCCGGTACGCGAACCGGACGTCCTCCAGCCGCACGTGCCCCTCGATCGGCGGCAGCTCACGGGCGCCGGGCCGGTCGCGGACCTCCGGCTCCTCGTCCATCACGTCCATGATCTTGTCCAGCGCGGCCACGGCCGCGAGGAACGTGTTATAGAGCTGTGAGAGCTGCTGGACCGGGTCGAAGAAGTTCGAGACGTAGAGGATGAACGCGAAGAGCGTGCCGACGGTGACCTCGCCGTGAGAGAGCAGGTAGCCGCCGTAGCCGAGGACGACCGCGGTCGCCGCGGCCGAGAGGAAGTCCACGAACGGGAAGTAGAGGCCGTTGTTGACGACCGTCTGCTGGTTCGCGACGCGGTAGTGGGCGTTGACCTCCTCGAAGTTGCGGCGCCGTGACCCCTCGCGGGTGAACGTCTGGACGACCCGCATCCCGGCGATGTCCTCGGCGAGCGTCGCCGTCACGAGACCGAGCCGCTCGCGGACGGCGCGGTACGCGCGGGATGAGCGGATCCGGAAGACGGCCGTCGCAATCGCCATCGCCGGCATCACGCTCAGCGTGGCGAGCGCGAGGCGCCAGTCGAGATAGAAGAGCACCGCGGCCGAGCCCACGAGGATGAGCGTGTTCTGGACGAGCGTCGTGACGCCGTCCGTGACCAGCTGGTCGAGTGCGTCCACGTCGTTCGTCAGGCGGCTGATGATCACCCCGGCGCGATTCCGCTCGAAGAAGCCGAGCGACAGGCCCTGGACGTGCCTGAAGAGCCGGTTGCGGAGGTCGGCGAGGATCCGCTCGCCCGTCCAGCCGGTGAAGTAGGTCTGCGCCGCGCTCGTCCCGAGGTTCGCGACGCCGGCGACGAGGAACAGCGCGACGACGATCGTGAGTGCGTGGAGGTCCTTCTGCCGGATCCCGTCGTCCAGGGCGATCTTCGCGAGAAACGGCGGGGCGAGCGCCGTCGCCGTGGCGGCGAGCAGCGAGACCACCGCCAGCGTCGTCTGGAGCTTGTAGGGCGCGGTCAGCCGCGCGAGTGTCGAAACCCGGCGGACCGTGCGCTGCCACGACCAGTCGTCCACCTTCGCGTCGCGGCTCGCGGTCAGATGCCCGCCGGGCTGCCACACCCTCACGGTGCTGACCTCCTTTGGAACCTCACGCCGTCGCCTCCGCCCGCTGCTCGACCCGCTCGGCGAACTCGCGCTCGAGGAGGCCGTGCTCGTAGATCTCGCGGTAGACGGGGCTCCGCTCGATCAGGTCGTCGTGCGTGCCGCGCGCTGCGATCCTGCCGCGGTCGAGGACGACGAGTTCGTCCGCGAGCGCCAGCGTCGACAGCCGGTGGGCGATGATGATCGTCGTCCGGCCCTTCATCGCCTGGCGCAGGCCGAGCCGGATCTTGGCCTCGGTCGTGGCGTCGACCGACGCCGTCGCGTCGTCGAGGATCAGGATCCGCGGGTCGAGGAGCAGGGCCCGCCCGATCGCGATCCGCTGGCGCTGACCGCCGGAGAGCGTGATCCCGCGCTCGCCGATGACGGTGTCGTAGCCCTCCGGCAGATCGGCGACGAACTCGTGCGCCTGCGCGAGCCGCGCCGCCTGCTCGACCTCCTCCCGGGTGGCGTCCGGACGGCCGAACGCGACGTTCTCCCGCACCGTGTCGGAGAAGAGGAACGGGTCCTGCGCGACGATCCCGATCGCACGGCGGAGCGAGACGAGCTTCGCGTCGCGGACGTCGAGGCCGTCGACAGTCACGCGTCCTTCCAGGACGTCGTAGAAGCGCGGGACGAGCCCGGCCAGCGTCGTCTTGCCGGAGCCCGTGTGCCCGATCAGCGCGACCGTCCGCCCGGGCTCGAGCTCGAGGTCGATCGCCCGGAGGACCGGCCGCGCCGGGTCGTAGCCGAAGGTGACGCCCTCGAAGCGGACGAGGCCGTCGCCGGGCGGGAGCTCGGCGGCGCCGGGCCGGTCCGCGACGTCCTCCGGCTCGTCCATGACCTGGAAGATCCGCTCGCCGGACGCCGTCGCACGCTGGGCCTGCCCGATCCACATGCCGAGCATCCGCAGCGGCATGACGAGCATGACGACGAGGACGTTGAAGAAGATGAACGAGCGCAGGCTGAGGTCGCCGTTCACGACCATGCGGCCGCCGACCAGGAGCACGATCGCCTGCGCGACGAGCGGGAGGAACGAGAGGAGCGGCACGTAGAGCGCGCGCTGCTTGTTCGCCTGGACACTCTGGTCGAAGACGGCCTCGGAGCGGTCGGCGAACTTCTTGCCCTCGTCCTGCTCCTGCGCGAAGGACTTCACGACGTGGACGCCGACGATCGACTCCTCGGCGACGGTCGCGACGTCCGCCATCTTCTGCTGAACCTCGCGGAGGACGGGGTGGGAGACGGACGAATACCGGTAGGCGACGACGACGATCAGCGGCGTGACTGCCGTCGCGGCGAGCGCGAGCTGCCAGTCCGCGACGTACATCACGGCCGTGACGCCGACGATCGTCGTGATGTGCTGGAAGAAGAAGATCAGGCCGTACCCGAGGAAGAAACGGACGGCCTGGAGGTCGACGGTCGCCCGCGACATCAGCTGGCCGGTCTGGTGCCGGTCGTAGAAGCCGAACGAGAGGCGCTGGAGCTTGGCATAGAGCGCGTTCCGCATGTCGAACTCGACGCCGAGCGCCTGGCGGCCGGAGATGAGCCGCCGGCCGACCATCAGGAGCGCACGCACGAGGCCGACGACAAGGATCGCCACGGCGATCCACCAGATCGTGCTCGTGTCCACGTCCGTGACCGCGCGCTGGAGCCCATCTCCGGTCAGGAACGCCATCACCACCGCCGCGGCCTGCGAGCCGACGGCGAGGACGATCGAGACGATCAGCGACCACTTGTAGGGCCGAAGGAACCCGAGCAGGCGGGCGAACGTATGCCGGTAGGAAGGGGTCTCGCTCACCGTCAGAATCTAGCCGCGTCCATGGAGATGCCAGAGGCGCGCTACGGCCGCAGCGGCGACGTGAACATCGCCTACTGGGAGGAGCCCCACCAGCGCTGCTGGCTCGAGCCGAGCTCAGTCGGGCTCGGCGAGTGGCGGCTCTACGCCGTCGAGCGCTGAGCCGCGGTCTGGAGGCCGGGTCGGAGGTCCGAGAGGCAGTTCACGAACGCCTCGAGCGCGCCCGACGGCGGGCCGGCGTCGCGCCGCCGGAAGATGACGATCTCGCGCTTCAGCTGCGGCGCGTCGGCGAGCGTGACCGCCATGAGGGTGCCGGCCTCGAGCTCGCCCGCGACCGCGGTGTGGGGGAGGAGGGCGACGCCGAGCCCCTGCTCGACCATCTTCTTCGCGGCGTCGATGTTGTCCAGCTCCATCACGCCCCGCGGGATCGCGCCGGCGCCGCGGAAGAACTCGTTCGTGAGGCGGTGGTAGCTCGACGTCCGGTCGAAGAGGATCAGCTGGAC
>DASSUI010000092.1:0-3542 GCA_035707105.1 Gaiellaceae bacterium | reverse complement strand
CTCCGGACCGTCAGCTCCCAACACACCTGGCGGCCGTTGATCTTGATCTCGGCCGTACCGGCGCCGTCGGGATCGCCCGCCGGTCTCTCGGCCTTCCCGGACATGGTCGCGTGGAGCGAGGACTTCGCCCCGACGGCGAAGGCCGTGATCGGAACGGCGAGAGCCACCAGTGCCGTTGCGATCAGGATCCGAATGCTCATACAAGCCTCCTCGTCTAGATACCCATGATTCGGCCGCCGTGGCTGATCGGATCTCGACTAGAAGAAAAGCCCCGCTAAACGGGGCCCAATCTCCTCCGGTGACGACGGCACGCAGATCTGGAAGATCACGCACCACGGCGTGGATACGCACCCGATCCACTTCCACGCTTACGACGTGCAGGTCTTGAACCGGGTCGCGTGGGACAACAGCGACCGCTGCTCGATCCGAACACGACGGGCGAGCAGCTCAGCTACGTCGACGCGGCGTTCGCGCTGGGCGACCAGTACCGGGTGGTCGCACAGAACACCGTCGGCGACACGTGGGACTACTCGGACCCGAACCTCAACGAGATCCTGCCTGGCACGTTCGCCTTCCCGGTCGTGACCACTGAATCGGCCTCGGCCGCGTTGACCGTGCAATAGCCGAACACTGCGGCATCGACAGGAGGGGCCTTCGGGCCCCTCCTTCGTTTAGCGGGCAATCGAAGCCCGGGTGACTTCTTGGTCTGCCATCCGCCGGACGAGTTCTGACCGCGAGTGGATCTCGAGCTTGCGGTAGACGTGAGTCAAGTGGAACTCGACCGTCTTCGGGCTCACGAAGAGCGCTGCGGCGACGTCGCGGTTGGTGTTGCCCTCGGCGACGAGGCGGGCGACCTGCAGTTCCTGCGGGGTTAGGTGGTCCCCAGTGCCAGGTTGGCGCCGACGGGGCGTGAGGCCGGATCCTCTTAACTCCGTCCGCGCGCGCTCCGCCCACGGAGTCGCTCCACCGTTCTCGAAGGCCTCGAGCGCCCCACCGAGATATCTGCGCGCGTCGCGTCTGCGGCCCTGGCGGCGGAGCCGCTCGCCGAAACACAGCTCGGTTCGGGCACGCTCGAAAATGCCTGCGCTCTCGTGAAGCCGTAGCGCTTCCCGGAACGCGGCTTCCGCAGCCGCGTCGGCGTCCACGACGAGCCCGCGACAGCGCTCTGCCGCTCCAAGCGTCCATGCGATGCCGGTCATGCGAGCTTGGCGTTCGAGGGACGCGGCAACCCGCTTGGCCTCATTCCGGCGGCCCAATCTCACGTACGCCTCGACAAGATCCGGATGGATGCGGAACTGGTTCGGGTTCCGGACGCCGCCCGCTCCGAGAGCCGCGACGGCCGGAGCCAGCTGCGTGACGGCCGCGTCTGCGTTACCGGTCACAAGCGCAAGCATTCCGAGGGCGCTTCGCGCCCGTACCTCGTTCTTCACGTCTCCGAGCTCGACGGCGGACGCGAGCGCGCGCTGCGCGTGTGCACGGCTGTCGCTCTCCCGTCCGAGGACGGCCTCGAACATCGCGAGACGCGAAAGGCAATCGTCGAGGGTCTGCGGAGTGCCGAGCTCCTCGACAATCTGCGTGGCCTCGAGCGCATGGGCGTATGCGCGCTGCAGGTGACCGCCATACCAGTCGACCTGGGCGTAGATGTGCAGCGTGTATCCGAGGCTGCCGAACGCACCGGTGCGACGATTGGCGGCCACCGCGCGTTCGACGAGGCGACGCGCCGGAGCTTGCTCGCCCGCATAGAGCAGCGTCGATGCTGCGTCCGCGACGACGACTCGACCTTGCAGATCCTTCTCGACGAGTTCGGCGCAGCGCCAAGCCAGGTCCATGGCGTCGCGCACGCGGCCTGCGGACAATCGTTGGAAAGAGACGATGTGGCAGAGCTCCGGATCGTCGAATGCGTCGTCGCCGGCGAGCTGCCATGCGCGCTCTGCCAGTGCGAGCGACCGAAGGATGTCGAGCCGGTCGTGGTCGGCGGCCGTTGCCGCGTTGGTCAGAAGGATCGCTGCGGCGCGCGGTGCCGACGGTTCCAGGTCGTTCGCTCCTCCGATCATCAGATCCAAGGCCTCGTCCAGCTGCCCTCGCTCGATCCGGATGTAGGCGCGCCGGGCCTGCGCCTGCGCGAGCTCGTCGAAGTCGAGAACGCCTTCGGCTGCTTCCTCGAGGAGCGCGTCCGCGCGCTCGGGCCGGCCGGCGCGATACGCGGCATCCCCTGCGAGCGCAAGGCGCCGCGCACGGAGGCTCGGCGCCGGGGTCAGGCGCGCAGCACGCTCGAGCGCCCTTGCTTCCGACCAAACGCCCCCTCGCTGCCGGGCGGAGGCCGCGGCGCCGACGAGCGCCGCCGCGATGCCCTCGTCCGGGGCGTCGGCCGCTGCGGCGAGATGCCATGCGTGCCGATCGGCCTCGCCTGCAGCCTCGGCTGCGGCCGCAAGCGCGCGGTGCACCGTGCTCCGATCGACCGTCTTCGCCGCACCGTAGATCGCGGAGCGCGCGAGCGGATGGCGGAAAGCGACGCTGGACGCCACGGTGATGAGTCCGGCTTGCTCGGCGGGCTCCAGGCTTTGCGGATCGAGCTCCAGGACTGCGAGCGCGCGCGAGACGGCCTGCAGCTCGCCGACATCACTTGCCGCGACGACGAGAAGGGCGCGCCGCGTCGACGTCGGTAGCCGCGCGAGACGCCGGAGGAAGCCATTCTGCACAGCCGTTTGCGCGCCAAGGAGTTCGTCGAAGGCTTGCGGGACGGCGGCGTGCAACGTCGTCAGGCTCGACGGAAGCTCGACCAACGCGAGTGGGTTTCCGAGCGAGATGTCGATGAGTTGCTCCACGACGAGCGATCCGACCCCCGGCGGCAGTCGCGTCCCCAACAGCCGCCGTGCCGCTGCGCGATCGAGTCCGCCGAGCGGCAACTCGGTAACTCCCGGCGCGGTGAAGGCTCGGCTTTCGGGATCCCGCACGCTGAAGAGCATCGCGATGCCGTCTGCATCGAGCCGGCGCGCGACGAACTCCATCGCGGCGGCCGAGGCCTCATCCAGCCACTGGGCGTCGTCGATCACACATAGCAGCGGCTGCTCCTCGGCGACGGCCGTAAGCAGACTCAACGTGCCGCCGAAGACGGCGAGGCGCTCAGCGACGGCGCTCCCGTCCAATGCAAGCGCCGCGCGGAGTGCGGCTGCCTGCGAGTCGGCGATCGCGTCGAGCGATGAAAGCGCTGGGCGGAGAAGCTCGTGTAGGCCGGCGTAAGCGATGTCCACCTCCGACTCGACGCCGAGCGCACGGAGGACGCGCATCCCGTCTGCACGCTCGATCGCGGCGTTCAGCAGTGCCGTCTTGCCGATCCCGGCCTCGCCACGAAGAACGAGCGCGCCGCTGCGCCGCTCCCTCGCCGCGTCGAGCACCTCGTCGATCCGAGCGGATTCACGCTCGCGGCCGAAGAGCATCGTGAAATGAGCGTACCGCCGAGCACGTTGGCCGTCCTAGGGATTTCCCGGGCGCGAACGGAGCGTTGCGTGGTCAGCATCGTTCGTGCAGTGATGAGGTCAATC
>DASSUI010000091.1:0-14163 GCA_035707105.1 Gaiellaceae bacterium | reverse complement strand
CGACCGCCCGCGCACGCCGACAGACCTGGCCGCCAGGACATAGTCCGACTCCCGAGCCGCGAGGATCGAGCCGCGTAACAGCCGCGCGAAGATCGGGATCTGCGTCACCCCGACGGCGACCATGATCTGCCAGATGCCCTGCCCGAGGATCGCGACGAGCCCGATCGCGAGGAGCAGGCCAGGGATGGACAGCATGATGTCGCAGGCGCGCATGATCACGGAGTCGACCCAGCCGCCGAGGTAGCCGGCGAGCGCACCGAGGATGAGCCCGACCGAGAGGCCGACTGCGACCGAGACGATCCCGATGAGGAGCGAGAACCGGGCGCCGTACACGACCCGGGAGAACACGTCGCGACCCTGCTGGTCGAGCCCGAACCAGTAGTCGGACGAAGGGCCTGGACAGCACGAGCCGCCGAGCCGGTTGAGGTCGCCCGACCGCGGATCCTCCGGTGCCACGAACGGCGCGAAGATCGCGACGAAGAGGAAGACCCCCACGATGACGAAGCCGACGATCGCTCCCGGATTGCCCCGCAGCCGCCGCCATGCCTCGTGCCAGAGCCCGCTGGGCGCCTCCAGCTGGATCTCGCGTGCTTCGGCCTGGGCGACGCTCACGAGACGCGAATCCGTGGGTTGATGAGCGCGTACGAGACGTCGACGAGCAGGTTCACGAGCACGAAGACGAGCGAGACGAAGAGGATCCCGCCCTGCAGGATCGGGTAGTCGCGCTGGCGGATGGCCTCGACGAGCCAGCTGCCCATGCCCGGGAAGGCGAAGACGGTCTCGGTGAGGACGGCGCCGGACAGTAGCAGCCCGGCCTGGAGCCCGATGATGGTCATGATCGGCAACATCGCGTTGCGGAAGATGTGACGCGCGTCGACGGCCCTCGGTGAGAGCCCCTTGGCGCGGGCGGTGCGGACGTAGTCCTCGTTCTGGACATCGAGGACCGCAGCGCGGGTGATGCGCGCGATGATCGCGAGCGGGATCGAGCCGAGCGCGATCGCCGGGAGGATCAGGTGCTGGATCACGTCCCAGAACGCCGCGAGGTCGCCGGCCAGCAGGGCGTCGATCGTGTAGAAGTTCGTCGGGTGGTCGATGTCGATCAGGACGTCGATCCGGCCCACGGTGGGTAACCATCCGAGCTCCACCGCGAAGACGTACTTCAGCAGGATCGCGAGGAAGAAGACCGGGATCGAGATCCCGAGCAGGGATAAGACCAGGCTCGAGTGGTCGACCCAGGTGCCGTAGCGTTTCGCCGCGACGAACCCGAGGGGAATCCCGAAGGTGACGGCGAAGAGCAGGGCGGCGAGGGTGAGCTCGATCGTGGCCGGGAACCGCTCCTTCAGCTCGTCGGTGACCGGCCGGCGCGACCGGATGGTCGTCCCGAGGTCGCCCTGCGCGACCGTCTTCAGGTAGCTCCAGTACTGGACGTAGATCGGCTTGTCCAGGCCGTACTGCTTCTCGATCCGCGCAATCGACTCGGGCGTCGCGCGCTCACCGAGCAGGGAGACGGCCGGGCTCGCCGGGAGGGCCCTGATCCAGAGGAAGACGAGGATCGAGAGCCCGAGCAGGATCGGGACGAGCAGCAGCAGCCGGCGGACGACGAAGCGAAGCATGCGCTAGGCCCCCCGCCGGCTGTCTGCTAGGTGGCTCGGGTTACTCGCCTCCCCCGCCGATCGTGACGGTGGAGAACAGCTCGTTGGTCGTCGGACTCGGCACGAAGCCCTCGACGTCCTTCCGGAAGGCCAGCGCCGGTTTCGTGTGGGCGTACGGGACCGCCGGAAGCTGCTCCATGATGTACTGGTTCGCTTCCTTGTACATGTCGATCCGGGTCTGTCGGTCGGCCTCGATCTCCGCGTCGTCCAGGAGCTTGAACAGCTTCGGATCACGGAAGCCGAACTGCGGGCTGTAGTCCTGGAAGAACGTCCCGATGAAGTTGTCCGCGTCGGCGAAGTCGCCCGTCCACCCGATCAGGTGCAGGTGGCCGGCGTTGCCCTCGTCGACCCGGCCCAGGTAGTCGGGATCCCACGGCGCGGTGTGCGGCACGACCTTGAAGCCCGACTTGTTCAGGCTCGACGCGAAGGCCTCGAAGTTGTTCTTCGGGTTCGGCATGTACGGCCGTGACACGTCGCTCGGGTACCAGAAGTCGACCTTGACCGGAAGGGTCAGGCCCGCCTCCTGGAGCAACTGCTTCGCCTTGTCCGGGTCGTACGAATACTCGGGAACACTGTCCGCGTAGCCCTCGACCTCCGGCGGCATCATCTGCTTCGCCACGACGCCGCGGCCACCGTAGAAGTTGTCGACGACGGCCTGCCGGTCGAGACCGTACGCGACCGCCTGCCGGACCTTGAGGTTGTCCATCGGCTTCTTCGCCTGGTTGATCCCGACGTATGCGACGTTGAACGCCGGCCGCTCCTCGATCTTCAGATTGTCGTCGCCCTCGATCGTGGACACGTCCTGCGGCTCGACGAGGTCGTAGCCCTGGATCTCGTCGTTCTGCAGCGCCTGGAGCCGCGCTGCGTTGTCGGCGATCGGGCGGATGATCAGCTGGTCGAGCTTCGCCTTCTCGCCCCAGTAGTCGTCGAAGCGCTTGAGGACGAGCCGGTCCTCACGCTGCCAGGACACGAACTCGAACGGGCCGGTGCCGATCGGGTGCTCGGTGCCGAAGGTGCCCGTCGGCCGGAAGCCGGTCTCTTCGTCGAGCGTGCCGGCGTCGGCGTTGTACTTCTTCAGCGCATCCGGGCTCGCGATCGAGAACGCCTGCTGCACGAGCGCACCGAGGAGCGACGCCGATGGCCTCGTCAGCGTGATCACGGCGGTGGTCGGATTCCGCGCCTCACAGCTCTTGTAGAGCGGTGGCGAGAGGTCCTCGCTCTCGTTCTTCTTGAAGCCGCCGAAGAACGCGCCGTAGTAGTAGCTCGCGCTCGGGCTCTGGAGCGGCCCCTTGAAGTTGAACCAGCGGTCGAAGTTGAAGCAGACCGCCTCGGCGTTGAAGTCGGTCCCGTCGTGGAACTTCACGCCCTCGCGAAGCGCGAAGGTGTACGTCTTCGCGTCGGGGCTCACCTCCCACTCGGTTGCGAGGCCGGGCTCGAGCTCGGTCGTCCCGGGCTTGAGGTTGATCAGCGTCTCGAAGATCTGCGTGATGACGCGGATCGACTCGCCGTCCGAGACCAGCGCGCCGTCGATGACGACGGGATCCGCCGCGCCCGCGAACACGAGCGTGCCGCCGGTCTTCCCTTCTGCCCCGCCGTCGCCTTCGTCGTCGTCGCCGCCACAGGCCGCCACGCCCACGACCAACAGCGCCGCTGCGAGGAGAAGCATGATTCTCCTGGACACGCTCACCACCTGGCCTCCTATCTCTCGCTCCGTGCCGACTACCGCGGCAAGTATAGGAATGGACGTCGGGAGACTCGTTTGGTAGGCGTCGGGCGGCGGGTAGGCCGAAGACATGCGCCGAATCCCGCTCCTCTTCGTGATCTACGTCGTGATCGGCGTGGTGGTCGCCTACGCGGAGGACTACTTCGACAACGTCGACCGGACGAAGCAGCTGCTGTCGGCGATCCTCGCGGTCGCGCTCTGGCCGCTCGTGCTCGTCGGCTTCGACGTGAAGGTCACCTAGCCCCGCTTCGCGCTCTTCGCCGAAAGTCTCACGACTTTCGGCGACCCTAGGACGCCGGGCGGCGCTTCGCGCCGCGCGGCCGACAGCCGTCGCGCGCCTTCCTCCACCTTGAATCGACGCGGCGGAACGGGCAAAGCCCGTTCCGCATCGATTCCCTGCGTCCTAGTTGGCGGAGACGGCTGCGAGGTCGCGCAGCGCCGCAAGCCGGGCAAGCGCCTGCGCCTCGAGCTGCCGGACGCGCTCGCGCGTCAGGTCGAGCTCGTGGCCGATCGCCTCGAGCGTCCACGGCTCGCCCTCGAACCCGAAACGGAGCTCGAGGATGCGCCGCTCCCGTTCGGGCAGCGCGTCCAGCGCACGGCGGACGCCCTGCTTGCGAAGCGACTCCTCGGCCTCGTCGAACGGATCCGCGGCCTCGCGGTCGGCGAAGAGGTCCCCGAGCTCACCCTCGTCGTCCGCGCCGACGGTCTGGTTCAGCGAGACCGACGCGTGGGCGGCGCCGAGAGCCTCGTCGACGTGCTGCATCGGCAGCCCCGTCGCCTCGGCGAGCTCCTCCTTCGTGGCCTCGCGGCCCAGCTCGACCTCGAGCCGCCGCGCCGCCCGCGACAGCTTCTGCTGCCGCTCGACGACGTGAACCGGCACCCGGATCGTCCGTGCGTGATTCGCGACGGCGCGCTGCACCGACTGGCGGATCCACCAGGTTGCGTAGGTCGAGAACTTGAAGCCACGCCGCCAGTCGAACTTCTCGACGGCGCGGTTGAGGCCCAGCGTTCCCTCCTGGATGAGGTCCAGGAACGGGACACCCAGGCCCCGGTAGCCCTTGGCGATCGAGACAACCAGGCGCAGGTTCGACTCGATCATGTGACGCTTTGCGATCAGGTCGCCACGTTCGATGCGCTTCGCGAGCGCGATCTCCTCGGCGGCGGTGAGCAGCTTGTGGCGGCCGACGTCCGCGAGGAAGAGCTGGAGGCTGTCGGCCGACCCGACGACGGCGTCGAAGTCGGGCTGCTTCGCCTTCTGCTCGGCCTTCGCCTGCTCTGCGGCCTCCTCGACCTTTTCGTCGCGGACCTCGAGGCCGATCGCCTCGAGCTCGCGGGTCAGTGCCTCGATCTCCTCTTCGCCGAGATCGTGCTCGACTGCGAACGCCTCGAGCTCGACGGGCTCGATGTGACCGCGCTCCTCGCCCTGCTCGATGAACGGGCGAGCCTGCTCGCTTTCAAGCAATTCCTGAAGCTGGTGCGGTGTCAAAGCGGTTCTCTACGTCCTTTCGACTGTCGCGGCAACCTACTTACTCTAAGAGGCCGGTCGGACCTCAAACGTTCCGACTATGTGAGCGATTTCCTCGTCTTTCCAGGCCGAGAGAGCCGGTACCGGCCCTCGATTCCAGAAACGTGATCCTCTTGGTTCCTATTCCGGGCGGGTGCGCGTGGGTAGTTCGCGGACGACGCGCGGCGTGCTCCTCACTTTAGGGAGACGCGGGCCTTCTGAAAAGGTTTGTCGAACCTCTTAACGAACGCGAAACGCGCTATTCGGCGGCGGCGGGCTGTTCTTCCCGCTGCTCCTGGGCCTCTTCTTCCTGCCCCTGCTGACGCCGCCGGCTGACGGGAAAATCGAACTCGACCTTGCCGTCCTCCTTCAGGAGCAGCCGGGCGCGGAAGGGCTTCCCGGCGCGCGAGCGGAACCCGGAGAGCACCTCGCGGGTCCTCCCCTCCTCGAGGAGCTGGCGCGCGATCTCCGGCGTGAGCGTGCGACCGGCGACCCGCTTCCAGATCACGAAGCCGCAGCCCGGCTCCTCGCGGCTCTTCCAGCTCGTGCAGCCGTAGGCGCGTGAGTTCTCCTTGATGATCTCGCCGGTCTCGGCGCCGCACTTCGGGCAGAGGCCGAGCTCGACGCGCTCGACCTTGATCTTCTCGTCGGGGAGGCTCGCGATCTGCTCGACCGTGGTCTTGGCGAAGCCCGCAATCCCGTCCATGAACGAGGTGCGGTCGCCGTTCCCGTGCTCGATGTCGTTCAGCTGCTTCTCCCAGTCGCCGGTCAGCTCGGCGGAGGTGATCGGATGCTCCTCGAGCATCGTGATCACGCTCATCCCCTTCGGCGTCGGCTGGAGGTCCTTGCCCGCGCGCTCGATGTACTCGCGGCGGATGAGGGTCTCGATGATCTCGGCGCGCGTCGCCGGCGTGCCCAGCCCGCGCTCCTTCATCGCCTCCCGCAGCTCGTCGTCGTCGACGAGCTTGCCGGCGGTCTCCATGCTCGAGAGCAGCGTGGCCTCGGTGTAGCGGGGCGGCGGCTTCGTCTCCTTCGCCTCCGCCTCGGCCTGGGCGCACGTGACCTCCTGCCCCTGCCGGAGCTCGGGCAGCTCGCCCTCCCCCTCCGCGTCCTCGTCCTGCTTCGCCGGGTCCGCGGCCTCGACGCCGTAGACGCCCCGCCAGCCCGCCTCGAGCGTGACCTTGCCGCGGGTGCGGAAGCGCTCGCCCTCGACTTCCGTGACCACCGTCGTCCGGGCATAGCGCGCGGGCGGATGGAAGACGGCGAGGAACCGGCGCGCGACGAGGTCGAAGATCCGGCGCTCGTCCGGCGTGAAGCTGGAGACGTCGTGGGCGATGTCCGTCGGGATGATCGCGTGATGGTCGTCGACCTTTGCGTCGTTGACGACCCGCTGGAGCGGCAGCTGGTCGAGACCGAGGACATAGCGCGCGCCCTGCGCGTAGTCCTGGATCGGGACGAGCGTCTCGGCCGTCGGCTTCAGCTGCGGCACGAGGTCGCCTGAGAGCCAGCGGGAGTTCGTCCGCGGGTAGGTGATCGCCTTCTTCCCCTCGTACAGGGACTGCGCCGCGCTGAGCGTGCGGCGGGCGGAGAAGCCGTAGCGGCGGTTCGCGTCGCGCTGCAGCGAGGTCAGGTCGTAGAGGAGCGGCGCGCGCTCGGATTGCTCCTTGCGCTCGACCGACTCGACCCGGCCCGTCTTCCCGGTGACCTTCTCGACGATCTCGTCGGCACGCTTGCCGTCCTTGAGCCGGTTCTCCTCGCCATCGAACCAGAGGCCCTGGTAGCGCGGATCGAAGGTGGCGTGCACGAGCCAGTAGGGCTCCGGCGTGAACGCCTGGATCTCGCGCTCCCGCTTCACCATCATCGCGAGCGTCGGCGTCTGCACTCGGCCGAGGGACACGACGCCGGCGCCCCAACCGCGGCGTGTCGTCGCCGCACGGGTCGCGTTCATCCCGACGAGCCAGTCGGCCTCCGACCGCGACCGAGCGGCGTCCCGCAGGGGCTCGAGGTGGTCGGCGGGTCGCAGCCTCTCGAAACCCTCGCGGATCGCGGCCTTCGTCATCGAGTTGATCCAGAGGCGGTCGACGGGCTTGTCCACGTCGGCGGTCTCGTAGATGTGCGTGAAGATCAGTTCGCCCTCGCGCCCGGCGTCACAGGCGTTCACGACCCGCTCGACGTCCTTCCGCTTCAGCAGCTTGTGGATCAGGTTGAGCTGCGTCGCCGACTTCTTGTCGCGCGGGCGGACCTTGAACTCGTCCGGGATGATCGGGAGGTTGTCGAGCTTCCAAGACTTCCACGCAGGGTCGTAGTCCTCCGGGTCGGAGAGCTCGAGCAGGTGCCCGACGGCGAACGTGACGACGTAGTCGTCGGACTCGTAGAAGTTCTTGTGCTCGTCGAACGAGTCCGGCAGCGCGCCGACGATGTCGCGCGCAACCGAGGGCTTTTCGGCGATGACGAGGGTCTTCATCGCGCGACACCGTAGCGAAGGGTGTCAACCACGCCGTGCCTCGGACAGGGATACTCCCCGGCCGTGAAATCGCGCGTGTACCACATCGTCGGGGCGGTCTCCGCCGGCCCGGTTCGCAGGATTTTTCGCTTTCGGAGCAAGGGCGAGGAGAACCTTCCACGCGAGGGCGGCTTCGTCCTCTCCGCCAACCACAGCTCGAATCTCGACCCGTGGCCGCTCGGAATCCCGCTGTACCCGGACAGGCAGCTCCGGTTCATGGCGAAGTCCGAGATGTACGTCCCGCCGCTCAAATGGCTCCTCGAGCCCGCCGGTGCGTTCCCAGTCCGCCGGGGGATGGGCGACGAGGAGGCGATCCGGAAGGCGGTCGAGCTCGCGAAGGCCGGCGAGGTCGTCGCGATCTTCCCGGAAGGGACGCGGCGCCACAAGGGCGTCAAGAAGAAGCACAAGGCGAGGCCCCGCAGCGGTGCGGCCAGGGTCGCGCTCCAGGCGGGCGTCCCGCTCGTGCCGGCGGCGATCGGCGGGACCGAGAGCCTGTTGAAGCGCGGGCCGCTGCGGGTCGCGTACGGCAAGCCGATCGACCTCTCGGACCTTGACGGCGAGGACATCCGCCGCAGCTCGAAGATCGCCACCGAACGGCTGATGGAGGCCATCTACGCCCTCGAAAAGACCCTCGACTAGACCGCTGCTCGTCGTCGACGGCGACTCCCTGGCGCACCGCGCCTACCACGCCCTCCCCAAATCGATCAACCAGAACGCGGTCGTCGGCTTCACGAACATGCTCCTCCGGCTGTGGGAGCAGGAGCAGCCGCGCACGGTGTTCGTCGGGTGGGACACGCTGACGGCGCCGACGTACCGCCACGAGGCGCTCGAGGCGTACCAGTCGGGCCGGGAGTTCGACAACTCGCTCGTCGAGCAGCTCGACAAGCTGCCGCAGCTCGTCGTGGCCTTCGGGTTCGCGACCGGCAAGGCCGCCGGCTACGAGGCCGACGACTTCGTGGCCGCGGCCGTACGGTCGGAAGAGAAGCGGGGTGGCGAGGCCGTGGTGATCACGTCCGACCGCGACCTCTTCCAGCTCGCGAGCAAGCGGACGGTGATCGTCACGCCGGTGCGCGGCGTCTCCGAGCTCGCGCGCATCGGTCCCGCCGAGGTCCGCGAGCGTTACGGCGTCGAGCCGGCCCAAGTGCCCGATTTCATCGCGCTGCGCGGGGACCCGTCCGATCGCATCCCGGGCGCGCCCGGCGTCGGACCGAAGACGGCGGCGTCGATCCTCAAGCAGTACGGCACCCTCGAAGCTGCGCTCGACGCGGGCCGCTTCCCGAACCTCCGGGAGGACTTGGAGCTCTATAGACGAATTGCCACTCTCGACGCCTCCGCTCCCCTCCCTCCCCTCCCAGATCAGTCCCCTGCGTGGGCGGAGGCGTCCTCCCTCCTCGACTCCTGGGGCCTAGGCAACCTCGCCGGCCGCATTGCTGCTCGTTCGGCATAGCGCGCCGCACCTCGACCCCTCCGTCCCGTCCGAGGAGTGGCGATTGAGCGAGGAAGGACGCCTGCGGTGCCGCGCCCTCGCCGACCGGCTCGCCGAGCACCGGCCGCGGGCGCTCGTCTCGAGCACGGAGCCGAAGGCACGCGAGACGGCGGAGCTGATCGCGCCCGCGCTCGGCCTGGACGTGCAGCTCTTGGACGGCCTGCGCGAGTCGGCCCGGCGGACGGTCGGCTGGCTCGGCCCGGACGAGATCGACGGCGGAATCCGGGAACTCTTCGAACGACGCGACGAAGTCGTCTTCGGCGAGGAGAGCGCGAGCTCGGCGCTCGCCAGGTTCGAGGCGGCGGTCGACCCGCTGCCCGACGCCTCCGTCGTCGTCACGCACGGAACGGTGCTCAGCCTGTACGTCGCGGCCAGGACGGGACGCGATCCATACGAGCTGTGGCGGAGCCTGGACCTCCCCGACGTCGTCGAGGTCTGATGGAGGTCGTCAGCCATCCAGACATGGCCCGTCTCCACCCGACGGGCGATCACCCGGAGCGGCAGGAGCGCCTGCGCATCCTCCAGGAGCGCTTCCCCTACCGCGAGGCGCCGCCGGCGGCCCCGGACGACATCCTGCGCTGCCATAGCCCGGAGCTGCTCGAGATCGTCCAGACGATCGACCGGCCGGTGACGATCGGCTACGACACCGTCGCGTCGGAGACGACGTACGAGGCGGCGATGCTGGCCGCCGGCGCGGCAATCGAGGCCGCCCGCACCGGCGACTTCGCGCTCGTGCGGCCGCCTGGCCACCACGCGACCCCGACCGCGGTAATGGGTTTCTGCTTCTTCAACAACGTGGCGGTCGCGGCCCGGTATGCGCAGGCCGAGCTCGGCGTCGAGCGCGTCGCGATCGTGGACTGGGACGTGCATCACGGCAACGGCACGGAGGACATCTTCCGCGACGACCCGACGGTCCTCTACGTCTCGCTCCACGAGTGGCCGTTCTACCCGGGGACCGGCGGTCCCAACGACCAGGGCCAGACGCTCCTCAACGTCGCGCTGCCGGCGGGCTCGACGGACGAGGACTACCTGCTGGCCTGGGAGGAGGTGGTCGCACCGGTGATCGGAGGGTTCTCGCCCGACCTGTTGCTCGTGTCCGCCGGGTTCGACGCGCACGAGGAGGACCCGCTCGCCGAGATGTTCGTGACCGAGGGGGGCTTCCGGGAGCTCGGCCGCCGCGCCCGCGCCGCGGCGCCGCAGGTCGCCGCCGTGCTGGAGGGCGGCTACAACCTCGAGACCCTGCCCCGGCTCGTCGAGGCCGCGCTGGACGGCCTCGGATAGCCGAACGACCGAGTCGAGTGGCCCTCCGAGCTCGAGGTCGATCCCGGCGTCGTGCTCGCGCCGGACGGGCAGATCGAGGTCTTCAGGATCGTCCAGAAGGGGCTCGCGAACGTCCGCAAGCCGGGGCCGCGCACGCGGAGGTCTGGATCGGCCGGGACCGGACGAAGCGCCTCGTCCGGATCCACGATGACGGTGCCGGCTTCGAGGCCGACGCCGACGACGCCGGCCAGGGCCTCAAGAACATGAAGACGCGCGCCGCATCGATCGGCGGAGGGTTCAGCTTCATCTCGGCGCCGGGACGAGGGACGGCGCTCGAGGTCGCGCTCCGCGCCTAGTCGGTGTCGCCCGCCTCGCTCTCGTTGTCGCCGTCGACGGCGATGACCTTGTAGTTCGCGTCGAGGCGGACGTCGACCGTGTCTCCGTTCGCCTTCCTCACCTCGACCTCCCAGGTCGCGCCCTTCTCGTTGTCCCGCTCGACCGCGTTGGCCGTGCCGCCGGGGAGGTGGGCGAGCGCCGCTCGGCGAGCCCGGTCTGCGCCCGGGCCCGAGGCGGTTCCCTCGCCGTCGTCGCCGCCGCCGGCGTAGGCGTACGCCCCGCCGCCGGCCACCACCGCGAGGGCTGCGACCCCGATCACGAGTGTTCTCTTGTTCCGGATCATGGTCAGACCGTAGCGCGCCTAGGTGAAACGGCGATGAGAGCCGCTTCGCTTCTCATCCGGCGCTCATCTCGTCCCTGCCACCATTCGACCATGCGCGTGCTGGTTGTCGAGGATGAGCCCAAGATGGCCGGGCTGATCCGCCGCGGCCTCGCCGACGAGGGCTACAGCGCGGACATCGCGGGAACGGGAGACGACGCGATCTGGATGGCGCAGGCGACGGAGTACGACGCGATCGTCCTCGACGTCCAACTCCCGGGCCGAAACGGCTTCGACGTCTGCCGGGAGCTCAGGAAGAGCGGAACCTGGTCCCCGGTGCTGATGCTGACCGCCCGCGCTTCGGTCGACGACCGCGTCGCCGGGCTGGACGCAGGCGCCGACGACTACCTCACGAAGCCGTTCTCGTTCGCCGAGCTGCTCGCACGCCTCCGGGCGCTCGCCCGCCGGCCTCCGCTCGAACGGCCGACGGTGCTCGAGGTCGGCGAGCTCCGCCTCGACCCCGCGACGCAACAGGCCTGGCGCAGCGACACGGAGCTCGCGCTCTCGACGAAGGAGTTCCGGATGCTCGAGGCATTCATGCGCCGCCCCGGTCATGTCCTGTCACGCCTCTACCTGCTCGAGCACTGCTGGGACTACGGCTACGAGAACCGCTCCAACGTGGTCGACGTCTACGTCCGCTACCTGCGGGAGAAGGTCGACCGCCCGTTCGGCCGGCGGTCGATCGAGACCGTGAGGGGCGCCGGCTACAGGTTGCGTGGCGAATGAGCCGCCTCCCGATCCGCCTGCGCCTCACGCTCGCCTTCGCGATCGCCATGGCAGTCGTGCTCGGCGCCACGGGTGCGTTCCTGTACTTCCGCCTCCAGTCGTCGCTCGACGAGGCCGTCCACGAGACGCTCGCCGCGAGGCTGATCGATGCCTCTGCGCTGGCCGAGCGGGGGGGCACGGGACGGACGGTGACGGACGAGAGCCTCAGGGAGATCACCGCGTCCACGAGGCCGCCGGCGCAGACCGAGCTCGACCGGGTACCGGGGATCGACGGTCGTGTCCGACTCGCATGGCGAGTGGTGGAGGCGCCGCGGGGCGAGCGACTCGTCGTCGTCGGCACCTCCCTCGGCGATCGGGACGAGGCGCTCGCCGGGCTTCGCACACAGCTCCTGATCGCGGCGCCGATCGCGCTGCTCCTGGCGTCGCTGCTCGGCTACTGGCTTGCCCGCTCAGCCCTGCGTCCGGTCGAGGCGATGCGCGCCGAGGCGGCCGCGATCTCCGGCTCAGAGCCCGGACGCCGCCTCCCCGCCGGAAAGGCGCGAGACGAGATCAGCCGTCTGGCCGTGACGCTGAACGAGATGCTCCAGCGCCTCGAGCGGGCGATCGAGCGGGAGCGAGGCTTCGTCGCCGACGCGAGCCACGAGCTGCGGACGCCGCTCGCTCTCCTGAAGGCGGAGCTCGAGCTGGCGCTCCGGAGGCCTCGCTCGGAAGCAGAGCTCCGGGAGGCCATTCGCTCGGCCGGCGCGGAGACCGACCGGCTCGTTCGGCTGGCGGAGGATCTGCTCGTGCTCGCCCAGGCGGACGACGGCCGTCTCCCGCTTCGGCGCGAGCACGTGCGGGCCGCAGACGTGATCAGCGCCGTCCGCGACGCGTTCACGTTGCGTGCGGAGGCGGCGGGGCGTTCGATCGAGGCGGTCGGGACGAACGGCACCGTCCTCCACGCAGACCGTCTTCGCCTGGAGCAGGCGGTCGGGAACCTCGTCGACAACGCCCTGCGCCACGGCGCGGGGACGGTCCGCCTCGAAGTCGCACACCGCGGCGACCAGGTCGAGCTCCACGTCTGCGACGAGGGCCCGGGGCTTCCCCCGGACTTCCTGCCGCATGCCTTCGAGCGGTTCGCGCGCGGCGACGAGGCGCGAACGAGCGGCGGCACGGGGCTCGGACTTGCACTCGTCGCGGCCATCGCGGAGGCCCACGGCGGCGGCGCCCATGCCGGAAGCGACGGCAGAGCGGACGTCTGGCTCTCGATTCCGCGGGAGTAGACCCTTCGGAGGCGCCTCAGCTTCGAAAGCGACGGAGGACGACCCAGACGAGCACATCTCGTCCAGCGACTCGGAAGGAGATGTCGCGTTCGCCGACCGACACGTCCACCGGACCGTGAGCAGCCTGGATGCGAACCTCCACTCGGCGAGGGTACTGCCGGGACCGACGCCGGAACAGCCGGCTAACCGGCCCGGAAGCTGAGCAGCTCCTCCCGCCCGCCCCCGCCGGACACCGAGACCGTGAGGACCGGGCCGACGCCTTTGGCGTAGAACTTGTGCTCGACGACGTCCGGCTCGAGCGGCGTGGTGTCCTCCGTCTTCAGCAGATGCTCGAAGGAGCCGAACGGGACCTGCGCGCGCTCGTCGAGGCTCAGGACCCGCCCCTGGTCCTCCGCCTCGCCCTGGAGGTACTCCTGCCGGTAGGCCATCCCCACCTCGGGATCGGGCGGGATGATCAGACCCGGCTGGGCGCCTCGGACGCCGGCCTCCCAGGAGCCTTCCTTGGACGGCGGCTTGCCGTTCTCGAACTCGGTCGTGTCCTCGCCGAGGTACCACAGCCCGCCCCACCTGTCCTGGCCGTACCAGTCCCAGGTGTCCTCGACGAGCTCGCCGTCCTCCAGGACGCGGTCGTGGACGACCGTCGCCGCGATCCCGAGGATCGTCTTCGTCCGGCCGCTGACCTCGACCACGACCCGCTGCTTCGTCCCGTCGGGTGCCGTCTCACGGTAGACCCACTTGTTGCCGGGCGCCATTGGCCAGTGCGGGTTGTCGATCCGGGCGACGAAGTCGTTCGGGTCCAACTCGACGGGTGCGCTCCCCTGCGGGAGGTCGTACGGCCGGGACGCCTGACGTTCCTGCGCGTTCTCGCTCCCGCCGCAGGCGGCGAAGAGAAACGAGAGGGCGGTGAGGATGACGAGACTAGTCCGCACCGCCCCAACGTAGATCGGCCGGATGAGCGGCCGATGAGAGCTCTACTGCCTGCGCAGCTGTCCACGCACTGCGCCGTTCGGGTACCGGGCGTTGTGGACGTTCACGTAGAAGTTCCCCGGTCGCGCGGCGATCGCCCGGGCATTGGCCGCCGAGGTGTTGGCGCACCCCTTGGCTCTGAAGGTGCCGCCGAGAGGCACGACGACTGCGCCGGAGACGCCTGCGCGCCCCCGATGGATGTGCGCGGCGCTGGGTCGGGCGATTCTCCGGACCGTCAGCTCCCAACACACCTGGCGGCCGTTGATCTTGATCTCGGCCGTACCGGCGCCGTCGGGATCGCCCGCCGGTCTCTCGGCCTTCCCGGACATGGTCGCGTGGAGCGAGGACTTCGCCCCGACGGCGAAG
>DASSUI010000090.1:0-41110 GCA_035707105.1 Gaiellaceae bacterium | reverse complement strand
CGCGCCGACGACGTCGGCGCCCGGCTCCATATACGGTCGCCGAAAGTCGTGAGACTTTCGGCGAGAGGGCGTTAAAGCTCCTCAGACGCCCGTAAGAGGCCGGCGACTATCAAAAGGACGGCCGCCACCAGCGAGATCCAGATGCCGATTCCACGGCTCGCCGGCTGGAAGTCGTCCGGGATCGAGATCACGCGGATGAGCACGAGGATGGTCGCAAGGGCGCCCAGGACGATCACGACGAGGCTCTCGGGGACCGTCGCCGGCAGCTCGATCCCCGCCGCGTTCAGGAGGTGGAACGCGACGACCGCGAGACCCAGGAGGAGGACGACCTTGGCGAGCGCACCCGTGTGCCAGCCGATGACGGCGACCGTGAGATCGCCGGAGCTGTTCACGTACCACCCCATGAGCGTCGAGAGCGCGAGCACCATCCCCGCGAGCCAGGTCAGCCGCTCGCCCGCGCCCCAGAGCCAGGCGGCGTCCGGCGAGAACCGGTCGACGCGTTCCTCGGGCTCGTAGGTCTCGGGCGGGTACGGCTCCGGCGATTCCACGCGGGGAAGTATCAGCGATGCGCGGAGTATTCGCCGCGGAACCGGCCTTGCCGGTTCCGCAACAGCCGCCAAGGGTGAAGAGGCCTCGCTGCGCGCCTCCGCCGCGCGCCGACGAAGTCGGCGCCCGGCTGGACGAAGCTAGAGGCCGAAGAGGTGCTCGATCTGCCGCCAGACGACCAGCGAGACGTAGGCGGTCAGCACGATCAGCGCAAGGAGGACTGCGATGAAGCGCAGGTTTGCGAGCGCGCGCTCCTGCTTCCGTTCCTGGCGGATGCGGCGGCGGGTCTTGTGAAATCGGTACGCGCGCTCGACCGCGATCGGGTCGGGGAGCGGCGGCTCTTCCACGGCATCGTTGCGCCGGGCGGGCTCGGCCATCGGCCTCACTCTATAAGACGCTCCCTACACTTCGCGCGTGGTTTCCGGCGGAAGGGACGTGGCCCAGACAGCGCTCCGGAGCCTTGCGGCAGCGGGCCGTGACCTCGTTGACGCGGCAGATCTGGACGCAGCCCTCGGCGATCTCGCCGAGGCGGCCGCCTCGGGAACGGGCTCCACGCTCGCGGTCATCCGGGTCGCCGAACGCGGCGCCGACGAGCTGCAGACGAGGGGCGTCTGGGCCTCTTCTCCGGCGCTCCGGGCCGAGCTCGAGGGCTCGCGGCTCCCCGTGGGCGCGATAGGAGCGGAGGACATTACGGACGCCGACGACCTGCCCGAGGGGATCCGCCGGCTGGCGAAGCGCTGGGGGGCCTCGAGCGTGCTGATCTGTCCCGTGGCGTCGGAGGGCCGTCCGTTCGCGGCGCTAGAGCTCGCCCGGGCTGGCGAGCCGTTCTCCGGCCCTGAAGTCGTCCTGGCCCGCGTGATCGCGGGCCACGCGGCGCTGCTCGTCCGCGCCGTGGAGCGGCCGGACGGAAACGGCGCCGGAACGGCCCGGGGTGCGGCGCTCGAACTTGCCGGTCGAGCGCTGGCGGCCGTCGCCGAGGAGGCGCGGTCCGGCGATCGAATCGCCCGCTTGGCGCTCGAGGTGACCGGCGCCCGCTCCTGCGTCATCTGGCGCTCGGGCGAGGCCGGGCCGACCCCGCTCGCGGCGGCAGGCCTCGGCGCGGACGCCGTCGGCGCACTGGCGATCGACGAGGCCGACGCGCAGCTCGGCGGGAGGACGGCCGTGGTGTCGAACGACAGCGTCGTCCTCGTCCGACTCGGAGAGCCGCCGGTCGGCGGCCTCCGTCTCGAGTTCACGCCGGGCGACGACCCCGGTGTCGACGAGCTCGGGAGGCTCGCGGCGTTCGGCGCGCGGGCCGCGCACGCCGTGCGCATCGGAGAGCGGACGAGCGCGCTCGAGCAGGAGCTCGAGCGCAGCCGCGCGCTCCTCGCCGTCGTCGGCCAGGCGATCGCGGAGCTCTCGCTCTCGCACACGCTCGAGACCGCCGTCGACCGCGTGGGGGAGCTGCTGGAGACCGATCGCGCGGCCGTCTACCTCCGCCAGGCGGGCGACCTGGAGACGGCGGTCGAGCGCGGGCTGGCAGGCCCGCACCTGCGCGTCGCGGAGGGGCTCCTGGACCTGATCGTCAGCCGGCTGCGGGCCGGCCCCGTGGTCGAGTTCAGGGACGCGGCGGGCGATCCGAGGCTCGGCTCGGTGCGGGAGGCGGTCGAGGAGTCCGGCATCGAGGCGGCCGTCGTCGTTCCGCTCCGCTCGGCGGGCGAGCTGATCGGGCTGCTCGTCGCCTACCTGCCGGCCACGAGGCGTCTGGGTGAGAGCGAGTCGGCGCTGCTCGCGGCGCTCGCGGGCCAGCTGGCGGTTGCCGTCCAGAACGCCGGCCTCCACGAGGAGACTGCCCGGCTCGCGCGCGACCGCGAGGAGGCGCTCCGCGCCGAACGGCTCGCCGCGCGGCGGCTCGAGGCGTTCTACGAGATCTCGCGCTCGTTCTCGGAGAGCCTCTCGCTCGAGGAGACGGTCGCCGCGGTGACGCGCACCGCCGTCGAGCTGCTGGACGTCGACGCCGGCGTCCTCCGCATGCCTGACGCGCGAGGCGACTCCCTCGTGGCGCGCGCCGTCCACGTCCCGGACGCGCGGCTCGGCGTGGCGCTCGACCCGATTCTGCGCCGGCCGCAGCCGCTCGAGCGCATCGAGGCGGGCCCGCCCGGGGTACTGAGCGTCGAGGGGGCCAAGCGGCTCGGCGGCGGGCACGAGCTCCTGATCCCGTTCCTCGAGCGCGGCTCGACGGCGACGGTCGTCCCGATCGTCTCCTCCGGAGAGGTCATGGCCGCGCTGACGCTCGTCTCGCTCGACCCGGAGCGACGGATCGACGGCGACACGCTCGAGGCCGCCCGCTCGCTGACGGCGCAGGCGGCTCTCGCGATCGACAACGCCCGGCTCTACCAGCAGCAGGTGCACTTCGCGGACGCGATGCAGCGGTCGCTGCTCCCGGACGAGCCGCCGGCGATCCCGGGCGTGGAGATCGGCAGCGTGTACGAATCCTCGGCGCGCCTGGAGGTGGGGGGAGACGTCTTCGACTACACGGTTCTCCCCGACGGGCGGCTGGCGGTCGTCGTCGGCGACGTCACGGGGAAGGGGATCGACGCCGCGGCCGACATGGCGATGACGAAGTTCGTCTTCCGTTCGCTCGCCCGCGAGCACCCGACCCCCTCGGAGCTGCTGCGGATCGCGAACCAGGTCGTCCTCGACGAGGTCGAGGAGGGCAAGTTCGTGACCATGCTCTACCTGACCGTCGATCCGGTGACGGGCGAACTCGCCTGTGCCGGGGCCGGCCACCCCGAGCCGAGGCTCGTCCGGCCGGACGGGTCGGTCGTGGAGCTCGCAGCGCGGGGCCTCGCGCTCGGGATCGCGCCCGACCAGGAGTATCCCGAGGCCCGGGCGACGCTCGAGCCAGGCGCTGCGGTCGTCCTCTTCACGGACGGGGTCGTCGAGTCGCGGGTCGGCGCCGAGCTCTACGGCAACGTCCGGCTCGACCGCCTGCTCTCGGAGCTTCGCCACCTGCCGGCCGAGGAGCTCGCGCGCGCAGTCGTCGAGGACTCGCGGGCGTTCGCGGGCGGCGGGCCCGCGGACGACTCGGCGGTCGTCGTCGTCAAGAAGACGCCTTGAGGCCCTCGTTCCAGGCGACGCTGACCGGCGTCGTGTTCGCCGCCGGCGTCGGAACGCTGGCGACCGAGATCGGCGCGTCGCGGATGCTCGCGCCCTACTTCGGGAACTCCACGATCGTCTGGGCGAATGTCATCGGCCTCACGCTCGCCTCGCTCTCGGTGGGGTACTGGCTCGGTGGTCGCTTCGCCGACCGGTGGCCGACGCCCAGGGCGCTCGGGCTCGTGGTCGTCTCGGCCGCGTGCATGATCGCGGTCGCCACGCTCGTCGCGCGGCCGATCCTCGACCTCTCGGTCGAGGGGCTCGACCGCGTCTCGGCGGGCGCCGCGATCGGCTCCTTCTTCGGCGTGCTGGTGCTGTTCGTTCCGCCCGTGACGCTCCTGGGGATGGTGGCGCCGTTCGCGATCCGCCTGGCGATCACCGGCATCGAGACCGCCGGCACCGTCGCCGGCCGGCTCTACGCGGTGTCCACGGTCGGCAGCCTGCTCGGGACGTTCCTCTCCGCCCTGGTGACGATCCCTGCGATCGGGACGCAGCGGACGCTGCTCGCCGCCGCCGCGCTGATCGGCGCAGGCGGCGCCGTGCTCCTCGGCCGCCGGTGGATCGTCCTGGCGGCCGCGCTCGCTGCGCTGCTGCTGATCCCGCCGGGGGCGGTGAAGGCGCAAAGCGGGCTGATCTACGAGGACGAATCCCGCTACCAGTTCATCCAGGTGGTCGAGAAGGAGGGCGTCCGCCGGCTCTACCTAGACGAGGGCCTGGCGACGCACTCGGTCTGGCGCCGCAACGAGGTGCTGACCGGCGGCGTCTGGGACACGTATGTCGCCGTCGTCGACCTGCTCGGTCGCGAGCCGAGGCGCGTGGCGATGCTCGGCAACGCGGCCGGGACGGCGGCGAGGGCGTACGAACGCTACTACCCGACCGCGAAGGTCGACGGCGTCGAGCTCGATCCCGCCGTCAGCGAGGCGGGCCGCCGCTACTTCGGCATGGGGCAGATCGGGACGCTGACCGTCCACGACGCCGACGCGCGCGCGTATCTGCGCCGGGCCGACGAGCGCTACGACGTGATCATCGTCGACGCGTACCGGCCGCCGTACGTACCGTTCTATCTCGCGACCGAGGAGTTCTTCCGGCTCGTGCGCGACCACCTGACGCCGGGCGGCATCGTGGCGCTGAACGTGGCGACGACGCCGGACAACCACGACCTGGCGAAGAGGATCGGCGGCACGCTCGCGTCGGTGCTCCCGCGGGCCTTCGGCTGGCAGCCGCTGCGCTTCAACCAGATCGTGATCGGGCAGAACGGCGAGCCGACCGGGACCGCACGGCCTGCCCCCGAAGCCGTCGAGCCCCTGGTCCGCGACCTGCGGGCGACCATGCGGCCGATCCCCCCGTCCGGCGATCCGTGGACCGACGACCGCGCGCCGGTCGAGTGGATCACCGACCGGATGATCGTCGAGTTCGCGGCGGAGGGCGGCCGCTTCGAGGAGCCGCCCCTCCCGACCGCGCCCTAGGCGGCCTGGGAGTTAGCAGGCCTTTTCTCTACACTGCGCGCCGTGAGGCGTGGGGTCTCGCTCGCCCTGGGTGTGCTCGCGTGCGCGACCGCGGGCCTGTTCGCGGCTGCCGTCATCGCCTCACCTGGCCTCTCGCAGCTCCCGATCACGACGGGCACGTCCACCGGGACGACGGCCACGACCACGACGGTCGGGACGACAACTCGGGCGCCGCAGGCCGACCTTATCCCCGACCGCGTCTGGGTCGGGAAGGTCGAGGTCGGCGGGATGACGCCCGAGGGCGCCACCACGCTCGTGCAGGCCGAGTTCGACGAGCCGCTCCGGCTCGTGTTCGGACGGCGCCCGATCCTCGTCTCGCCGCGGCGACTCGGCGCCACGGCGAGGATCAAGCTCGCGATCGGCCAGGCACGGCGCGCCGCCCCGGGCACGAGGCTCCCGCTCTTCGTCAGGCTCCGCTCGGGCGGCGTCGCGCGCTACGTGCGGGCGCTCGGAGAGCGCCTCGACCGGCACGCGAAGGACGCCGAGCTCGTCGGACTCCGGGGCAACCGCCCCTGGATCACGAAGGAGCGGACCGGCCGCCGCATCCAGCAGCGTCCGGCCGTCCGCGCGATCGTCGCCGCCCTGCGCACGCACGGGCGGTCTGGCCTGCCGGTCCGCGCGATGCGCGTCGACCCGAGCGTGACGCGTGCGCGCTTCGGCCCGATCATCGTCATCCGGCGCGAGTCGAAGGTCCTCAACCTGTTCCGCGGAATGCGGCTGTGGAAGCGGCTTGGCGTCGCGACGGGCCAGTCGTCATACCCGACGCCGATCGGGCGTTTCCACATCGTGACCATGCAGCGGCACCCGTGGTGGTACCCGCCGGACTCCGACTGGGCGAAGTACGAGAAGCCGGTGCCGCCGGGTCCCGGGAACCCGCTCGGGACGCGCTGGATGGGTATCAGCGCGTCCGGCGTCGGCATCCACGGGACGCCGGACAGCGCCTCGATCGGCTACTCCGCGTCCCACGGCTGCATCCGGATGCGGATCCCCGAGGCCGAGTGGCTCTTCAGCCGCGTGCGGGTCGGGACGCCGGTGTTCATCGTTCGGGCGTAACGTCTAGGCGATGCACGCCCGGCTGAAGCTCACGGGCCAGGTTCTCGCTGTCGCCCTCGTCGGCGCCCTGTTCGCGCTGCTCGTCTGGAAGCTCGCGACGCAGGAGGAGGGCGCGGCGAGGAAGCTGGAGCGCGGGGAGATCGTCCAGGCGCCGTCGTTCCGGCTCGACCGGCTGGACCGGGCCGGGCACATCTCCCTCGCCGACTATCGCGGACGGCCGGTCGTGGTCAACTTCTGGGGCTCCTGGTGCGACCCGTGCAAGCAGGAGGCGCCGGTGCTGGAGGAGACCTGGCAGCGGTACAGGAGCCGGGGGCTCGTCGTGCTCGGTGTCGACTTCCACGACCTGAAGGGCGCCGCGAAGCGCTTCGCGCGCGACAACGACATGTCGTATCCGCTGGCCTACGACGGGCCCGGGAATACGATCTCGAAGTACGGCGTCGAGGCCGCGCCGGAGACGTTCTTCGTCGCGCCCGATGGGACGCTCGTGTGCGAGCGGCTGCTCGGTGGGGTGCACATCGAGCGGAACCGGGGCCGCTACGACCAGTGCGTCCAGGAGCTGCTCTCCGCATGAGGCTCGTGCTCGTCGCCGTGGCCGCGCTCGCCTTCGCAGGGCCGGCGGCCGCGGCGTGCCCGACGCTCGCCGACCTCGAGGGCGAGGTGATGTGCCCGCAGTGCAAGACGACGCTCGACCAGTCCGACGCGCCGGTGGCGCGTGACATCAAGCGCTTCATCGAGCGGCGCGCCGAGGCGTGCGTCTCCGAGGGGCAGATCAAGGACGAGCTCGTCGCCCAGTTCGGGCCGGCCGTGCTCGCCGCGCCGCCGCGCGAGGGTCTGCACTGGCTGGCGTGGCTGCTGCCGTTGATCGGCCTCGTGGTGGGCGGCGTGGTCGTGTCGGCGCTCGTCTGGCGCTGGAGCCGCGGCCGAACGGCTGCGGAACCCGAGATGCCGATGAACGGCCGGCCGCCGCTCGACCCCGAGCTGGAGCGCCGGCTCGACCGCGAGCTGGCGCGGTTCGATGGCTGAGCTGCCGCTCGCGTTCCTCGCGGGCCTGCTCTCGATCGTCACGCCGTGCGTGCTCCCGCTGGTGCCGGGATACCTCTCCGCGGTTTCGGCGGTGGAGGCCGAGCGCCTCGGGGAGGCAGGCGTCGGGCGGCGGGTGGCGCGCTCGAGCATCCCGTTCATCCTCGGGTTTACGACCGTCTTCGTCGTGCTCGGCGCGGCCGCGGCGGCGGTCGGCGGCGTGCTGGACGCGAACCGCCGGGCGGAGCTCGCCGGCTTCGTCCTGGTCGTGCTCGGGCTCGCGTTCCTCGGGCTCCTGCCGTGGCCGGAACGGCTGGTGGCGCCGGGGCTGCTCACGCAGGCGCGTCGTCGCGGGTCGGGCGTCCTGCTCGGCGGGGCGTTCGCCGTCTGCGCGGCGCCGTGCATCGGGACGGTCCTGGCGTCCGTTCTCGTCCTGGCCGGGAGCGCGGAGGAGGTGCTCCAGGGATCGGCGATCCTGGCGGCCTACTCGGCCGGGCTCGCGCTCGCCTTCGTCCTCGCCGCGGTCGCGTTCGTCCGTGCGATGGGCGCGTTCCGCTGGCTGCGCGACCACTACGTCGTGATCCGGACGGTGAGCGGCGCGGCGCTGCTGCTCCTCGGCCTCGCCTTCTTCTTCCACCGAGACGGCTGGATTCGCGTGGGTTTCGACCGGGCGCTCGATCTCTTCGGACTCGGCACGTAGGGGCATCCGACCGGCCCGAAAGGCCGTCTCCCGGGGTCAGACGCCAGGACCCGTCCCTCGCGGCCGCGGCGGTGGCCGGCGCCGCACGGCTGCGACCACCTCGGAGCGCGCGCGAAGATCGACGGTCGCAGCGGAGCGGCCCCTCGAGACGTGTTCCGGGGTCAGACCCCAGGACACGGCCCAAGGAGCCGCCTAGCGTCCGAGCGGGGCGGGCAGGTCGAGCGAGCCCGCCTCGACCCGACGCTGGGCGTCTGCCACCGACGCGAGCGCCGCGGCGACGTCGACGCCGCGGTGCTCCGGCGCGAACGGCTCGAGCCGTCTCGCAGCCTTCGCGAGTTGCCGCTCGCACCCCGGCCGGTTCCCGCGGCCCGCGTGGTGCCAGGCGACCGCCACGTGGACGAGGCCCTGGAAGAAGTCCTTCTCCGCGACCTCGGCCGCGCGCCACGCCTCCTCGAGCTCCTCGTGCGCGAGGAAGTACTCGCCGCGCCTGATCAGCGCGAGCCCGCTCCGCAGGTGCTCGTCCACGAGGGTGAGTGTTACCCTCGGAGGCGTCGTGGCGACGATCCTGCTGGAAGGCGTCGACCTCTTCATCCGCGGCAAGCTGGAGGCGCGCCTCCAGGGCCACCACATCGTCACGAGCGACTCGGTCGACCCACCCGATCTCGTGATCGCGGACGTCGGACGTACCGATCCAGACGAGGTCGCGGACACCTATCCGGACGTCCCGATCCTCGGGTTCACGAACCACACGGACACCGACGGACTTCGCCGGGCGCACGAGGCGGGATTCGACCAGGTCGTCGCGAAGTCGGCCCTCGACGAGCGCGCGCCTGAGCTCGTCGAATCGCTGATTCCGTAGCTAGGATCGCCCGGCGTGACGTACATCATCGCCGAGCCCTGCATCGACATCAAAGATCGGTCCTGCGTCGACGTCTGCCCTGTCGACTGCATCCACGAGTTCGACCGGATCCTGATCATCGACCCGGAGGAGTGCATCGATTGCGGGGCCTGCGAGCCGGAGTGCCCGGTCGAGGCGATCTTCCCCGAGGACGCGCTGCCCGAGAAGTGGGAGCCGTTCGTCAAGATCAACTACGCGTACGGCGAGGGCGCGGACGTCGTGAACCAGCTCACCGACGAGTACGCGACCGAGCACAACGTCCAGAACCCACCCCTCGAGTAGGCGTTAGCCGCGTCACGTAACGGGTATCAACCCTCCGAGTTGTGAAAGGAGGGTCATTTGCCTCAGGAAGCGTGGAGCAACAAGCGGGAACGCCAGCACGAGCACATCAAGGACAGCGCGAAGGAGCGCGGCGCCTCGACGAAGAGAGCGAAGGAGATCGCGGCGCGCACGGTCAACAAGGAGCGCGCCCGGTCGGGCGAGGCTCGCTCGTCCTCGCGTCTCTCGCGGCAGGACATGTCCTCGGGCCGCCGCGGCGGCAGCCGCTCGGGCACGAACAGGCAGAAGGGCCGCACCAAGGAGCAGCTCTACAACGAGGCCAAGCGCATGGGCATCGAGGGCCGCTCGAAGATGAACAAGCAGCAGCTGCAGCGGGCGGTCGATCGCAGGAAGTAATCGGGTTCGGGCGCACCGGCTCCGATGGCTAGGCTTTCGCGAGCACGGTGCGCCCCAAGACCCTCGACCACGTCGCCTACTGGCTCGCCGACCGCGACCGGATCGCGGACTTCGTCACGAGCCACCTCGGGATGCACGTCATCGAACGGACCGACCGCTTCACGCTGGTCGGCTCCGACGCCCGCAAGGGGAAGCTGACGCTCTTCGAGGCGGAGGGGCCGCGCGAACCCGGCGCGCTCAAGCACGTGGCGCTGCGCGTGAACGATCTGGACGCCGCGCTCGCGCAGTTGCCCGACGACCTCGACGTGCAGCGCTCGAACGGGACGGCCCTGTTCGGTGCCGGCGACGACGTGGTGCTCGGCCTCGTGGAGGCGCCGACGGAGACGGAGTACGACCTCGACCACGTGGCGCTCTACTCGGCAGATCCGCAAGGAACCGCCCGGCGCTACGTGGACTACGGCTTCCAGGCCGCCGAGCCCGGGGCCGACGGTGCCCCGCGGGTCGAGGTCGCCGGCGCCTACGTCGAGTTCCACGACGGCGAGCCGGGCGACCCCGAGCGGCCGCTCCTGAACCACCTCGCCGTGCTCGTCGACTCCGCGGAGGACCACCGTGCCGGCGCGGAGGAGCGGGACATCGAGGTTCAGGACTTCGTGGACGCGCCGAACACGGTGGCGGTGTTCGTCTGGCTGCCCGAGCGCGTGCGCCTCGAGTACGTCGAGCACAAGCCGACGTTCGCGCTGCAATAGCTGTCCTCCGCATCGCAGGCGCCGGGATGGCGGGACTCGTCGCCGCCGCTCGTGCGCGCGAGCTCGGCGCCGAGCCCGTCGTCTACGAGAAGGGGACGAGGGCCGGCGGCTCGATGGTGCTTTCGAGCGGGTTCGTCTGGCGGTACCGGTCCTTCGAGCTCTTCCGCGAGCAGTGCCCGGGCGGCGATCCCGCGCTCCAGCGGCTGATCCTCGAACGCTTCGACGACGCGCTCGACTGGCTGGAGCGGGCGGGGGTGGAGCTGCTCACGCGCGAGACGGGCAACCCGCTCACCGTCGGCGCGCGGTTCGACGCGAAGCAGCTGGTCACGGCGCTCGCCCTGGACGTGCAGTTGGGAGAGACCGCGTACGAGCCGAATATCCTCGCCACCGGCGGCTTCCCCGCTCGGCTCGCCCGGGTGAAGGGCCTGCTCCTCCGGGCGAACCGGTGGAGCGAGGGCGACGGCCTGGAGCTCGCGACGAGCCGCGGCGCCGCGACCGCAGGCGACCTCGAGGAGTTCTACGGCCGCGCCATGCCGGCGGTCGAGGCGCTCGCCGAGGCGGACTTCGTCCGTCTGAGCCAGCTGTACGGACGCTTCGCCGAGATCACGTCCGAGGACGGGTCCGAGCGGTTCGACGGCGACCCGAGCTGGTCCGAGATCGACGTCGCGCAGCGGATCGCGCGCTTCCCGGCCGGCCGCGGGTGGCTCACCGTCGCCCACGAGCGGTTGAACGAGCGTGTGCGCGACCGGACCGTCGCGGACATGATCGAGGCAGCGCGCGAGGCGGGAGCGCCGGTGGAGGAGCGCGACGGAGCGATTCGCGTCCTCGTCCGCGCCGCCGTCACCCAGACGCTCGGCGGCATCCGCGTCGACGAGCGCGCACGCGTCCTGGACGCGGCCGGAGACCCCGTCGACGGCCTCCTTGCCGCGGGGGCCGACATCGGCGGGATCTCGACCGGGGGCTGGTCGAGCGGGCTCGCCACCGCCCTCGTGTTCGGGCTCGTCGCGGCCGAGTCGGCCGTCTAGGCCGGCGTCGGCTGCAGGTACGCGCAGCGCCGGCCGTCGCCGGGTATCGGCGACGGCGCGATGCGGTTGACCTCCTGGCGGCCCTCCTCGAGCTCCAACACCGTCCCGACGGACGGCAGCTCGCCGTCCTGCTCACGCAGCTCGTACCCGGTCGGCTTCCAGACGAAGAGGAGGTGCGTGTCCGCCATCGCGGCCGAACCCTAACGGCGTGCCGTGTACGGGGGAAGCGTGACCCGGACGGCGGTGCCGCCGTCGTCCGAGCTGTGGTCGACCTCGACGTCGCCCTGAAGCGTGCGGGCCCGCTCGGCCAGCGCCTCGAAGACCCGCCGACGCCGCTCGCCCGAGCCGTCGTCGGTGATCACCGTTTCGACCGCCCCGCCGTCGACCTCGCCGATCGCGACCGAGATCCGCGTGGGCGGGCCGCGCCGGATCGCCGCATCCAGGGACTCGCGGATGATCTGGTAGAGCACGATCTGCGCGCGATCGGCGAGCGAGCTGCCCGTCTCGATGTCCAGGTCGACGCGCACCCGGTGAGAAACCTCGACCTGGTCGGCGAGCGCCTGCACCGCCGGGCCGAAGCCCTGGTCGCGGAGCACGACCGGCTCGAGCGCGAACGAGAGGTTCCGCAGCTCGCGGATCGTCTCGCGCTGGCGGGCGACCGCTTTGCCCAGCACCTCCTTGGCGTCCTCGACGTTCCCGCGGTCGATCGCGTCGACGACCCCGTCGAGCATGAGGGCGATACCCGACATCGCCTGGACCGGCACGTCGTGGAGGAAGAGTGCGAGCCGGCGGCGTTCGTCCTGCTCCGCCGCGATCAGCTGGTCGGAGGTGCGCGCGCGCTCGGCCTCCTGCTCCTGCTTCCGCAGCAGCTGGATCGCGAGGACGGCGGCGGCGACGATCGCGACCGCGAGCGCGACGAGCGCCACCGCCTCGAGCCCGGCCGCCAAGCCGAGCAGCGCCACGATGCCTGCGGCCGCGACGACCGCGACGAGCGATGCGCTCCTAGTCGATGATCGCTTCGCGAAGCGCAATCGCCACCGCGTGCGTCCGCGTGTCCGCCTCGAGCTTCGTGAGGATGTGGCGCACGTGGCTCTTCACGGTCTCCTGGCTGATGAAGAGCCGGGCCGCAACGTCCGCGTTGGACATGCCGTCGGCGAGGAGCTGGAGGATCTCCCGCTCGCGCCCCGTGAGCATGTCGTCGCCCTTGCCGGGCAGGAAGGCGGGCATCAGGGCCGGGTCGACGTAGCCGTCGCCGGCGGCGATCTTCTCGATCGCCTTCACGAGGGTCTGGTGCGGCGCCTCCTTGAGGATGTAGCCCTTCGCCCCGGACTCGAGACCGCGGCTGAGGAGGCTTCGCTCGCTGTAGGCGGTGAAGATGAGGACGGCCGTCTCGGGGACGCGCTCGCTCAGGTGCTTCGTCGCCTCCAGGCCGTCCATGCCCGGCATGCGGACGTCCATGATCACGACGTTCGGCTTCCGACGCTCCGCGAGCGAGACCGCCGACGCACCGTCCGACGCCTCGCCGATCACGCGGATGTGCGGTGCGCGCGACAGGGAGAGCCGAAGGCCCTCGCGGACGACTTCGTGGTCGTCGACGATCAGACAGGTGATCTCGGGGCGGCCGTCACCGCTGTTGTTCTGGCCCACGGGCGTCGAATTCTAGGCGCGGTGCAGGAAGTCCTGTCAGACGGGTAGGCGGAGTTGCTCCGCCTACCGGTCCTCACCGAAACGAGATGTTCCCGTCGATGAGACTCTAGGGAGGAGCGAAATGCGTGTGTTCTTGTGGCGATGACCGAGCATGCGGTGCTGATCGCCGGAGGAGGTCCGACAGGGCTGATGCTGGCGGGCGAGTTGGCGTTGGCACAGGTCGACGTCGCCGTTGTCGAGCGGCGCAGCAGCCAGGACCTCCCCGGCTCGCGCGCAGGCGGTTTGCACGCACGCACCATCGAGGTCCTCGACCAGCGTGGAATCGCGGATCGGTTCCTCTCGCAGGGGCAGGTGGCTCAGGTCGCCGGGTTCGCCAGCGTCCGTCTGGACATCAGCGACTTTCCAACCCGGCACCCCTACGGGCTCGGGCTGTGGCAGAACCACATCGAGCGCATACTGGCCGGCTGGGTCGGCGAGCTGGCGGTGACGATCTACCGCGGACGTGAAGTGACCGGCTTTGCGCAGGACGACACCGGCGTCGACGTCGAGTTGGCCGACGGCCGGTCGCTGCGGGCGGAGTATCTCGTTGGGTGCGACGGAGGACGCAGTCTGGTCCGGAAAGCAGCCGGCATCGAGTTCCCCGGCTGGGATCCGACAACGAGCGCCCTGCTCGCCGAGGTCGAGATGACCGAGGAGCCGGAATTGGGCATCCGCCGCACTCCCTCGGGCATGCACGCCCTCGGCAAGGTCGAATACGAGATCAAAGACGGCGAGGTGGTCTACAAGCCAGGAGGGACGGTTGGGGTCATGCTGACCGAGTCGCACGTCGGCACGAGCGAACCCACCGTGCGCGATCTCAGCGAGGGCCTCATCGCCGTATACGGGACCGACTATGGGGTCCACAGTCCTACCTGGATTACTCGGTTCACCGACATGACTCGGCAGGCCGCGGCCTACCGCGACCGACGGGTCCTGCTGGCCGGCGACGCGGCGCACGTGCATTCCCCGGTCGGTGGACAGGGCCTCAACACCGGTGTGCAGGATGCGGTGAATCTGGGATGGAAGCTGGCCCAGGTGGTCAACCGGGTATCGCCGGAAAGCCTCCTGGATACTTACCATGCCGAACGCCACCCGGTCGCTGCCCGCGTGCTGCGCAATACGATGGCGCAAGTCGCGCTCATGCGCGCCGACGATCGCATCGAGGCGTTGCGCGACACCGTGTCTGAGCTCCTCGGCATGGACGAGCCTCGCCGCCGATTCGCCGGGATGATGTCCGGTCTGGACATCCATTACGACCTCGGCGAGGGCCACCCGCTGCTCGGACGCCGCATGCCCGACCTCGACCTGGTCACCGCCAACGGCCCGTTGCGGGTCTTCACCCTGCTGCACGATGCCCGGCCCGTGCTCCTCAACCTCGGTGAGCCCGGCGGCTTGGACATCACTCCGTGGGCAGATCGGGTTCAGTTGATCGACGCCAAATACGTGGGTCCGTGGGAGCTTCCCGTCCTCGGCGCGGTCACTGCTCCCACCGCCGTGTTGATCCGGCCCGACGGATATGTGGCCTGGGTGGGAGACCTGACCCAGCTGGGTCTCGCCGACGCGCTGACCGCTTGGTTCGGACCGGCCACGGCGGCGTAGCTCGCAGCTGTCAGGAGCTCTACACGGCCAGCGCCAGTTGCTCCGCGATCACCGGCGGCTCAGGTTCTAGCCGGACACGACGACGGTCGCGTACGCCGTGCTTCCTGGCCAGCTCGGCCACCGTCGCGCGGACCGGCTTCGCGTGCTCCGCGCCGAGGTACGCGCGGCCGGCGTAGAGACGCTCGTAATGTCCAAGCTGCTCGGGGAAATCCCGCGCCACCGCCTCGAGGAAATGCTCCCTCGTGCCAGGCCGCAGGAAGAGCAGGTTGGCCCACACCCCGCAGGCTCCGGCGTCGCGGGCAGCACGCACGACCTCGGCAAGTTGAGATGGCCTCGAAGAGATCCCGGGAAGGATCGGGGCCATCCCGACCGCGACCTTGATCCCGGCCTCGACCAGCTCTCTGAGCGCCCGGAGCCGCTGCCTCGGATGCGCGGTGCTCGGCTCGGTCTTCCGCCAGACGTCCTCGTCGAGCGTCGGGATCGAGAAGGTGATCCCGACCTTCGCCCTCCTCGCCGCCTCGACCAGCACGTCGACGTCGCGGACGATCATCGGGCCCCGCGTGATCAGCTGGAAGGGGTTGGAGTGCTCCGCGAGCGCCTCGAGGCACGCCCGGGTCAGCCGGTACCGGCCCTCCGCCGGCTGGTACGGGTCGGTCGCCGCGCCGATCGCGACGGTCTCGCCCTCCCACGAGGGGCGGGCGAGCTCCTTGCGAAGGACCTCGGCGACGTTCGTCTTCACCCGGATCGATGTGCCGTAGCGGTCGTCCGAGGGCCGGTCCGCCCGCCTCTCGAACGCGCGCACGTAGCAGAAGGTGCAGCGGTGGACGCACCCTGTGTACGGGTTCAGCGACCACGAGAAAGCCATCCCCTTGACGCGGTTCAGCGCGCTCCGGCAGGGCTCTTCCCGGTACTCGACGCCCATCGGAGAAGTGTAGAACACGTGTTCGTCCCGCGGCGGCGCACGTCCGATCGACTCCTATACTTCGAGGACTTCCTTGGACGACGACCGACCGCCTAGTACTCGCGCCCGGGGCCGGGCGTGAGCGACCTCCTCCGAATCGTCGTGGTTCTCCTGCTCGTGCTGGGGAACGCGATCTTCGTCGCCGCCGAGTACGCGCTCGTGACAGCGCGGCGGTCGCGCCTGCAGGACCTCGAGACCCAGGGCCGCTCCGGCGCGCGCCACGCGCTCGAGCTCATGGACAACCCCGTGCGGTTCATCAGCACGGTCCAGGTCGGGATCACGATCGCCGGCATCGCGATGGGCGCGATCGGGCAGCCGCTCGTGCAGGACTGGTTCACGTTCGTGCAGTCGGACACGGTCGCGTTCCTGATCGCCTTCTTCTTCCTGACGTTCCTCAGCGTCTCGCTCGGGGAGCTCGTCCCGAAGGCGATTGCGCTCCAGCGGGCCGAGCGTCTCGCGATCTCGCTCGCGTGGCCGATCGACCTCCTCGGCCGGATCGCATACCCGCTCGTCTGGCTGCTCCAGACCTCGTCGAACTTCGTCGTCCGGCTGTTCGGGATCCAGCCGGCCCCGGCCGGCGTCGTCGTCCAGACGCGTGAGGACGTGCGGGCGTTCGTAGCCGAGGCGGGCCAGAGCGGTGTCGTCGAGGGCGTGGAGCAGGAGGTGCTGTACGCGGCCTTCAAGTTCGCCGAGAAGGAGGCGCACGACGTCATGGTCCACCGGCCCGAGGTCGTGGCGATCTCGGTGAACCTGCCGCCGCGCGAATGCCTCGGCGCCGTCATCACCTCGCCGTACACCCGGTACCCGGCCTACGAGGAGTCGCTGGATCAGATTGTCGGGATCCTTCACGTCCGCGACCTCTTCTCGGCGCTCTACGAGAAGGGGATCGACAACGTCGTCATCAAGGACTTGCTCCGGCAGCCGTACTTCGTCCCCGAGACGAAGGACCTGGCCGCGCTCCTTGCCGAGTTCCGCCAGCAGAACCAGCACATGGCGATCGTGGTCGACGAGTACGGCTCGATGCAGGGAATCGTCACGCTGGAGGACCTGCTCGAGGAAATCGTCGGCGAGATCGAGGACGAGTACGACCTGCCCGACGAGTCGCTCGAGCGCCTCGACGACCGCCGGATCCGCGTCCACGGGACATATCCGATCGACGACTTCAACGAGCAGTTCCAGGTCGAGATGCCGGACGTCGACTACCACACGCTCGCCGGCTTCGTCTTCGGGCAGCTCGGACGGGCGCCGACACCCGGCGACGAGGTGAGCTGGAACGGGCTGCGGTTCAAGGTGATCGAGGTGGAAGGCACGCGGATCGAGAAGCTCGAGATCGAGTTCCTCGCCGAGGAGGAGGTCGCAGCCGCCTCCGCGGAGTCGGGCTGAGCTCTCCGCGCGGCTTCGGCGGCGCCGCGGCGCCTCGCTGGCCGCGCCTCCCCGGGTCTCCCCGGCCGGAACGGCTCGACCTCGGCCTCGAGAACGTCGACGGCGTCGGGCCGACGGTCAAGAAGCGTCTCGCGGCGCTCGGGCTGAGGACGATCCGCGACGCGCTCGAGTACCGGCCGCGCCGCTACGAGCCTGCCGCGCCGGAGCTCGCGATCGCCGACCTCTTCGGCGAGGACGAGGCAGCGATCGCCGGCGAGGTGCTGAGCGTGCGCGTCCAGCGCGCGCGACGCCTCCAGCTCGTGAAGGCACGCGTCGCGGACGACACGGGCGAGATCACGGCGGTCTGGTTCAACCAGGCTTGGCTCAAGGACCGGCTCCGGCCCGGCACGCACGTGCGCCTGCGCGGGAACCTGAAGGGGAGCGAGTTCACCGTTCGGTCGTACGACGTCAACGGCGTCGCGGCGACGGCCGACTTCGCCCCCGTCTACCCCGCGAGCGAGGAGATCACAGTCAAGAAGCTCCGGGAGGTCGTCGGGAAGGCGCTCGCGTACGCCGGCGACGTCGTCGACCCGCTGCCGGCCGGCGTGAAGGCCGGCGAGGGTTTGCCCGGGCGGGCGGACGCGCTCGTCGCGCTCCACCGGCCCGCGAGCGAGGAGCAGGGCGAGCGCGCGCGCAGGCGGCTCGCGTTCGACGAGCTGCTGGCGCTCCAGGTGGGGCTGGCACGGCGGCGGGAGGGTCGGGACGAGGAGCGGGCGCCCGCGCTCGGCGCGCCCGGCGAGCTCGTCGCCCGGTACCGGGAGGCACTGCCCTTCCAGTTGACCCCGAGCCAGGAGAGCGCGATCCGCGAGATCGACGCCGATCTTGCCGGCGAGCGGCCGATGGAGCGCCTGCTCCAGGGCGACGTCGGCTCCGGCAAGACCGTCGTCGCGCTGTACGCGCTCCTCCGCGCCGTCGAGGCGGGGAGGAGGGGCGCGCTCATGGCCCCGACGGAGACCCTCGCCGAGCAGCACTTCCTCACCGTGGAGCCGATCTGCCTGCAGCTCGGCGTGCCGGTCGCGCTCCTGACGCGCTCGGTCAAGCACGACGTCGGCGCCGCGCAGGTCGTGGTCGGGACGCATGCGCTGATCCAGGAGGGTGTCGACCTCGGCGACCTCGGGGTGGCCGTCGTGGACGAGCAGCACCGCTTCGGGGTCGAGCAGCGGGCCGCGCTGACGACGGGCCGCCGGCCGCACGTTTTGCACATGACCGCGACCCCCATCCCACGGACCCTGGCGCTCACCGTCTACGGCGACCTGTCGGTCACCGAGATCGCGAAGCCGCCGGCGAACCGCAAGCCGGTCGAGACCGCGTGGGTGGCGGAGGAGCGCTCGAGCGCCGCCTACCAGCGGCTGCGCAAGCATCTGGACGCGGGCCGGCAGGCGTACGTCGTGTGCCCGCTGATCGAGGAGTCTGAGACGAGCGTGGCGCGCGCGGCCGAGCGGGAGGCGGAGCGCCTGCGGAAGGGCGAGCTGCGCGGCTACCGGGTGGGCCTCCTCCACGGCCGTCTCCGGCCCGACGAGCGGCGGCAGCTGATGGCGCAGTTCAAGGCGGGGGAGCTGGACGTCCTGGTCGCGACGACGGTGATCGAGGTCGGCGTGGACGTGTCGAACGCGACGATCATGATCGTGCAGGAGGCGGACAGGTTCGGGCTCGCCCAGCTGCACCAGCTGCGTGGCCGGGTGGGCCGCGGGGCGGAGCAGTCGTACTGCCTGCTGATCTCGCGGGCCAAGGAAGAGCTGACCGACGCCGCCCAAGCTCGGCTCGAGGCGCTGGTGCGGACGACCGACGGCTTCGAGCTCGCCGAGGTCGATCTCGAGCTGCGCGGCGAGGGGCAGCTCCTCGGAACCCGCCAGGCCGGCCTCTCGGAGTTCCGGTTCACCCGCCTGCGCGCCGACCGCGACCTGCTGGAGCGCGCCCGGGAGCTCGCCGAGGGCCTCGTCGACTACGAGGGCCCGCTCAACGACGAGGTCGACCGTCTGTTCGCCGACCGCGAGCCGACGGCGTGAGAATCATCGCGGGCGAGAAACGGGGCGCGAAGATCGTCGCCCCGAAGGGGCACGACACACGGCCGACCGGCGACCGCGTTCGGGAGGCGGCGTTCAACCTGATCGGGCCGGTGGACGGCGCAGCCGTGCTCGACCTCTTCGCCGGCTCTGGCGCCTACGGACTCGAAGCTCTCTCGCGCGGTGCGGCCAGGGCCGTCTTCGCGGAGGCCGACGAGGCGGCCCAGAACGCGATCAGGCAGAACGTCGAGAAGCTCCGCCTGAAGGGCGCGACGCTCCTGCGTAAGGACGCGATCCAGGTGCTCGCCGAAGAGGCGGCCGCGGGCAGGCGTTACGATCTCGTGCTGCTCGATCCGCCCTACCGAATGTACTCCTCGCTGCAAGACCGCATCGCGCTGTACATGCCTGCCGTGCTCGCGGCCGACGGGCTGGCGGTCGTCGAGACCCACGCGAAGGAGGAGCCGGAGCTGCCGCTGGCGAAGCGGACGAGCCGGAAGTACGGCTCCGCCCGGCTCACCCTCTTCGAGCACGCGTGATCACCGCCATCTATCCCGGCACGTACGACCCCGTCACGAACGGACACGTCGACGTGATCCGGCGCGCGGCCGGGATCTTCGACCGCGTCGTTGTCGGCGTCGTGGGCCAGCCCGCCCACAAGCAGCCGATGTTCCAGGTCGAGGAGCGCGTCGAGTTCCTGCGCGACGCCCTGACCGACCTCCCGAACGTCGAGGTCGACGTGTTCAAGGAGCTCGTCGTCGACTTCGCCCGCCGCTGGGACGCGAAGGTGATCGTCAAGGGCCTGCGTGTGATCTCGGACTTCGAGTGGGAGCTCCAGATGAACCAGCTGAACCGGACGTTGGCCCCCGATATCGAGACGGTGTATGTCATGGCCAGCCCGGAGGTCAGCTTCGTGTCCTCCAGCGGCGTCAAGGAGATCGCCGCGTACGGCGGCGACGTCGACGAGCTCGTCCCGAAGGGCGTCGCCGAGCGGCTCCGCGAGCTGTACGGCGACGGCCGCCCCGGCGCCCCCGTCAGCCCCTCCGAGTAACATTCCCCGCCTATGGACGTCCTCGTTCTCATCGACAAGCTCGACGACCTCGTGCACAACGCGAAAGCAGTGCCGCTGACCGACCAGGTGCGCATCGACCGCGAGGAGATCTACGAGATCCTCGACCAGATGCGCGCGACCATCCCTGAGGAGATCAAGCAGGCCCGCTGGATCGTCAAGGAGCGGCAGGAGATGCTCGCCGAGGCGAAGCGTGAGTGCGACCGGATTCTCGGCGAGGCGAGGGAGCAGGCGGTCCGGGAGGCCTCCCAGACCGAGATCGTCAAGCTCGCCGAGCGGCAGGCGCAGGAGATCATCGACGAGTCGCGGCGCCAGGCGCGCGAGACGCGGCTCGAGATGGAGGACTGGGCCGACAGCATCCTCTCGACGCTCGAGGTCAACCTCGACAAGTTCCTCGGCGCCGTGAAGCGCGGCCGGGAGCGGCTCCACGAGCGCTCGCAGGAGACCGTCGTGGCCGGGATCGCGGGCCCGAGCTCCAACGACGACCAGCCGTACCAGTAGATCCGTCGAGCGGAGGCGCCGAGCTCGGCGGTGCCGATGAGCCGGTGACGGCTTCGCCGGCATCGGTGGTTGCTGTCGCTGCGCTCTACGACGTCCACGGCAACCCGCCCGCGCTCGAGGCCGCCCTGGCGCGGGTCGGGGACGCGACGCTCGTCTTCGGCGGCGACCTCGCCTGGGGGCCGATGCCGGCCGAGGCCGTCGACCGGATCCGGGCGCTCGACGCCCTGGCGATTCGCGGCAACGCCGACCGCGACCCCGGCGACGACTGGGTGGTCGATCAGCTCGGAGGGGAACGGCTCGAATGGCTGCAGTCGCTGCCCGTCCAGCTGGAGCTCGACGTCGCCGGGCTCGGACGGGTTCTCTTCGTCCACGGCTCGCCGAGGAGCGACGAGGAGATGCTGCTGCGAACGGCCTCGGACGAGCGTCTCCGGACGATCCTGGACGGCATCGAGGCCGACGTCGTCGTCTGCGGCCATACGCACATGCAGTTCGACCGGCGCGCCGGCGACAAGCGCGTCGTGAACGCGGGAAGCGTCGGGCTTCCCTACGGCGCAGCCGGTGCGCACTGGGTCGAGCTCGGCCCGGATGTCCGCCACCGTCGCGCCGAGTACGACCCGTCGCCGCTTGCCAGCTCGACGTGGCCGCGCGCCTCGGAGATCCTCGCGGTGGTCGAGTCGCCGCCGAGCGAGGCGGAGGCGATCGCCGAATTCGAGGCCCTGATCGCCGCTGGGCGCGACGCTACCCTGATCCAGTGACCACGTTCGACCTCAGACAGGCCAAGCTGAGGCCCGGCGAGGAGTACCGCGGCGAGCAGGAGATCGACCTCGCGCCGTTCGACCTCGGCGGCCAGCGGTACCTCCCGGTGCCCGAGAAGGTGCCCGCCGAGCTCGTGATCAGCCGCGGCTCCAGCGGGACGACGTTCGAGCTCGGCTTCCGCGCCAGGCTGCACGGGCCCTGCGTCCGCTGCCTCAAGGACGCCGTCGTCGATCTCCCGATCCGTGCCCGCGAGTACCAGGCGACGAGCCCGGGCGACGCCGAGGAGCTGCGGACGCAGTATGTCCACGAAAACCGTCTCGACCTGTCGTCGTGGGCGCGGGACGCCGTGGCGCTCGAGCTTCCGGAGCAGATCCTGTGCCGGCCCGACTGCGCGGGCCTCTGCCCCGTGTGCGGGGAAGATCTCAACGAGCACCCGCACGAGCACGCGGACGAGCGCGCCGACCCGCGCTGGGCCGCGCTCGAAGGGCTCAAAGAGCAGCTCAAGTAGAGCAGCAGTTTTCGAGAAGACAGGCCGACCGCTGCGAACTAGCGTGGCCTCCGACCGACCACTCGAACAGGAGGACACGAGATGATCACGCAGCTCAGTCACGCCGGCGTCTGGGTACTCGACCAGGACGAGGCCCTCGACTTCTACACGGAGAAGCTCGGCCTCGAGCTCCGCGAGGACGTGACCGTTCCCGAGATGGGGAACTTCCGGTGGCTCAGCGTGGGCGTGCCGGGCCAGGAGGACGTCGCCATCACGCTCCTGGCCGTGCCCGGCCCGCCCGTCTTCGACGAGGAGACGGCCGCCCGCCTGCGGGAGCTCGTCGCCAAAGGTGCGTCGAGCGGGCTCTTCTTCCAGGCGGACGACGTTCGGGCGACCTACGTGGAGCTCAGGGACCGCGGTGTCGAGTTCACGCAGGAGCCGACGGAGCAGCCCTACGGGATCGACGCCGGCTTCCGCGACCCGTCAGGCAATCAGATGCGCCTGGGGCAGCTGACGGACGCTTAACTGTCCCGATGGTGACGATCCTGCCGCCCGCGAGACACCTGCTTCGCGCCAAGGATCTGATCGACGCCCGCTACCGGGAGCCGCTCGACGTGCCGACCCTCGCGCGCGCCGCGCGGCTCTCGGAGGCGCATTTCAGCCGGGAGTTCCGGCGGGCGTTCGGCGAGTCGCCGCACCAGTACCTGCTGACCAGGCGGCTGGAGCGTGCGGCCGCGTTGCTGCGGAACACCGACCGCCCGATCGCCGAGGTGTGCTTCGCGGTCGGGCTCCGGAGCGTCGGCTCCTTCACGACGAGCTTCGGGCGCGCCTTCGGCGTCTCGCCGGGCGCGTATCGCGCTGCCCATCCGCCGGCGTTGCAGCGCGCGCGGGTGCCGACGTGCGTCCTGCAGGCCTGGGGACGGCCTCCATCGGCGAAGACGACGTCCGGCGCAGTGTCGCTATAGTTCCGCGCCGCGATGGCAGTCCCCAAGAGGAAAACGTCGAAAGCGCGCCGTGACAAGCGCCGCGCAACGCACAAGCTCGAGGCCCCGAGGGTCAACGAGTGCCCGGTCTGCCATCGCCCGAAGCGGCCGCACCAGATGTGCCCGACCTGCAAGACGTACCGCGGACGGGAAGTCGAGCCGCTGCGCACCCCGGTTCCCTAGTGCCCCTCCAGGCAATACGCGCCGGGCTCCTGGCCCGCGATCACGCTGCGCCAGAGCGCACCCTCCTCCTCACCAAGGTCTTCTGACCTTGGCTCGTCGGAATCTGCACTCTGGCTTGGTGCTCGCGCCCCAGAAGCGCGGCAGCATCACCTGAATGGGCACTAGAATCGGCGCGCTCTCAGTCCAACGAACGCAAGTGAGGTGACATGGCCGCGTCCCGCGACGAAGTCTACGAGCGCATCAGGGAGGTCCTGGCAGAGCGCTTGTCCGTGGAGGAGTCGGACATCACGGAGGAGGCGAACTTCCAAGAGGATCTCGGCGCCGACTCGCTCGACCTCGTCGAGATGATCATGGAGCTCGAAGATCAGTTCGGGATCAAGATCCCGGACGAGGACGCCCAGCAGATCCAGACGGTCGGGCAGGCTGTCGAGTACGTCACGTCGCACCAGTAGCGTCGCGGCGCAGAGCCACCCGAGCCGCCTCACGCGGCTGATCGAGGAGCTGCCTGCCGCGCGGGCCGACAACGCCTTCACGCACCCCTCGTGGGCGCCCGACCGGGCGTCGTCGTACGAGCGGCTGGAGTTCCTCGGGGACAGCGTCCTGGAGCTCGCGGTCGCCAGGTCGCTCTACGAGCGCTATCCCGAGCTCGCCGAAGGACGGCTCGCGAAGATTCGGTCGCACGTCGTCTCCCGGGCGAGCTGCGCCGTCGTGTCGCGCGAGCTCGGCCTCGGCGCCCGATTGGTCGAGAAGGGCGACGGGATCGTCCCGCCCGAGGAGCTCGACCGCCTCTCGCGAAACCGCAACGTGCTCGCCGCGCTGCTCGAGGCAGCGCTGGCGGCGCTCTTCCTCGAGCACGGCTTCGAGCCGATCGAGGAGGCGATCGTCGAGGCCTTCTCCGGACGGATCGAGTACGCCGCGACGACGCACGTCGACTACAAGACGGAGCTCCAGGAGGCGCTCGCGGCGCTCGGGCGGCAGGTCACCTACTCGGTGCTCGAGGTCGAGGGCCCCCCGCACGACCGGAAGTTCACGTCTGCCGCCGTGATCGACGGCGACCAGGCGGGCGTCGGCATGGGCTCGTCGAAGAAGGCGGCGGAGCAGGAGGCCGCGAAGCAAGCCCTCGAGAAGGTCCGCGCGGCCTAGCCGCGCGTGCCGAAGCGCCATCCGCCGGACGCACTAGCGTTCCGGCCGACGTGCACCTGCGCGCGATCCGCATCCGCGGCTTCAAGTCGTTCCCCGAGCCGGTCGAGGTTCGCCTCGAGCCGGGCGTCTCCGTGGTCGTGGGACCGAACGGCTCCGGAAAGTCCAACGTCGCCGACGCGCTCCTCTGGGCGTCCGGCAGCCTGAGCCCGAACGAGCTCCGGGCGGAGAGGCCCGACGACGTGCTCTTCGCCGGCTCCGGCGGGCGGCAGCCGGTCCCCTACTGCCAGGTCGAGCTCGTTCTCGACAACGCGGACGACACGCTCTCCGAGCTGCCCGCGGAGGTCTCCGTCATGCGACGCGTGCACCGCGGCGGCGAGGGGCAGTACCTGATCAACGGGACCGCAGTCCGGCGGACCGACCTCGTGGAGCTGCTCGCCGACGTCGGGCTCGGGGGTGCCGCCGGGTCGGTCATCTCGCAGGGCAAGGTCGAGCAGATCCTGGCGTCGAAGCCGGAGGAGCGGCGCGCGCTGGTCGAGGAGGCCGCGGGGCTCGGGAAGTTCAAGCGGCGCCGGCATCGCGCCGAGCTGAAGCTCGCGCGGGTGGCCCAGGACGTCGCGCGGGCGCGCGACATCGAGGCCGAGGTGAAGAAACGGTTGCGGCCGCTCGCGCTCCAGGCGAGCGCGGCGCAGCGCGCGGAGAAGCTCGGCGGGGAGATCGCCTCGCTCGAGGCGGCCGTCGCGACACTCGATCTCGCATCCGTCGACGAGCGTATCGCCGAGGCGTCGGAGCGTCGGGCCGCCGCCGACCACGCGAAGCGGCGGACGGAGACGAAGCTCGAGGAGCTGCTCGCCGAGCGGCACCGGGCCGAGGAGGAGCTCGCCGACGCGGCCGGCAAGCGCGAGGCGGCCACCGCGGCCCTCTACCGGCTGCGGAGCGCCGGCGAGCGGGTCGCGCTGCGTCGCGAGAGCGCCGCTTCGCTCGTGGAGTCCCTCCGGCAGGCTGCGAGCCGGCCCCGGCTTCCGACCGGCCCGTCGACGGCCGAGCTCCGGCGCCAGAAGCTTCGCGAGGAGGCCGGCCTAGCGCGCGAGCGGCTCGCCGCCCTCGAGCGGACGCTCGCGGAGCGAGAAGGCGTTCCGCCTGCGGCGCGCGCGCTGGCCGAGGCGGGTCACGAGCTGCTCGTGTCGAGGCTTGACGTGCCTCCGGGCGACGAGCGCGCGGTCGCCGCAGCGCTCCGGGGGCGCGGAGCCGCGGTGCTCGCGCCGGACGAGGAGGCCGCCCTGCGCCTCGTCGAGGAGGCGAGAGCCCGGGGCCTCGGCAGCGTCCATGTCGTCGTGGACGAGACGGTCGACGAGTTCGTCGTCGTCGAGCGCGCCGACCTGCTCGCACAGTCCCGCCTCGCCGTCACGCGGGAGGGGGTCGGGTACGACCCGGAGCGGCGGGAGCTCTGGTTCGCCGGGGAGGCGGCGGAGGCGGTGCTCTTGGAGCTCGAGGCGCGGCGCCGGGCGCTCGCCGACCAGGTCGAGGCGCTCGAGCGAGAGGCCGAAGCGGTCGTGGACGAGCCGCCGCGCGTTGCTGCGGTGGACGACGGGCGGTACCGGCCGCACATCGCCGCGGCGGAGCGGCTCGAGCGTGTGCTCGGAGCGGCCGGATCGGCGACCGACAGGTGGGAGCCGACGCTGCGGGCCCGGGCGGATGCCGGTACGGCGCGCACGGCCGAGCTGGCGGAGGAGCTGCGACGCCTCGGCGGCGCCGAGGCTGAGATCAGGCGCGAGGCGGGCGAGGCGGCGACGGGCGCCGGGGCCGTGGACGTCGAGCTCGCGCGGCTCCAGGCCGAGCGGGAGGAGGCCGAGCGCCGGCTCGACGCCGCCGGGGCCGAGCCGGCGGAGGGCGACGACCGGGAGGCCATCTCCGAGCGGCTCGAACGGCTCCGTCGCCGGCGCGAGGAGCTAGGCCGCGTGAACCCCCTCGCGGGCGAGGAGTACGAGCGCGAGAAGGAGTCGCTCGCCGAGCTCGCGGCGCAGCGGGAGGACCTCGAACGCAGCCTCGACGAGCTCGCCAGGCTCCGTGACGACCTCGACCGGACGGTGGAGCGCCGGTTCGCCGAGACGTTCGACGCCGTCAGCGCGCACTTCGAGGAGGTCGCGGCCACGCTCTTCCCGGGTGGGCGCGGCCGGCTCCGCCTCACCGGGGAGTCGGAGGGCGACGACGAGGATGCCGCCCCCGGGATCGAGGTCGAGCTACGGCCCGCCGGGAAGAAGGTGACGCGGCTCTCGCTGCTGTCCGGGGGAGAGAAGGCGCTCGGCGCGATCTCGTTCCTCTTCGCGCTCTTCCTGGCCCGCCCGTGCCCCTTCTACCTCCTCGACGAGGTCGAGGCGGCGCTGGACGACGCCAACATCGGCCGTTTCGTCGAGCTCCTGCGGCGCTTCTCCGACCGCGCGCAGTTCATTGTCATCACGCACCAGAAGAAGACGATGGAGGCTGCCGACGTTCTCTACGGGGTCACGATGGGCGGCGACGGCGTCTCGCAGATCGTCTCGAGGCGCCTGCCGCGCGAGACGGCCGCCGAAGCCGCGGCCTGACCGTCGTTTCCGGCCGCGTCTCGGCGTCTGACCCCAGGACAGGGCCGGGCGGGCCAAGGCGGAGCCTGGAACAGCCCCGGCCGCTGCGGCCTGTGTGGCGAGCGCCATTCCGCTCGGTCAGCGGTGAGCCATGTCACCGCGAGCCCGGTCCGGGGGTCTGACCCCGGGACACGGCCCGGCGAGGCGGCTAGCCTGCCGCGATGGCCAGGAGCTGGGGGGAGTTTCTCGGCGACACCGAGACGTCCGACGAGACGGAGGCGGAGCAGGAGGGCTTCTTCTCCCGCCTCCGCGACTCGCTCGGAAAGAGTCGCCGTGCGCTCACCGAGCAGATCGCCGCCGCGGCGTTCGATCCCGGCGACGACGAGGCCTGGGAGCGCCTGGAGGAGGCGCTGATCGCCGCGGACGTCGGGGTCCCGACGACGGCGGAGCTCGTTCGCCGGCTGGAGGCTCGAGGCGACGTCGGCGAGCTGGGCGCCGCGCTGACGGAGGAGGCGGCCGAGCTCCTCGGCGAGCCAGCGCGCCTGGAGCTCGGCGCCCGCCCCGCCGTGATCCTGGTCGTCGGTGTCAACGGGACCGGCAAGACAACGACGATCGGGAAGCTCGCGCAGAAGCTCCGGGAGCACGACCACTCGGTCCTCCTCGCCGCCGCGGACACCTTCCGGGCCGCCGCCGAGGAGCAGCTCGAGATCTGGGCGCAGCGCGCGGGCGCGGACTTCGTCGGCTCGGAGCGGGGAGGTGACCCGGCCGCCGTCGCCTACGACGCGATCGAGGCGGCGACGGCCCGCGACCGCGACGTCGTCATCGTCGACACGGCCGGCCGGCTCCACACGCAGACGAACCTCATGGACGAGCTCGCGAAGGTCCGGCGCGTCATCGAGCGCCGCCTGCCGGACGCGCCGCACGAGACCCTCCTCGTCGTGGACGCCACGACCGGCCAGAACGGGCTCCAGCAGGCACGACTCTTCGGTCAGGCGGTCGACGTGAGCGGCGTCGCGCTCACGAAGCTCGACGGCTCGGCGAAGGGCGGCGTCGCGCTCGCCATCGCCCACGAGCTCGGTCTCCCGGTCAAGCTCGTGGGCGTCGGAGAGGGCCTCGACGACCTACGGCCGTTCGACGCCCGCGAGTACGCGACCGCGCTCCTGCGCTAGCGCTCGACCGCGAAGGCGATGTTGACCGTCGTGCGGTATTCGCTGATGCGGTCGTTCTCCACGACCGCGCTCATCGAGACGACGTCTGCGCCCGAGATGCCGCGCACCGTCTTCGCCGCCTCCTGAACGGCTGCGTCGGCCGCCTTGGCGAAGCTCTCCGGCGACGAGCCGATGATCGTGATGACCTTCGCGATGTCTGCCATGTTCCTCCTTCGCTAGCCCCCGCCGAGGACGATCTTGTAGTCGTGGAAGGACCTGTCCCCGCGCTTCTTGACCAAGATCTGGTCGATCCGTGCCTCCGTTCCGTCGGGGTGATCCTGGAGGGCCTTGTCGACGGCGTCTCTGAACTTGTACCTCCAGCCTTGATCCCACTCGGCGTCGCTGATCCTGTACTTCTCCTCCCTTGACGGGTACTCGATCATGCGCACCTCCCTTGGTCGTGTCGGTCTGATCCTACGACGATCGCAGCGCGGCGGCGACGACACGCCTCACGCCAGCGGTGTTGCCTTTGCGCTCGTATTCCCGAGCCGCGCCGTCGCTGTCGCCGACAGCGAGCAGCGCCCGCGCCCTGATGTCGGTGTAGTCGGTGGGCCGCGCGAGCTCGACCGCCTCGCGGGCGAGCGCGAGCTCGCCAGTGGCGTTGGCGCGCGCAACGCGCCACATCACCTGGGTCGCGATGTCCAGGTCCGCGGCATGCTGTTCGCTCACCTCCGAGAAACGGATCGCATCCTCGATGGAGCCCTCCGAGGCCAACGCGTCTGCGAGGAAGGCGGCCACCGTGGACATCACGCTCGAGGCCCCCATCTCCTCAAGCTCACCGAACGCCCAGTGGAGGATCGCCGTTGCCTCGTCGGGCCGTCCGGCGAGCGCTTCGATCTCAGCTGCGATCAGGGATCTCGCTGCGATCCGGAAACGGTGACCGAGTTCTTCGGAGAGCGCACGTGCGGCTTCCCGGAGCCGTCTCGCTTCCTCGAACTCTCCGCGCATCGCCCGAAGGCCGGCGATCGAGCCCGTAACTGACGCGCGGAGCGACCGGTCGTCCGGAAGTTCGGCGAGCAGGCGTTCACATCTCTCGATCGCCTCGTCGACCGGTGTCGGACCGCAGTACAACGCCACCGCAAGCTGCGACGCGAGCGTCGACTGCTCGCTCCGATCGCCCGCAGCCCGGGCGTACTCGAGGGCGCGCTCGAGGTTCTCGCCCCGTGCATGCCACCGACACGCATGGACGTGAACCTCGCTCTTCAGCCACCAAGCCTTGGCCAGCCCGAGGTCGTCGCCGAGCTCCTGGAGCAGGGGGATGGCGCTGTCGGCGACGGCGACGATGTCCTCGACCGACTCGTCCGAGCTCGTGAACGAGCGAAACAGCTCCCGCTCGATCAGCGTTCGCAGCTCGAGCCGTCGGTCACCCGCGGACTGGGCGGCCTCCAGTGCATCGATCAGGACCCGCTCGGCCCGGTGGAAGTCGCCTGTCCGCATCAGTGCACTGCCGAGCACGGGAAGGAGCTCTCGACGCTCGCTGTGGCCGTCCGGAAGCAGCGCGGTCGCGCGCGTCAGAAGCGCGACGGCCGCCGGTGAATCGCCGCGCTGGACGGCCCGCGTGCCGGCGCGAGCCAAGCGCTCGCCGGCCTGGGCGGCGAGCTCGCTGTCCGTCGCACCGAGCTCTTGGCGGTAGCGGAACGCCTGCTCGAGGTGGTAGCCGATGATCTCGTCGAGGTCGCTAGCCGCTCGCAGCAGCCAGTCCGCGTAGCGCTCGTGCAAGGCAGCGCGGCTTTCCTTGGCAAGGGCAAGGTAGGCCGCGTCGCGAATCAGGATGTGGCGGAAGCGGAAGCCGTCGTCTCCGGGGATCAGCGACCTGTCCGGCTCGATCAGGTCCCGCCGCACGAGGGAGAGCAGGGTCGAGGCGACTGGCTCGCCGTCAGAGAGCGAGCCTACGGCGCCGGCCGTGAACTCCCGTCCGATCACCGCCGCCCGCTCGACCGCCGCGCGCTCGCCTTCGCTGAGGCGGTCGAGCCGCGCGGCGAGCAGCGCCTGGATCGACGGCGGCATCGTCTCCTGCTGCCCGTCCTCGACGGAGAGCGCCAGCATCTGCTCCATGAACAGGGGGTTGCCTTCGGCGCCCGCGAGGATCCGCTCCCGCTCGGCGTCCTCGATCTCGCCCTCGCCGAGGACCTCGACGAGCCGTCGTGAGTCTGCTCCTGACAGCGGCTCGAGCGAGAGGACGAGCGAGCTCGTCGAGCGCCACGTCGGGCGGGCCTCGAGCAGCTCGGGCCGGCCGAGGCCCAGGATCAGCACCGGGGCGTCCCTCGTCCAGCCGACCAGGTACTCGAGGAGGTCGAGAAACGTCGGCTCGGCCCACTGAAGCTCGTCGATTCCGAGGATGACGGGGCGCTCGCGCGCGAGGTGCTCGAGAAAGCGCCGGACCGCCCAGAACGTCTCCTCGCCGCTTGGCGGCGGATCGGACGTGCCGACCGCACCCGCGAGCCGCTCCGCGATCAGGTCGGCATCCGGCGCGTCGGCGACGAACTCCTGGATCCCCTGGCGCGTGAGGCTGCCCGTCGCGGCGAGGACGACGCCGCGGAGCGGCCAGTACGTGATCCCCTCGCCGTAGGCGAGGCAGCGGCCGACCAGCGTGGTGGCCGCGCCTCGTGTCCGGGCGAAGAGCTCGTTGCCGAGTTTCGACTTGCCGATCCCCGCGGGGCCCACGACAGTCGCGAGTCGGCACCGACGCTCGCGGGAAGCCACATCCAGCTCACCGTGCAGCGCGGCGAGCTCCTCCACGCGACCCACCATCGGCGTGTCCAGCCGCCGGGGGAAGGGCGGTGCGCCCTCGACGACGCCGAGGAGCCGCCAGACCTTCACCGGCTTCGCCTTGCCCTTGAGGCTCAGCGGCTCCATCGGCTCGACGAGCACGGCGTTGGAGACGAGGCGGTACGTCGAGTCGCCGAGCAGGATCTCACCCGAGCGGGCGGCGGCCTCGAGCCGCTGGGTCGTCGCGACGGCCGCGCCGGTAGCGAAGCTCTGGCGGTCGGTCGGATCGCCGGCGACGACCTCGCCCGTGTTGACTCCGGTCCGGATCGCCAGCCGGACGTTGTGCGTGTGTTCGAGCTCTTGGTTCAGGGCTCCGAGCGCTGTACGCATGTCGACGGCCGCACGGACCGCGCGCAGTGCGTCGTCGTCGTGCGCCTTCGGGATCCCGAACACGGCCATGACCGCATCACCGATGAACTTCTCCACGGTCCCCCCGTGCCGCTCCAGCTCCTGACGGACGACGAAGTAGTACTGCTCCATGACACCGCGCATGACCTCGGGGTCGAGCGCTTCCCCGAGCGGCGTCGAGTTGGCGATGTCTGAGAAGACGACGGTGACCGTCCTCCGAGCGGCCATGGCCCAACTCTAGGGACGAAACCCCCGCATCTCTACACTGTTCGGCCGTGTTCGACACCCTTGGCGACAAGCTGAACGCCGCGCTGGGCCCTCTCCGGGGCCGCGGCAAGCTCGACGAAGAGTCGATCTCGCGCGCGATGCGCGAGGTCCGCCTGGCGCTGCTCGAAGCGGACGTCAACTTCCGCGTCGTCAAGGACTTCGTCGCGCGGGTGAAGGAGCGCGCGTCCGGCCAGGACGTCACGCGCAGCCTGACGCCGGGCCAGCAGGTCGTGAAGATCGTCCACGAGGAGCTCACGACCCTGATGGGCACGGGCGACTCGAAACTGGTGTTCGCCGGCAAGGGGCCGACCGTCATCCTCCTTGCCGGCCTCCAGGGGTCGGGCAAGACGACCGCAGCCGCCAAGCTCGCGCTCCTGCTCCGCAAGGAGAACCACTCCCCGGCGCTCGTCGCCGCGGACCTCCAGCGCCCCGCCGCCGTCGAGCAGCTCCAGCAGCTCGGCCGCCAGATCCAGATCCCGGTGTTCACCGGCGCGGAGCCCGTGCAGGCCGCGAAGGACGGGCTCGAGCAGGCCCGGGCGCAGGGCCGCGACGTGGTGATCGTCGACACGGCCGGCCGCCTGCAGATCGACGAGGAGCTGATGCAGGAGCTGGGACGGATCCGCGACGCGACGAAGCCGACGAACGTGCTGCTCGTCCTCGACGCGATGACCGGACAGGAGGCCGTCTCGGTCGCGGAGGCGTTCCAGGAGCGCGTCGCCTTCGACGGCGTCGTCCTCACGAAGCTCGACGGCGACGCTCGAGGCGGGGCGGCGCTCTCGGTCAAGGCGGTCACTGGCAAGCCGGTCAAGCTCGCTTCCGTGGGCGAGAAGCTCGACCAGCTCGAGTACTTCTACCCCGACCGAATGGCGTCGCGGATCCTGGGGATGGGCGACGTGCTGACCCTGATCGAGAAGGCCGAGGAGGCCGCGTCGGAGGAGGACCAGGCCGCGATGGAGGCCCGGATGCGCGCCGGCGAGTTCAGCTTCGACGACTTCCTGACGAGCTACCGGATGCTGCGCAAGATGGGGCCGCTCAAGGGCGTGCTCTCGATGATCCCCGGCCTCGGGAACCAGCTCAAGGGCATCGACGTCGACGACAAGGAGCTCTCGCGCGTCGAGGCGATCGTCCTCTCGATGACGCCCCAGGAGCGGCGGATGCCGCACCTGATCGACGGCTCCCGGCGGAAGCGGATCGCGGCGGGCAGCGGCACCGACATCCAGCAGGTGAACAAGCTGCTGTCGGCGCGGAAGCAGATGCAGAAGATGATGAAGCAGATGGGGAAGGGCAAGATGCCGGGGCTCCCCCCGGAGCTCGTTAAGCAGGCACAACGGAGGTGAAATGGCAGTTCGCATGAGGTTGACGCGCGTCGGTTCGAAGAAGAACCCGATCTACCGCGTCGTCGTCGCCGACTCGCGCTCGCCGCGCGACGGCAAATTCATCGAGATCGTCGGGCGCTACAACCCACAGACCGATCCGTCGACCATCGAGTTCGACGAGGAGAAGGTTCGCGAGTGGCTCGGCAAGGGCGCCCAGCCGTCCGGCACGGTCGCGCGCCTGCTCAAGGCCAAGAACATTGGCTGAGCTGCTCGCGTACCTCGCGAGGCAGCTCGTGGACGACCCCGACGCGGTCCGCGTCGAGGAAGTGGAGGGCGAGGACGCGCTCGTCCTCCGGCTCCACGTCGCGAAGGAGGACGTGGGGAAGGTGATTGGCCGCCAGGGACGGATCGCGCGGGCGCTCCGCGCGGTCGTGCGCGCCGGCGGCGCGCGGCAGCGGCGCCGCCTGGTGCTCGAGATCGCTGACTAGGTGGCTCGACCACCCGCCTTCGTCACCGTCGGGCGGGTCGGCAAGCCCCACGGCCTGGACGGCTCGTTCGTCGTCGAGCAGGCGAGCGAGGACCCGAAGCGGTTCGAGCCCGGTGTCGTGCTGCGGGCGGGGGGCGAGGAGGTCCGGGTCGAGGAGCGGAAGCGCCCCGGCGGCAGGCTCGTCATCAGGCTGGACAAGCCGGTCCGGCGCGGGACGCCGCTCGAGGTGCCGCGCTCCGAGCTGCCCGAGCCCGAGCCCGGCGAGTACTACGTCTTCCAGCTGGTGGGACTCGAGGTCGAGGAGGAGGGCGGCCGGCGCCTGGGCGTCGTCACCGACGTCGTGCCCGGGCCGGCGAACGACGCCCTGGAGCTCGACACCGCGATCCTGCTGCCACTCGTCGGGGCCTGCATCAGACAGGTGGACCTCGAAGCGCGGCGAATCCTGGTTGCGCAGGGCTTCGCACCTGACGACTAACCTGCCGAAGCTCTGCGCCTCGACGTCTTCACGCTCGTTCCTCATGTCTTCGCTGCCGTCTCCGAACAACGCCCACTTGCTTCCGTCCTCGGCGGCGAGCTCGAGCTGCGCCTCTTCAACTACCGTGACTGGGCGCCGGGCGGGGAGGTGGACGACGAGCCGTACGGCGGCGGCGCCGGGATGGTTCTCCGCGTGGACGTCGTCGCGGCCGCGCTCGAGGGCGTGTATGGCGGCCGGCTACCCGACCACAGGGTGGTCGCCCTGACCCCTCAGGGTCGCCAGCTCGACCAGGGGGTCGTCGACGAGCTCGCGGGAGACGAGCACCTGACGCTGCTCTCGTCCCGGTTCGAGGGCTTCGACGAGCGCATCCTCGAGCACCTCGCGAACGACGCGGTCTCGATCGGCCCCTACGTGCTCTCCGGCGGGGAGCTGCCCGCGATGGTGGTCGCGGACGCCGTCGCCCGCCGGCTGCCGGGCGCGCTCAGCCACGGGTCGGGCGCCGAGGAGAGCTTCTCGCCCGAGCTGGAGGGCGGGCTCGAGTATCCGCACTACACCCGGCCCGCGGAGTTTCGCGGCTGGAGCGTCCCCGACGTCCTGCTCTCGGGCGACCACGGCCGCATCGCCGACTGGCGCCGGGAGCAGAGCCGCCTGAGAACGCCGTCGTGAGAAACCCCGTCGACCGTCTCACGCACCGCCTGCCGCGGCCCTGGAGGGTCGCGATCGACTGGGTCGTCACGATCGTCGGCGCCGTCGCGATCGTGCTCGCGATCAAGCAGTGGGTCGTGAACCCGTACCGGATCCCGTCGTCGTCGATGGAGCCGACGCTCCACTGCGCCGGCTCGGGGCTGGGCTGCACGTCCCGCTTCTCCGACCGCGTGCTCGCGAACCGGTTCATCTACCACTTCAAGGACCCCGAGCGGGGCGACATCGTGGTCTTCACGACGCCGCAGCGAGCGCGAAAGGACTGCGGTGCGGGCGGAACGTTCGTGAAGCGCATCATCGGCCTCCCGGGCGAGACATGGGAGATGCGGAACGGCTTCGTCTTCATCAACAGCAAGCGGCTGGAGGAGCCGTACGTGAAGGCTGACCGCCGCGACGTGGACACGAGGGGGCCGGAGAAGATCCCGAAGGATCACTACTTCGTGATGGGGGACAACCGCGCCCAGTCGTGCGACTCGCGCGTCTGGGGCGCGCTGGATCGGGACAACCTGATCGGCAAGGTGTTCGCCATCTATTTCCCGCCGAGAAGAATCGGCTTGCGCTAGCATCCCGCGGTCGGGCCGCCGCCCGAACCTTTGCCATGGCGAACCCCATCGAGACACTCGAGCGCAAACAGCTGCGCGCCGACCGGCCGCAATTCAAGGCCGGGGACACCGTCCGCGTCCACTTCCAGGTCATCGAGGGACAGCGCCGCCGGATCCAGGTCTTCGAGGGCATCGTCATCAAGCGGCAGGGTTCGGGAGCGCGCGAGACGTTCACGGTGCGGAAGCAGTCGTTCGGCGTCGGGGTCGAGCGGACGTTCCCGCTCCACTCGCCGAAGATCGAGAAGATCGAGGTGGCGGCGATCGGCGACGTGAACCGCGCGAAGCTCTACTACTTGCGCGGGAAAGTGGGAAAGAAGGCGCGCGTGCGCGAGCGCCGGGATGGCGTGCGGCTATCCTCGGCCGGTGCCGCAGCCGTCGCCGCCGAGCAGCCTCCCGCTGAAGATTCCGGGCCGGAAGAGGCCGCGGAGCCGGCAGTCGAGCAGCCCGAGCTCGAGCCAGAGACCGCCGAAGAGGGGTAGGCGCCTCCTCGAGTTCGACCGCCGCTTCGGACGGCGGTTCGTAGCCGGCGTGGACGAGGCCGGCCGGGGCTCGCTGGCCGGGCCGCTGGTCGTCGCCGGGGTCCTCTTCGATTACGACTGCCTTCGTGACCATCGCGTCCGGCCCCTCGCCGGGCTCAACGACTCGAAGCAGCTGACCGCGGAGGAGCGGGAGGCGCTCTTCCACGGCGTCGTGTCCTGCGCGAAGGCGTTCACGGTGCGGATGGTCTCGCCGGAGGAGATCGACCGCCACGGCCTCCACCGGTCGAACCTGGAGGGCATGCGGTCATGCCTGCGCGAGCTGTGCCCGCCGGCCGAGGTCTGCCTCGTCGACGGCTTCCGCCTCGGTCCCTCCGCGCCGGTGCACACGGCGGTCGTGGACGGGGACGAGCGGTCTGCCGCGATCGCGGCCGCGTCGATCGTGGCCAAGGTCGTCCGGGACCGGGCGATGCGGCGGATGGACGCGCTCTACCCCGCGTACGGGTTCTCCTCTCACGTCGGCTACATCACGCCGCGCCACTCCGCGGTCGTCCGGGAGCGCGGTCCCTGTGACATCCACCGCCGCTCGTTCCAGGCGCTCTGCTACCTCTCGGACGAGGAGCTCGCCGCCCGGCTCGAGGAGGAGTGAACCGGACCGGCGCGCGGGCCGAGCGCCGCGCGCGCCTCCACTACCTTCTGCGCGGGTACCGCGTCCTGGGCGCAAACGTGCGGCCGGGTGGGGTGGAGGTCGACCTCGTGGTGCGGCGCGGCCGACGGCTCGTCTTCTGCGAGGTGAAGGCGAAGCTCGGCCGCGGATTCGGCTCGCCGGGTGAGATGGTCGGGCCCGGAAAGCAGGAGCGGTTGCGCCGCGCGGCCGAGGCGTGGTTGGCCGAGCACCCCGAGGCGGCGGAGTGGGAGGTGCGCTTCGACGTCGTGGCGGTGACGCCACGCGGGGTGCGGCGCGTGGCCGACGCGTTCTAGGACTCCTTCCGCGTCCGGCGAAGGGGGTGCTGGTGGCTCGGACGCAGGACGCGCTCTACGCGGAGATCGACCTCGACCTCTCGTGGTCGGAGCGCGACCTTCCCGAGCGTGAGCGGACGAAGCACGTCCACCGCCTGCATCCGTACCTGGGGAAGTTCATCCCCCAGCTCGTGGAGGCGCTGCTCGGGCGGTACGTGCCTTCGGGCGGCCGCGTGGTCGACCCGTTCGCGGGATCCGGCACCACCCTGGTGCAGTCGCTCGAGTCGGGCAGGGACGCGGCCGGGGTGGACATCGCCGCCTTCAATTGCCTGCTCATGGGCGTCAAGACGCGGAAGTACGATCTCTTCCGCCTCGAGTCCGAGCTGCGCGACGTGGTGCGGAGGATCGGGGCGTTCGAGGGCGGCCCGGCGGCGAGCGGCTACGTCGCCGAGTGGTACGCGCCCCGGGCGGCCTCCGAGCTGCTCGCGTTTCGCGAGCTGATCGTCGAGTACGAGCACGGCGATGTCCTGCGGGTGATCCTCGCGCGGGCCGCGCGCTCCGCCCGGCGGACGACGCACTTCGACCTCGACTTCCCGCGAGCGCCGCAGACCGAGCCGTACTGGTGCCACAAGCACAAGCGGATCTGCCGTCCGGTCGAGCGGGCGGAGCATTTCCTCCGGCGGTACGCGCTGGACACGCTCGCCCGGATCAAGGAGTTCTCGCGCGTGCGGGAGCGCGATCGCCGGGCGCAGGTGGTGCACGGCGACGCGCGGGAAGTGGACTACCACGGACGCTTCGATGCCGTCCTCACCTCGCCGCCGTATCCAGGGCTGATCGACTACCACGAGCAGCACCGGTACGCCTACGAGCTGCTCGGTCTCGACGATCGGCGGGCCGTCGAGCTCGGCGCCGCCGCGCGGGGGACGAGCTCGCGCGCACTTTCCGAGTACGTCGAGGGGATCGCCGCCGTGCTCGCGCACGCGAAGGCCTCGCTTCGGGCCCGGGCGCCGGTGATCGTGGTCGTCAACGACCGGCGGAGCCTCTACCCGGAGATCCTCGAGCGGGCCGGCCTGCGGCTGGAGGAGCGGCTGCGGCGCCACGTGAACCGGCGAACCGGTCGTCGCGCGGGCGAGTTCTTCGAGGACATTCTCGTCGCGCGCTGATCGGCGCACTCTCGGCTCGAACAGGTCACTCACCCGCGCGTGCCTGAGCCGTACCGTCGCCGGGTGTGCTCGGGAGGACGGTAACCCATGCGCTCGTAGGGCTCGAGGCGCGCAAGGTCGAGGTCGAGGCGCACCTCCAGAACGGCGTGCCGGGGCTCGCCATCGTCGGTCTGGCCGACCGCGCCTGCCAGGAGGCGAAGCACCGAGTGCGGAGCGGTATCGCCTCGGCCGAGCTCGAGTGGCCCTCGCGGCGGATCACGGTCAACCTTGCCCCGGCGGCGCTGCGGAAGGAGGGCTCCGGCTTCGACCTGCCGATCGCGCTCGCGATCCTGGCCGCTTCCCGGCAGTTCCCGGGTGATCGGCTCGCGGGCCATGCGGCGATCGGTGAGCTGGCGCTCGACGGCCGGCTGCGTCCAGTGGCCGGCGTACTGGCGGCTGCCGAGGGTGCGCGGCGGGCGGGCCTGGGACGTCTCGTGTGCGCGGCGGAGTCGGCGCAGGAGGCGGCGCTGGCCGGGGTCGAGCCGATGCCCGCAAGGCATCTCGCGGAGGTCGTCGGCTACCTCCGCGGGGAGTACGACCCGCCCGCCGTCGAACACCCGTCGTCGAACGGCGAGCGCCCGGCCGCGGGACCCGACCTCGCCGACGTGCGGGGCCAGGAACGAGCGCGGAGAGCACTGGAGCTCGCGGCCGCCGGTGGCCACAACCTCCTCCTGGCCGGCCCGCCGGGGATCGGCAAGTCCATGCTCGCCCGGCGCCTGCCGGGAATCCTCCCGCCGCTGACGCGCGACGAGGCGCTCGAGGTCACGCGCATCCACTCCGTCGCCGGGCTGCTGTCGCGCGAGCGGCCGCTGATCGACTGTCGTCCGTTCCGCGCGCCGCACCACAGTGCGTCAGTCGCCGCGGTCGTCGGCGGAGGCCCGGGCCCGCGTCCCGGAGAGGCGACGCTCGCCCACAGAGGCGTGCTCTTCCTGGACGAGCTCCCCGAGTTCCAACGTCCTGTCCTCGAGTCGCTGAGGCAACCGCTCGAGGACGGTGTCGTCGCGATCGCGCGAGCCGAGGGGAGAGCCGTCTTCCCGGCGCGATTCCAACTCGTCGCGAGCATGAACATGTGCCCCTGCGGCGGCCGGGGAGACCCTGGAGCAGATTGCCGGTGCTCGCCCCAGCGCCTCGCCGCCTTCGGGGAGAAGCTCTCACGCGCGTTGCTCGACCGCTTCGACCTCGTCGTGGCGCTGCCGCGGCCCCGCGCGGCCGAGCTGGGAGGGGCGCCGGGTGAGGCATCTGCCGCCGTCGCGGCGAGGGTCGGCGACGCACGCGGGCGGCTCGTCTCTCGCACGCCCGCACGGACGGAGGCGGCGACGGCGCTCCTCGACCGGGCCGTCGAGCGCCTGCCGCTGTCCGGCCGAGGCCGTGCTCGGGTCGCCCGGGTCGCACGCACCGTCGCCGCGCTCGCCGACGCAGAGTCCGTGACCGAGGAGCACGTCGCCGAGGCGCTGGCCTACCGCTCGCCGCGGGAACTCGCCCGGTGAGAATCGGGCGCTCGGACGCCGGCTTTCCTCCGAGGCTGAAGGCGATCTTCGACCCGCCGCCGGCCCTCTACCTCCGCGGCTCCGGCGACCCGCAGCTGCTCGCCCGCCGGGCGGTCGCGGTCGTCGGCGCGCGATCGTGCTCGCCGTACGGGGCGCACGTCGCGCGGATGCTGGGCAGAGAGCTGGCGTCCGCGGGGCTGGTGGTCGTCAGCGGGCTCGCCCGCGGGGTCGACGGCGAAGCGCACCGCGGCGCGCTCGACGGAGGCGGGACGACGGTCGGCGTCCTCGGCTGCGGCATCGACCGCGACTATCCGGCCACGAATGCCGCGCTCTCCAGGCGGATCGAGGACGGCGGACTGGTCGTCTCAGAATACGAGCCGGGCGTCGAGCCGGCCCCGTGGCGGTTCCCCGCCCGGAACCGGATCATCGCCGGCCTGTGCGAGGCCGTCGTCGTCGTGGAGGCACGCGAGCGAAGTGGCGCTCTGATCACGGCCGACTTCGCCCTCGAGGAGGGCCGGGAGGTCTTCGCCGTGCCTGGGGAGATCACGAGCGCGCTGTCGGTCGGGTCGAACGCGCTGCTCAAGCTTGGTGCAACGCCGCTGACCAGCTTCGGCGACGTCCTCGACGCGCTCGGGATCGAGCGTGCTGAAAGCCGGGAGCAGCCCGACGTCTCAGACGCCGCGCAGCAGGTGCTCGCGGTCGTTCGCGATGCGCCGGCCGGCGCGGACGAACTGGTGGCGAAGGCGTCACTGGACGCCGGGGCCGTGAGCGTCGCTCTGACGGAGCTCGAACTCGCCGGGCTCGTCTCTGCGGCCGAGGGTGTGTACCGGGCAGCTCGATGAGCGTGTCTACCATCGCCCCGTGGAGACCCCCTTCTGGCTGGACGGCCTCGAGGAGGTGGCGGCGAGCTCTCGAGACTCGCGCCCCGTCGACGTTGCCGTCGTCGGCGGCGGCGTCACGGGCTGCTCCTGCGCTGTCACCCTCGCAGAGGCCGGCGTTCGCGTTCGCGTCCACGAGGCGCGCACGATCGCCTCCGGCGCGAGCGGGCGGAACGGCGGGTTCGCCCTCCGCGGCGGCGCGATGCCTTACGACCGCGCCCGCGCGCGGTTCGGTCCCGAGCGGGCGGCGGCGTTCTGGCGGCTGACCGAGCGGTCGCTGGCGCGGATGGCGGAGCTCGCCGGCGACGCGTTCAGGCGCGTCGGCAGTCTCCGGCTGGCCGCAGAGGAACAAGAGAGAGACGACCTGCGCGCGGAGTACGAAGCGCTGCGTGCGGACGGGTTCGACGTCGAGTGGGTGGACGAGCTGCCCGAGCGGCTCGCCGAGACGCACTTCGGTGCGATCGCGCATCCGACCGACGGGTCACTGCATCCTGCGCGCTGGGTGCGCGGCCTCGCGGGGCGCGCCGCCGAGGCAGGTGCCGACCTCCGCGAGCACGCGCGCGTCGCGTCGCTGGACGAGCTCGAGGCGGACCACGTGGTCATCGCGTCAGACGGCTACCCGAGCGGCCTCGTTCCCGAGCTCGACGAGCTCGTGAGGCCCACCCGCGGGCAGGTCGTGACCACGGAGCCACTGGCCGAGCTCCTCTACGACCGCCCGCACTACGCGCGTCAGGGGTTCGATTACTGGCAGCAGCTCCCGGACCGGCGGCTCGTCGCGGGCGGCCGGCGGGACGTCGCGCTGGATGCCGAGTACACGCCGGAGGAGGCGACGACGGCACCCGTCCAGTCCGCACTGGAGGAGCTGGTCCGTGAGCTCGTCGGCCGCGTGCCGACGATCACGCACCGCTGGTCCGGCATCTTCGGGACGTCCCCGGACCAGCTTCCGCTCGTGGGGCCCGTCCCCGGACGAGCCGGCGTCTGGGTCGCCCGCGGCTACTCGGGCCACGGAAACGTGCTCGGGCTCGCGGCAGGCGACCTGGTCGCGAGGGCGATCCTCGGCCGGCGCGAACGCGACCTCGACCTCTTCGATCCCGCCCGGCTGCTCTAGCCGCCTTCGGGCATCGGCGCGGTGTCGTCCGGCTGCCAGAACGAGAACTTGTTGCCCTCGCTGTCCGTCGCGTGCGCGAACCAACCCATGACGGGCACCGGCTGCTTCTCTTCCGCCGAGCCGCCGAGCTCACGAGCCTTCTCCCGGGCGGCGTGATTCCTGGACAACGAC
>DASSUI010000089.1:0-14188 GCA_035707105.1 Gaiellaceae bacterium | reverse complement strand
GAGTCCACGCGGGTCCCGATCGCCGGCGACGAGGGCCTGGAGCTCGTGACGTTCGGCGCGCCGCTCGAAGGCGGCTACACGCCCCCCGACTGGGGTTAGCCTCCCCACATGCACATCATCGAACTGACCGAGGAGGAGCTGCGGCTCGTGCGCAACGCCCTCCAGTCCTTCCTCGAGGACTTCGGCCACGACGAGGCCGACCTCCTGCGCAGCATCAAACAGGTGCTGGCCAAGCTCCCCCGGCCTGCGTAGCCTTCCCGCGTGCGCCTCTTCCGCAGGAGGACCGAGTCGAGGCTCCACGAGATCGGCGAGGCCGAGGCCTACGGACGCTCGTACGGCGACCAGACCGGCGAGGTGAAGATCGTCAAGGTCGAGCCCCGGCGGCCGCGCTACCAGCTGAAGGTGAGCGGGGAAGCGCTGCGCGACGCGTTCCTCGACCGGCTCAACCGCCGTGAGCCGGCCGACCGGCCGGACACCGCCGAGTGATCGTCCGCCTCGTCCTCTGGAGCCTGGCGGACTCGAAGACGACGATCGAGGAGCTGCGCCGCTACCTGCTGGACGAGTCCGTCGACGAGTTCGAGCGGGTCGAAGGGCTCCGCCTCAAGCTCTGGCTCTCGGACGAGGCGACCGACCGCTGGGGGGCGATCTACCTCTTCGAGTCCGTCGAGGCCGCGCGTCAGCCGCTGCCCGGCCGGGCTCGTGAGCTGATCGGCAAGGACCCCGACATCGCCGAGGAGTTCGACGTCGAGGCGACGGTCGAAGGCAGGTTCGACCTCGAGGAGCTGTCGCGCCTCGGCCTCGCCTTCGAGAGCTCCTAGAGCACGAGGGTCTCGGGGAAGACCGCGCCGGCCTCGAACCGCTCGAGGCGATACGGCGAGAGGTCGAACGAGGAGGCTCCTCCGACGAGCTCCTCGGCGACGGCTACGCCGACGGCGGGCGCCTGCATGAACCCGTGGCCGGAGAACCCGCAGGCCGCGTAGATGCCGTCCCCTGCCCAGCCGATGATGGGATGGGCGTCGGGCGTCATGTCGTAGAGCCCGGCCCAGGACCGTTTGGCGCCGACACCGGCTGCCGGCGGATACCGGTGCGCCAGGCGGCCGAGCCAGTCGCCGACGAGCTGCTCGTCCACCCGGGCGTCGTCGCCCCAGCGCAGCGTCGGTTCCGCCATGGCCAGGCGGAGGCCGCCGTCCACCGGCCGGAAGTGGAAGCCGTTCTCCGTCTCGATCACCATCGGCAGGTCGTCGGGGATGCCCTCGACGGGCTCCGTGTCCGTCAGCTGGCGGACGAGGGGCCTGACCGGGACGTCCACGAGCTCCGGCGACGACGCGCCGCAGGCGACGACGAGGACGTCGCGGTCGAGCTGCCGCGCATCCGTGTGCTCGCGGATCTGCGCGCCAAGCTCGCGGGCTCGCTCGACGAGGCGGCGGGTGACGCCGGCCGGGTCGGCGATGCCGTCCTCGCGGCAGATGACCGCCGACCGGACGTCGTCGACGCGAAGGCCGGCGACGAAGCCGGGGTCGACCTCCTCCACCGGGACACAGAGGGCCCGCTGGGCCCGGACGCGCGTCGCGAGCTCGGCTGCACCCTCATCCGTCGTCGCAAGGAACAGGTAGCCGACCTGCTCGAAGAGCGGCGGGCCGAGCGAGGCGAAGAACCGAGCGCTCGCCTGCGCGAGCCGCACCTCGGGCGCGGTCGTGAACTGCTGCCGTACGCCGCCCATCGCCTTCCCGGTCGCGCCCGAGGCGATCTCCGCGCGGTCGCAGAGGACGATCTCGTCCCCGCTTCGGCGCTCCGCCAGGTGGAAGGCGATGCTGGCGCCGATGGCGCCCGCGCCGGCTACGACGATGCGAGCCATTCCTCGACCTGGGTCCGCTCGGCGGCGGTCAAGCCCCGCAACGGCGCCCGAACCTCTTCTCGCACCGGAACGCCGCGGAGCGCGATCACCGTCTTCAGCGCGGCGTGGAAGGGGAAGCGCTCGAGGAACGCCCTCCTCTCGGGCGGCGCGCCCTCGGGGAAGGCGGCGGCGAGCCCCGAGACGCTGCCCACTGCGCCGCGCTCGAGCCCCGCGTCGACCAGCGACTCCGCCCCGATGAACACGTCTAGGCCCTCGAGGAGGTACGGCTCGACCGCCTCGAACGGCTGGTTCGAGACCTTCAGACCGGCGACGAGGTCGCCGAGCCGCTCCACCACGGGCAGCGGGATCGAGTACCCGGCGCGGCCCTTGAACTCGTAGAGGTAGAAGGGCAGGTCGCCGCTTGCCTCTGCGGCGGCCGCGAAGTGCCGGTAGAGGGCTTCCTCGTCGTACGCGAAGTACGGCGGGCCGATGACGGCGACCGCGTCCGCGCCGATCTCGGCGGCGTGCGCGGCGAGCGCGACGGTGTCCGCCGTCGTCTGGGCGCCGCAGTGGACCGCGACCTGCAACCGCCCGTCGGCGTGGCCGAGGAAGAGCTCCGCCGCCCGCTTCCGCTCGGCGACCGAAAGGAGGATCCCCTCGCCGGTCGTGCCCAGCGCGAGCATGCCGTCGAGCCGGCCGGGCGCCGCCAGGAAGTCGACGTACGGCCCGAACGCCTCCTCGTCGAGAGCGGCCCCGCCGTCGCGCAGGGGCGTGACTGCTGCCGCGAGCGCTCCTCTCAGCACGGGCCCGACTTTAGAGTCCCGGCGCATGGACGGGCTGCGAGTCGAACGCGACGGGCCGCTGCTCCGGGTGACCCTGGCGAAGCCCGAGCGCCGGAACGCGTTCGACGCCGCGCTGATCGCGGCGCTTCACGAGGCCTTCCGCGACGTCGGAGACGCAAGGGTTGTCCTCCTGGCCGGCGAGGGCGAGAGCTTCTGCGCCGGCGCCGATATCGAGTGGCAGCGGTCGGCCATCGACCTCTCGTTCGACGAGAACGTCGAGGACGCGATGCGCCTCTTCGCGATGATGCAGGCGATCGACGGCTGCCCCGCCCCGGTCGTGGCGCGGATCCAGGGGTACGCGCTCGGCGGCGGGTCGGGCGTCGCGGCTGCGGTTGACACGGCGATCGCGGCCGAGGACGCGGTCTTCGGCTTCTCTGAGGTGAAGCTCGGCATCATCCCGGCGGTAATCTCGCCCTTCGTCCTGCCGAAGATCGGCGAGAGCGCGGCCCGCCGGTACTTCCTCACCGGCGAGCGGTTCGGTGCGCAGGCGGCGCTGCGGATCGGGCTCGTCCACGGGGTCGCCGCGGATCTCGACGGGGCGGTGGACCGAGTCGTCGCCGAGCTCCTGACGGCCGGCCCCTACGCGGCGCGGGAGGCGAAGCGGCTGATCCGAACGCGGCCGCAAGGCGAGGAGACGGCCCAGTGGGCCGCGCGGATGCGCGCAGGCGAGGAGGGGCAAGAGGGGCTTCGAGCGTTTCTCGAGCGGCGGAACGCCTCCTGGATCGACTGACGTCCGGCGCCTCGTGCATCCTGTAGCCCCCCGTGGCAACGGAGATCGAAGAATTCGCCTATGAGCTGTCCCTCCGCTCGCTCACGCAGCAGGAGGCTCTGCTCAACGAGGTTCGCGAACGAACCGGCATCCTCCTCGCGGCGACGGCGATCGCCATCTCGCTGCTGGGCGGCCGCGCGTTGGACGACGGCGCCCGCACGCTCCTCGACCTGTCCGGCGTCGCCCTCGGGATCGTCAGCTTCCTCCTCAGCGTGTACGTGCTCGCGCCGAAGGGACGCTTCTCCTTCAGCCCGCACGGCTGGGAGACGTACGAGTATTTCGTCGCCCACGGATCCGACGTCTTCGAGGCGCAGCGGATCCTCACCTACTGGAACCGCGAGATTTGGGACGACAATCAGCAGGTGATCGACCGGATGCTCACGTCGTTCCGCTGGGCCTGCTTCGCACTGGTGGCCGCGGTCGTGGTCTGGTCGGTTGGGCTGGCGCTACAGTGAGCCCCGTCGTGCCGAAGCGTCCGAGTCCCGCACCGCCGTCGCCGCCGCCCGGCATGTACGCGCCGGAAGCAGGCGGAGGCGAGACCGAGCGTCCAGAACGTCCAAAGGGCATCCCGCCGATCCCACCGGGGATGTATGCGCCCGAAACCGGCGGCACCCGAGACTCCAACAGCCGGTAGGCCGACCTAGCGACTCGTGCGGCGGCTCCTGCTGCTCGTCGGCGGCATCGTTTTCGTCGACACGATGTTCTTCGCGGCGCTGACGCCGCTGCTGCCGGACTACGCGGAGGAGTTCGACCTCTCGAAAGCAGGCGCCGGCGTCCTGTCGGCCGCCTACCCCGCCGGCGCGCTCGTCGGCGGTGTGCCCGGCGGCCTCGCCGCCGCCCGGTTCGGCGCGCGCCCCGTCGCGATCGCCGGGCTGATCGCGATTGCCGTCAGCACCTTCGTGTTCTCCACCGGCGACTCGATCCTCGTCCTCGACGTCTCTCGCTTCGCACAGGGCGTCGGCAGCGCGTTCGCCTGGACGGCCGGTTTGACGTGGCTCGTCAGCGAGACGCCGGCGGCGAGCCGCGGCCGGACGATCGGCAGCGCGATGGCGGCGGCGATCGTCGGCGCGCTGTTCGGGCCGGTACTCGGGGGGGTCGCCTCCGTCGTCGGCGACTCGGTGGCGTTCGGCGCCGCCGGGCTCGCGGCCCTCGGGCTCGCGGCCTGGGCGGCGACGACGCATGCACCACCGCCCGAGAAGCCGCAGCCCGTTCGGCTCCTGCTCACGGCGCTTCGCCACCCGGCGGTCGCGATCGGCGTCTGGCTCGTCGTGTTGCCCGGCATCTTCTTCGGCACGCTCTCCGTCCTCGGCCCGCTTCGGCTGGAGGAGCTCGGCTTCGGCGCCGTCGCGATCGGGACGCTGTGGCTGCTCACCGCCGGCCTCGAGGCGGTCGTGAACCCGTGGGTCGGACGCATCTCCGACCGGATCGGCCGCTTCACGCCGATGCGGCGGTCGGTGTTCGCCGGCGCCGTCGTCGCGAGCCTCCTCCCCTGGCCCGGCGTCGCCTGGCTCCTCGCTGCGCTGATCGTCGCCGGCGGCATCTCGTTCGGAAGCTTCTGGACGCCGGCGATGGCGCTGCTCTCCGACGAGGCGGAGCACCGGGGGCTCGAGTACGCCTACGTCTTCGCGCTGATCAACATCGCCTGGGCTCCCGGGCAGATGATCGGGTCGGCCGGCGGCGGGGCACTCGCCCACGTCACGGCCGACGCCGTCCCCTACCTGCTCCTCGCGGCCACGTGCCTGCTTACGTTCACGTTCCTATGGCGATCGCCAAGCTCCTCGTAGCGAACCGCGGCGAGATCGCGCTGCGGGTCTTCCGCGCCGCGCGGGAGCTCGGAATCGGAACCGTCGCCGTCGTTGCACCCGACGATCAGGGCTCGCTGCACGCGCGGAGTGCGGACGAGACCGTCGAGATCCGGAGCTATCTCGACTCCGAGGAGCACATCCGGGCCGCAAAGGAGGCGGGTGCCGATGCGATCCATCCGGGCTACGGATTCCTCGCGGAGAACCCGGACTTCGCGGAGGCTGTCGACGCGGCGGGGCTCCGGTTCGTCGGTCCGGGCGCCGAGGCGCTCCGTCTGGGCGGCGACAAGCTCGAGGCGAAGCGGATCGCCGAGGAGGCCGGGGTTCCGGTCGTCCCGACCGGGGAGCCGGACGAGGTCGGGTTCCCGCTGATGATCAAGGCCGCCGCGGGAGGCGGCGGACGCGGCATGAGGGTCGTGCGCGATCCGTCGGCCCTGGACGAGGCACTGGACGCCGCGAAGCGCGAGGCGAAGGCGGCGTTCGGGGACGACCGCGTGTTCTGCGAGCGCTACGTGGAGCGCCCGCGCCACGTCGAGATCCAGCTGCTCGGCGACGGCTCGCGCGTCGTGGCGCTCGGCGAGCGCGAGTGCTCGATCCAGCGCCGTCATCAGAAGGTGCTGGAGGAGTCCCCGTCGACGGCCCTCGACCCCGCCCTCCGCGCGGAGATGAGCGAGGCCGCAGTCAGGTTCGCCGAGGCGATCGGCTACGAGAGCACGGGCACGGCCGAGTTCATGCTGGCGGGCCGGGACTACTACCTCCTCGAGCTCAACGGCCGGATCCAGGTCGAGCACCCCGTCACCGAGCTGGTGACGGGCGTCGACCTCGTCGCCGCGCAGCTTCGGGTCGCCGGCGGCGAGCCCCTGGAGACGCCGAACCCCCTGGTTCTCGACGGCCACGCCGTCGAGGTCCGTCTCTACGCGGAGGACCCGCGCACGTTCCTCCCGCAGGCGGGCCGGCTCCAGCGGCTGCGGCTGCCGAAGGGAATCCGGGTCGACGCCGGCGTCGAGGAGGGCGACGAGGTCGGGGTCGGCTACGACCCGATGATCGCGAAGCTGATCGCGCACGGTCCGACGCGCGGCGAGGCGTTCGCCCGCCTCGCGGACGCGCTCGCCGAGACCGACGTTGCCGGAGTGACGACGAACCTGCCGTTCCTGCGCTGGCTCGTGTCGCATCCTGCCGTTCGGGAGGGCCGCACGACGACCGCGTTCCTCACCGACTACCCGCCGCTCTCGGAGCCGCCGCTCCGGATGCCCGCGGGGCCGTGGGACGGGTCGTGGCGTCTGAACCTCCCGCCTCCCGCGCCCCACTCGCCGCCCGACGTCGACGAGGCGGCGCACGCGTCCGGCGCAGTCGGCGCGGTCGAGAGCGCCCTGACGGCTCCCATGCCAGGCACGGTGATTCGCGTGCTGGCGAAGGAGGGCGACAGCGTCGCGCACCGCCAACCGCTGCTCGTGCTCGAGGCGATGAAGATGGAGACACCGGTCGTCTCCCCGTACGACGCGGTCGTAAAGGCCGTCCACGTCGCCGAAGGCGACCGCGTCGCCGGCGGGGCGATCCTGGTCGAGCTCGAGGAGTAGCCGGACTACTCCGCCGCGGACGCGGCCACGGCGCCGAGCCGGGCGTTCATTCCGTTCCGCACGAGCAGCACCGCCAGCGCCGCGAAAGCCAGCACGGCGATCCAGAGCGATGCGTCCCCCCACTGAGGCTTCACCGCCATGTCGAAGACGATCAGGAAGAGCAGCATCAGGTCGGCGCGCGTCAGGGCGAGCAACCGCTGGAGCTTCGCCTGCACGGCCGCCGAGGTCGGCCCCTCGGACGCGATCAGCCGTCCGAGGCGGCCGGACTCCGGCCCGAAGAAGAGCGCTCCTGCGAGGAACGTGATCGCGAAGAGCAGGATGCCGAGCAGGATCCAGTCGTCGCCGAACCCCCAGAAGTCGCTGTCGATGACCATCAGGACGCCGGAGAGCACGGCGATCGCCGAGGTCGGCAGCAGCACGCGGCTACCGATCCATTCGATGTCCTGCCCGACCTCGACGAGGCGCATCGGGTCGGAAGCGTGAATCGCCCGCAGGCCGAAGAACTGCATGATCGTCGAGCCGCCCACCCAGATGACCGCCATCGAGATATGGACGAACAGCAGGAAGTCGTACCAGGTCATCGCGTCGGCCTAGAACAGGCGCGAGAGCTTCATGGCGGCGCCCATGTCCCCCCGGACCTTGAGCTTGCCCGTCATGTAGGCGGTCGTCGCGTTCAGGTCGCCTGAGGCGATGTCCTGGAACGTCTCTTCTGTCGCCGAGATCGTCGCGTCGGCGTCGCCGCCGCCCTCGGTGACCGCGACCTTGCCGTCGTCGACGTCGACCTTCCAGGTGCCGGCCCCGTCGATCTCGAAGACGTAGGAATTCGTCATCCCGGCCGTCTTCGACGGGTCGATCCGGGTCTCGAGGCTCTCGAAGAACTCGCGCGCGCTCTCTGCCATCGGGCGGCGAGCCTACACGACCGGCTCGGGTGCCAGACGTCTGGAACCGCGCGGCGACGGGAGCAGGAGCGCCGGCAGGATCGCGAGTGCCGGCACGGCCGCGCAGAGGTACATCGCCGTCTCGAGGTCGACGCGGTCGGCGATCGCGCCGAGCACGAGCGCCGCGATCCCTCCCAGCCCGATCGAGAAGCCGATCGAGATCCCGGACGCGAGCCCGATCCGGCTCGGGAGGTACTCCTGGCTCATGACGCCGGTGACCCCGAACGTGCTCACGACGCACACGCCCACGAGCGCGAGGGCGACGGCGCCGAGCGCTCCGCCCACGGCCACGAAGAGCACGACGAGCGGCGGCGTCGCGACGACGCTCACGAGGAGTACGGGGCGACGTCCGATGCGGTCGGCGATCGGCCCGGCGAGTAGGGTGCCGATCCCGCCCGTGAAGAGCATGAGCGAGAGCAGCGTGTTGCCGTACTTCTCCGAATGTCCGAGCGAGACGGCCCAGAGCGGGACGAACGTGAGAAGCCCGAACCAGCCGACGCTCCGGAGCGCGATCACCGCCAGCAGTAGCCCGAGCGCCCCCGGCCGGTCCTCACCGATCGCGACCCGTTTCGTCGCCGGCTCGGGCGCGAACGACTGCAGGTAGCCGGTCGTCCCCAGCAGGAGGACGGTGACGACCACCGCCGGAACGGCGATCAGCAGCCCGCCCGGCCGGCCGAAGGCGAGGAGCAGCGGTGCAGCGGCGAGCGCACCGAGCGCGACGCCGACGTTCCCGCCGATGGAGAAGAGCGACATGCCGCTCGCTCGCCGGCTGCCGCTCACGTACGCGGCGAACTTGGACCCCTCGGGGTGGTACGCGGCGGTTCCGAGCCCGGAGACGACGACGAAGAGCAGGCAGAGCTCGTAGCTCGGCGAGGCGGCGACGAGTGCCATCCCCACACCCGCGAGCGCGACGCCGAGGGGAAGTAGCCAGACGGCCCCGCGACGGTCGGACCAGATCCCGAAGAGCGGCTGGATGATCGACGAGGCGAGAGCAGAAACCAGCATCAGCGCGCCGACGCGCGTGTAGCTGAGATCGAACCGCTGGACGAGGAAGGGCAACAGTGCGGGCAACGCGCCGTTGGAGAAATCCGTGGCGAAATGGCCCGCCGAGAGGGCCGCGATCGCCTTCCGGTCCACCTCGCGCCGCACCGCCGCAGGCTAGCCGTCACTCGAATGGGGGACGCCCGAGCTTGGAGGACGGCTTCAGTGAGCCGAGGACGGTCCTGCGGAAACAAGCTGAGGAGGCCACCTCGCATGGCGTTGCTCCGCAGGCTGGCGCGCATCAGCCTGCTCTGGAAGTTCGCTCTCGTCAATCTGATCCCGACCCTGCTGCTCGGGCTCGTCCTGCAGCACTATCTGCACAGCCGGGTCTCCGAGCAGGCGATCGACGACGCGACGCAGCAGGCGCTCTCGATCTCCCGTTCCGAAGTCGAGCGGTTCCTGTCGGAGCACGACCTGCGGTACGGCCTCACCACGCAGGAGGTCGTGGCCCTGGACGAGACGCTCCGGCGGCCGGAGAACCGGCGCCACGTCCAGGGGATCACGGTGTGGAACCGCTCGCTCCGGGTCGTGTACTCGCAGCGGCGCAGCGAGATCGACCGCCGCGTGCCGCTCTCGAACGACGTGCGGCTCGCGCTGAACGGGAAGGTGACGTCGCACCGGTCGGGCAGTAGCCTCGCCGCCTACGTCCCACTCTGGCCGGAGGGAAGCCGGCGCCCGGAGGGCGCGGTCGAGATCTCGGTCGCCTACGGTCGCATCGAGGCGGGCGTCCGGGCCCGGACGAACAGGTACTCGCTCATGATCTTCGTGGGGCTCGCGATCCTCTACGGGATCCTGTTCCGCATCGTGGCCGGCGCGTCGAGGAAGCTCCGCCGGCAGGCCGAGGAGAACCACCACCAGGCGCTGCACGACGCGCTCACCGACCTGCCGAACCGGACGCTCTTCCACGACCGCGTGCAGCAGGCGCTCGCCTCGGCGAGACGGGAACACATCCCCGCGGCCGTGATGATCATGGACCTCGACCGGTTCAAAGAGGTCAACGACACCCTCGGCCACGCAAGCGGCGACGAGCTCCTGAAGCAGGTCGGCCGTCGACTCGCGGGCACCCTCCGCGAGAGCGACACGGTGGCGCGCCTCGGCGGGGACGAGTTCGGCGTCCTCCTGCCGAAGGTCGTGGACGCGGAGGCGGCGGTCGCCGTCGCCCGCAAGCTCCGCACGAGCCTCGAGGAACCGTTCACGATCCACGGACTCGCCCTCCAGATGGAGGCGAGCGTCGGCATCGCGCTGTTCCCGGACCATGGCGCCGACGTCCAGGGCCTCCTCCAGCGCGCCGACGTCGCGATGTACGTGGCCAAGGAGCACCCGGCCGGCTGCGAGGTCTACGCTCGGGAACGCGACGACTACAGCCCCGACCGCCTGACCCTCCTGACCGAGCTCCGGCGCGCCATCGACCGCAACCAGCTCGTCCTCCACTACCAGCCGAAGGCGGATCTCCGAACGGGCGAGATCAAGGGCGTGGAGGCGCTCGTCCGCTGGGAGCACCCCGAGCGCGGGCTCATCCCGCCGGACGAGTTCATCCCGCCGGCGCAGAAGACCGGTGTGATCGGGCCGCTGACGATGTTCGTCCTCGACGAGGCCCTCCGCCAGTGCCGGACGTGGGCGCTGCAGGAGCTCGAGCTCTGCGTCGCGGTCAACCTCTCGACGCGCAACCTCCTCGACGTCCACTTTCCGGACACGGTGGGCGAGCTTTTGGCCCGCTGGGAGGTCCCGCCGAGGCTCCTCGAGCTCGAGATCACCGAGAGCACCATCCTCGCCGACCCGGTACGCGCGATGCAGGTCCTGTCGCGCCTGGACGAGATGGGCGTCCGGCTCGCGATCGACGACTTCGGCACGGGCTACTCGTCCCTCGCCTACCTGAAGCGGCTCCCCGTCGACGAGCTGAAGATCGACAAGTCGTTCATCCTCGGCATGGACGAGAGCGAGAACGACGCGGTCATCGTCCGGTCGACGATCGACCTGGGCAGGAACCTCGGGCTACGGGTCGTCGCCGAGGGCGTCGAGAGCGCGAAAGCGTGGAACCGCCTCGTCCAGCTCGGTTGCGAGGTGGCGCAGGGCTTCTACCTCAGCCGGCCCGTACCCGCGGCGGAGCTGACCGAGTGGCTGCGCGAGCGCGCCGCCGAGCTGCCGCGGCGGCGGCTCCGGTCCGCCTAGGCGGCTGCGGGCTGGACTTCCGCCTTCGGCGGACAGTGGCGCTCGATCAGCGCGCGGGAGAGGTCCCAGTGCGCCTTGACGAGCTCCCGGCGGTTCTCCTCGAGAATCAGCTCGTCGGCGCCGCCCGCGCGCAGCGACTGCCGCGCGAGGACGAGATCGGCGATGCGCGCGACCACCTCCTCGACGGTCGGGCGGTCCGGGTGGAGACGCGATGAAGCAGGGGCCCGCAGCGTGGTGCTCATGACCGGAGTGTCATCGGCCGGAATCAGCAAATGGTTAAGGGGGCGAAAAACTTTTCGAAGGTGTTCCTGAGTTAGCATCGCGCGTCCCATGGAGCTTTCGCTGTCGGGCCCCGACTCCCTTGCCGTCGAGGCCGCGGTCGTGGCGTTCGCCGTACGGGACGACGCGGCCGTTCCGGGCCCCCTCGGGCAGCGGGTGAGGGCCCTGCTGGACGAGGACGGCTTTCGCGCGCAGCCCGGCAAGGGCGTCCTGCTCCACCTGCCCCCGGACGCCGAGGCGGAGCGCGTGGCCGTCGGCGGTCTCGGCGCGGAGGTCGACGCCGACGCGATCCGCACGGCGGCCGGCGCCGTCGCCCGCCTCCTCCAGCCGACGCGAGGGACGGTGGCGTGGGTGCTCGACGAATCCCTCCCGCTCTCGCTCTCGGAGCAGGCGTGCGCGGCGGTCGACGGCCTCGTCCTCGGCGGCTACGACCCGGGCATCCGCAAGACCGACGAACCAAAGCCGCAGCTCGACCGCGTCGTCTTCGTCGGCGGCGACGACGCCGTCCTCTCCGGCGCCGAGCGCGCGCTCGTCGTCGCCCGGTGGGCCAACCGCGCGCGCGACCTCGCCAACGAGCCGCCGAACGAGCTGACGCCGGCGCGGCTCGCCGAGCACGCCGAGGAGATCGCCGCCGGCTCGGGCGGCCGGCTGCGGGCGGAGTCGTTCGGCCCGGAGCGGATGGCCGAGCTCGGCATGGGGTCCTTCGGCGCGGTCGCCCAGGGCAGCCACAACCCGGCTCGGACGATCGTCCTCCGCCACGAGCCTGCCGACGCGGACGGCGAGGTCACGCTCGGACTCGTCGGCAAGGCGGTCACGTTCGACACCGGCGGGATCTCGATCAAGCCGGCGCTCTACATGGAGGACATGAAAGGCGACATGGCTGGCGGCGCCGCCGTCCTGGCGGGGCTCGGCGCCGTCGCGGAGCTCGGGCTTCCTGTCCGCGCGGTCGGGGTCGTCGGCGCGACCGAGAACATGGTCGGCGGCGGCTCCTTCAGGCCCGGCGACATCGTGCGGGCGATGAACGGCAAGACGATCGAGATCGTGAACACGGACGCCGAAGGCCGGCTCGTCCTGGCCGACGTGCTCTGGTACACGCGCGAGCTCGGCGCGACGCATCTCGTCGACTTCGCGACCCTGACCGGCGCCATGGAGAGGGCGCTCGGCGACCTCTACGCCGGCGTCTTCGGCAACGACGAGGAATGGCGCGACCGCGTCGCCGCGGCCGGGCGCCGCAGCGGCGACCATGCGTGGCCGCTGCCGATGCACCGGCGCTACCGCCGCTACACGGACTCGGCCTTCGCCGACCTGAAGAACTCCTCCGTCCGCGGACAGGCGATCCCTGCGTACGCAGCGAACTTCCTCGAGGAGTTCGTCGGCGAGGGGCCGTGGGCGCACATCGACATGGCCGGCCCGGGGTTCCTCCGCTGGGCGCGGCCGGACTATCTCGACGTGCCCGGCGGGACGGGGTACGGCGTTCGGCTGATCGCGGAACTGGCACGCTCCCTCACGTGAACCTCGACCTCACCGACGAGCACGAGCTCCTCCGGCGCACGGTCCGGGACTTCGCCGTCGACCGCGTCGCGCCTGTCGCCGAGGAGCTCGACCGCGAGCACCGCTTCCCGTACGAGCTCGTGGCCGAGATGGCAGAGCTGGGGCTGATGGGCATGACCATCCCGGAGGAGTACGGCGGGGCCGGCGCAGACACCGTCTCGTATGCGATCGCGGTCGAGGAGCTGACCCGGGTGGACTCGTCCGTCGCGATCACGATGGCTGCGCATCACTCGCTCGGGACGCTCCCGATCTACATGTTCGGGAACGAGGAGCAGAAACGGGAGTGGGTGCCGCAGCTTGCCTCCGGAGAGAAGCTCGCGGCGTTCGGGCTGACGGAGCCGGAGGCCGGATCGGACGCGGGCGCGTCACGCACCCGGGCCGAGCTGCGCGACGGCGAGTGGGTCGTCAACGGGTCGAAGATGTTCATTACCAACGCCGGCACCGACGTCACGGCGTGCGTGACGATCACGGCGGTCACCGGCGACGACGAGATCTCGAACATCATCGTCCCGAACGGCACGCCCGGCTACGAGATCGCGCCGCCGATGCAGAAGCTCGGCTGGCGGGCGTCGGACACCCGCGAGCTCTCGTTCCGCGACGTGCATGTCCCGGAGGCGAACCTGCTCGGCCCGCGCGGCAAGGGGTTCCAGCAGTTCCTGGAGATCCTCGACGGCGGGCGGATCTCGGTCGCCGCGATGGGGCTCGGGCTCGCGCAGGGCGCCTACGACCTCGCCGCCGAGTACGCAAGGGAGCGGAAGCAGTTCGGGCAGCCGATCTCCTCGTTCCAGGCGATCCAGTTTCAGCTCGCGGACATGGCCACCGAGATCGAGGCCGGACGGAACATGGTCTACAAGGCTGCGTGGCTCAAGGACCAGGGCCGCCCGTTCGCCAGGGAGGCGGCGATGGCGAAGCTCTACACCGGCGAGCTGTCGCATCGCGCGGCGAACACCTCGCTGCAGATCCACGGCGGCTACGGCTTCATGGACGAGTTCCCGATCTCGCGGCTGTATCGCGACCAGAAGATCCTGGAGATCGGCGAGGGGACGAACGAGGTTCAACGGCTGGTGATCGCCCGGCTGCTCGGCCTATGACGTGATCGCCGGGCGAGGGTTCCCGCTCCTCACCGTGGCTGTCGTCGCGCTCGCGTGCGCCACCGCAGCAGACGCTCACGTCACCGTCACCCCGCCGTTCGTCGAGGCCGATGCGCCGACGACGGTGTCCTTCGAGACGCCGAACGAGCGGAGAGGATACGGAACGACCTCCCTCGAGATCGTTGCCCCTCCGGGAATCGAGCTCTCGGAGAGCGACCCGCCGAGCGGCTGGAGCCTCGACCTCCGTGGTGTTCGGGCGCGCTGGACGGGAGGGCGGATCCACGCGGCCGACGTC
>DASSUI010000088.1:0-66414 GCA_035707105.1 Gaiellaceae bacterium | reverse complement strand
GGGTCTGCATCCGGCGCTGGCCGGCGCGGTCGCGGCGACGGCATGGGGACTCCTCGAGCCGGTCGACCAGCGCCTCTTCCGCTGCCACTACTCGGACGTCTTGATCCTCGGCAAGGCCGTCACGCGAGGGAGGCTGGCGCGTCCGGTGGGCTTCGCCATCCACGCGGCGAACGGCGCGCTGTTCGGGCTTGCGTTCGACCAGGCCCGCCGCCGGCTCCCGATCGGCAAGGAGCGGCTCGCGGTCGGAATGGCGCTGGCGGAGCACCTCGGCCTGTACCCGCTCTCCTACTTCGTCGACCGCCACCACCCGGCAAGGGGTGAGAAGGGGCTCCCGCCGATGTTGACGAACGGCCGCGCGTTCACGCAGGCGACGCTGCGGCACGCGCTCTTCGGCGTGCTGCTCGGCCGCCTGGCGCGCGGGTAGCCGTCCGCTCCTCGCAGGCGGCGACCGCGGGAGCCACGCGCGCCAGCGCCGCGCGCAGCCACTCGACCGCGAGATCCTTTGCCTTCGCCTCGACCATGACGTCGAGCGGGCGGTCGGCCGCCTCGAGCAGCGCGAGCAGATCCCACGGGTGGAGGAAGTCCGCGTGCTGGTCGAGCAACGGCGGGCGGAGGCGGTCGCCGACGGACCGGAGCTCGGTCCTCGGGCTCGAGACGTGCACCTTGGGACGGACATCCGCCGGCCAGGTCTCCAGGGCCGCGGACAGGGCATCGGCGACGTCCTCCCGTCCCGGCGCCGGCTTGCAGCGGTGGTGGTGGAGGTCGAAGACGACGCGCACCCCGGTCCGCTCGTGCAGATGGAGCACGTCCGCGAGGTCGAAGCACCGCTCGTCGTGCTCGACGACGAGGCGGGCCTGCGCGCGCTCCGAGAGCGCCTCCCACGACCGTGTCCAGCGGTCGAGGGACGCACGGCCGTCGCCGAAGACCCCGCCCACGTGGACGACAACGACGGCCTCCCGGCCGGCGCCGAGCGATTCGAGGAGAAGCGCGTCCTGCTCGACGTCCAGCCGTGCGTTTCTCGCGATCTCAGGGTCGGGCGAGCTCAGCACCGTGTACTGGCCGGGGTGTGTGGAGAGGCGCAGGCCGAGGCGGCGTGCCTTCTCGCCGAGTTGCCCGAGCTCGATCTCGCACGCCGCGATCTGCCGCCGGTAGTCCAGCTCCGGCAGATCGGGATGCGTGCCGTACGGCACCGTGCCGCTCGAGAGCCGGTAGACGCGGATGTCCGCTGCGTCGAGGTGGTCGAACACCGCATCCAGCAGCTCCAGCGACCGGGACAGGTGAGGCCCGCTCTGCCACCGGCGGGTGTCGGACGTCCTCAGGCCGCCGTTCCCGAGGACCTTGACGGCGAAGCCGAGCCGGTACGGCGTCGAGATGATGTCCATGATTTGTCCAGACTAGCCGAGGCAGCTACGGCAGCGGAACCCGCCGGCCGCCGCGCTGAACGGCGACCGCGACGCCGACGATCCTGCGGATCGCCAGCGGTCCCCAGATGCGGGAGTCGCACGACTGCGCCCGGTTGTCGCCAAGCACGTAGACGTGACGCGGCGGGACGACGATCGCCGCGGCGCCCGCCGCGTCGGTCGGGCCGTCGGCGTACGGCTCGCGCAGCGGACGACCGTCCACGAGCACGGCGCCGCTCCCGAACGAGACCCGCTCGCCGGCAAGCGCGACGACGCGCTTGACAAACAGGCCGCCTGCTCCGCAGTCCCTCCTCGCCCGGGCGCCGACCGCGAACGCGACGATCTCCCGACGCTCGATCCCTCCCGCTTTGCGGACCACGACGTCGTCGTGCCGTGCGCCGAGGCAGCCGAGACCCGGGCGCGCGCAGTGGAGCGTCGGCTCCATCGACGAGCCCTCGACCTGGAGGATTGTGTCGGGCTCGGCCTTCCCCGCGTCTCCCGTCCCGAAGACGGGACCGCAGCCGGTGAGCATGACGACCGCCAGCGCCGGCGCGAGGAGCCTCACGGCGCGGGGGGCGCGACTCGGCCGGTCACGGCCGGAGGACGGCCCGGCGCGGCCCCGCGGTGAAGCCGGCCTCGACGAGGAGCGGCATCGCGTCCGTCTCCCCCACGGGCTCGCCGTCGAACCGCTCGACGGCCAGGCGCTTCGCACCACGGCGGCTTCTGACGTGGTCCACGAGGCCCGCAAGCGCCGGCCGCAGCCAGTCGGGGTCGGGATCCCGAAGCGGGACGAGCGTCTTCCCGCCGCGCTCGACGAAGAGCGCGGCCTCCCCGCCGATCAGGACGACGTACGCCCCCGCAACGCGCGCGGCCCTGGCACCCGCCCTCTTCGGCCACGGCAGCGCCGCGCCGTACGGCTGCGCGGGATCCGCGGCGGCCAGCACGGTCACGGCGTCGACCGGATCGTCTTCCCTGGGCCGCAGCTCCCGGATCCGCTCGACCGCGCCGCCGAGCGCGAACTGCGCGCCGCCGAGACCCTCCACGAAGTAGCCGCGTCGGCACAGGCCGATGGTCTCGAGCGCCTTGAGCTCGCCGTAGACGGCTGAGTAGCCGCCCGCGATCCCCTCCGCCCGCACGCCGTCGCGGGTGACGATCCCCTGCCGCTCCAGCAGGAGCTCCGCGAGCGCGCGAGGATCACGCTCACCGGCGAACAGGCGGTCCGTGAGCGACCAGCGCCCCTGCGTCGCGGTGATGGCGGTCGCACGGCGGCGGGAGAACCGCCGGGGTCGCCGCTCGGGCTTCGGCACGCCGTACCGGCGCCCGGCGCGAAGCGGCGTCCAAGCGTCGTTCGTGACCTCCCCCGCCCAGACGAGCTCCCACAGCGCCGGCAGGGCCTGCTCCGCCTCGAGCCCCGTCGCCGCCAGGAGGTCGAACCAGAACTCCGCGCTCTTCGCGAGCGCCTCCCGGATCCGGTCGTGCGTCTCGCCCTCGGGTCGCTCGATCCCCTCGGGCTTGCCCAGCACCGCGGCGTCCTCGCGGAAGTAGACGGCAACCCGGTCGAGGCCCGCGCCGATCCAGACGAGCTCGCCCGTCGCGCACAGCTGGTCGAGCTGCGCCGGCGCGTAGTTCGGAATACGCCGCGGCAGGACCTCGGACTCCCAGAGGGAGACCGGCAGCGCGAGGCCCTGGAGCGGGACGAGCGCCTCGCGCAGCGTCGCCCGCCGGTCGATCCCGTGCCAGCCCGGCAGGAAGCGGGCGAATGCGACCTGCTCGACCGGCTCGACCTCCTTGCGGAGCGCCGCGAGCGAGGCGCGCCGGATCCGCCGGAGGACGTCGGGATCGCACCACTCGCGCTCCGTCCCGCCCGGCCGGAGCTCGCCGCGGACGAGCTTGTCCGCCCGCTCCAGCTCGTGGAGCTCGGCCTCGACGCGCTCGAGCTCGATCCCGAACCGCTCGGCCGCCTCGCGGGTCGTGAACGGGCCCCGGCCGCGCGCGTACCGCGCGAGGAGCGAGCGAAGCGGGTGCTCGGAGGTCTCGAGGAACGCATCGGGCAAGCCGCTCGGGGGCATTGCGCCGAGCGCGTCTCGGTACCGGCCGGCGTCCTCGGCGGCGATGAGCCGCTCCTCGCCGGCCACCCGGACCCGCACCGCGCGCCGCTCGGCCTCGAGAACCGCGCCATGCGCCTCGTCGAACTCCCCCGTCCGGAGGTCGCCGCGGCGCAGCAGCAGGTCGTGCAGCCCGTCGGCGTCCTTCGCACTCCCGGCGAGCGTCGTCTCCACCTGCTCCAGCGCACCGGGGTCGAGCAGGTCGCGCAGCTCCTCCTGGCCGAGCAGCTCGCGCAGGAGGTCGCGGTCGAGGGACAGTGCCTGGGCCCGCCGCTCGGCGGGAGGCGTGTCGTCCTCGTACATGTAGGTCGCGATGTAGTCGAAGAGCAGCGAGGCCGAGTAGGGCGAGGCGGACGCGCTCTCGACGTCGACGACGTCGATCTGCCGCGTCTTCACGCCGTGCAGGAGCCGCTTCAGCGCCGGAAGGTCGAAGATGTCCTGGAGGCACTCCCTGAAGGTCTCGAGCATGACCGGGAAGGATCCGTACTTCTTCGCCACCTGGAGCAGGCTCTGCGCCTTCAGCCGCTGCTGCCACAGCGGCGTCCGCTCGCCCGGTCGCCGCCGCGGGATCAGCAGCGCCCGGGCCGCGTTCTCGCGGAAGCGGGCGCCGAACAGGGCCGTGCCGTGGAGCTCGGCCATCACGAGGTCGTCGACCTCGTCCGGGTCGAGGACGAGCTGCTCCGTCGGCGGCGGCGCGTCGGCGTCCGGGAAGTGGAACGCGATCCCGTCGTCCGACCAGAGGACGTGGGCGTCGACGCCGAGCGACTCCTGCAGCCGGGCGGACGCGGCGAGCGCCCACGGCGCGTGGACGCGGGCGCCGAACGGCGTGAGGATGCAGACGCGCCAGTCGCCGATCTCGTCCCGGAACCGCTCCACGACGATCGTCCGGTCGGAGGGGACGGCGCCCGTCGCCTGCTCCTGCTCCCGGAGGAACGTCATCAGGTTCCTCGCGGCCAGCGGGTCGAGCGAGTAGTCGGCCCGCAGCCGCTCGTCCGCCTTCTCGTCCGGCAGCGACGCGAGCTCCCGCGAGGCCTGGCCGATCGCCTCGCCGAGCTCGTACGGCCGCCCCGGCCCCTCACCCTTCCAGAACGGGATCGCGCCGGGGACGCCGGGCGCCGGCGACACGAGGACGCGGTCGCGGGTGATCTCCTCGATCCGCCAGGTGGAGGCGCCGAGCATGAAGGTCTGGCCGGCGCGCGCCTCGTAAACCATCTCCTCGTCGAGCTCGCCGACCCGGCCGCCGCCGTCGATGAGGTGGACACCGAAGAGGCCGCGGTCGGGGATCGTCCCGGCGTTGGTGACGGCCAGCCGGGCGGCGCCGCCCCGGCCGCGGACGACGCCCGCGGTCCGATCCCAGACGATTCTGGGCCGCAGCTCCGCGAACTCGTCCGAGGGGTACCGGCCCGCGAGCATGTCGAGCACGTTCTCCAACTGGACGCGGGAGAGGTCGGCGAACGGATACGCGCGCTTCACGAGCCGGTGAAGCTCTTCAATTGCGATTTCCTCCTGCGAGGAAATCGCAACGATCTGCTGAGCCAGGACGTCGAGTGGGTTCCGTGGAATGTGGGTCTCCTCGATCTGCCCTTCCTTCATGCGGGCGACGACCACTGCCGACTCGAGCAGGTCGGCCCGGAACTTCGGGAAGACGCGTCCCTTCGAGACCGACTCGAGGTCGTGGCCCGCGCGGCCGATCCGCTGCAGGCCGCGCGCGACCGACTTCGGCGACTCGACTTGGACGACGAGGTCGACAGCGCCCATGTCGATGCCGAGCTCGAGCGAGGACGTTGCGACGAGGCACGGGATCCGGCCCCGCTTCAGCAACTCCTCGACCTCGAGCCGCTGCTCGCGGGCCAGCGAGCCGTGGTGGGCGCGGGCGATCTCCCGAGGCGTCGCTTGCGACGCCGGAGAAGCGGCCGTGCCGGCTTCGCCGGTGCGGTCGCTCCCCGCAGCCAGCTCGTTGAGGCGCAGCGCCAGGCGCTCCGCCAGCCGGCGGTTGTTGACGAAGACGATCGTTGAGCGGTGGCCCTGGACGAGCTCGAGCAGCCGGGGGTAGATCGAGGGCCAGATCGACTGCCCGCGCGACTCGCCGCCGGTCCCGAGCAGGTCGGTGACCTCGGCCTCGATCCCGGGCTCGCGCATGTCCTCGAGCGGGACGACGACCTCGACGTCGAGCTCCTTGGAGCGGCCGGCGTCGACGAGCTCGATCGGGCGGCCGCCGGAGACGAAGCGGCCGATCTCCTCCATCGGGCGCTGGGTGGCCGACAGCCCGATCCGCTGGAACGACTCGCCGGTGAGGCGCTCGAGCCGCTCGACGGTCAGCGCCAGGTGCGCGCCGCGCTTCGTGCCGGCGACGGCGTGCACCTCGTCCAGGATCAGCGTGCGGACGCCGGTGAGCGTCTCGCGGGCGCGGGAAGTGAGCATCAGGAAGAGCGACTCCGGGGTCGTGATGAGCAGGTCGGGCGGCTCGCGCAGCATCGCGTTCCGCTCCTTCTGCGGCGTGTCGCCCGTCCGGACCGCGACCTTGACGTCGGCCTGGAGCCCGGCGAGCGGTCCGCGCAGGTTCCGCTCGATGTCGTAGTTGAGCGCCTTCAGCGGCGAGACGTACACGAGGCGGGTGCCCTCGCCGGGCTCCTCCATCAGTCGGTCGAGCCCGAACAGGAAGGCGGCGAGCGTCTTGCCTGAGCCCGTCGGTGCCTGGATCAGGGTGTGGGTGCCGGAGGCGATCTTCGGCCAGCCGAGCTCCTGCGCCGGCGTCGGTCCGTCGAAGGTCCGTTCGAACCAGGCGCGCGTCCGGGGGCTGAAGACGGCGAGCGCGTCCACCCGACCAGCGTAGCCAGTGAGAGACTTGTCGCCTTGGCCGATCACGGCGCCATGTTCAGCGGCCCCGCCGAGGTCTACGACCGGTTCGTCGGCCGGTACAGCCCCGGCCTGGCGCGCGGTATGTGCAACCTCGCCGACGTACGCCCCGGGCAGCGCGCGCTCGACGTCGGCTGCGGGTCGGGCGCGCTCGTCCTCGCTCTCGCCGCCGCCCTCGGCGAGGAGAACGTGGCCGGCGTCGACCCGTCCGAACCCTTCGTCGAGGCTGCGCGGGCGAAGGTGCCCGGCGCCCGGATCGTCGTCGGATCCGCGGAGGCGCTCCCGTTCGCGGACGGCGAGTTCGACGCGACGCTCTCCCAGCTCGTCGTCAACTTCCTGGACGATCCCGAAGCAGGAGTCCGGGAGATGGCCCGCGTGACGCGGCCGGGAGGCGTCGTCGCGGGGGCCGTCTGGGACTACGGCGGCGGAATGACGATGCTGCGCACCTTCTGGGAGTCGGCCGCGGCGCTCGACCCCGAGCGCGCGGCGCCGCACGTGGAGCAGCACACGATGCGCTTCTCGCGGCCCGAGGAGCTTGGAGACCTCTGGCGGTCGAGCCTGACGGGCGTCACGGTGTCCGCCGTCGACGTCGAGGCGTCGTACGAGGACTTCGACGACCTCTGGGCTCCCTTCCTGACCGGGGTCGGCCCGGCCGGCGCCTACACGGAGTCGCTCGACGCGGACGGACAGGCCGAGCTCCGGGACGAGCTCGCTCGGCGCCTCGGCTCGCCGACAGGCCCCTTCACCCTCTCCGCCCGCGCGTGGTGCGCCGTCGGTACGACGTCCTGATCCTCGGCGGCCGGACGGCGGGCTGCGTGCTGACTAGCATCGCCGGCATGCCGGAGACGCCGGAGGAGCTCTACGAGCGCGCGAAGGACGCGTTGCGCATGCCTCCAGTCGAGGAGTGGGAGACGTGGCCGTTCGAGGGCGAGCAGCGCCCTCGCCCGCTGCAGCCGCCGACCGCCGAGGACCGTCCGCGGCTCGGCGCCGGCGGCGTGGACTGCTGGCGGTGCGACGCACCCGACGACGAGTATCTCTGGACGGACGAGCGGTGGCGCGTGCGGGGACTCGGGCCCTCGGGAATCCCGGTGGCCGTCATGCTCGAGCCGCGCGCGCACTACGCCGAGCCGGGCGACCTGCCCGACGATCTGGCCCGTGAGCTCGGGCTCCTGCTGGCGCGCGTCGAGCGGGCGGTCCGGTCGGTCGGCGAGATCGGCCGGGTCCATGTGTGCCGTTGGGGCGACGGCGGCGAGCACCTGCACTGGTGGTTCATGGCGCGGCCGGCTCGGCTGCCGCAGCTGACCGGGAGCTTCGTGGCGATCTGGGACGACGTCCTCCCGCCGCTGCCGGAGCACGTCTGGCGGGAGAACCTCGAGCGCGTGAAGGCGGCGCTCGCGTGACGTACGACCCGACCGTCCTCCCGTCCGGCCTTCCGGTGCCCGAGGACGACGGGGCCGCAGACCACCTGGAGGGCCGGCTCGTCCCGCCGCTCTATCTCGAGACCACGGCGGGCGAGCTCAACCTCGCCGCCGCGGCGGCCGAGCTTCTCGTGCTCTACGTCTACCCGCGCACGGGCCGGCCCGGCGTCGAGCCGCCCGCCGGCTGGGACGAGACCCCGGGCGCCCGCGGCTGCACGCCGCAGTCGTGCGGGTACCGGGACCGCGGCGCGGAGCTCGAGGAGCTCGGCGCCACCGTCGTCGGCCTCTCAGCCCAGACGCTGGACGACCAGCGGGAAGCCGCCGAGCGCCTCGCCCTCCCCCACGCGGTCGCGGCCGACCCGGAGCTGCGCCTCGCCGACGCCCTGCGCCTTCCCACCTTCGAGTTCGGCGGCCGGCGCCTCTACAAGCGGCTCTCGCTCGTCGCCGAGGAAGGGCGGATCGTCAAGGTCTTCTATCCGGTCTTCCCGCCGGACGAGAACGCCGCCGAGGTGCTCGCCTGGCTCCGGGGGCGGCTGCGATGACGTACTCCATCGTGGCGCGAGACGAGCGGACCGGGGAGCTCGGCGGAGCCGTGCAGTCGCGGGCGTTCCGGGCCGGGGCGGTCGTGACGTGGGCGGCGCCCGGCGTCGGCGTCGTCGCGTCCCAGGCCTTCGGCGAGCGCAGCTACGGGCCGCTCGGGCTGGAGCTGATGCGGAGCGGAAAGACGCCGGAACAGGCGCTCGCCGCGCTCCGTGTCGCCGACCCGGTCGCCGATTCCCGCCAGGTCACGATGCTCGCCGCCGACGGATCGGTCGCGGCGTTCACGGGAGCGGACTGCATCCCGGCCGCCGGCGACCGCCAAGCCGCAGGCGTCTCGGCCCAGGCCAACTGCGTCGAGAGCGCGGCGGTCTGGGAGTCGATGGTGGACGCCTTCGCCGGCAGCTCCGGCTCGCTCGCCCGCAGGCTCCTGGCTGCGCTCGAGGCGGCCGAGGCGGCCGGCGGCGACTGGCGCGGCCGGCAGGCGGCAGGGATCAGGGTCGTCGCAGCCGAGGGACAGCCCTGGGAGACCGTCTGCGACCTCCGGGTGGACGACCATCCGGAGCCGCTGGCCGAGCTCGACCGTCTGCTCTCGCTCCACGAGGGCTACAACGCGATCGGCGAGGTCGACGACAGCCTGGAGATCGCACGCGGCGCCGGCATGACGGCCCTCGACCTCCGGTTCGCGGAGATCTACGACGCCGGCCGCAAGGGAGAATTCGAGCGCGGCCGAGAGCTCGTCGCCGCGCTCGTCGGCGAGGATCCGCGCTGGCGGGGCTACCTGCTCGCGCTGGCGCGACTGGAGCACCTGCCGCACGCCGACGAGCTGCTGCCCGAGGAGTAGGCTGGACACGTGGCGATCGCGGCCCCGGACCGTCTCCACTTCACGCAGAGCGACGAGGCGAACGAGCTGCTCGCGCGGGACCCGCTCGCCCTGCTCATCGGCTTCGCGCTCGACCAGCAGGTCACGGTGCCGACCGCGTTTGCAGGACCGCAGAAGCTGAAGGAGCGGCTGGGCACGCTCGACGCAGCCGCGATCGCCCACCTCGACCCCGACCGGCTCGAGGCCGCGTTTCGGGAGAAGCCGGCCGTCCACCGATTCCCCGGCGCGATGGCCGCCAGGGTTCGCGAGCTCTGCGCCGTCGTCGAGGAGGAGTACGGCGGAGACGCATCGCGCCTGTGGCGCGAGGCGGAGGATTCGGTCGAGCTCCGGCGCCGGATCGCGTCGCTTCCCGGGTTCGGCGAGATGAAGATCAAGGCGCTCGGCGCAGTCCTCTACAAGCGGTTCGGCGTCGAGGCGGCCCGCGAGCTCACCCCCTCGCACCCCACGCTCGGCGACGTCGACTCCTGGGGCGCGCTCGAGCGCTACCAGGCGGCGAAACGCGAGCACAAGGCGAAGATGCGCGCGCAGCGCGCGTGAGGGACCGCCCCGGCGTCATCGTCTACGTCACGCGCGCGGCTCCGAACGAGTGGGAGCTGCTCCTCTTCGACGTGGTCGACGAGCCGGCGTACTCGGCAGTCGTGCCGGGCGGCGGGATCGAGCCTGGGGAGCACCCTGAGGACGCCGCCGTCCGGGAGACGCTCGAGGAGACGGGCCTCCAGGTCCAGATCCTTCGCGAGCTCGGCGTCGACGGCGGCACGCGCTTCTTCCACGCGGCACCTCTCGGGCCGACCCGCGACCAGTGGCGGCACGCGGACGGGCACGTCCGCTGCTACTGGGCGCCGCTCGAGCCGGGCCTGAGGGTCTGGGGCGCCCGAGGGGACCTGCTGCCCAGGCTCCGGCGCCAGCGCGTGCTCGCCTACATCACGCGCGACGGCGACGCGGGCCGGGAGCTCCTCGTCTTCGAGATCCCCGAGGAGCCTGGCTCCGGGGTTCAGGTGCCAGCCGGGCGCCTCGATCCCGGCGAGGACCTCGAGTCGGGCCTTCTCCGCGAGATCCACGAGGAGTCGGGCCTGACCGCCGTACGCATCGTGCGCGAGCTCCCCGGATTCGAGGAGCACTACGAGAGCCGGTACGAGAACCACGGCTTCCACCTCGTCCCGACCGAGGAGCTGCCGGACTCCTGGGACCACGTCGTCCACGGCGACGGCGACGACGCCGGCTACGTCTTCCGGTACCGCTGGGCACGCATCGAGCCCGGCCTGGAGCTCTTCGGCCGCCGGCATCCGTTGCTCGGCGCCCTTGACTGATTCGAAACGCGGGCTGAGAATCGTCTCGCCCAGGCAAGGGACATCCCGACAAAGGAGAAGCCAATGAACGCGGAGCCGCCGCCGTTCTTCGGCTCGACCGAGGCGGAGCTCCGCGAATGCGTGGCCTCCGGCCTCGAAGCGTTCTTCGGCGACGCGACCCAATCGGTCACCGTCGACGGCTTCACCGTCCCGAACCCAGACTCCGCTCTTCGGCTACACGCTGCCGCCGGACAACATCTACGGGCTGCCGCCGGGGCAGGATGGCGATCTCCGACGGCACCGCCCTAGTCGTCAAGCCGCTGCCGCCCGGCGAACACCGGATCGTCGTCCACATCGAGGCACCGATCCTCGGCGGGACGGTGGAGATCGTCTACGACCTCACCGTCGTGCCCCGCGGGCACATGGACTGAGGCCTGGCGAGAACGAGGGAGGGCCGCCCCGCGCGCGCGGCCGATAACGCACGTGTGAGGGTCGCCCTTCTCGCGGTCATCGGCATCGCGCTCCTCGCCGGCGGCAAGCCGGCCGAGGCGCTGCGGCACCCGTCGGCGCCGCGCTGTCCGATCTTCCCGGCGTCGAACCCCTGGAACCAGCGCGTCGACCGTTTGCCGGTCGCCGCCGACTCGGACGCGATCATCCGGTCGATCGGGCCCGACGAGACGCTCCACCCCGACTTCGGCTCCGGGCTCTGGGAGGGGGCGCCGATCGGCATCCCGATCACGGTCGTCCGCCGCCGGCAGCCGAAGGTCCGCGTTCGGTTCGAGTACGCCGACGAGAGCGACCGCGGGCCGTATCCGATCCCGCGCAGCGTGCGGATCGAGGGCGGGAGGCAGTCGAATGGGGACCGGCACGCGCTGGTCCTCGACCGCGACGACTGCCGTCTGTACGAGCTGTTCGCGCTCTACCCGACGTCGGGCGGCGGCTGGCGGGCCGGCTCGGGTGCGATCTGGAACCTGCGCGCGAACCGGCTGCGGCCGGCGGGCTGGACGTCCGCCGACGCAGCAGGACTGCCGATCCTCCCCGGCCTCGCCCGGTACGACGAGGTCGCGCGCGGTCGCATCGACCACGCGCTCCGCTTCACGGTCGGCAGGACGCGCCGCGCGTACGTCTACCCGGCACGCCACTTCGCGAGCAGCGCCACCGACGCGAACCTCCCGCCGATGGGGCTGCGGCTGCGGCTGAGGGCGAGCTTCCGCACCGCCGGCTACCCGCGGCAGGCGCGCATCGTGCTGGAGGCGCTGAAGCGGTACGGGATGCTGGTCGCCGACAACGGCTCCGACTGGTACATCACGGGCGCACCCGATCCGCGCTGGTCGAACGAGCAGCTCCGCGCGCTGAAGCGCGTGCCCGGGTCGGCGTTCGAGGTCGTCGACACGAGCCGGCTGCGGCCGCGCTAGAGGTCGGCTACCTTCCGGTCCTTGCGTCACGCTAGGGGCCTGAGGCGGGCGAGCTGGTGCTGTTTCCTCACGGCGCTCACGGCGTTCTGCTTCGCCGTGCCGGCGGCTGGGTCGCCGGATCCCGACCCGATCGTGGGCGGCGACCCGGCGGATCCCGGCGAATATCCGGCGCAGGGCTACCTCCAGGTTCGCCTTCCGGGGCCGGACTGGTTCTGCGGCGGCACGCTCGTCGGCGAGCGGCTGTTCCTGACCGCCGCGCACTGCGTCACCGACGGGGATCTCGAGGCGATCCCGCCCGACGCGGCGACGGTCGCCCTGGGCGAGGTCGCCCTCGGCCATGTCGAGCCGGACGACGTCTACGGCGTCACGGCGATCGAGGTGCACGAGGGCTACGGCGCACCGGTCGGCAGCTCGAACGACCTCGCGTTGTTGACGCTGTCCCGGGCCGCTTCCCTCCAGCCTCTTCGGCTCGTCGACCCCGGCCGCGAGGACCTGTGGGTCCCGGGGACGGCGGCCACGATCGTCGGCTGGGGCGCGACGTCCTCCGGCGGGCCGACCAGCGGCGTCCTCCTCGAGGCGGAGGTTCCGATCGTCTCGGACGCCGATTGCGACGACGCCTACGGAGTCGACTTCGACGAGACGACGATGGTCTGCGCGGGGGACGGGATCCACGACACGTGCCAGGGGGACAGTGGAGGGCCGATGATGGTCCCGGACCCCGCCGGGGCCGGCTTCGTGCTCGTCGGCGTCACCTCGTGGGGCATCGGGTGCGCCGAGGAGCTCTTCCCGGGCGTCTACGCACGCGTCGGCGCGGCCGCGCTGAACGCGTGGGTGTCCGCTCGACTGCCCGCCTCGCCGCCGCCGCCACCATCTCCACCACCTCCCGCTCCGCCACCGCCACCACTACCGCCCCCGCCCCCGCCACCGCCGCCACCGCCGCCACCGCCTGCTCCGCCGCCTCCCCCGCCTGAGGTGCAGCCGCGACCAGCAGTGGTCGTTCGGTGCGTCGTGCCGCGCCTTCGCGGGAGGACGCTGAGGGCGACGCGCACAGCGCTCTCGCGGGCGCACTGCCGGCTCGGCGCGGTCACCCGGACGTTCTCGGTGAGCGTGCGAGCCGGACGGGTCGTCCGGCAACGGCCGCGTGCCGGGACACGGATGGCCCGGGGCGCACGGGTCGCCGTCGTCCTCAGCCGCGGTCCGAGGACGCGCCGCTAGGCGACGCCTGCAGCCCCGCGCCGCGGGCCGGCCGGAGCGCCCCGACGTAGACGCCCGCCAGCACCAGGAGCCCTCCGAGCACGAGTCCGGCGCCGATCGGCTCGTCGTCGATCCAGGCGGAGAGAACGACCGTCACGACCGGGATGAGGACGAAGGTGTACGCCGCGCGCGAAGCGCTCCACAGCCGGACGACGACGAGGTACAGCACGAAGACCGGCCCGGAGCCGAGGACGACCATGTACGCGAGGGCGAGCCACGTGGCGGCCCGGTCCGGCAGAGCGGTCGACTCGCCGGCGGCCAGCGAGAGGCCGACCAGCATCACCGCGCCGGTGGCCATTCCCACCGCGTTCATGGTCACCGGGTGCACGGGCGGGAACCGGCGCACGAGGACGGTCGCCTCGGCGAAGCAGAGGACGGCGCCGAGGACCGCGAGCAGCGAGAGAACGGGGACCGACTCGGTCCCCGAGATGCCCGAGATCACCCCGATGCCGACGATGGAGACAAGGCTCCCGACGACCGCGGCGAGGCGCAGACGTTCCTGTCGCTGCACGACCGCGAGCAGCAGGGTCGCGAGCGGGACCACCGCGAGCAGCGTCTGCCCAAGGCCGGCGTGGATGCGGACGAGGGCGTAGTAGGCGAAGCTGAACGCGCCGCCGAAGATGAGCGCGCCGTAGAGGAGGACGCCGAACAGGGCTCCGTTGCGGGGGAGCGGGAGCCGCATCGCAGCCATCACGAGGCCGAGGAGCGCCGCCGCGAGCAGGAAGCGCAGTCCCGCGCCCCAGAGCGGATCGAGCTCGCGGTTGCTGACCCGGACGCCGACGGCGTTTCCGCCCGCCAGCACGGTCCCGACGACGAACGCAGCGAGGGCCGTGCCGTCCCGTCTGCCGGCGGACGTCGTTCTAGCCGCCGACGCCGGCGAGGAGGAACGCGCGGTTCTCGCGCAGCATCTCGCGCGCGATCACGAGCCGCTGGATCTGGTTCGTGCCCTCGTAGATCTGCGTGATCTTCGCGTCGCGCATCATCCGCTCGACCGGATACTCCTGCATGTAGCCGTACCCGCCGAGGATCTGGACGGCGTCGGTCGTGACCTCCATGGCCACGTCGGTGCAGTACAGCTTCGCCATCGCGCTGATCTTCGTCAGCTCAGAGCCGTCGGCCCCGTCGTCGATCATCTGCCCGCACTTGTAGAGCAGGAGCCTCGCGGCCTCGCACTTCGTCTCCATGTCGGCGAGCGTCGCCGAGATCAGCTGGTGCTGCGCGATCGGCTTGCCCATCGTCTCCCGGTCCTTCGCGTACTCGAGGGCGTAGTCGGTCGCGCCCTGCGCGAGCCCGAGCCCCTGCGCCCCGATCCCCGGCCGGGAGCGGTCGAGGATCCGCATCGCGATCTTGAACCCCTCGCCCTCCTCGCCGAGGAGGTTCTCGGCCGGCACGCGCATGTCGTTGAAGAAGATCTCGCCGGTCGTCGAGCCCTTGATCCCCATCTTCGGCTCGATCCGCCCGACCTCGAAGCCGGGCGTCGAGGCCTCGACGACGAAGGCCGAGATCCCGGAGTGGCCCTGGGTCGGGTCGGTCTTGGCGAAGACGGTGTAGAGCTCGGCGACGCCGGCGTTCGTGATGAACCGCTTGGAGCCGTTGATCACGTAGACGTCGCCCTCGAGCCGGGCCTCCGAGCGCATCGCGGCGGAGTCGGAGCCCGAGCCGGGCTCGGTGAGGGCGTACGCGGCGAGCCACTCGCCCGACGCAAGCTTGGGCAGGTAGCGCTCCTTCTGCTCGTCCGTGCCGGCGAGCTTGAGTCCGAGGGAGCCGAGCTCCTGGACCGCGAGGATGAGGCCGCTCGTGGCGCAGACCTTCGAGACCTCCTCGATCGCGACGAGCGTCATGAGCGCGGAAGCGCCCAGCCCGCCGTGCTCCTCGTCGTAGAGCACGCCGAAGATCCCGTGCTCCCGGAAGAGCTCGACGACGTCCCAGGGGAACTCCGCGCCCTTGTCGATCTCCGCGGCTCGCGGCGCGATCCGCTCGCGCGCGAGCTCGCGGATCAGCCCGCGGATCTCCTGCTGCTCTTCGGTGAGCGGCTCGGTCGGCATGTGCGAAGTCTAAGTTTCCGCGCCGGCAGACCGATGCGGCCCCGGCGCGGAAATCGCCACCGGTTCGTGCTGACCGTGTTACGGTCCGCGCCGTGGCGAAGCGCATCGCGCTCCTCAGCGCCGTCTTCACCCTCGTCGGGACGTCGATGGCCCTCGCGTCCGGCGGCAGCCACGAGTACGGCTGGCAGCTGACGCCGACCGGCTCCGCCGCCCGCCTCCGCGGCCTCTCCGCCGTGAGCGAGCGGGTGGCATGGGCGAGCGGCAGCCTCGGCACCGTGCTCCGGACGACGGACACTGGCGCGACGTGGCAGTCGGTGGGCCCGCCCGGGACGGCGAGCCTCCAGTTCCGCGACATCGAGGCGTTCGACGCCGACACGGCCGTGATCCTCTCGATCGGCACGGGCACGGACTCGCGGATCTACCGCACGACGGACGGCGGACAGTCCTGGACGCTCGCGTTCCAGAACACCGATCCGGCCGCCTTCTACGACTGCATGGCCTGGTTCGACAGGCACCGCGGCCTCGCGCTCTCGGATCCCGTCAACGGGTTCTTCCGGATCCTCGGCACGAACGACGGAGGCGCCACGTGGCACGTCCTCGACGCCGACATGCCGCCGGCGCTGCCGGCCGAGTTCGCGTTCGCCGCGAGCGGCCAGTGCATCACCACTGCCGGCGGGCGGGACGTCTGGTTCGGGACCGGCGGCGACGTCGTCGCCCGCGTGTTCCACTCGGGCGACCGGGGCCTCACGTGGACGGTGGCGAACACGCCGGTGCGGAGCCTCCCGAGCGGCGGCATCTTCGCGCTCGCCTTCCGCGACCCGCGCCACGGGATCGCCGCCGGCGGGGACTTCCTGGCGCCGACGGCGTCTCCCGACGCGCTCGCGCTGACGAGGGACGGCGGCGCGACCTGGCAGCTGAACACGAACGCACCGGACGAGTACCGCTCCGGCGCCCACTGGGTCACCGGGACGGACGCGATCACCGTCGGCCCGAGCGGCAGCGACGTGACGTTCGACCAGGGCGCCACCTGGCAGGGCTTCGACGAGGGCAGCTTCGACACCGTTGACTGCGCCGGCGGGCACGCCTGCTGGGCGTCCGGCGAGCAGGGCCGCGTCGCCTACCTGACGCGCGACTAGGCGCCGCGCCGCTTCAGATCCCGCGTCGCCGGGCCCTCGATCACCCGGCCGTCCGCCGCGTACCGGGAGCCGTGGCACGGGCAGTCCCAGGTCCGCTCGGCCGGGTTCCAGTCCACGAGGCACCAGAGGTGCCGGCACACCGGCGACAGCTCGTGGACGGTGCCGTCGTCGTCGCGGTACACGGCGGTCTTCCGCAGCCGCCCGACGATCGCCCCCTCCCCCGCTCCGACCTCGTCGACGGACTTCGCGTCGCCGCCTCGCACGCGGTCCGCGAAGAAGTGGAATCCGGCGCCCGCGTTCTCCTTGACGAGCTTGCCGAGCGCCGACCTCGGAGGCAGCCGGTGCGCCTCGAACAGCTCGGCCCACGAATTCGTCCGGCCGAGAATCGAGTCCGAGATGATCATCGCCGCGGCGGTGCCGTTCGTCATGCCCCACTTGTTGAAGCCCGTGGCGGTATACGCATGCTCCGACCCGCGCCAGACCCGCCCCACGTAGGGAACCTGGTCGGGCGGCATGTAGTCCTGGGTCGACCATCGGTACGCGACCTCGGCGGCCCCGGGCCAGTGCTCCCGGAGGAACTCCTCGAGCTGGTCGTAACGGGCCGGCGTGTCGTCTGCCTCGCCGGTCTTGTGCCCGTTGCCGCCGACGTTGAGGAACAGCCGATCTCCGTCCCTCATCGTCCGGACCGAGCGCGTCGGGGTGCCGGCGTTGATGAACATCCCGTCGGGCGCGTCGGACGGCTGGATCGGCGCGCACAGCGCGTAGCTGCGGTGCGGGTAGGCCTTGGCGAAGAACAGCCCACGGTCGAGGATCGGGAGGTGCGTGGCGACGACGACGTCGCGGGCACGCACGACTCCCCGGTCGGCGACCACCTCGCACGGCTCGCCGTGCTTCACCGTCTGGACACGTGTCTGCTCGAAGACGTGGCTGCCGTCGCCCTCGACGGACGCCGCGAGCGCGAGCAGGTACTTCCGCGGGTGGAACTGCGCCTGGTTCTCCAGCCGGACGGCGGCGTTGACCGGGTACGGGAGCGGCGTCTCGCGCACGAGTGACGCGGGCAGACCGGCCGCCTGCTCGACCTCGACCTCCTCCTTCACCTGGGCCGTCTGCTGCTCGTCCTCCGCGTAGACGTAGTTCGCGCGGCGCTCGAAGTCGCAGTCGATCCCGTCCTCCTCGACGAACTGGGCGATCCGCTCGATCGCCGCCTCGTTCGCCTCGGCGTAAGTGCGGGCGCCGTCCTCGCCGAAGGCCTTGCGGATCTTCGTGTAGCCGAGGCCGTGGCCCGCGGTGACCTTTGCGGTCGTATAGCCCGTGGCGCCCTGGACGATCCGCTTGGACTCGAGGAGGGCGACCGTCCTGCCGGCGCGCTTGAGCAGCGCCGCCGCGGTGATGCCGGCGATCCCGCCGCCGACGACCGCGACATCGACGGCGAGCTCGTCCGCCAGCGACGGATAGTCCGTCTCCGGCGTGGTGCCGATCCAGAAGGACGGGCCGCCCTGGCTCACTCGGGGCGGTGGCAGACGGCTTCGATGTTGTTGCCGTCCGGGTCGCGGACGAACGCGGCGTAGTAACTCTCGTGGTAATGCGGCCGCAGTCCGGGCGGGCCGTTGTCCTCGCCGCCGGCGGCGAGCGCGGCCTCGTGGAACGCGTCGACCGTCTTCCGATCCGCGGCCACGAGCGCGACGTGGACGATCGTCGGCTCGCCGCGGTGCACGACCCAGAAATCGGGCTTTCCGCCGTAGCCGAAGCCGACGCCCTCGCCCATCTCCATCACCACCTCGTAGCCGAGGGGGGCGAGCGCCTGCTCGTAGAACGCCTTGCTCCGCGCGAAGTCCCTGACGTTGAGGATCACGTGGTCGATCGGCATGGCGCCTCCTTACCTGTTCAGCGGGGAACGGAAACTAGATTGTCCCCCGTGATCCTCGAGCACGGCGTCGTCCGCACTCTCGACCCTGCCCTCCCCACGGCGTCCGCGCTCGCGATCGCGGGCGAGCGAATCGCGGGCGGCGTCGGGACGCACGAGAACGCGCTGCCGAGCCCAGACCGCGTCGACCTCGGCGGGCGGTGCGTCCTGCCGGGTTTCACGGACGCGCACGTCCACTTCCCCACCTGGGCGCTCGCCCGGCGGGAGGTCCGGCTCGAGGGCGTCCGGTCGGTCGAGGAGGCGGTGGCACGGGTTCGGGACGGCCTCGGCTCCCTGCGTGAGGGTGGCTGGCTCCGTGGCCGCGGCTGGCGCGACGCCGACTGGCCTTCGGGGCCGACGCGTCAGGCGCTCGACGAAGTCGCGGGCGACGTCCCGGTCGCGCTCCTGGCGCAGGACTCGCACTCCCTCTGGCTCAACTCGGCCGCGCTCGCTCACGCCGACGGCGATCTCGACGTCGAAGGCGGCGTCGTCGAGCGGGATGCGTCGGGGGAGCCCACCGGCATCCTCCGCGAGGAGGCGTGCTGGACCTTCCGCGACCGCCACGTCGAGATCGGGGACGACGAGTACCTCGAGGCGATGCGGGAGGGGCTGCGCGTGGCGGCGGCGCGCGGCGTCACCGCGGTCCAGGACAAGGACGGCTGGATCGGCGCGCTCCGCTTCTGGCAGGCGCTGGCCGGCGAGGGATCGCTCTCGCTTCGCGTCTGGCAGTCGCTTCCCGCCGACGTCATGGACAGGCTCACCGAGCTCCACCTGCGGAGCGGTCTCGGCGACTCGCTGCTCCGGGTCGGCTACCTGAAGGCGTTCATGGACGGGACGCTGGGCTCGCGCACGGCCCGGATGCTCGACGGCAGCGGCGTGGAGATCACGAGCAAGGACGCCCTCGTGGACATCCTGCGCGGGGCGGCCCGCGCCGGGTGGCCCGTCGCCGTCCACGCGATCGGGGACCTGGCCAACCGGGAGGCGCTCGACGCCTTCGAGGAGACGCGCGATGCGTGGGCCCCGCTCGGGCTGCGCCACCGGATCGAGCACGCGCAGCTGCTGGCGCCGGAGGACGTCGGGCGCTTCGCCGAGCTGGGCGTCGCAGCCTCCGTCCAGTTCAGCCACGCCCCGTCGGACCGCGACCTCGCGGATCGCTACTGGGCGGGCGAGACCGGCGGCGCCTACGCCTACCGGTCGCTGTGGGACTCGGGCGCGGTGGTCGTGAACGGCTCGGACGCGCCGATCGAGGAGCTCGACCCGCTCGCGGGCATTCGCGCCGGCGTCCTGCGGACGCTGGACGAGCGGCCGCCCTGGCACCCGGAGCAGGCGGTCACGGTCGACCAGGCGTTCGAGGCCACGTGTGTGACCCCGTGCCGGCTGTCGTACGACGAGCACCGCCGCGGCAAGCTCGTGCCCGGCTTCCTCGCCGACCTCGTCGTCCTCGACCGGGATCCCTTCGTGGTCGCGCCGGAGGCGTTGGCCGACGTTCAGGTCGTCGCGACGATGGTCGGCGGCCGGTGGACGCACAACCCGCCTCCCTGGGATTCCTAGCACGTGATCGGCGGCCCGCTGTCGCCTTGCGGCCTCCATCGGGGCGCCCCGAGGAACTCTGCGCCTACGAGCGGCGTCTGGCAGCTGCCGTCGGAATTCATGATGTAGAGATCGTCGCGGAAGCGGGCCTCGGGCCGGTTGCGCGTGCTAACGAACGCAATCTTCGTGGCGTCGGGCGACCACACCGGATCTGTGTCCTCCTCGTAGACGTCGCCCGTGTAAGTGAGGCGGCGCGGGCCGGATCCATCAGGGCGTACCGTCCAGATGTCGGAGCGGTACGCCGGCCCTCGCCGCGACTCGAATGCGATTCGGGATCCGTCCGGAGCCCAACTCGGCGCCCCCCAGACAACGAGTCCAGAGAGGCGGCGCGGCCGAGAGCCGTTCGCCCTAGCGACGAAGAGACGTCGTTGTTTGACGTAGCTGATCATCGACCCATCAGGCGACCACCCGGGGTCGGAGTAGTAGTGGACCCGATCGACGAGTCGCTTGCTGGAGCCGGTTCGGACGTCGACGACATAGAGGGCGCGTCGGCTCGGCCTCCCGTTGAGATAGAGGAGCCGCCGGCCGCTCGGTGACCAGTGCGGGTTCGTCGGATTCGGTCCTCGGATGAGGCGCCGGAGACCCGAGCCGTCGGGACGTACGACATACAGGCTCGTCGCCGTTGGCGACACGACCCGCGTAAACGTGATCATCGTGCCGGTCGGGGACCACTCCGGCGGGCCGGCGCTCGCGATGCTCGGAGCGACGCGATGCCGTCCGGAGCCGTCCGCGCGCATCACCCAGAGCGATCCGGGCGGACGGGCGCGGCCTCGATCGGCTGCGAACACAATCGCCGAGCCGTCGTGCGACCAGTCATAGCTTCGCGCCCGCACCCCGAGGTCGGTCGTGTCACGCGTGGCCGGATCCACCAGCAATAACCGTCCGTCATTCGCGACGAGGACCCCCGCGCTGTCGGGCAAGGGGCCGCCCGCGGCGGGGGCGGCTGCCAGCGCAAGGAGCGCCAATGCAGGACGCAAGAACGAACCCACAGGAGTACGCAGGGTAGGTCGGCGCGGTGAGAGAGACGTAAGTACGCGGCTAGGGAAGCTCGCCGAATGCGCGGAAGAGCTCCTTCGCCGTCTCGACGGCGAGCGGGATGTGCTCGACGCGGATCCGCTCGTTCGGTGAGTGGATGTTCCCCTCGGGCAGGTCGAAGCCGGTGATGATCGTGGGGATGCCCTTGTCGGCCAGCGCCGGCACGATCGGAAGGCTTCCTCCGACGCGGATCAGCAGCGGCCGCGTCCCCACCACCCGCTCGAACGCGTCGAGCCCCAGCTGGATCGCCGGGGCGTCCGGCGGAATGAGTCCTGCACGCGAGCTCGACCACCGCTCCACTTCGACGTCTGCTCCCTCTGGCGCCGCCTCGCGGAGCAGCCGCTCGAACACCGGCGCGATCTCCTCGGGATCCTGGCCGGGAGCGAGGCGGATGGAGACGTTCGCCTCTGCAGCGACCGGCAGGACGGTCTTCTGCAGGTGCGGCTCGCCGCCCGCGACGCCGTTCACGGTGACCGCCGGCTCGGCCCACGTCCGCACGTAGAACTCGCCCGCGGCCGCCGCGTCCGAGGGCCTCGCGCCCGCCTCGGCGAGTAGCTGCTCACCGGAATCCAGCTCCCGCCACGCCTGCAGCTCCTCGTCGGTTGGCGGCGCCGCCCCCGCGCGAAGCGGCTCGGGCAGGAGGCCGTTCCCGCCCGGCAGGACGCCGCGTAGCGTCTCCATCAGGGCGTCGGTTGCGCTGAGCCCCGCGCCTCCGAAGACGCCGGAGTGCAGATCGCGCTCGCCGGTCCTCACCCGCACGTGGAAATAGACGAGCCCCCGGGTCGCGACGTGGAAGACCGGCGCCCCCGGCCGCAGCATCGCCGAGTCGAAGATCACGGCTGCGTCGGCCCCGCGGTCGTCGGCTGCAATGAACTCGACGACCTGGTGGCCTCCGGTCTCCTCCTCGCCGTCGCAGACGAAGCGGACGTTCACCGGCAGCTCGCCGGCCGCCGCCAGCTCCTCGGTCGCCTTCAGCAGCGCCCAAAGCTGACCTTTGTCGTCGGCCGTCCCGCGCCCGTACAGCCAGCCGTCTCGGATCTCCGGCGCGAACGGGTCGCTCTCCCAGTCGTCGAGCGGCGCCGGAGGCTGGACGTCGAAGTGCCCGTAGCAGAGAACGGTTGGCGCGCCGTCCGCTCCGGCCGAGGCCGGCACCTCGCCGACGACGAGCGGAAACGTCTGCGTCTCCACGAGCTCGGCCTCGCCGCCCATGCGACGCACGGCCTCGGCGACCCACTCCGCCGCGAGGCGGACGTCCGCCTCGTGCGCGGGGTCGGCGCTGATCGACGGGATGCGGAGAAGCTCCGAGAGCTCCTCCAGCCATTCGGACTTCAACTCGGCCATAGGCAGCGGATCCTATTCCGCCGCGGAACGGGCTTGACCCGTTCCGCCGCAACGGCGTCTAGTCAGGGAGGCGGCGCGCGCCCTCCTTGGCCGCGCGCCGCGAAGCGGCGCCCGGCTCCATACGGTCGCGCAAGGTCGCGAGACCTTGCGCGAAGGCGAGCTACGCGACGCGGAGCTTCTGCGAGTCGGCTAGAGCGCGAAGTTTCTTGAGGCTCTGGTTCTCAATCTGGCGGATGCGTTCGCGCGTGACCTGGAAGGTCCGCCCGACCTCGTCGAGGGTCCGCGGCTGCTCGCCGTTGAGCCCGTACCTCAGCTCGAGGACGCGCCGCTCGCGCTCGGAGAGCGTCCCGAGGATCTTGACCAGCGCCTCCTTGCGGAGGATGTCCTCGGCCACCTCCTCCGGTTGCGGCGCGAGCTCGTCCGTGATGAAGTGGCCGAACTCGGACTCCTCGTCGTCGCCGACCGGCTTCTCGAGCGAGACCGGCGTCTGCGCACTACGCCGGATCTGGTCGACCTCGTCCACCGTGAGGTCGAGCTCGGCGGCGATCTCCAGCGAGCTCGGCTCGCGACCGCGCTCGGCCCTCAGCTTCCGCTCCGTGCGGAGGATCTTGTTCAGCTTCTCGACGACGTGGACGGGCATGCGGATCGTCCGCGCCTTGTCGGCGAGGGCCCGGGCGACCGCCTGCCGGATCCACCAGGTCGCGTACGTGGAGAACTTGAACCCCTTGCGGTGGTCGAACTTCTCCGCCGCACGAACGAGCCCGATCGTCCCCTCCTGGATGAGATCCAGGAACGGGAGCCCTTGGTTCCGGTACCGCTTCGCGATCGAGACGACGAGCCGGAGGTTCGCCGAGACCATGTCCTGCTTCGCCTGGTGGTCGCCGCGCTCGATCCGCTTCGCGAGCTCGATCTCCTGCGCGGCCGTCAGCAGGTCGACCTTGCCGATGTCCTTGAGGAAGAGCTGCAGGGCCTCGGTCGAGACCTCGCGCTCCTCGACCTCCGGCTCGTGCGCCTCCTCGGCCCGGTCGACGATCTCGATGTGCAGCTCGTCGAGCTTGCCGTACAGCTCGTCGACCTGGCCGGGCTCGAGCTCGAGCTCGTCCACCGCGATGGCCAACTCGTCCGACCCCAGCTGTCCCGACTCCTGGGCGCTCGCGATGAGTACGTCGAAGATCCCCTCGGCGGGCCCCGCCTGCCCCGCGGTTGCAACCTGCTCCACCCGGTTCCCCTCTCTCCCTCGTCCGGTTGGTGCTACTCCCCGACAACCTGCTCGAACATCGGCATAGTTCCAAAGGACCTGTTCGGCCGCCATAGGCCGAACGGCCCATCTTTCGGTTCGTCGGTCCTAGTGTCGATCATCGTCCCTGCACGTCTTCTAGACGGTCAAGGAGGCGCTTTGCTTCCCTCGAGTGCGGCGGTCCAAGCCGTATCGCGCGGTTGAGCTGGCGCTTCGCCTCGTTCACGTCGCCGAGCCAGAGCAGCATCAGGCCCAGGTGGAAGCGGACGGTGCCCGCGCGCGGGAAGCGCCTGGTGAGCGGCCCCATGCGCGAGAACGCGCGCTCGGGGTGCTGCTTGTCGAAGCGGCCGATCGCGTCCGCGACGAGGGCGTCCGGGCTCCGGGGGGCGAGCTTCGCGGCGGCCGAGAACTGCCTCTGCGCGGACACCGGCCGGTCGAGGCGCTGGAGGGCGACGCCGTAGAGGAGCTTCGCCCTCGGGTCCGGGCGACGGGCCATGCGCCGGAGCGCCGCGAGCTGCTCGGGCGCCTCCATTACGCGGACGCGCTCGGGACCGCGGAAGCTTGGGACGAACGTCGGCAACCCGGGCGGCGCGTTCCGGAAGAGCAGATCGCCGGCCCGGACCGCGAAGGCGGAGTCCGGATCGCGCGTCCGCGTCTGCCGCCACGCCTCCACGGCGCCGTCGGTGTCGCCGCTCCAGAACCGCGCGAGGCCGAGGTGGAACAGGATCGCGCCGCTCGTCGGATGCTCACGCGCCAACGCCTCGAGACGCGTGAGCGCTCCGTCCGGCCAGGCGGCGAGCGCGGCGCCGGCCTGCGCCTGGATGGATGTGCCCCGGGCGAACAGCGCGCGGGCGCGAGCGACCTGGCCATGGGCGTGGAGCCCGGCCGCGCGGCGAAGGCGCTCGGCCTCCGGATCCGTCCGCACGCCCACGTCGATGAGGACCGGCGGCACGCCCTTCGGCCTCGCAGTCTCCGGCTCGTCGTCACGGGAGAGCACGGCCGCTCCGCCCGCGACAGCCGCGGCCGCGACGACCGCGACCGCGGCCACGAGGAGCATCCTGGTCCGCTGCGTCATCGCGGCCCACGGTAGCCCGACGGCGCCTGGCTATCCTCATTCGGATGTCGACGACCCGCCGGGTCCGTGAGATCACCGCCGAGGAGGCGCGCCGCGGAGAGGCGCTGCTCGTCGACGTCCGCAACGACGAGGAGTGGAAGGTCGGGCACATTCCCGGCGCCCTCCACGTGCCGATGTCGCAGCTGGAGACACGCCTGCCCGAGCTCGTTCCGGACCGGAGCCGGCCGATCGTCACCTACTGCGCCGTCGGCGCTCGCTCGTTTCGCGTGCTGCCGACGATCGACGCGCTCGGCTACGAGGACTCGGTCTCGATGACCGGCGGAATCGTCGCCTGGCGCGAGCTGGGCTTCCCCGTCGAGTCCGACAGCCGGCTGGACGAGGAGAAGCGCGAGCGCTACAGCCGGCACCTGCTGATCCCGGAGGTTGGAGAGGACGGCCAGGCGCGCCTGCTCGAGACGAGCATCCTGCTGATCGGCGCCGGTGGCCTCGGCTCGCCGGCCGCGCTGTACCTCGCCGCGGCCGGCGTCGGCCGGATCGGGATCGTGGACGACGACGTCGTCGACGCGTCCAATCTCCAGCGCCAGGTGCTGCACTCGACGGCGGGGCTGGGCGAGCGGAAGGCCCGGTCGGCGAAGCGGGCGCTCGAGGAGCTCAACCCCGACGTCGACGTGGTGACCTACGAGGAGCGGCTCACCTCCGAGAACGTCGACCGGATCCTCTCCGAGGGCTGGGACCTCGTCGTGGACGGCGCCGACAACTTCCCCACGCGCTACCTGCTGAACGACGCGTCCGTATGGCACGACGTCCCCGTCGTGCACGGGTCGATCTTCCGGTTCGAGGGCCAGGTGACCGTCTTCAAGCCACACGACGGCCCGTGCTACCGCTGCCTCTTCCCCCAGCCGCCTCCGCCGGAGCTGGCGCCCAGCTGCGCCGAGGGCGGCGTGCTCGGCGTGCTCCCCGGCGTGATCGGATCGCTGCAGGCGAACGAGGCGCTGAAACTCGCGCTCGGCATCGGCGAGCCCGCGATCGGGCGCCTGCTCCTCTTCGACGCGCTCTCCGCGCGGCTCGACGAGGTGCGCGTGCGCCGCGACCCGGGCTGCCCGGTGTGCGGCGACGAGCCGACGATCATGGAGTACGTCGACTACGTGGAGTTCTGCAGCGGATGATCACGATCCGGATCCCGCCGACCCTCAGGACCGAGACCGAGGGCGCCTCGACCGTCGAGGCGAACGGCGAGACCGTCCGCGACCTGCTGGACGACCTCTCCGGGCGCTTCCCCGCGCTGCGCGAGCGCATCTACGCCGAGGGCGAGCTCGCCCGGTTCGTGAACGTCTACGTCGAGGGCGAGGACGTCCGCACGCGCCAGGGGCTCGAGACGCGCGTCCGCGAGGGCGGCACCGTGATTCTCCTACCGGCCATGGCCGGTGGTTGCTAGGTCGCTCCTCGAGCTCGTCGGGAACACGCCGCTCGTCGAGCTGCAGCGCCTCTCGCCGCCGGGCATCCGGCTCTACGCGAAGCTCGAGGGCCAGAACCCGACCGGGTCGATCAAGGACCGCGTCGCGAAGGCGATGATCGAGGCCGCGGAGGCGGCCGGCGAGCTCGAGCCCGGGCGGGAGCTCCTGGAGCCGACGAGCGGCAACACCGGCATCTCGCTCGCGATGGTCGCCCGCCTGAGGGGCTACCGCCTCACGTGCGTCGTCCCCGAGAACGTGACTGAGGAGCGTCTTCGCCTCCTGCACCTGTACGGCGCGGAGATCATCCTCTCGCCGGGCGCGGAAGGCTCCAACGGCGCCGTGCGGCTCGCACTCGAGCTGGCCGAGCGGGACCAGCGCTACTTCCTGCCCTTCCAGTACGACAACGAGGCGAACCCGCGGGCGCACTACGAGGGCACCGGGGCGGAGATCGCGGCCGAGCTCGACCGGGTGGACGCGGTCGTCGCCGGCCTCGGCACCGGCGGGACGCTGATGGGCGTCGGGCGGCGACTGCGCGAGTCGTTCCCGGACGTCGTCGTCGCCGCGGCCGAGCCGCTGCCCGGGGACCCGGTCATGGGACTCCGCTCGCTCGAGGAGGGCTACGTCCCGCCCGTCCTCGACGTCTCGCAGCTCGACCGCAAGATCCTCGTCTCGAACGCCGACGCCGTCGCGGGGATGCGGGCGCTCCTCGAGCAAGAGGGTCTCTTCGCGGGGGTGTCCTCCGGCGGCGTCCTCCACGTCGCCCGTCTCGTCGCCGAGCATCTCGACGACGGCGTCGTCGTCGCGATCTTCCCCGACGCCGGCTGGAAGTACCTGTCCGCCCCGCTCTGGGAGGCGGAGGACGTCGAGCGCGCCATGGAGCACGCCGTCTGGTGGTAGTGCCGGACGCGATTCGGAGCGAGCTGCTCGCCCACGCCAGAGCGCAGGCGCCGAACGAGGCCTGCGGGCTCGTCGCGTTCCGGGAGGGCGTCGCCGAGCGCTACCTGCCGGGCGACAACGCGCTCGAGAGCCCGTACCGCTTCGAGCTCCGTCCCCGGGATCCCACCGACTTCTTCCTCGAGGACGAGGGGTACGAGCTGGCCGTGTTCCACTCGCACCCGCAGAGCGCGCCGCGCCCGTCCCGCACGGACGTCGAGAACATCGGGCTCTGGGAGGGCCGCCCGTACCTCATCCTCCGCGCCGACACCGGCGAGCTCGCCGCCTGGCGGATCGCGGACGGCGGCGTCGAAGCACTCGACCTGCGTGAGTAGGTCTGCTGCCGTCGTCGGAGCCGGCATCTTCGGCTCCTCGCTCGCCAATCGCCTCGCGCGTGACGGCTGGGACGTCACGGTCTACGAGCGACACGAGCCCGGCCACGACCGGTCCGCGTCGGGCGACGAGTCGCGCATCATCCGGTACGCCCACGGCGCGGACGCCTGGTACACCCGGTCGGCGTGGCGGGCCCGGCAGCTCTGGCGAGAGCTCGAGGCGGAGACCGGCGCCGAGTTGTTCGTCGAATGCGGCGTGGCCTGGTTCGCGCTGGCGGAGGACGGGTGGGAAGCCGAGAGCGAGCGCGTGCTGCGCGTCGCGGGAATTCCCGTCGAGCGGCTCGCGCCGGACGAGGGCGGCCGCCTCTTCCCGAGCTTCGACCCCGGCGAGCTCGCGTTCGTGCTCTGGGAGCCGGACGCCGGGATCCTGCGCGCAGCGGACGCGACCCGAGCGACGGCCGAGGCGGCCCGCAGGGCGGGCGTCCGGCTCGTGCGGGAGGCGGCCGAGCCAGGACGGGTCGAGGCCGACGTCGTCGTCTGGGCCTGCGGCGCCTGGCTCGCGTCGCTCTTTCCCGACCTCGTCCCGTTGAGGGTGACCAGGCAGGACTCCTTCTACCTCGACGGCGGGCCTGGCTGGCGCGCGCCGGGCGTCCCGGCCTGGGTCGAGTACGACCGCTCCATCTATGGCGTCGGCGACCTCGGCGGCGGGTTCAAGATCGCGCCCGACCTCGAAGGGCCGCCGTTCGACCCGGAGAGCGACGAGCGGACGACCGATCGGCGGAACGAAGAGCGGGCGCGGGCCTACGCCGCCGAGCGCTTCCCGGCACTCGCCGACGCGCAGCTCGTCCGGTCGAAAGCGTGCCCGTACTCCCTGACGCCGGACACCCACTTCCTGGTCGCTCCGCACCCCGGGCTCCAGGGGAACTGGCTCTTCGGCGGCGGCTCGGGCCACGGCTTCAAGCACGGCCCCGCGCTCGCCGAGTACGCGGCGCACGTGATCTCCGGCGGCGAAACGCCCGACCGGCGGTTCGGGCTCGGCCCGCGCGAGCGCGGACCGAGCCTTCGCACCGCAGGCTCTACCTGACGGTGAAGAACCCCCGCATGCCCATGCTGCGGTGGGGCTTGCAGTAGAACTCGTAGCGGCCCTTCCGCAGCGTCAACGTCCTCGTCCGGGAGCCGGTGAACGCGAGCCCCGTGATCTGCTTCGCGCGGACGCCCGGCCCGACGATCCAGAAGTCGTGGGACGACGACCTGTCGGACACGACGAACGTGTACGACCCGGGCTTCAGCGTGGTGACCTTCCGGCCGGCCTTCTTCAGCGTGATCGTGAAGCCGGGCCCGGTGGTTCCGGTCAGCCGCGTCGCTGACGTCCCGGCCGGAGCCGAGAGCGGCAGGCAGAGCGCCGCGACGAGCGCGGCGGCGATGAGGACCTTCTTCAAGGTGCGCTCCTTCCGATTGACACCCAATCGGAGTTCTACGTGTTCGGCGCGCCGCTCGGATCGATTGAACCGGCGGGCGCCGCGGGTGCCTCCTTCGCGGCCTTCAGGCGGTAGTACAGGATCGTCCAGGTGAGGGCGATGAACGGCGTCACGAGCGTCCCGGTGACGAGGTCCGAGAGGAAGCTCTGCAACCAGTCCGCGACCGGCGTCAGCACGACAGTGAGCACGATGCTGAAGGCGATCACGAGCAGGATCGTCAGCACGATCACGCCGAAGACGCTCCACCCGTAGCCCCGCACGAGCTCACGGCTCCGGCTGAACGACTCCCCGGCGGCCCTCTGCTCGAGCACGATCACGGGGATGATCAGCACCCACCAGGTCAGGAGCACGAGGCCGGGCACGATGAGGAGCACGAGGCCGACGGCGATCCCGAGGCCGGCGAGCAGGCCGGCGACGACGATCGAGCCGAGCTGCGGCCGCACCCGGTTGAACGTCTCGCCCAGTGTCAGGTCGGCACGCCCGTCGCGGATGTCCTCCACGGCCCGCACGAGCGCCCCCTGCACCCAGAAGATCCCGATCAGCGAGACGATCACGCCGAGGATCGCACCGAGCCAGGTCAGCGCCAGGACGAGCACGAGGCTGATCAGCGCGACGGCGAGATAGACGACGAACGAGATCGTCAGGAGGTGCCGCCAGTGGGCCTTGTACATCCCCCATGCCTCGCCGATGACGCCCGATGTCGGATTCACGTCGGGCACCCTAACCGGCCGCGGCGTCCCGGATCGCCGCAACGATGTCGTCGAGCTCCTCGTCCTTGGTGAGGCAGGCGACCGCGCCGGCGTCGATGAGCGCCTGGGTCTCGCGCACGTTGGCCGAGGCGGTGAGGCAGACCACCGCGACCTGCGGGCAGGCGTCGCGGAGGGCGGCCGTCGCCTGGACGCCGTCGAGGCCGGGGAGCCGGTAGTCCATGACGACCACGTCGGGCTCGTGCTCGTGGCAGAGCCGGACGACGTCGTTGCCGTTCTCGACCGCGGCCACGACCTCCACGTCCGGGCGCATGCCGAGGAGCATCTCGAGCGCCTCGCGGAAGACGCGGTTGTCCTCGACGAGCGCGACCCGAACGGGGCGGGTCAGAGGGCCTTTTCGACCTTCCCGGCCTTCAGGCACCGGGTGCAGACGTACGCGCGGGCGGGCTTGCCCTTGAGGAGGATGCGGACGCGCTGCAGGTTCGGCTCGAAGCGCCGCTTCGTGGCCACCATCGAGTGGCTCCGGTTGTGGCCGAAGCCGGGCTTCTTTCCGCAAATGGCGCACACGCGGGACACGGCGGCGGATGGTAGCGGAACCGCATCGCCGCGCATACGGCATCGCCGCGGAACGGGCTCGGCCCGTTCCGCCTCAGCGGCTCCTCGAGAAGGACCCGCCGCGCGCTCGCTCCGCCGCGCGGCGCGAAGCGCCGCCCGGCTTCATACGGTCGCGCAATGTCGTGAGACTTTGCGCGAAAACGGCGCGCTAGCGCGCCGACGCGCGCAGTTGCTGGAAGACGTCCGCCATCTCGAGGGCTCCGCGGACGATCTCCCCGGCCCGGTCGATGCGCGCCTCCGCCTGCTCGGCGGTCTCCGTGGTGAGGACGCCGAACGCGACGGGAACGCCGGTCTCGATCGCGGCGAGCTGCAGGCCGCTCGCGGCCTCGCCCGCCACGAAGTCGAAGTGCGGCGTCTCGCCGCGGATCACGCAGCCGAGCGCGACCACGCAGGCGTACCTGCGCGTCTTCGCGAGCGCCATCGCCGCGAGCGGCAGCTCGAACGCCCCGGGAACGGGCACGATCGTCACCGAATCGCGCGGGACGTTCGCGGCCTCGAGCTCTGCGAGCGCACGCTCGAGCAGCCGACTCGTGATCTCGCCGTTGAACTTCGCCACCACAACGCCGACCGCGCGGCCGTCGCCGTCGCCCGATCCCGTGAGCACGTCGTACCCGGGCGGGATCTCGAACCCGCCCGGCGCGTGCTCCGCCGCAGGCTCGGCCTCGGGATCCTCGTCGGCAGTCCGCAGCTGCGGGAGCTCGTCCTCCGGGCGGACGTCCTCCTCCCGTTCCTCGAGGCGGTCGGTCACGAGTCGAACCGGAGGTCCTGGTGGTGGAGCTTGTGCCCGAGGCGGTCGCGCTTCGTCTCGAGATAGCGGCGGTTCTCGGCCGTGGGCGCCGTCTCGATCGGCACCTGCTCGACGACGCGCAGCCCGAAGCCCTCGAGGCCGGTGATCTTCTTCGGGTTGTTGGTGAGGATCCGGATCGTCGTCAGGCCGAGGTCGGCGAGGATCTGGTTGCCGATTCCCCACTCCCGCGCGTCCGCCGGGAACCCGAGCTCGAGGTTGGCGTCGACGGTGTCGAGGCCGTCCTCCTGGAGCTCGTAGGCCTTGAGCTTGCTGAGCAGGCCGATGCCGCGGCCCTCCTGGGCCATGTAGAGCAGCACGCCGCGCTCCTCGGCGCCGATCTGCTCGAGCGCCTGCTCGAGCTGCTCGCCGCAGTCGCAGCGCAGCGAATGGAAGACGTCGCCCGTCAGGCACTCGGAGTGGACGCGGACGAGCACGTCCTCCGCGCCGTCCACCTCGCCCTTCACGAGCGCGACGTGCGTCTTGCCGGTGAGCGTCTCGCGAAAGGCGACTGCGGTGAAGTCGCCGTGCGCGGTCGGAAGCCGGACGGAGACGGTGCGCTCGACGAGCTTCTCGGTGCGGCGGCGGTACTCGATCAGGTCGGCGACGGTCACGAGCTTGATCTCGTGGCGCTCGCAGAAGTCGAGCAGGTCGGGGACGCGGGCCATCGTTCCGTCCTCGTTCATCACCTCACAGACCACACCGGCCGGGATCAGCCCCGCCAGGCGGGCGAGGTCGACGGCGGCCTCGGTCTGGCCGGTGCGCTCGAGGACTCCTCCGGGGCGGGCCCGGAGCGGGAAGACGTGGCCCGGCTGCACGAGGTCGCCCGCGGTCTTGTTCGGGTCGATCGCGGTCTGGATCGTACGCGAGCGGTCGGCCGCCGAGATCCCGGTCGTGACCCCCTCGCGGGCCTCGATCGAGACGGTGAACGCGGTCTGCAGCGGCGCTTCATTGTTCTCGGCCATCGGGCGGAGATTCAGCTCGTCGCAGCGCTCGGGTGTCAGGCAGAGGCAGATCAGACCGCGCGCGTGCATCGCCATGAAGTTGATCGCCTCGGGAGTGGCGAACTGGGCGGCGATCGTCAGGTCGCCTTCGTTCTCGCGGTCGGCGGCGTCCACCACGACGACGAACTTGCCTGCGCGAATGTCCTCGATCGCCTCCTCGATCGCCGAGAGCGACGTCTCTGTGCTCGCCATTTGCGCCATGGTATCCCGGCTAGGTGGCCGACCCGGTGAGCTTCTCGACGTACTTCGCGAGGATGTCGACCTCCAGGTTGACGCCGTCCCCGGGCCGGAGCGAACCCAGCGTCGTCATCTCGAGTGTGTGCGCGACGAGCGCGACCGTGAACGTCTCCTCGTCCAGCGTTGCGATGGTCAGCGAGACGCCGTCGACCGCGATCGACCCCTTCTCGACGCAGTAGCGGAGGATCTCGGGCGGCGCTTCGACGGTCAGCCGCTCGCCGTCGAGGGCGCGAACCCGTCCGACGCCGTCGACGTGGCCCTGGACGTAGTGACCCCCGAGCGGTTCGCCGGCGGCGACGGCGGGCTCGAGGTTCGCGGCGTCCGCGAAGCCTTTGGTACGGCCGAGCGTCTCGTCCATGACGTCGAAGACGAGGTGCCCGTTCTCGGCCTCGACGACGGTCAGGCAGACGCCGTCGACGTTGACCGAGTCGCCGATGCCCGGCGCGAGCGACGACTCGACGACAAGGCGGTGGTCGCCGAACGAGACGATCCGCCCGCGTTCCCGCACGATCCCCGTGAACACGGGGCCAGCCTACTCGCCGAGCGCGATCGCCTCGATCGTCTCCCGCGCGAGCGCCTGGAGCTGCGCGCCCGATGCGTCGGGCCGCTCGAGCTCCTCCCGAAGCTCCCGGGTCAGGCCGCGCGCCTCGGGGCCGAGCTCGCCCGGGTCGGTGAGCGCCACGCGGACCTCGTCGAGACCGACGTGGCCCGCGAGCCACTGCGAGAGCGTCTGGACGAGGTCAGGGCTCGTTGACATAGGCGGTCAGGAGCACATCCTCTCCAACACGCGTGGAGGCGAAACGAGCGAGGGACCGCGGCGAAATCGGGCCTTCGAAGAGGTGCGGCCCCTCGCCGGAGAGCTTTGGCGCGACGAATACGAGGAGCTTGTCGAGCAAGCCCTCCCGGAGGAAGGCCGCGGCGATCGTCGGGCCGCCCTCGAGGAGGACGGACTGGACGCCCTCGCCCGCGAGCGAGGCCAGCTCGTCGGCGAGCGGCCCGGAACGGAGCTCGAGGTCGGAGTCGTCCGGGAGCGGTCCGCGGCCGAAGGCGACCCGGCGCGGCTGCCGCAGCGCGTCGACATCTCTGGCGTCGAGCCGGGGCGCATCCGCGTAGACGGTGCCCATGCCGACGCCGACGGCGTCCGAGGCGGCGCGGAGCTCGTGGACGAGCCGGCGGCTCTCGGGTCCGGAGATCCAGCGCTCGTGCGGCAGGGTGAGGCGGCCGTCGAGCGTCATCGCGGCCTTGTAGGTCACGAACGGGCGCCGGTCAGCGACCCACGTCCGCCACGCCTCGTTCAGCGCCCGCGCCTCGAAGACGTCCACGTGCTCGACCTCGACGCCGGCGGCGCGGAGCAGGTCGAGGCCGCCGCCTGCCTTCGGGTTCGGGTCGAGCGAGCCGGCGACGACGCGGCCGACGCCGCCGGTGATCACTGCGTCGGTGCACGGCGGTGTCCGGCCGTGGTGCGAGCACGGCTCCATCGTCACGTAGAGCGTGGCGCCGCGCGCTCGTTCGCCCGCAGCCTCGAGCGCGCGGATCTCCGCGTGCGGCTCCCCTTTCCGCTCGTGCCAGCTCTCGCCGACGACCTCTCCGTCGGAGACGACGACCGCGCCGACGACGGGGTTGGGATGCGTCGTGCCGCGGCCGCGCTCCGCGAGCTCGATCGCCCGCGCGAGATGCTCGTTCACCCCAGCTCTCGGACGAGTTCCTCGTAGGCGCGGGCGATGTCGTCCTGTCCGAACACGCTGGTTCCGGCGACGAACAGCGCGGCGCCTGCGTCCCGCAGCAGGCGGATGTTGTCCCGTCCCACGCCGCCGTCCACCTGGATCGGCTTGTCGTCCGGGAGCAATTCGCGAAGGCGTTCGATCCGACCCAGTGCCTCGGGCATGAACGCCTGTCCCGAGTAGCCGGGCTCGATGCTCATGCAGACGACGAGGTCGAACGGCTCCGCCGCGGCGCCCGCCTCTTCCGGCTCCGTCTCCGGCTTGAAGGCGAGGCCGACCTGCAGCTCCTGCTCGCGCGCCTGCCGCGCGACCTCGCCCGGGTCGCCGACGGCCTCGATGTGGAACGTGACGCTGTCGCCTCCAGCCCGCGCGATCGCCTCGAAATGCCTCTGCGGCTCCTCGACCATCAGGTGGCAGTCGAGCCGCCCGCCGAGCCGGTGGACGAGCGGCGCGATCGACTCGAGCACGATCGGCCCGATCGTGATCGGCTCGACGAAGTGCCCGTCGCCGACGTCGAACTGGAAGATCCGCGCGCCCGCCTTCATCACGGTCTCGATCTGCTCCCCGAGGCGAGAGAAGTCGGCCGCGTAGAGCGACGGCTCGACCTCCACGGTGCGCATCCAGTCCCGCCAGGGCATGGGCGCAGCTTACGGCGGGCGAGGGACTGTCCCTCGGACCCGGCGCTGCGGGCCGTGTCCTTCGGGACGAAAGCGTGACGAAATGCGCGATCAGGCTGTCCGGAGGAGCCGGGCGATGAAGAATCCCGACGTCCGATCCCGGTGCGGCAGCGTCAGCAACGTGCCCTGCCGGTGCGGGTGCTCGTACCGAGGCCACGTCTCGGCGAGAGAGTGGTCGAGGACGAGCCCGCCCGCCTGGTCCGAAACCACGGCGTCCACGACGTCCTCGTTCTCCGCCTTCGCGATCGTGCAGACCGAGTAGACGACCGTGCCGGACGGCTTCACGCGGGCGGCCGCCACGGCGAGCAGCTCGTGCTGCAGCTCCGGAAGCGGCCGCGCGCGCCACCGGAGATCCGGTCGCGCCGCGAGTACGCCGAGCCCGGAGCACGGTGCGTCCACGAGCACCCGATCGAAGCCGGTGAGCTCGGGCGGCAGCTCACGGGCGTCTGCGTTCACGATCGCCACGTTGGCGAGCCCGAGACGGCGGACGTTCTGCTCCAGCTCCCGCGCCCTCCCCGGGTGGAGCTCCACCGCGACCACCTCGCGGGCCCGCTCCGCGAGCTGCATGGTCTTCCCGCCCGGCGCCGCGCAGAGGTCGAGGACGCGGTCGCCGGGCTCGACGCCGACCGCCGCACCGGCCAGCTGCGACCCGCGACTCTGCGGCCAGACCCTGCCCTGTTCGAGCTCCGCCGGGTCCACACGCTCGACCACACGAGCCTCGCCGGTGCCGACGACGCGCACGGCGGTCTCCGGCGGCTCGTTCTGCGCCCGCATGAGCGCCAGCGCCTCGTCGGCTCCCCATTCCTCCCACCAGGTCTCCGCGACCCAGTCCGGGTAGGAGTGCCTGAGTGCGGCCTCTCGCGCGGTCGTCTCCGGGAGGCCGTCCACGAGCGGCCCGATGCCTTCGGCGACCCGGCGGAGCACCGCGTTCGCGAACCCGGCCGCCCGTCGCGCCTTCGACGCCTTCACGAGCTCGACCCCCTCGTTGACGCTCGCCCGCGCGGGCACGGCGTCGAGGAACGCGAGCTCGTAGGCGCCGACTCGGATCGCGGCCCGCACCGGCGGATCCATCCCGCGCACAGTGCGCCCGCCGAGCCGCTCGATCGCCTCGTCGAGCGTCCGCACCCGCTGGATGGCGCCGTAAGCGATCCGCTGCGCAAGCGCCCGGTCACGGGCGTCCAGCCCCCTCGCCTCGGAGGCGAATGCTCGGTCCGCGTACGCGTCCTCCTCGAAGACGCGCATGAGAACCCTGTGCGCGACCCTGCGGGCCGGGCTAGCGGAGGCCACGCTCGAACTCGTCCAGCGTCATCCGCCGCCCGCCCTCCGGCTGCACCTCGAGGATCTCGAGCCGGTCGTCGGCGAGGCGCGACCCCCAGACGAGCACCGGTCGGCCGTGGAGCTCTCCGCGCGCGCCGATGTGCGGCGACAGCGCGCGAATCCGGTTGTGGAGCTCCTCGGGGGGCCGCGACCAGTCGAGGAGCCGATCCTCCGGGCCGATCTTCTCGGCGTACGTAGCCTCGCCCTCCTGCGGGCGGAAGTCGCCGGCGAACGCCTGCTCCACGAGATGCGGCGCGAGATCGGCGGCCTTGTCGTAGACGGCGCCGGCGTCGTCGTCGGGCCCGATCGGAAACGACCCGGCCGCGCCGACAGGCCCGGCGTCGAGCTCCTCGACCAGCCGGATGATGCTGACGCCGGTCGCCGCGTCCCCCGCCATGATCGCCCGCTCGACGGGCGCCGCCCCGCGCCAGCGCGGAAGGAGCGACGGATGCACGTTCAGCCACTCCGCCTGTTCGAGGAGCTCGGGGGGAATCAGCGCGCCGTAGTCCGCGAGCACGATCACGTCGACGCCGAGCTCGAGCCCGGCCGGCCGCTCGGGCTGCCGAACGAGGATGTCGAGCCGCGCGGCCATCTCCTTCGCCGGCGACGGCCCGGGCCTCCGGCCGCGCCCCTTCGGGCGATCCGGGCGCGTCAGGACGTAGTCGATCTCCCGCCGCGCAGCGAGCTCGGCCAGGACGTCGGCGCCGAACTTGCCGGTCGCCGCGACCGCGAGGCGCACTACGGGGTCAGGACGGCCTTCGGCCGCAGGACCGCGAGGGCGGCCTTGCGGGCCTCGTCGGTCGTACGGTCGAGGATCAGGACCCCGTCGAGGTGGTCGAGCTCGTGCTGCACGACCCGCGCCGGGTGGTCGCTCAGCTCCAGCGAGAGCTCACCGCCGTCGACGTCGCGGCCCTCGAGCCGAATCGAGATCGGCCGCTCGACCGGCATCTGGACGCCGACGAGCGACAGGCAGCCCTCGTCGTCCACGACCGTCTCCTCCGAGGTCTCGACGAGCGCGGGATTGACCACCGCCAACGGCTCCTCGTCCGGGTCCGGCTGGAAGACGAAGACCCGCCGGATGACCCCGACCTGCGTCGCAGCGAGCCCAACGCCGTTCGCATCCCTCATGAGGTTCGTCATCCGCTCGACCAGCCGGCCGAGGTCCCCATCGAACGACTCGACCTCACGCGCCTGCATTCGGAGGGCCGGATCGGGGTACTGGCGGATCTGGCCCAGCGCAAGGCGGCGCCGGGCCTGCGCCTCGGGGTCGAGCTCGTCGGTCTTGACCTGGCCGGCCTCTGCCACAGCGGCCGTATGTAATCAGAGGGCTTGGGGGTCGACGTCGACGGCCGCCCTGACCCCCGCGCGGCTCATCACCGGGGCCGCCGCCGACAGGAGCTGCGCCGCCCGGGACGCGACGGGCCGGACGCGGTCGGTCTTCACGAGGAGCTGCGCGCGATGGCGGCCGCGGAGGCGAAGGAGCGGCGCCGGGCCGAGCACGTCGGCGCCGTCCAGCCCGGCCGCGATCTCGCCGAGCAGCTGCATGGGGTCACCGGCCTCGTGCCCGTCGGCCACGACTCGGACGAGGTGGCGGAAGGGCGGATACCCGAGCTCGCGCCGGCGCTCGAGCTCCTCGGCGAGGAACCGGCCGACGTCGTGGCGCGCGGCGTGGAGGATCGGACGGGCGTCCGGCTGGAACGTCTGGACGACGACGCGGCCGGGCGCGTCGCGACCGCTTCGCCCGGCGAGCTGCGTCACGAGCTGGAACGTTCGTTCCTCCGCGCGGAAGTCCGGCATCCCGAGGCCCGTGTCCGCGTCGACGACGGCCGCAAGCGCAACACCGGAGAAGTGGTGACCCTTCGCGACCATCTGCGTGCCGACCAGCACGGCCCGGTCTGCGCGGCCGAAGCGGCGAAGCGCTTCGGTCAGCTCGGCCGGCCGGCGGACGGCGTCGGCGTCGAGCCGGATCCGCTCAAGCCCCGGAACCTTCTCGGCGAGCTCCTGCTCGAGCCGCTGCGTGCCCGCGCCGATGCGCGCAAGCTCCGGCGAGCCGCAATCGGGGCAGGTCTCGCCCAGGTCGTCCGCGAGCGAGCAGTGGTGGCAGTGGAGCCGGCCGTCGGCGTGGAGGACGAGCGCAACGTCGCAGTTGGGGCAGCGGCGCGTCGCGCCGCAGGAACGGCAGTGGATCGCGGGCGCGACGCCGCGGCGGTTGAGGAGGAGGATGGCCTTGCCCCCGTGCTGCTCGAGCGCACCGAGCTCGGCGAGGAGCGGCGCTGAGAGCGGATAGCCCGCCTCGCGGCGCAGATCGACGATCCGTACGGGCGGCAGTGGGCCTGCGAGCCGGCCTCCCAGCTCGAGCCGCTCGAGCCGGTGCCAGCTCTCGGGCCTGGGCGTCGCTGTCCCAAAGACAGCGACGGCTCCCTCCAACGCCGCACGCTTCGCCGCGACCGTGCGCGCGTCGTACCGCGGATCAGACTCCTGCTTATAGGAGGAGTCGTGCTCTTCGTCGATGCAGACCACGCCGAGCGGCGCCACCGGCGCGAAGACGGCCGACCGAGCGCCGACGACGATCGGCGCCGCCCCGCTCGCGATGCGCTGCCGCTCGTCCCGGCGCTCGGCGTCGGTCAGCGAGGAGTGGAGCACGGCGACGCGGTCGCCGAACCGGGCGCGCAGGCGGCCGACCGTCTGCGGCGCCAGCGCGATCTCGGGGACGAGGACGATCGCGCCCTTACCCCGGTCGAGCGCCGCCGCGCACGCCTGGAGGTAGACCTCCGTCTTGCCGCTGCCGGTGGCCCCGTGGAGGAGGACGTTCCCGCCACCCGTGTCCATCGCCTCGACGATCCGGCCGAGCGCCTGCTCCTGGCTCTCGCTCAGCTGCGCCGGCTCCGCCTCACCGGGGAGCGCGTCGCGCTCGCCCGGCTGCGGCCGCTCGCCCCGCGCCTTGCGCTTCAGGGGCGCCACCAGCTCCAGCGCCCGGGCGGGCGTCGAGCCGTAGTAGTCGGCCAGCCAGAGCGCGAGGTCCACGAGCGGCACCGGCAGCTCGTCGACGACGTCGTCGACCGGCGCCGCCTTCACGCCCTCCGGCGGGCGCTCCTCGAGCCCGACCACGACGCCGCGCCGCTTCGCGCCGCCGAAGCGCAGCGACACGACGGCCCCCTTGCCGACCGCCGGCGGGACCTCGTACGTGAAGGGCCGCGCGAGCGCCCGGGACGAGACGAGCGGATAGACCGAGGCGTAGCGGGCGCTCACCCCGCCAGCCTAGTGAGCGCCTAGGCCGTCTTCTGTGCCGGCTTCGGAGAGCCGCCGCGCAGATAGAACCAGAGCGCCGGGATCGCAAAGGCGGCGAGGACGCCGACCTGCAGCAGCATGCTCTCCGGCAGCAGGCCGCCCTCCGCAAGCTCGTGGACGCCGCCGAAGAGCAGCCAGCCGGCGAACGCGAGCAGCAGCAGGCTGGTCACCGTGAAGAAGCGGCGGAGGTCGAGGCGCGAGCTGCCCCTGTAGAACAGGTAGCCGAGCCCGACGGCCGCGACCAGGCCGAGCGCCCCGCCGACGAACGAGACGCCGGCGTTCGAGTTCTCGAAGGTACCGAGCAGGAAGAGCGCCGTCTCGAGGCCCTCGCGCAGGACGCCGACGAAGGCGACGACTGCCAGCCCGACGGCCGACCCGACCCTGAGCGCGTCTTCCACCTGCGACTCCAGGTGCTTCCGGATCGTGCGGGCGTGACCGCGCATCCAGAAGACCATCCACGTGAGCATCGCCGCCGCAGCGAGCATGATCGAGCCCTCCCACAGCGCCTCGGCGCGCCCCTCGAACTCCGCGCCGATGAGGTAGAGCGTAACGCCGGCGGCGACGCTGATGGCGACAGCTGAAAGGGCGCCGAGCCAGACGGCCCAGAAGCCGTCCCTGCGCCCGGTCCGGTTCAGGAACGCGAGGACGATCCCCACGATCAGCGAGGCCTCGAACCCCTCGCGCAACGTCACCACCGCAGCTCCCACGTGCTCTCCTTTCGGAACGGTTGTAAGGCGTACCTTACAGAGACGGCGCCGACTATAACGCAACTCTCATGGCGCATCGCCACTCCGTCGACGAGTACCTCGAGACGATCTACTTCCTCGCGTTCCCGATCGGCGAGTACGCGCCGCCCGGATCGAAGTCGCCGGCGCTCGCGGCGCGCGTGGCGGAGATGCTCGGGGTGTCCCGCGCGTCGGCCGGGGAGATGCTGAAGCGACTCGAGCGCGAGGGGCTCGTACGGCGCGGGCAGCACAAGGAGGCGCTCCTGACGAAGAAGGGGCGGGCGCGCGCCGAGCAGGTCGTCCGCAAGCACCGGATCATCGAGCGGCTGCTGACGGACTTCATGGGCTACACGGCCGCGGAGGCGCACGTCCATGCGGACGAGCTCGGTGACACCTTCACGGATGAGATGATCGAGCGGGTCGCCGAGCGGCTCGGACACCCGGAGCGGTGTCCGCACGGCTGGCCCGTCGACCCCGAGTTCGAGCAGCGGGAGAACGAGGAGCTCGTCGCGCTCGCCGAGCTCGACGCCGGCTCCGACGCGACGATCGTCCGGCTCGCCGAGCACGACGGCGAGCTCCTCCATTGGTTCTACGACCAGGGGCTGGAGCCGGGCGCGAGCATCCGGCTCACCGCGGCCGACGGCGGCCGGTTCACGGTCGAGCTCGACGGCCGCGAGGAGGCGGTCGCGGAGAAGGCGGCGGCCGGCCTGTTCGTCAGGCCGGCTTGACCGGCGCCGACGCGCCGGTCACCGCGAGGAGCTTCGCGAGAGCGGCGGCGTCGAGCTCGCCGCGGTTCTTTGCCAGGGCGATGACGGCGGCATGCTTCGTCATGGGCCTCCAGGTTCGCAGGCGGGCGGGACGTTCCTGCCGGCGCGTGAGGGACTGTCCCTCGTCCATGGCCCCGGCGGGCGCGTCCTTCGTGACGAGAGCGTGACGAATCTCGCCGCCGCCGCCCGCGTGGCGGCTCGAACCGGCAGGATCGTGCGGCGGCGTGCCGGCGGAGGCTGTCCGGAGCGGACGACCCAGCCGGTCGACCGCCCCTGCGCGACTACGAGACCGGCGCCTCTTCCGCCAGCCCGGCCGCGGCCTTCAGCGCGGATGCCTTGTCCGTGCGCTCCCACGTGAAGTCGTGGTCGTCGCGGCCAAAGTGGCCGTACGCCGCCGTCTTCGCGTAGATCGGCCGCTGAAGCTCGAGGTCGCGGATGATCGCGCCCGGGCGGAGGTCGAACACCTCGTGGACGAGCTCCTCGATCCGCGGAACCGGGATCTTCTCGGTGTCGAACGTCCTGACGGCCACGGAGACCGGATGCGCGACCCCGATCGCGTACGCGACGTTCACCTCGCAGCGGTCCGCGAGCCCCGCGGCGACGAGATTCTTCGCCACGTACCGCGCCGCGTACGCCGCCGACCGGTCGACCTTGGTCGGATCCTTCCCGGAGAACGCCCCGCCGCCGTGCCGCGCCGCGCCGCCGTAGGTGTCGACGATGATCTTGCGCCCCGTGAGCCCCGTGTCCCCCCTCGGTCCGCCGAGCACGAACTTGCCGGTCGGGTTGACGTAGACGAAGTCGCGGTCGTCGTAGAGGCGGCGCTCGTCGTACAAACGCGGGTCCAGGATCGGGTGGAGGACGTGCTCGACCACGTCCTCCTTGATCGTCGCGGGATCGACGTGCTCGGCGTGCTGGGTCGACACGAGCAGGCGCACGATCTCGACCGGAACCTGCCGGCCGCGCTCGTCGACCTCGTATCGGACCGTGACCTGCGCCTTCCCGTCCGGCCGCAGGTACTTCAGCTGCTCGGACTTGCGGACGCCGGCCAGCCGCCGGGCGATCTTGTGCGCGAGCATGATCGGGAGCGGCATCAGCTCCTGCGTCTCGTTCGACGCGTAGCCGAACATCATCCCCTGATCCCCGGCCCCGATTTGGTCGAGCGGGTCGTCGTCGCCCGGGTCGTGCTGGACCTCGTACGACTGCTCCACGCCCTGCGCGATGTCCGGCGACTGTTCGTCGATCGCGACGACGACGCCGCACGTGTTCGCGTCGAAGCCCCAGTCGGAGTGGCCGTAGCCGATCTCGTCGATCCGGGCGCGCACGAGCGCTGGGATGTCGACGTACGTCTCGGTCGAGATCTCGCCCGCGACGACGACGAGCCCGGTAGTGATCAGCGTCTCGCACGCGACGCGGCCGGAGGGGTCGTCCTTCAGGACCGCGTCGAGGACGGTGTCCGAGACCTGGTCGGCGATCTTGTCCGGATGGCCCTCGGTGACCGACTCGGACGTGAAGACGAACTCGCGGGACGCAGCCATTCGGCCGCAGAGGCTACTGAATCCCGACGAACACGAGGGACGACGCGAGGTCGCCGTCCTTGGCGCCGTAGGCGACGAGCGAGCGAAGCGGCTCCAGATTCCTCGACACCTCCGGCGGTACCGTCTCCCCGGAGGAGGCCGCGAACCCCATGACGGTCTCGATCGTCTCGACGAGGTCGACGTAGACGAGCCCCGTGTACTGGTCGGGCGCATCCGCGGCGTCGAGCGCCTGCTTGTAGCGGTCCGAGTCCGCGAGCTTCTCCCCGTCGCCGTCAGCCCGGAGGATCGCGTTCTTCGTCGTCGTGATCACGACCGTGTCGCCGATGGAGCCGAGGTTGACCGCAAAGCCGGGGAACGCCGCCGTCGTCACGTCGCCGTCCTCGGTCACGTTCGCCCCGCCCCGCTGCGCGACCGACCGCAGGAGCTGCTCGGCCGACTGCCGCGCCGCCGCCGGGTCGTCGGCGTCGAGCAAGAGCGTCAGCTCCGGGATCGGCGATCCGGGGGCCGCGTAGAACGCGACCTCGCCCTGGAAGAGCCGCACGAGGTCGTCGAGCTTGATGCCGGCCTCCTGCTCGAAGTCGCGAAGCGCCATCCCGTAGAGCGGGTTTCCGCGCAGCGCCTCGAACTGCTGCGTGACGCCCTGCCCCTGGAAGCTGTAAAAGGCGAACGCGTCCGCCGGGACAAGGTCGAGCAGCTTCGAGCTGTACTCGTCCGCCGCCCCCAGGAGCTTGTCGGCGCCTTCACCGCGGAGCGCGCCTGCGAACTCGGCGCCGTCGTCGCGCGCCTTCGCCCATGCGCCCGCGAACTCGATCTGGTCGAGGCCGAGCATCCGTAGCGAGCTCGTGATCTCGGGATCCGCGCCGCCGAACGAGTCGATCGCCGCGGCCACGTCGACGTAGACGCGACTCAGCGCGTCGTCGGGCAGCTCGGCCATCCCGTCCTCGAAGCGCTGAACGTCGGCGAGCGCCTCGCCGTCACCCTTGACCGCCGCGTCGATCGAGGTCTCCTCGTCGGAGAGGAAGACCCAACCGTCGACGTTGCGTGCGACCATCTCGTCCTCGGGCGAATCCTCCTGTTCGTTCGCTCGCTTCACGAGCGCGAGCGTCTTGTCGGGATCGTCCGGCTTCATCAGGCCGACGACGTTCACCTCGTCCATCGACCGCGCGTACACGGCGAGCCCGAACCGGTCACCCAGGGCCTGCCTGACCTCGTTCCAGGTGATGTCGGTGTCCTCCTCGAAGGACGTCCTCAGCTCGGTAAGCCACTTCTTTCCGTCCGGGAAGCGCTCGAGGAGGTCCTCGACCTCCTTCCACTGGTCGGAATCCGGATCGCTGTCGGTCTCCCAGTAGACGAGCGCACCGGACTTCAGCATCGAGGCAGGGCTGTCCCCGCCTGCGCCGACGTCCTCGCCTCCGCAACCCGCCGCCAGCAGCGCGAGCGCCGAGAGCACGGCGATGAGGGCGGCGCGCATCTACCTCATCGTAATCCCCGCTCCGGCGGCCGCTATTCCCCGGTCGGGGGACGGCTCATGAACTCGCTGATCGCGTCCGTGATCGGCCTCCCGTCGAGCACCTCGCGAATGGCGCGGGTGATGGGGAGGTCGATCCCGATCGTGGTCGCGAGATCGTCGAGCACGGGCGCCGTCGTGAGGCCTTCGACGGTCCCGAGCTTGCGCACCGCGTCCGCCGCGCTGGCGCCGCGCGCCATGAGCGCGCCGGCACGGCGGTTCCGGCTGTGGCGGCTCCAGCAGGTCGTCAGGAGATCGCCGGTGCCGGCGAGACCGGCGAACGTCTGCGCCTTCGCGCCGGTCGCCGTGCCGAGTGTCCGCATGTCGGCGAGACCGAGAGTGATGAGCGCCGCCTTCGCGTTCGTCCCCAGGCCCATGCCGTCCATGGCTCCGGCGGCGAGCGCGATCACGTTCTTCGCCGCCGCCGCCAGCTCGACGCCCGCGGGGTCGTCGTTCACGTACACGCGGAACGACGAGGAGTTGATCGCGTGCTGGAGCTCGACGGCGAGCTCGTGATCCCGGCTCGCGACGACGGCCGCCGTCGGCAGGCCTCTCGCGATCTCGGCGGCGATGTTCGGCCCGGAGAGGACGGCGACGGGACGGTTCCGCACGAGCGCCGTCAGCCGACCGCCCGTTGCGGGATCGAGGCCCTTGGTGAGGCTGAGGACCGGCGAGTCGCCGGGGAGCTCCTTGACGACGTCGCCGAACGCCCGGCTCGGCACGGCGATCACCACCAGCTCTGCGACGGCGACCGCGCCGCCGTCCCGTTCGCGGCCGTGGAGCTCGACCTCGTGGCCGCGCGCGGCCAGGAGGCCGCCGAAGACGGTCCCCCACTGGCCGGACCCGATGACCGCGATTCTCAGCTGCGCCTCACGAAGTCGATGGAGACCGGGATGCCGTGCAGGTCGAACCGCTCGCGGAGCCGGTTCTCGACCCAGTACGCGTAGTCGCGCGTGATCAGGCCCGGATCGTTCACGAAGAAGCGCAGGCGCGGCGGCCGGACGGTCGTCTGCGTGCCGTAGAGCAGGTTCAGGCGCTTCCTGCGGCGCGACGGCGGCTCGCGCTGCTGCTTCAGTTCCTCGAGGAAGCGGTTGAGCTCGCCGGTCGGGATCCGGGTCGTGTACTTCTCGAACAGCCGCTCGATCCGGTCGGAGAGGCGCTGGATCCCCCGACCGGACTTCGCCGACACGGTCACGATCGGCGGCCGCTGGCGAAGCCGGGCCTCCAGCCGGTCGCGGACATCCTCGATGCCGATCCTGGCGATGTCCCATTTCGAGAGGACGACCTGCGTCGCGCACTGCGCCTTGCGGGCGATGTCGGCGACGGTGAGGTCCTGGTCGACCAGCCCCTCCGACGCGTCGACGAGGACGAGGGCCACGTCGGCGCGCTCGGCGGCCTGCAGCGCGCGCAGCTCCGAGTAGTACTCGATCCCCTGGCGCTGGCGGCGCTTACGGCGGATGCCGGCCGTGTCGACGAAGACGAACGTCTGCTCGCCGCGCTGGACGACCGTGTCGATCGAGTCCCGCGTCGTGCCGGGCACCTCGGAGACGATCACCCGCTCCTGGCCCACGAGCGCGTTCAGCAGGCTGGACTTGCCCACGTTGGGCCGGCCGAGGATCGCCACCCGGATCGCGTCCTCCGAGATCTCCGGGCGCTTCGAGACCCCCGGAAGGCACTGCAGGATCGTGTCAAGCAGATCGCCCGTCCCGTGGCCGTGGAGGCCGGAGATTGCGACCGGCTCACCGAGCCCCAGGCGGTGGAACTCGTGAATGTTGTCCGTTCGCGCCGGGTCGTCGACCTTGTTCGCGACGAGCAGGACCGGCCGGTCGGACCTCCGGAGCAGGTCCGCGACCTCCTCGTCCCCGGGGGTCACGCCGGCCTGTGCATCCACGACGAAGAGCACCAGGTCCGCCTCGTCGATCGCGGTTCTGGCCTGCTCGGCGATCTGGCTGGTGATCTCCGACCGGTCGGCGAGGTCGACGCCGCCGGTGTCGATCAGGATGAAGCGCCGCCCGGCCCACTCGCAGACGATGTCCTTGCGGTCGCGGGTGACGCCGGGCTCCTCGTGCACGACGGCGGTGCGGGTCGCCGTCAGGCGGTTCACGAGCGTCGACTTGCCCACGTTCGGGAACCCCACGATCGCGGCGGTGCCGGCGAGCTCGCTCACTCGGGTGGGACGGCGAACTGCGGCCGGCCGAGCGCGTGCACGTCCACGAGGAAGCGCCAGAGCCGGTGGATCCGGCGCTGCAGCTCGCCGGAGGCCTCCCGGTATCCCTTTCCGTTCGCCTTCAGGTCGTCGAAGACGAACGGCCGGCCCCAGGCGACCGAGACCGGGTGGAAGAATCCCGGTTTCCAGAACTGTGACCCGTGGATTGCGGCGCACACCACCGGCACGCGCTCGTTCAACGCGACCATCGCCGCACCGGGCTTCACCTCGCCGGGCACGCCGGACCGCTGTCGCGTCCCTTCGGCGAAAACCCCGAGGGCGTTCCCCTCGCGCACGCAGCGGCGCATTTCGCGCACGGCCTCACGGTCGGACTCGCCGCGGCGGACGGAGTACGTGCCGAAGGCTTTGATCAGCGGGCCGATCACAGGGACGTCGTGAAGCTCGGCCTTCGCGAGGAAGTAGAGCTGGCGCGGGCTGGCGGCTCCGAACGCCGGTGGGTCGAGCCAGGAGAAGTGGTTGAACACGACCACGACGCCCCCGTTCTCCGGCACACGCTCGGCGCCGTAGACGCGGAGCGGCGCGACCGTGCGAACGGCTGTGCCGATCGTGGCCTGGCCCGCGGTCCAGACAAGGCCGCTTCTCCTCATGCGACCCGGGCCCTGACCAGCGCCTCGATACGGTCGACGACGTCCTCGACGTCGAGGTGCGTCGTGTCGATCAGCTCGGCATCGTCCGCGGGCTGCATGCGCGCGGCGTCGCTCTCGTCCCTTAGCCGGAGATCGGTCGCGAGCGCGTCCCCGCCGATGTCCGGCCGCTCGGCCTGCCGCCGCTGCGCGCGGATGTCCGGCTTGGCGTTGAGGTAGACCTTCACGTCGGCGTCAGGCGCGACGACCGTGCCGATGTCGCGCCCCTCGATCACGGCGTTGCCGAGGTCGGCGAGGACGCGCTGGCGCCGGCGCATGACGATCCGGACCTCGGGATGCCGCGCGACGATCGGGACGAGGCGGTCGATCTCGGCCTGGCGGATCTCCGTCGTGACGTCCGCCCCGGCGATCCTCACGCAGCCGTCCTCGTCGAGGTCGACCGGATTGCCCGCGGCCAGGACGCCGAGGGCAGGCCCGTCCTCGAGGTCGAGCGCATGCCGGAGCGCGAGCCAGGTCACGGCCCGGTACATCGCGCCCGTGTCCAGATACCGGAAGCCGAGTCGCTCGGCCAGCCGGCGGGCGACGGTGCTCTTCCCGGCTCCGGCGGGCCCGTCGATTGCCACGATCATCGCTGGGTCACCGACTCGAGCAGGTCGAAGAATCCGGGGAAGCTTACTGCCACGCTCTCCGGATCCCGGAGCTCCACCCCTTCGCGGGAGACGAGGCCCGCGACCGCGGCGAGCATCGCGATCCGGTGGTCGCCGCCGCTCGAGACCGCACCCCCGCCCTTAGGGCGGGTGGGGACCCCCCTCACCCTGAAGCCATCATCGCTCGCCGTGACCCGCACGCCAAGGGATCGGAGCACAGTCGACACGGTCTCGATGCGGTCCGTTTCCTTTTCGCGCAGCTGCGCGGCGCCGCGGACCACGCTCTCGCCGCGCGCCATCCCGGCCGCGAGGGCGAACACGGTCAGCTCGTCGATCATCCGTGGCACCTCTGCCCGCCGGACCGTCGTCGCCGTCAGCCCGGCCGAGCGCGCCTCCAGGTCGGCCGCCCACTCGGCCCCGATCCGCCGGCGGTCGAAGACGGCGATTCGCGCGCTCATCCTCCCGAACACGTCCAGGAGCCCGGTCCGCAACGTGTTGACGCCGACGCCGTGCACCGAGAGCTCCGAGCCCGCGACCAGCGTCGCCGCGGTCAGGAACGGCGCCGCGGAGGACATGTCCCCCGGAACGGGCACGGTGCCGAGCCGCAGCGAGTCCACCTTCCCGATCGAGACGATCCGCCCCGAACGCGCGACCGGCGCCCCGGCCGAGCGCATCAGGAGCTCGGTGTGGTCGCGGGTGGGCAGGCCCTCGCGCACTGTCGTCCTCCCGCCCTCCGCCTGCAGGCCGGCGAGCAGCAGCGCCGACTTGACCTGCGCGCTCGGCCGCTCGAGCCGGTGGTCGGCCGCCCGTAGCTCCGTTCCCTCGATGTGAACCGGCGGGAATCCGTCGGTGGTCTCGATGCGCGCCCCCATCCGGCGAAGCGCCTCGGCGAGCTCCTCGACGGGCCGGCGCCGGAGCGACTCGTCCCCGCTCAGCACGAACTCGCCCTCCTGTCCGGCGAGCAGCCCCATCAGGAGCTTCAGGAGCGTGCCCGCGTTGCCGCAGTCGATCGGCCCGACCGGCGCGCGAAGGCCGCGCAGCCCGACGCCGCCCACTACGACCACGTCGACGTCCTCCTCCCCCACCTCGACGCCCAGCGCGCGCATCGCGGCGAGCGTCGCCTCCGTGTCGAGCGAGCGCCCGAAGCCTTCGATCCGGGTCTCGCCCTCGGCCACGGCGCCGATCAACGCGGCCCGGTGCGAGATCGACTTGTCGCCGGGCACACCGATGTGGCCGACGACGGCCGCCGCCGGCTCGATGACCACTAGATGGCTGATGCCACGAGGTCGCAGGCTCGGGGCGCGAGCCGACCGTCTGGAGCGCGGCGGCGGGACGGCGGCGATGCTGGAAGCACCGGGGCCGGGCCGCCGCTGGGAAGCGCAGGCGCCGTCATCGGCCCGCGCCGCTACCCGAACTGCTTGCCCATCAAGGCGACGATCCCGCCGAGCTCGGCCGCGAAGGCGCCGAACTCCTCCGCCCTGATCTGCTGCGGGCCGTCACAGAGCGCCTCCTCCGGCCGGGGGTGCACCTCGACGAGGACACCGTCCGCCCCGATCGCGGCCGCGGCGCGCGCGAGCGGGAGGACCAGGTCCGCCCGTCCCGAGGCGTGCGACGGGTCGACCACCACCGGCAGGTGCGTCTCGCGCTTCAGCAGCGCCACCGAGCCGAGGTCGAGCGTGTACCGCGTCGAGTGCTCGAAGGTCTTGATCCCGCGCTCGCAGAGGACGATCCGGTCGTTCCCCTCCTTCGCGATGCACTCGGCCGCCGAGAGAAGCTCCTCGACCGAGGCGGCGGGCCCGCGCTTCAGCAGGACCGGCTTGTCGATGCGGCCGGCCTCCGCGAGCAGCGAGAAGTTCTGCATGTTCCGCGCGCCGATCTGGACGACGTCGGCCGTCTCGACGACGGCCTCGACGTGCCGCGGGTCGAGGAGCTCCGTGACGATCGGAAGGCCCGTCTCCTCGCGTGCCTCGGCGAGGATCTCGAGTGCCTCGACCCCGAGCCCTCGAAAGCTGTACGGCGAAGTGCGCGGCTTGAAGGCTCCGCCGCGCAGCATGGACGCACCCGCCGCGGCGACCGCCCGCGCCGTCTCGAGCGTCTGCTCGCGGGTCTCCACGGAACACGGCCCGGCGATCAGCCCGAACGAGCCGTTGCCGATGCGCCGCCCGCGCGCCTCGACGACGGTCGGCTCGGGCACGAAGTCCCTCCCCACGAGCGGCAACGTGACGGCCATGCCGCCAGGAGTCTACGTTCATGCCGCTCGGCCATCGGCGGCAAGGAGCCGGCCGCGCCTCGCTGGCACAATCGACCGATGCGAATCTTCTCCGGCATCCAGCCGACCGGCTCGAAGCACTTCGGCAACTACAGCGGCGGGTTCCGCCAGTACGCGGCGACGCAGGAGCTCGGCGACGCCTTCTTCTGCATCGTCGACATGCACTCGATCACCGTCGAGTACGACCCGGCCGACCTGCGCGAACGGACGCTCGACCTCGCCGCGATGCTCTTCGCGACCGGCCTCGACCCGGAGCGCTCGACCGTCTTCGTCCAGAGCCACGTCGCTGCGCACGCGGAAGCCGCCTGGCTGCTGGGCTCGGTCGCGAGCTTCGGCGAGCTTCGCCGGATGACCCAGTTCAAGGAGAAGTCCGAGCAGCAGGAGTTCGTCTCTGCGGGCCTCTTCACCTACCCGGTCCTGATGGCGGGCGACATCCTGCTGTACCAGACGGACATGGTCCCGATCGGCGACGACCAGCGCCAGCACCTGGAGCTCGCGCGCAACATCGCCGAGCGGTTCAACTCGCGCCACGGCGAGCTCTTCAAGGTTCCGGAGGGCCGCTATCCGGACATCGGCGCGCGGATCATGGACCTCCAGGATCCCGACCGGAAGATGTCGACGACGCTCGGGACGCCGCAGGGCACCCTCCAGCTCCTCGACCCGGCCGACACGCTGCGGAAGAAGGTCAAGAGCGCCGTCACCGACTCGGGGACCGACGTCCGCCGGGCTCCGGACAAGGCCGGAATCACGAACCTGATCGACATCATGGCCGTGGCCACCGGGGAGACGCCCGAAGCGATCGAGTCGCGGTACGACGGGTCCGGCTACGGCCAGTTCAAGTCGGACGTGGCCGACGCGGTCGTCGAAGTCGTCGTCCCGATCCAGGAGCGCTATAACGAGCTCCGCTCGGACGACGCCGAGCTGCGGCGACTGCTCGCGCGCGGCGCGGAGAAAGCGCGCGAGGAGTCGGAGGGGACGCTCGACGCGATGTACGACCGGATGGGCTTCGTCAGAGCCAGCCGGAACGCCTGAACTGCAAGTACAGCCCGAGGCAGATCGCAGCCATGAGTCCCAGAGCGAACGGGTAGCCGGCGCGCCACCCGAGCTCCGGCATGTGGTCGAAGTTCATCCCGTACACGCTCCCGATCAGGGTCGGCACCGCGATGATCGCCGCCCAGGCCGAGATCTTGCGGACGTCCTCGTTCTGCCGGTAGCTCGCCTGCGTGTGGTTCGCGGTGAGGACGTTCGCGAGCAGCTCGCGGAACTCGTGGATCCTGCCCATCTCGCGCAGCAGGTGGTCGTGCACGTCCCGGAAGTACGGGCGGATCTCCTCGGGGATCCTCGGGTGAATCCCGCGGGCGAGATCGTCCACTGGAATCTCGAGCGGCACGACCGCCTGGTGCAGCCGGACGACCGCCCGGCTCAGCCGGTAGATCCGCTCCGCGGGGTTGTCGGGATCCTCGTCGAAGACCTCCGCCTCGACCTCGGTGATGTCGGTGTCGAGCTCCTCGATCACCGGCAGGTAGCCGTCGACGACGCGGTCGACGATCGCATAGAGCGCCGCGGCCGGGCCGTGCTGCAGCAAGTCCTGCCGCCGCTCCATGCGGTCCCGAACTTCGTGCAGCGGCGTCTCCCCGTGCCGGACGGTGACGATGAAGCCGTCGCCGACGAAGACGAGGATTTCACCGAGCTCGATCTGGTCGTCGGCGTACCGGACCGTCTTCAGGACGAGGAAGAGTGAGTCGCCGTAGATCTCGAGCTTCGGGCGCTGATGCCCCTTGCGGGCGTCCTCGACGGCAAGCTCGTGCAGGTCGAACTCTCGCCGCACCCGGTCGAACTCCTCTTCTGTCGGCTCGTGGAGGCCGATCCAGGCGAACGCGTTCGGCGCGCGGCTCAGCTCGAACGTCTCGTCGAGGGGAACCCGGTTCGGAGCTCGGACCCCCTTCTCGTAGACGGCGCAGTCGACGATCACTGCCGCGAGCGTAGCTCCCGGACCTCGGCGGCGGTGAGTTCACGCCACCGCCCCGGCTCCAGCCCGTCCGTCGTCAACCCCGCGTAACGGCTCCGGTGCAGGCGGCGCACCGGATGGCCCACCGCCTCGAGCATCCGCCGCACCTGGCGGTTCCGACCCTCGTGGATCGCGAGCTCGACGAGCGACGGCCCGAGGCGCCGCACGCGGGCCGGCGCCGTCGGCCCGTCCTCGAGCCGGACGCCCTCGGCCAGGCGGCGAAGGGCCTCGTCTGTCGGACGGCCCTCCACCTCCGCCTCGTAGACCTTCTCGACCTCGTACTTCGGGTGCGCGAGGCGGTGCGCCAGCTCGCCGTCGTTCGTCAGGAGCGTGACGCCGGTCGTCTCGGCGTCGAGCCGCCCGACCGGGACGACGCGCGACTCGTGGTCGACGAGGCCGACGACTGTCGGCCGGCCCTGCGGGTCGCTGGCGGTCGTCACCACTCCGGCCGGCTTGTGGAGAAGGACGTACGCGAGCGGCTGCGGCGAGACCTCGCGTCCGTCCACTTCGACCCGCGCACCGGTCTCCACGAAGGTGTTCAGCTGTCCGGTCGTGCCGTCCACCCGGACGCGTCCCGCCTTGATCAGCTCGTCGGCCTTCCGCCGCGAGGCGACCCCGGCCCGGGCCAGGTAGGCGTTCAGGCGCACGGGGATAGGGTTGCAGCGCGACGCGCATCACGCCGTCTCTCTTCTACGCGGACGCGGACGCGGAGGCGGCGGTGGACTTCCTCACGCGCGCGTTCGGCTTCCAGGAGCACCGTCGCGCGATCGGAGGCGCCCGCGGCCTCCACGAGCTTCGCCTCGACGGCGAGTCCGTGATGCTCGGGCAGGCGACGTGGGACTACAGGAACCCGCGGAGCTCGGACAACGCCACCGCGATGGTTCACGTGTACGTCGTCGACGTCGAGGCGCTCCGCGAGCAGGCCCGCGCGGCGGGCGCCGAGATCGTCGCCGAGCTCGTGGAGCAGCCGAACGGCGACCGGGGCTGCGACATCCGCGATCCGGAGGGCCACATGTGGTCTTTCGCCGAGCCCGGCGGCGAGGTTTAGCCCGGCGAAGCGGCGTAAACGTTGGGCTTCCGACGCCGGTGGCGTCCGAGGACAGAAAGGGGTTCACAAGTGGCAGTCAACACCCAGCGGCAGCGAGGTCTGCTCGATCGCAGCGCCGAGCGCGGCACGGTCGTCGCGCGGCTGACGACTGAGACCAAGCACGCGTTCAAGACGACCGAGTTCTGGGCGATGGTCGCGGTCATCGTCGGGATTCTGGTCGCCTCGGCGATGATCGGGCAGGGCGACGGCAACGGGAGCGACACGGAGGATGCGTTCCCGGCAGCCCGCGCGTGGCTCTACATCGCCATCGTCGCCGTCGGCTACATGGTCAGCCGCGGCCTGGCGAAGGCCGGGAGCCGCGAGCCTTACTGGGCCGACCAGGACGACCTCCCCGGCGGGGATCGCAGGTAGTCGGGCGGGCAGCCTGACGGGGCGGCACGGACCCGCCCCGGCTGCATCTTTTTCACAACTCTTAAGACCCCGATCACACTGTCGTAAAGACTCTCGGAGACGACGAGAGTGGGGCCGCATGCGGTGCAGGGGAAGGCATGCGGCCCCACCTCGACCCGCGGCTCGGGCCGACTCGGCAGACTGCGCCGATGCAGCTCGCGCTCATGGTCGAGGGCCAGGAGGGCGTCTCCTGGCCGCAGTGGCGGGCGCTCGCCGAGGCGTGCGAGCGGCACGGCATCCCCGCCCTCTTCCGCTCGGACCACTACCTCTCGCAGACCGATCCCGGCCGCGTCGCCACCGACGCATGGACGCTGCTCGGGGCCCTCGCCGGGCGGACGACGACGCTTCGGCTCGGCACGCTCGTCTCGCCGGTGACGTTCCGGCAGCCCGCGGTGGTCGCGAAGGCGGCGGCGACCGTGGATCACGTCTCGGGCGGCCGCGTCGAGGTCGGGATTGGCGCCGGCTGGATGGACGACGAGCACGAGCGTTTCTCGATCCCATTCCCCGAGTCGCCCGAGCGCGTGCGGTTGCTCACCGAGCACGCGGAGCTCGTCGACCGGCTCCTTCGCGAGGACCCGCTGACCGTCCAGCAGCCGCGCCCGCCGCTGATCATCGGCGGCGCCGCGAAGCGAGGGACGACGTCGATCGCCGCGCGGCTGGCCGACGAGTACAACACCCACGGCGTCGATCCGGCGGAGGCGGGCCGCCGGCGGAAGGCGCTCGACGAGGCCTGTGAACGCGAGGGCCGCGATCCCGCATCCCTCCGCTTCTCCCTCATGACGCCGTTCCTGCTCGGCCGCGACCACGCCAAGCGCTTCGTCGAGGTCTACCCCGCCGCCGGCTCTTCCGAGGAGTGGTTCGAGGAGCTGCGGCGGCGCGGGCTCGCCGGCGGCCCGGTCGACCTCGTCGACGGCCTCCGCGAGTTCGAAGCGGCCGGCGTCGAGCGGGTCATGCTCCAGCACGTCGTCCACGACGACCTGAACGTCGTCGCCGGCCTAGGACAAATCGCGGGCGCCCTCTAGAGTCACCCCATGCGGCCTGCGGCCAGCGAGCGGCGCGACGCGCTCGTCGAACGACTCTTCCAGGCGGTCCTCGGGTTCAACGACCTGCTCGCGGTCTATCTCGGCGACCGCCTCGGCCTCTACGAGGCGCTCGCCGGCGGCGCGGCTACGCCGGCGCAGGTCGCCTACGCGTCCGCGTGCGACGAGCGCTACGTCCGCGAGTGGCTGGAGCACCAGGCGGTCGGCGGGATTCTCGAGGTCGAGGACGTACACGCCGAGCCCGGCGAGCGGCGCTACGGGATCCCGGAGGGGCACGACGAGGTGCTCCTGAACCGCAACAGCCTGAACTACATGGCGGCGTTCGCCCGGATGACGGTCGGGATGGCGCACCCGCTGCCGAAGGTCCTCGCGGCCTTCCGCTCCGGCGCCGGCGTCCCCTACTCCGAGTATCCGGCCGACTTCGTCGAGGGCCAGGGTGACATGAACCGGACGCAGTACGTCAACCTCCTCGCGTCCAGCTGGCTCCCGGCGCTGCCGGACGTCGACGAGCGGCTGCGCTCCGGCGCCGCCCGGGTCGCGGACGTCGCGTGCGGGACCGGCTGGTCGAGCATCGCGATGGCGAGGGCCTTTCCCGAAATCCACGTGGACGGGTTCGACCTCGACCCGGCCTCGATCATGCTCGCCCGCTCGGCCGCCGCCGCCCAGGGGCTCGGTGAGCGAGTCGACTTCCAGGTTCGCGACGCTTCCGACCCGGCGCTCGCGCACCGCTACGACCTCGTCACCGTCTTCGAGGCGATCCACGACATGGCCAAGCCCGTCGAGGCCCTCCGCACCGTCCGCGAGCTCTTGGCGGAGGGCGGCGTCGCACTCGTCGCCGACGAGAAGGTCGCGGACGAGTTCACTGCGCCGGGCGACGACGTGGAGCGCGTCATGTACGGCTGGTCGATCCTCCACTGCCTCCCGGTCGGCCGCGTGGAGCAGCCGTCGGCGGAGACGGGCACCGCCATGCGGGAGTCGACGTTCCGCCGCTACGCCGAGGAGGCCGGGTTCACCGAGATCACGGTCGTGCCCATCGAGCACGACTTCTGGCGCTTCTACCGGCTGGAGCCCTAGGGAACCTGGAGGTCGCGGCGCTCGAGCAGGAGCGCTCCGGCCGCGAGGGCGACGACAGCCGCGGCCGCGAGCACCAGGCAGCCGTCGTACTGGACGCCCGTCGAAAGCGGCGACTGGCCGGCCCACCAGAAGCTCGAGAGGAACCGGAACGGCTTCAGCCACGATGCGAGGTCCTGCAGGCCGTTGACGAGGTACGCGGCCGCTGCGAGGCCGGCCGGGACGGCGATCGCGAGCCCGCGGCCGGGCCGTGCCGCGCCGACCGCGATCGCCAGCCAGGCGTGCAGCACGCCGAGAACGGCGAGCGCGAAGGTTGCGCCGGCCAGGCGCTCGAAGTCCAGCTCGAGGCCGACGATCGGGTCGAAGACCGCGAGCGCGACGAAGGCGGCGAGCGAGACGAGCGCGACCTCGAGGGCGACCGCGAGGCCTTTCGCGAGCACCGCGCTCCGCCTGCGGATCGGGTAGGCCAGCAGCAGCTCGAGCCTCCCCGCCTCCTCCTCGCCGGCGAGCGTCCGGCTGCCTGCGCCGATCGCGAGGACGAGCACGAGCAGCGGCAGCATGATGTTGAAGAGCTCGGTGTCCATGTAGCCCGCCCCCGTCGTCAGGACGACGTCGGACAGGCCGAAGAGGTCCTTCAGCGCCGCCGGGTAGTCCTGGACGAGCTCGTCGAAGCTCTCGGAACCCTCGATCGACGTGAAGGTCGCCGCCAGCAACGCGACGTACGCGGCGATGCCGACGTTCCACGCGAGGAGGGTCCGCGTCCGGTCGACGAGGCCACGACGGACGAGCTCAGCCGCGCCCATCGTCCTCCCGGTAGAGCTCGAGGAAGATCTCCTCGAGGTCGGCGGGCTCGGAGACGAAGTCGGCGACGGGGTGGCGCGCCGCCGCCTTCACGATGCCGTCCATTGCCGCCTCGGGCGCGGCGAGGTGAACGGTTGCGTCCTCCACGCTCTGGACGCGCACGCCGTCCGGTCCCGTGAAGGCCGATGGATCGACCGGCGTCGCGAACCGGATCACGACGCGCCGAAGCGAGCGTTCCCGGAGCGATGCGACCGAGTCGACGTCGATGAGACGGCCCGAGCGGATGATCCCGACGCGGTCGGCGATCCGCTGAACCTCCTCGAGAGAGTGAGAGGAGAGGAAGACCGTCCGGCCCTCGGCGGCCGTCTCGCGCGCGAGCTTGCGGAACTCCTCCTGGTTGAGCGGGTCGAGCCCTCCGGTCGGCTCGTCGAGGATCAGCACGTCGGGCCGATGCATGAACGCCTGGACGATTCCGAGCTTCTGCCGGTTGCCCCGCGACAGCTCCCTGATGGGCCGGTCGAGGACGCACTGGAAGCGCTCCACAAGGTCCGCGCGCAGTCCTGGGTCGAACGCCCCTCGCAGCCGGGCGAGCGAGCTCAGCTGCTCCTCGCCGGTCAAGCGGTCCGGGAGGCGGAGGTCTCCCGGGACGTACCCCACTCGGCGGCGCGCCTCGACGGTTTGCGCCCGCGTGTCGCGTCCGAGGATCTCCGCCCGGCCCGCCGTCGGCCGGATCAGGTCCAGGAGGAGGCGGATCGTGGTGCTCTTCCCGGCGCCGTTCGGGCCGAGGTAGCCGAAGACCTCGCCCCGCTCGACGTGCAGGTCGACGTCGACGAGCGCGCGCACGCCGCTCGCGTACGTCTTCGATAGGGCGTGCATATGAATCGCCGGGGCGTCGGCCACGGACCGATCCTACGGGGAGCTACGCGGGGCGCTTCTCGGCCAGCGACTCGAGCCGCTCCCGAATGTCCTCGGCGTCGCCGAGGTCGTCCAGGCGCGGGAGCACCGAGAGGCTCTCGAGGCCGAACACGCGCTCGAAGAGCGGCGTCGTGCGGTAGCGGACCGCACCGCCGTCCTCGCGGCCGGCCTCGGCGATGAGGCCGCGCTCGACGAGCCCGGCGACGACCGAGTCGGCGGCGACGCCGCGCAGGCGGGCGATCTCGGGCCGCGAGCAGGGACCGAGGTAGGCGACGACCGCCAGCGTCTCCATCGCGGCTTGCGACAGGCCGCGCTCGACCGGCCGCTCGAAGAGGCGCCCGCAGGCGTCGGCCGCCTCGCGGGAGGCGCGGAAGGCCCAGCCGCCCGCGACCCGCTCGAGCACGATGCCGCTGCGCCCTTCCTGGAAGCGCTCGGCGAGGAGCCCGAGCGCCATCTCCACGCGCTCCGCGTCCTCTGCCGCGGCCTCCGCGAGCTCCTCGACCGGGAGGGGCTGCGAGGCGACCACCAACAGGGCCTCGAGCGTGCGCGCGAGGCGGTCGAGCGGGTTGGCTGCGACTAGGCGGAGCGGGCGGTCCATGTAGTTGTCCTTTCCGTCTGCGTTTCGGCGTTCCTCCGTACTCGGATGGGCGCGAAGGGGGACGCCTGGGAGAGCTCGATCTCGCCGGCCTTTCGGAGCTCGAGCAAGGCGAGGAATGCGACGGCCTGCTCCACGCGCGTCAGTCCGTCCACCTCCGTGTCGAAGTCGAAGCGGGTGCGCCGGGCGAGCAGGCTGCGGAAGCGGCCGAGGAACTGCTCGACCGGCGGGAAGCGGAGCTCGAGGTGCGCCAGGGAGACGGCCGGCGGCTCTGCGCTCAGCGCCCGAAGGGCCGTGGCCAGCTCAGCGGGGTCCTGGGCGGCGAGCCGGCGCTCGACCCTCGGTGCAAGCGGCGCCGGGCCGAGGCGGAAGTAGCGGTCGCTCTCCTCGTCAAGCCGGTCGACGAGCCAGGCGGCAGCCTCCTTGATCCGGCGGTAGTCGGCGAGGCGGCGCGCCAGCTCCTCGGCGGCCTGAGCCGGGTCGAGGTCTTCGAGGTCGCCATCCTCTCCGGTGAGCAGCGCCCGCGCCTTCAGCTCGAGGAGCGCCGCGACGAGCACGAGGAACTCCCCACACGCATCGAGGTCGAGCTCCTCGCGCTCCGCGAGCCGCTCGAGGAAGGCGAGGACGATCCCGGCGACGTCGACCTCCCCGAGATCGAGCTCGTCGCGGAGGACGAGGGCGAGCAGCAGGTCGAAGGGACCCTCGAACGCCTCGAGGTCGAGCTCGAGCTCGCGAACCGGAACCGGCATCGTCGTCGGACGCTAGCGGGGAGGCCGGACGCGGCCCTTCGGGATGGCCATGGCAGGCGCTCCCTTGGGAGCCTCGCGTGCCCGCTCGCGGCGCCGCCGCCCTCGTCCCCGCAGGAGCTGCCAGTAGATGAAGAAGGCGGTGGAGAGGATGAAGACGGCGAGCGAGACCCATGCGTTCAGGCGCCAGGGCCCGATCTCGTGCGAGGGGTCGATCCGCAGCATCTCCTCCCAGAAGCGCCCGAAGGTGTAGAGGGAGACGTAGAGCGCGAAGAGCGCCGGCGGGCGGAAGCGGATGAAGCGGTCCAGGATCAGCAGCAGGATCGCCGCCGCCGTCACGTAGAGGAACTCGTAGAGGAACGTCGGGTGGAAGGTCTCGGAGGCCGCGTACTCGAACGGCCGGTTCTCGGGGTCGATCTCCAGGCCCCAGGGCCGGTCGGTCGGCTTGCCGAAGAGCTCCTGGTTCCACCAGTTGCCGAAGCGGCCGATGCCGTGGGCGAGCAGGAGCCCCGGCGCGGCGGCGTCCATCAGCACCCACGGGCTCTTGCCGGCGCGCTTGCAGATGTAGGCGCCGACGATCGTGCCGAGGAGGATCCCGCCCCAGACGCCGAGGCCGCCCTTCCACACCATGAAGACGCCCTGCCACTTCGGGTCCGGGACCTCCGACCAGCTCGTGATCACGTGGTAGGCGCGCGCGCCGACGATCCCGGCTGCGACGCCCCAGACGGCGATCCGGAGCAGGAGGTCCCAGTCGCCGCCCTCGGGACGCTTCGTCCAGCGGAGGCCCGTCACGACGATGCAGACGGCGATCGCCAGCAGCAGCATCAGGCCGTACATGTGGACGTCGAGCGGGCCGAGCTCGAAGAAGCCGCTCGACGGCGAGGGGATCGAGGCGATCACGGGCCGCATTCTGCCCGTCCGCGCCGGACGCGTCTTGGGGTCAGACCCCCGGACACGGCCGGCACCGACAGTCGGCCGCCAGCAGAGCGGCGTTCGCGCCCTCGGGCGCGAGCCTCCGCGGCGACTCCGGACCCGTCCTGGGGTCAGACCCCGGGACGTGTCGCCCGAGGGCGTGTCCTAGAGGAGGATCTTGACTGCGAGCTCGGGGGGACAGCCCTGCTCGAGCAACCCGATGGCGCGGTGGAGATCGATGTCGTGACGCGCCGCGAGCCGCCCGGCGGCGCGCGTCCCGTATCCCGCCCGCTCCAACTCCTCGGCGCGCCAGCGCCCGATCTTCTCGAGCTCGGTGTCCTCAAGGACGTGGAGTTCGGTCTCGGCCATTCCGCAGTGCCTCCGATGGTCGCCTACCCGACACATCGTCGGCTGCGCAACGAGCCGCCTTCTCCCCCTTTGGGGGAGTTTGAGGTTAGGAATTCGTGCGGGCGGCCCGTGACCGCCCGCACGAAGAGTCCTAGTGCGAGGGCGCCGGCGCGCGGACCCGCACGCGGCGCGAGAGCAGGTAGATCACCGCAATCGCCGCGGCTCCGAGCAGCCCGAGACCGACGATCGCGAAGAACGGCATCCCGTCGCCGCCTCCCGCCCCGATCGAGACGGCCCCGAACGTGTGCGTCTTCTGGCCGCCGTAGTGCGTGAAGCCGTCGTGGACCTCGTACGTCCACGTCCCCTGGCTCGGGAACACGACTTTCGCGAGGTAGACGCCCGGCTCGTCCGTCGCCTTCGCCGCGAACGTCTCGGCCGCTCCGGTCGCCTTGTTCCGGATCGTGACCGTCGGGCTGACGCCCGCGAGCGGCGTGATCCCGTGCTGGAGGATCGTCACCTTCGCGTTCCACGTGTCCCCCGCGCCGACACCGCCGTCGGGCGGCGAGAGCCCCGCGGTCGCCCAGCCGCCGGCGAGCGCGCCACCTGGCGCCACCAGGGCGAAAACCACCAGCGGGAGCAAGAGTCTCTTCATCGAGCAACCTCCTGATCGATGCCGTCTCTACACCGGCGGCGGGCGGCAGGTTCCCTCAGTGCATCGAGCGCGCGATCCGCAGTGCCTCGTCCCGCGAGATCTCCGCCTCGATCCGAACCGTGACGCCGCTCGGGTTCTCGTAGACGAGCGCGTTCCCGACGAGTCGGAAGGGCTCCTCGCGACCCGCCCCCGGATAGAACAGCCCGTGCTTCTCGCCCGACAGCCAGACGCCCCTGTACCCAGGCTCGACGACGACGAACTCCGTGTTCGTCGCGTCGATGTTCGCGAGCTTCTCGACCGCGCCGCCGACGCCGGCCTGCGTGATGAGGAGCTTCGGGTCGTCCTCCGAGCCGTAGAGGAACCCGACCTGGCGGTCCTCCTCCCTGAAGTAGACCTTCGGCGGGTCGTCCAGGTCGTCCACACGCGGAACCTGCACGTCGAACCCCGCCCGGTCCTCGGCCTCCTTCAGCGAGACGCGCTCGCCCAGTCCGAGGTCGCTCGTCGCCTTGTCGACCGGCGGCAGCTCCTCGACATAGCGGATCGTCACGTTCCCGATCCCGAGCCAGTCGCGGATCGTGCTGCGCGCCTGGGGAACGGCGAGCACCGCGCCGACGGCGACCGCGAGCACGGCCAGCGCGACGACGAGTGTGCGGCGGCGCAGGAACGGCTCGCGCGGCCGCTCGCCCTCGGCGAGCCGGCGCCGCACGGTGCCCGACAGATCCGGCGCGGCGGGGTAGTCGAGGTTGGCGCCGACGGCCCGGAGTGCATTCTCGAGCTCAGGCACCGTCCGCCTCCAACTCCCGGCGCAATCGTTCCAGCCCACGGGAGAGTCGCGACTTGACCGTCCCCTTCCGGAGCCCCAGTGCGGCCGCCGTCTCCTCCTCGGTCAGCTCGAGGAAATAGCGGCAGGCGACGACGTCGCGCTGCTCGTCCGGCAGCCCGTCGACGGCCGCGAGCAGGCGCGCCTGCTGCTCGCCGGCGAGGAGGTTGGCCTCGGGGGACGGGGCCGCGCCCCCCGAGAGCGGGTCCGCCGCGGCGCGCAGCGCGAGGTTCGTGCGCCGGCCGGCCGAGCGGCGTCGGTTTCGCGCCTCGTTCGCGACGATCCGGAGCAGCCAGGGCCGCAGTTCGGCGCCCGGGCGGAAGCGACCGAGGGCGTAGAACGCCTTCACGAAGGCGTCCTGCGCGGCGTCCTCGGCCTCGGCCGCGCTCCCGGTCAGCACATAGGCGGTCCGGAAGGCGATCCCTTGGTATGCGTGCACGAGCTCTCCGTAGGCGTCCTGGTCGCCGCGCTTTGCTCGTTCGACGAGCTCCGCTTCTGTCAGTGGTCGGCCCACCACCGCCTCTTCTACACCGGCGCGGCCGGGCCGGTTCCCGGTGGGACAATCACTCGATGGACGTGCTCGTCGGCAGCCTGGCCGTCCTCGCAGCCCTGATCGGAGTCGCCGGAGCGTGGATCGGCTGGCGCGCGCGGACGCTGGAGCAGTTCCGCGAGAAGGCGAGCGGCGCGACGCACGCCCTCACCGCCGGCGATCGGCAGATGGCCAGGCACCTGGCGGGCGAGGCGGCGCCTCACGCCGCCGGCGTGCGGACCTGGGTGCCCAGCCTGGGCACGATCGCGACGAACTGGGTCAGCGCGCTCGAGGAGGGCGACCTCGTCCGCGCCCGCGCCGAGCAGGAGCTGTTCGAGAAGAACGCCCGCTGGGGCGGCTTCGGCCGCTAGCCCTCCTAACCCACCCGCTGGCCGAAGGCGAGGATGTAGGCGTTCGGGTCCTGGACCCGGATCTCGAGCATCTTCCACGGCCGCTCGATCGGGCCGTGCAGCAGATCGGCGCCGCGCTCCTCGAGCTCCGCGTGCAGTGCAGCGACGTCGTCGACCCAGAGGTACACGTCGAAGAGGTCCGGCATCACCACCTCGCTGTTTGGCCGTGCCTGCTCGCCCTGGTTGAAGTGGATGTGGCACTCGTCCCGCCGCGCGTACCCGTAGGCCGCAGGGTTCGGTTCCCACGCCTCGGTCTCGAAGCCCAGCCTGTCCCGGTAGTGGGCCAGCGTCTCGCCCACCTCGGGGACGACAAGGACTGGCGCGAGGCCGGTCAGCCGCGGCATGCGCCTACGCGACGCGCTTCTCGCCGAGCAGGTACTCGAGCGCCGTGTACAGCACCCAGTTGACGATCGAGGCGACGATCGTCGCACCGACATACGTCCAGAAGCCGTCGATGGAAAAGTCCGGGGCGATCCACTCCGCCAGCGCCAGCATGGCGATGTTGAGCGCGAAGTACGAGAGCCCGAGCGTGATCAGGATGAGCGGGAATGTCAGGATCGCGAGAACCGGCTTCAGGATCGCGTTCCCGATCCCGAACACAGCGGCCCCGAGCAGGATCGAGCCCCAGCGCCCGATCTCGACGCTGTCGAAGATCGAGTCGATGACGAGCAGCGTGAGGATGTTCACGCCCCAGCCGAGGAGGACGCCGACGACGAGTCCGGTGCTGGAGCCGAGTCTCACGCGGCGGAGTATTCGCCGCTCAGCGGGCGGGAGTCAAGCGACGGCCGCTTCGCCGAGCAGCGCCTTCACCTCGCCGAAGAAGGCGGGCGTGGGGCTCACGCGGTAGCCCGAGCCGAGCTCGAGCACCTTCGGGCCCAGCGAGGTGTCGACGCTCATGATCACGGCCGCCTCGCCCGGGAAGTCCTTCATCAGCAGCTTCAGGTCCCGGAGCAGGCCGGCCGGCGCCTTGCGCGCGTCGACGCGCAGCCGGACCTCGGTCACCGTCTGCGCGGCGGCGAACGCAGTCACCTCCATCGCGATCACCTTCGTCTCCCCGGCCTGCTTGTGGTCGATCCGGCCCTTCACGACGAGGATCGCGTCCTGCTGCAGCAGCTCCTGCGCCGCCGCGTAGACGGAGTTGAAGACGACGACCTCGGCGCTGCCCGTGATGTCGTCCAGCTGGACGAAGACCATCGGGTCGCCCTTGCGCGTCGTGACCTGCTTCAGCGCCCCCACCATTCCGCCGACCGTCACGATCTCGCCGTCGCGCCGCGCGGCGACCTCCGAGAGCCGGCAGTCCGTCTTTCGCGCGAGCTGGTCCTTGACGGCGGCGAGCGGGTGCTCGGAGACGTAGAGCCCGAGCGACTCCTTCTCGAGCGTGAGCAGCTCCGACTTCTCGAACTCGCCCTCGGGAATCTGCGGGTGCACCTTCGGCTGCGCGGCCTCCTCGCCGAGGTCGAAGATCGAGCCCTGCCCGAGCAGCCGGTCGGCCTGCTCCCGCCCGCCCCACGCGAGCGCGTGGTCGATCACCTCGAGCATCCCGCGCCGCGGCCCGCCAGTCGAGTCGAGCGCGCCACACTTGATCAGCGCCTCGAGCGCGCGCCTGTTCACGACCGTCGGGTCGACGCGCTCGGTGAGATCCCAGAGAGAGGAGAACGGCCCACCGTCTTCGCGCGCGGCGACGATCGCCGCCGCGGCTGCCTCCCCCACGTTCTTTACGGCGTTGAGCCCGAACCGGATCTTCCCCTCCACGACGGCGAAGTCCCGTTGGGACGAGTTCACGTCCGGAGGCTCGACCGCGATCCCCATCTCGGCGCACGCGTTGACGTAGAGCGGCACCCGGTCCTTCGTGTTCATGACGGACGAGATCAGGGCGGCCATGTACTCGCACGGGTAGTTCGCCTTCAGCCAGGCGGTGCGGTACGCGATCAGCGCGTAGCACGCGGCGTGCGACTTGTTGAACGAGTAGTCCTGCGACTGCTCGGTGTCCTTCCAGAGCTGCGTCGCGACCTGGTGGGAGACACCGTTCGCGGCGCACCCCTCGAGGAACTTGTCCTTGAGGGACGCCATCAGCGCGTGAATCTTCTTGCCGATCGCCTTGCGCAGGTCGTCCGCCTCGGCCGAGGAGAAGCTTGCGAGCTGCTTGGCGATCTCCATGTACTGCTCCTGGTAGATGCAGATGCCGTAGCTCGTCTCGGTGATCGGCTTCAGGCGCTCGTCGATGTACGTGACCGGCTCCTGGCCGTTCTTCCGCTTCGCGTAGGTCGGGATGTAGCCCATCGGCCCCGGCCGGTAGAGCGCCACGAGCGCGATCAGGTCCTCGAACTCGGTCGGACGCACCGGGCGCAGCGCCTCGCGCATCCCCGACGACACGAACTGGAAGACCCCCATCGCGTCGCCCTTCGCGAGCATGGCGTACGTCTTCTCGTCGTCGAGCGGGATCTTCTCGTTTGAGAGCCCGCCGACAAGCTGGTACGTCTTCTCGATCACGTCCAGGTTGCGGAGGCCGAGGAAGTCCATCTTCAGGAGCCCGAGCGCCTCGACATCCCACATCCCGAACTGCGTGACGACCTCCTGGTCGGCGCCCTTCTGCTGCAGCGGCACGTACTCGGTCAGCGGGCGGTCGCCGATGACGACGCCGGCGGCGTGGATCGAGTCGTTGCGGACGAGGCCCTCGAGCGGCTTCGCGAGGTCGACGATCTCCCGCACCTGCGGGTCGGTGTCGTAGGCTTGCTTCAGCTCGGCGCCCGGCTTGAGGCAGTCGTCGAGGTAGACCTTCGGCCCCTCCGGGATCATCTTCGCGATCCGGTCGACCTGGCCGTACGGGATCTCCAGCACGCGGCCCGCGTCGCGGACTGCCGCCCGGGCGAGCATCGTGCCGAAGGTGATGATCTGCGCGACCCGGTCCCGCCCGTACTTCTCCTTGACGTAGTTGATGACGCGGTCCCGGCCCGCGACGGCGAAGTCGATGTCCATGTCGGGCATGGACTTGCGGCCGGGGTTGAGGAACCGCTCGAAGAGGAGGTCGTGCTTGATCGGGTCGACGTCCGTGATCTCGAGCGCGTAGGCGGCGATCGAGCCCGCCGCGGACCCGCGGCCGGGCCCGACCTGGATCCCGTTCTGCTTCGCGAAGCGGACGAAGTCCCAGACGATCAGGAAGTAGTCCGCAAAGCCCATCTCCCTGATCGTCTTCAGCTCGAACCTGAGCCGGTCCTGGAGCTCGGGCGTCACGGTCCCGTACCGTTTTTGCATCCCCTTCTCGCAGAGCTCGACCAGGTAGTCGAAGGCGTCGCGGTCGTCGGGCACCGGAAACTTCGGGAGGCGGATCTCGCCCAGCTGGAGCTCGACCTTCAGCCGCTCGGCGATCTCGAGGGTGGTCCGCAGCGCATGCGGATGGTCCGTGAAGTCCGCGGCCATCTCGGCCGGGGTCTTGAAGAAGAACTGGTCGGTGTCGAACTTCCACCGGCTCGGGTTCTTGAGCGAGTCGCCGGACTGGATGCAGAGCAGCGCCTCGTGCGCCTTCGCGTCCTCGTGACGGAGGTAGTGGACGTCGCCGGTCGCGACCAGCGGGAGGCCGGTCTTCGCTGCGAGCTCGGCGAGCTGCGGGTTGATGCGCGCCTGCTCGGCGAGGCCGGCGTTCTGCATCTCGACGTAGACGTTGTCGCGGCCGAAGACCTGTGAGAGGCGGTCGAGGTCGGACGCGGCGTCGTTCGGCCGGTTCTCCTCCAGGGCCTTGCAGACGCGGCCGGAGAGGCAGCCGGAGAGCGCGACCAGCCCCTTCGCATGCGTCGCGAGGTGGCCCCAGTCGACGCGCGGCTTGTAGTAGTAGCCCTCGAGGTAGCCGGCGGACGCGAGCCTGATCAGGTTGCCGTAGCCCTCGTTCGACTCGGCCAGGAGGGTCAAGTGTGCATAGCCCTTCTGCTGCTTGGACGCGTCGTCGCAGACGTAGACCTCGCAGCCGATCAGCGGCTTCACGCCCTGCTTCCCGGCCTGCTGGTAGAGCTGAACCGCACCCGCGAGCGACCCGTGGTCGGTCAACGCGACCGCCGGCATCTCGAGCTCGGCGGCCCGCGAGGCGAGGTCCGGGATCCGGCACGCGCCGTCGAGGATCGAGAACTCGGAGTGGACGTGGAGGTGGACGAACTCGGCGGCCAAGGCCGAGCCATTTTGGCAGGGCGCCAAGACGTAGCCCCGACGCCGCCCGAGGGGTATCCTCGCCCCGTGGAGCAGACGAAGTACGTCCTCCAGGAATCCGAGCTCCCGCGCCGCTGGTACAACGTCGCGTCCGACATGCCCAGCCCGCCACTGCCCGTGCTGCATCCGGGCACCGGCGAGCCTGTCGGCCCCGACGACCTCTCGCCGCTCTTCCCGATGGAGCTCATCGGCCAGGAGGTGAGCGAGGACGCCGAGATCCCGATCCCTGAGGAGATCCTCCAGATCTACAGCCTCTGGCGCCCGACGCCGCTCTACCGCGCGCACCGCCTGGAGAAGGCGATCGGGACGCGTTCGCGGATCTTCTACAAGTACGAGGGCGTCAGCCCGGCGGGGAGCCACAAGCCGAACACGGCGGTGGCGCAGGCCTACTACAACGCGAAGGAGGGCCGGACGCGCCTCTCGACCGAGACCGGTGCCGGCCAGTGGGGATCCGCGCTCGCCTTCGCCTGCACGCTCTTCGGGCTCGAGTGCAAGGTCTACATGGTCAAGATCTCGTACGAGCAGAAGCCGTTCCGGCGCTCGCTCATCGA
>DASSUI010000087.1:0-42140 GCA_035707105.1 Gaiellaceae bacterium | reverse complement strand
GCCCATCGCCGGGATGAAGGTGAGGAGCGTGCCGGCGAACACGCCCGGCAGCGAGAGCGGCAGCGTGACGCGCAGGAACGCCTGCACCCGCGACGCGTACAGGTCGGTCGCCGCTTCCACCAGCCGCTCGTCGATCTGCTCGAGGCTGACGTAGAGCGGCAGCGCCATGAAGGGGAGGAAGTTGTAGGTGATGCCGGCGACGACGGCGGTCGAGGTCGCGAGCAGGCGCCCGTCCGAGTCGAGGATGTGGAGGTCGCGGAGGATCCCGACGACCATGCCCTGGTCGGCGAGGATCGTCTGCCAGGCGAGCGTCCGGATCAGGTAGGTCACGAAGAAAGGGGCGATGATCATCAGCAGGAAGAGGTTCTTCCAGCGCCCCCCGCGGAAGGCGATCCAGTAGGCGAGGGGGTAGGAGACGACGAGGGCGATCACCGTCGCCAGCCCGGCGTACACGAACGACCGGATCAGATGGTCCTCGTAGCGGGAGATCGCGTCCCAGTAGTTGGAGAGCTCCCACGAGAAGTCGTAGCCGAAGTCGAACGACCCGCTCTGGAGCGACTGGTAGGCCAGGAACCCGAGCGGGACGACGAAGAAGACCGCGAGCCAGGCCAAACCGGGGGCCAGCAGCAGGTACGGGACCAGCCCCCGGTGTCGATGCAGGAAGTTCAAGCCGCTACGCGCCGATCAGCGATTGCCACTTCTCCAGGTAGTCCTGGTTCGTGAGCGCCTTGTTGTCGAAGATGACGACCTTCGACAGCGTCTCCTCGTCCGGGAAGATCAGCGGGTTCTCCGCGAGCTTGGGGTCGATCTTGGCGGCCTCGGCCTTAACGCCCTTCACGGGGGAGACGTACGTGATCGCGATCGCGAGCTGGGCCGCGATCTTCGGGTCGTAGACGTAGTTCATGAATGTCGACGCGGTGTAGGCGTCGCCGCCCTTCGGGATCAACATGTTGTCCGTCCAGATGTCGCCGCCGGAGTCGGCGAGGTTCCACTTCAGGTTCGGGTTGTCGGCGATCAGGGAGGCGACGTCGCCGGACCACGACAGGCAGCAGGCGAGGTCTCCGCGGGTCAGGGGGCCGGTGTAGTCGTTGCCCGTGAACTGCCGCACCTGACCTGAGTCCACGGCCCGCTGGATCCGCTTGAGCGCCCGGTCGAAGGAGGCGTCGTCCACCTTGGTCGGGTCGTCGCCGTTCGCGAGCATGACGATGCTCATCGTGTCCGCCATCTCGGTCAGGAGCGTCACCTTGCCCTTGAACGTCGGGTCCTCGAGCAGCTGCTCGACGGAGGTGACGGGCGTCTTCGTCAGCTTGAGGTTGGACGCGATCCCCGTCATGCCCGACTGCCAGGGGAGGCTGTACTCGCGGTCGGGGTCGAAGCTCGGGCTCTTGAGCGAGTCCTGGAGGTTGGCGATGTTCGGGATCGCGCTCTTGTCGAGCTTCTCGGCCCAGTCCTTCTGGATCAAGAGGCCGGGGAAGCGCGAGTTGTCCGTGAGGACGATGATGTCCCGGTCGATCGACTGGCCCTGGGAGAGCGGCCGCTGGATCTTCCCGAAGTAGGTGGCGTTGTCGTTGATGTCCTCGAAGTACTGGACCTTGGTACCCGTCTTCTGGGTGAAGCCTTCGAGCGTCGGGCTCTTCTTCGTCTTCTCGTCACGGTCGATGTAGAGCGTCCAGTTCGAGAACCGGAGCGTGCTCGCGAGCTCCTTCGGGCCGGTCTCGGTAGTCCCGCCGGCCTCCTCGTCGTCGCCGCCGCAGGCCACGAGCAGGCCGGGGATCGAGATCGCGGCGCCGCCGGCGGCGGCGCGGCGGAGCAGCTCAAGGCGGGTCAGGTCGGTCATACGAGTGGTTCCTCCTCTTTGTGCTCGACGACGAAGGCGGAGTCGGGGCCGAAGGAGAGCGCGACCTGCGCTCCGGGCTGCACCGGGTGCGCCCCCGGCTCCGTGTTCTGGACGTAGACGGTCAGGCTGCCGTCTGCGGTCTCGACGATGTACTGCGTGGCCACGCCGACGTACGAGAGCTCGGCCACGGTGCCCGAGAGCCGATTGAGGCCGCCGTCGGCGTCCAGGCGCAGCTTTTCCGGCCGGATTCCCACAGCGACGGCGGTGCCGCGGGGCGGGAGCGGCTCGGTCACCCGCAGGACGGCGCCGCTCGCCAGGCGGACGCTCGTCGAGTCCTCGACGGCCCCGACCAGGAGGTTCGAGGCGCCGAGGAAGCGGGCGACGAAGCTGGTCTGGGGCCGCTCGTAGAGCTCGTCCGGCGGGCCCAGCTGCTCGATGTGGCCGCGGTTCATGACGGCGATGGCGTCGGCCATCGTCATCGCCTCCTCCTGGTCGTGTGTGACGTGGATGAACGTGATGCCCATCTCGTGCTGGATCCGCTTCAGCTCGAGCTGCATCTGCTTGCGCAGCTTCAGGTCGAGCGCGCCGAGCGGCTCGTCCAGCAGCAGCACCTGCGGGTTGTTGACGAGCGCCCGGGCGAGGGCGACCCGCTGCTGCTGCCCGCCCGACAGCTGTCGCGGCTTCCGCTGCTCGACCCCGGCCAGGTCGACGAGGGCGAGGATCTCGCGCACCCGCCCGCCGAGCTGCCGGCGATCGACGCGCCGGCGGCGGAGCCCGAAGGCGACGTTCTCGAAGATCGTGAGGTGGGGGAAGAGCGCGTAGCTCTGGAAGACGGTGTTGACGTCCCGCTTGTACGGCGGCAGGCCGGTGACCGGCTCACCGGCCAGGTAGATCGCGCCGTCGTCCGGCTCCTCGAAGCCGCCGATCATGCGCAGCGTCGTCGTCTTCCCGCAGCCGGAGGGGCCGAGCAGCGCGAAGAACGAGCCGCGCGGGATCTCCAGCGAGAGGCCGTCGACCGCGACGACGCCCTCGAACCGCTTCGTCACGCGGTCGAGCCGCACGTCGGCGACGGCGGTCTCCGCACGCGTCTCGGTCGTGGTCGTCATGCGCCCGTCGCCTGCGCGGCGCCGCCGCCGTAGGGGTACCACCACTCCTTCGGCGCGAGCGAGGTCTCGAGGTGGACGTGCTTCGTCTCCTGAAAGGCCTCGAGCCCCTCCTGTCCGAGCTCGCGGCCGAGCCCCGACTGCTTCATCCCGCCGAAGGGGCCGGCGTCGTTGTCGGTCAGCGGGTCGTTGAACCAGACCGTGCCGGCCTTGATCTCCCGCATGCAACGGAAGATCGTGTCGAGGTCCTTCGTGTAGACGTTGCATCCGAGCCCGAACCGCGTCGAGTTCGCGAGCTCGATCGCCTCGTCGAGCGTCCTCACCGGGACGAGCGGGGCGACGGGGCCGAACGTCTCCTCGCGAAGGAGGTCGGTCTCGGCCGGGGCGCCTGTGACGACGGTCGGGGCGTAGAAGTAGCCCGTGCGGTGCGCGCCGTTCGAGCCGCCGGCGACGACCTCGGCGCCGGCCGCGACGGCCGCGTCCACCTGGGCAGCGACGCGCTCGCGCTGGCGAGCCGACACGAGCGGGCCGATGTCGGTGTCCGGGTCGAGCGGGTCGCCGACGACGAGCGAGTTCGTGTAGTCGACGAACGCTTCCACGTAGTCGTCGTAGACGGGCTCGAGGACGTAGAAGCGCTCGGCCGAGGTGCACACCTGCCCGGCGTTGAGGAACGCCGCCCACGCGCCACCCTTCGCGGCGACGTCGATCGCGGGCGCGACGTCGGGGCAGACGATGAAGGGGTCCTTTCCGCCGAGCTCGAGGTTGATCCGCGCGACTCGGTCGGCGCAGACCCGCGCGATCCGCTTGCCCGTCTTGACCGAGCCCGTGAACGCGACGCAGTCGATGCGCTCGTCGGAGACGATCGCCTCGCCGACCTCGCCGGCGCCGGCGAGCAGGTTCACGACGCCGGGCGGGAGGTGCTCGAAGCAGCCGGCGAGTGCGAGCGTCGAGAGCGGCGTCAGCTCCGACGGCTTGGCGACCACGGTATTCCCGGCCGCCAGCGCCGGGGCGAGCTTCCACGCGAGGAGCAGCAGCGGATAGTTCCAGGGGACGATGCACCCGACGACGCCTATCGGCTCCTTGAGCACGAGCGAGAGCTGCGTCGACTCGATCGCGGGGATCACGCGGCCGGCGAAGTTCCGGCCGAGCTCGGCGTAGTAGTCGAAGGTCGCCGCCGTCCAGCCGACCTCGTCCGAGTTCTCGATCCGCGGCTTGCCGCCCTCCTTCGTCATCAGCTCGGCGAGCTCGTCCGTGCGGCCGCGGAGACGGGCGGCGACCTCGTGGAGCAGCTCGCAGCGCTCGATCGCGGGCGTGTTGGCCCAGCCGCTCGCCGCCTCCCGGGCAGCGGCGATCGCGGCGTCGACCTGCTCCGCCGAAGGCAGCCCGACGGAGGCAAGCTCGGACTCCGTGAATGGGTTCTCGACCGAGAGGGGCGCGCCGTCACCCGCGACCTGCTCACCCGCAATGAGCAGTCTCGTCTCGGTCAACCGAGCCTCGCCACTCGCGTACTGCCGTCCCGACCGCGGGTGCCCCAGTCGTAGATCTGCTTCCAGAGCTCCAGGTAGAGGAAGCTCTCGGTCGAGACGACCCCGTCGATCGCGCGGATCCGGTTCGTCAGGTCGAGGAGCTGCCGCCGGTCGGCGCAGAGCAGCTCGACGAGGATGTCGAACTGCCCGGCGGTGATCACGACGTAGCCCGCCTCGTCCCAGGTGGAGATCTCGTTCGCTACCGGCTCGGGCGGCCCGGCCGTGCGGATCCCGACCATCGCCTGCGCCTCGAAGCCGAGCCCGAGCGGGTTCGTGATCCCCGTGACCTGGAGGATGTTGTCCTCGCAAAGTCGCGCGTAGCGCGCACGGATCGTCGCCTCCGAGACGCCGACGTCCGCGGCAATGCGGCGGAACGACTCCCTGCCGTTGCGCTGGAGCGCCTCGATGATGCGCTGGTCGACTGCGTCGAGGCTTCGCGGGACGCTGACGGCCCCCCGCCGCTCAGAGTGCTCCGCGCTGCGCAATGCGAGGCGCTTCTACCACTTTCGGCCGGAGTCGGTCAACCGAGAAGCGACTCCGGCCGCGTTTTGCGAGGAGCTAGGCGAGCTAGGCCTAGTCCAGCCTCGCCATCACGTGCTTGACCTGGGTGTAGTCCTCCAGGGAGTACGCCGAGAGGTCCTTGCCGTAGCCGGACTGCTTGAAGCCGCCGTGCGGCATCTCCGAGACCAGCGGGATGTGGTCGTTGATCCAGACCGTCCCGAACTCGAGCTTTCGCGCTGCGTTCAGGGCCCGCGCGACGTCCCGCGTGAAGACCGACGCGGCGAGCCCGTAGTCGACGTCGTTCGCCCACGCGATCGCCTGGTCGTCGTCGTTGAAGCGCTGCACCGTCACGACGGGGCCGAACACCTCGCGCTGGACGATCTCGTCCGTCTGCTCGACGCCGGTGACCACGGTCGGCTTCACGAAGAAGCCGCGGTCGCCGTTCGTCCCGCCGCCCGTGAGCACCTGGGCGCCGGAGGCCCGGTCGAGGAACCCGAGGACGCGGTCCTGCTGTGCCTTCGAGATCACCGGGCCCATCTCGATCTCCTCGCCCTCGGCCGGGTCGCCGACGCTCATCGACTCGACGGCGGGGACGAGCTCCTCGAGCAGCTTGTCGTAGATCTTCGGGCCGGCGACCACCCGCGAGGCGGCGGTGCAGTCCTGGCCGGAGTTCCAGTAGCCGGCGATCTTGATCGCCTCGGCGACCTGGGCCGGGTCGGCGTCGTCGAAGACGACGACCGGCGCCTTCCCGCCGAGCTCGAGGTGGACGCGCTTCAGTGTCTCGGACGCCGCCTTCGCGACCTCCTTGCCGGTCGCCACGTCGCCGGTCAGCGAGACCATGCGCACGTCGGGGTGGCGGACGATCCCGGCGCCGACCGGCTCGCCGTCGCCGGTGATGACGTTGAGGACGCCCGGCGGGACGACGTCGGCCGCGAGTTCGGCGAACCGCAGGGTCGAGAGCGGCGTCTGCTCCGACGGCTTCAGGACGACGACGTTGCCGGCGGCGAGCGCGGGCGCGAACTTCCAGACCGCCATCATCAGCGGGTAGTTCCACGGCGCTACCTGGCCGACGATGCCGATCGGCTCGCGGCGAATCATCGACGTGTACCCCTTCATGTACTCGCCGGTCGCACGGCCCTCGAGCACGCGGGCGGCGCCGGCGAAGAAGCGGATGTTGTCGGAGCAGACCGGCATCTCGTCGCGGGCGACGGCGATCGGCTTGCCGACGTTCCTGGACTCGATCTCGGTGAGCTCCTCGGCGTGCTCGTCGATCAGGTCGGCGAGCTTGAGCAGGACCTCCGACCGCTCCTGCGGCGTCGCCTCGCGCCACTCGGGCCACGCCTTCTTCGCGGCCTCGACGGCGCGGTCGACGTCCGCCTCCGTCCCCTTCGGGACCTCGGCGATCGTCTCGCCGGTGGCCGGGTTCAGGATCTCCTCCGTGCCGCCTTCCGCGGCGTCGACCCACTCGCCGCCGACCAGGTTCTTGTGCTTCTCGATGCTGACGCTCATGCGAAAACCTCCTCGGACTCGGGGTCAAACGTAACTCACTGGCGCGCGCCCGCGGCAGCGCCGGCGGCGCCGCCCGCGGCCGTCGGGTCGGCCGAGAGCCGCTGCGCCAGCCACACGGGGACGATCGAGAGCGCGATCACCGCGAGGGCGACCACGTTGATGATCGGAAGCTGCTGCGGGCGGGCGAGGTTCGTGAAGATCCAGATGGGAAGCGTCTGCTCCGCACCGGCGGTGAACGTGGTCACGATCACCTCGTCGAACGAGAGCCCGAAGGCGAGCAGCGCCCCCGCCAGCAGCGCGGTGCGCAGCTGCGGGAAGGTGACGTAGCGAAACGTCTGCCAGGAGTCGGCACCGAGGTCCGAGGAAGCCTCCTCGAGGTTCGGCGACGTCCGGCGCAGGCGCGCGACGACGTTGTTGTAGACGAGGACGATGCAGAACGTCGCGTGCCCGATCACGATCGTGAGCAGGCCGAAGTCGATCCCGAACCTGACGTAGGTGGCATTCAGCGCCATCCCGGTCACGATCCCGGGAAGGGCGATCGGGAGGATGACGAGGAACGAGATCGTCTCCCGGCCGAAGAACCGGTGGCGGGCCACGGCCAGCGAGGCGAGCGTCCCGAGCAACAGGGCGATCGCCGTCGCGAGGAGCGCGGCCTTGACCGACATCCAGAGGGCGTCCCGCACCTGCTCGTCGCGCCAGGCCTCGCCGAACCACGCCGTCGTCCAGCTCTCGATCGGCCACCCTTGGGTGATGCTCGCGTTGAAGGCGTAGAGCCCGATGAGCACGAGCGGGAAGTAGATGAAGACGAGCGTCGCCGCCGTCGCCAGCCTGAGGAGCACGCGGCTCATAGGCTCTCGAACGCGCCCGCCCGCCTCGCAAGCGCCAGGTAGACGACCATGATCAGCACCGGAACCGTCGCGAACGCCGCCGCGAAGGGGAGGTTGTTCGCGACGCCGACGTTCGTGTAGACGACGTTTCCGATGAAGCTCGTGTTCCCGACGACCTGCGGCGTGATGTAGTCGCCGAGGGTCAGGGAGAAGGTGAAGATCGACCCGGCGACGATCGCCGGGAAGGCGAGGGGGAACACCACGCGGCGGAAGGTTCCGAGCCCCCGGGCGCCGAGATCGGACGAGGCTTCGAGCATCGAGTTCGGGATCCGCTCGAGGCCGGCGTAGACGGGCAGGATCATGAACGGGAGCCAGAGATACGTGAAGACCAGCCAGGTCCCCGTGGTCGTGTAGCCCGGCCCCTCGAGCCCGAACGGCGAGAGCACCCAGTTCAGGGGACCCTCTCCCGCGAGGACGATCCGCCAGGCATAGACCTTGACGAGGTAGCTCGCCCAGAGCGGCGTGAGGATGGCGACGACGAGGATCCCGCGCGTGCGCGGCGACGCGACCCGGGCCATGTAGTAGGCGATCGGGAGCGCGAGCAGCGCGTCCGTCACGGTCACCGCCGCCGCGAGCCCGACCGTTCGGAGCGTGATCCGCCGGTAGACGTCCTGCTCCCAGAGCGTCCGGAAGTTGTCGAGCGTGAACTCGTGGACGACGTCGCCCGTGAACGGGTCGACCGTCCAGAACGCCGTGATGAAGAGGACCGCGAGCGAGCCGAGATACGCAACGCCGAGCCAGGCGAGTGGGGAGGCGAGCAGCGCCCCGAGCCGGGCCCGGGGGTGGTGGAAGAAGAAGTTCGAGAGGCGCCGCCCCGGGCCTCCCCGGGACGGCGCCTCTCCGTACGTGACCGATGCCAGGTGCTACCCCTTGATCTCGGTCCAGGCCGCGGTCCACTCCGAGTAGTCCTTGCAGACTTCCCCTCGGTCGTCACCGCAGTCCTTGATCGGCGTCTTCCAGTACGAGACCTTCGAGAAGTAGTCCTCGTCCTCCGCGTGGAAGGTCGTGCAGTGGTTCTTGTCCTGCGTGAGCTTGCACGCCTCGGCGTTGACCGGGGCCTCGCCGAAGTACTCCGTCGCCTTCGCGTTTGCCTCCGGCGAGATGATGTAGTTCATCCAGAGGTACATGCAGTTCGGGTTCTTGGCCTGGGACGAGATCATCCAGGTGTCGGACCAGCCGGTCGAGCCCTCCTTCGGCAGCGTCGCCTCCACGGGGACCGGATCCTTCGCGCCCGTGAGCTGATTGACCTGGTACTGCCAGGTCGTACCCACGACGGTGTCCTTGTTCGTGACGGACTGGATCTGCTTCGCGGCGTCGGACCAGTACTCCCCGATGTTCGCGTTCTGCTGCTTGAGCAGGTCGACGGCGGCCTCGAACTGCTTGTCGTCGAGCTCGTACGGATCCTCGATCTCGAGGTCCGGCTGGGTCGCCTTCAAGTAGAGCGCCGCGTCGGCGATGTAGATCGGGCTGTCGTACGCGGTGATCTTCCCCTTGTACGGCGAGTTCGCGTCGAAGACGACACCCCAGCTGTCCGGCGCCGGCTTGACGACGTCGGTGCGCCACATGAGCAGGTTGGCGCCGCGACCGTGCGGCACTCCGTACGGGACGTCGTCGACGGTGTTGTGCGGCTGGTTTTTCAGGCCCTCGAAGACCGCGTCGTAGTTCTCGATCAGGTCGAGGTTGACCGGCGCGACGTCGCCGCCCGCGATCAGGCGGAGCGTGGCGTCGCCCGACGCCGAGACGCCGTCGTAGTTGCCGGTCTTCATGAGCGTGACCATCTCGTCCGAGGTCGCGCCGACCTTCGAGCTGACCTTGCAGCCCGTCTCCTGCTCGAACGGGGTGACCCAGTCCTTCTCGACGTAGCCCGCCCAGTTGATCAGGTTCAGCTGGCCCTCGGCCTCGCCGATCGAGGTCATCATCCCCTCGGTGGCCTCGGTCGTCGTCGTGCCGCCGCCGGCTTCCTCGCCGTCGTCGCCGCCGCAGCTCGTCGCCGCGAGCAGCGCGACGCAGCAGTACACGGCGAGCCCGACCCAGCGGGCCTTACGCCATCGTGCCTTGCTCATTCGTCCTCCGTCTCTCCCCCCAAGGAGATCTCGTAGGTGTGCTCTGGACGCCACTCGAGGCGGACCGGGCGACCGCGCGCCTCGACGACGTCCGTCGAGGTCGTCTCGAGGTTCTGGCGGACCACCGTGAGGGCCCCGCCTCGCTCGAGATCGACGATGTAGCGAGTGACCATGCCGACGTAGACGACCTCTCGGATGCGTCCCTCCTCCACGACCGACCCGGGCGCGGGCTGGTCGCCGCCGGCGAGGAGGCGGATCTTCTCGGGGCGGACCGTGAACCTCCGGCCGTCCCGTTCCAGGACGTTCGACACGCCCACGAACCCCGCGACGAACTCGCTCGTCGGGCGCTCGTAGACGTCGGCCGGCGTCCCGATCTGCTCGATGCGGCCGTCGCGGAAGACGGCGAGGCGGTCACTCATCGTAAGCGCCTCCTCCTGGTCGTGGGTCACGTAGACGAACGTGATCCCGACCTCGTTCTTGATCCGCATCAGCTCGAGCTGCATCTCCTGGCGAAGCTTCAGGTCGAGGGCGCCGAGCGGCTCGTCGAGGAGCAGGACGCGCGGGTGGTTGACGATCGCGCGCGCCAGCGCGACGCGCTGGCGCTGGCCGCCCGAGAGCTGGCCGGGCCGCCGCGGGCCGAGGCCCGCCAGCCGCACCATCTCCAGCGCCTCGCCGACGCGCGTGCGCCGCTCGGCCTTCCTGACGCCCTTGACGAGCAGGCCGTAGCCGACGTTCTCCTCCACGGTCATGTGCGGGAAGAGCGCGTAGTCCTGGAAGACCGTGTTCACGTTGCGCGCGTACGGCGGCCGGCGGGTGACGTCGGTGCCGCTGAGGAGCACGCGTCCCGAGTCGGGCACCTCGAACCCGGCGATCAGCCGCAGCGTCGTCGTCTTGCCCGAGCCGCTCGGGCCGAGGAGCGTGAAGAACTCGCCGGCCGGGATCGCGAGGTCGACGCCGTCGACGGCGACTACGTCCCCGAAGGACCGGCGGAGGGCGATCGCCTCGACGTCGAACGGCGCGGGCGCCGCTTCTGTGCGCGAGTCAGGCCGCGGCCGCGCCTGCGTCGACAAGCGACTCCTCCAGGAGCTCGAGCCCTCGGGCGAGGTCCGCGTTCGAGATCACGAGTGGGACGAGGATCCGTATCACGTTGCCGTCGAGGCCGCAGGAGAGGAGGATCAGGCCCTTCTCGCGCGCGGTACGGGTGACCGCAGTCGCGAGCTCCGGCGTCCGCTCGGCGAGCTCGAGGGCGAGCATCGGGCCGAGGCCGCGGACCTCGCCGATCGAGGCGTTCCTGGCGGCCAGCTGGTCGAGGCGCATGCGGATGACCTCGCCGAGCTCGCGCGCCCGCTCGAGGAACTCGGGCCGGCGGACCTCCTCCAGCACCGCGACGGCGGCCGCGCAGGCGAGGGGATTTCCGCCGAACGTGCCGCCGAGCCCGCCCGGGTCGACGGCGTCCACGACCTCTGCGCGGCCGGTGACGGCTGCGAGCGGGAGCCCCCCGCCGAGCGACTTCCCCGAGACGAGGAGGTCGGGCTCGACGCCGGACTGCTCGATCGCCCAGACGGTTCCTGTGCGGCCGACGCCGCTCTGCACCTCGTCGGCCACGAAGAGGATCCCGTGCCGGTCGAGCAGCTCCTGCAACCGCTGCAGGAAGTCGGGGGGCATCGGGATGAAACCGCCCTCGCCCTGCACGGGCTCGAGGACGGCGCAGGCGACCGACGCCGGGTCCACTTCGGCCTTGAGGAGCCGCTCGAGCCCAGCGATCGCGTCGTCAGAGCTCGCGCCGCGGTAGGGGTACGGGGCCGGAGCGCGGTAGACCTCGGGTGCAAACGGCCCGAACGTGCGCTTGTAGACGACCTTGCTCGTCATCGTCATCGTCAGCAGCGTCCTGCCGTGGAAGGCGCCGTCGAAGACGAGCACCGCCGGCCGGCCGGTTGCCGCGCGCGCGATCTTGACCGCGTTCTCGACCGCCTCCGCGCCGCTGTTGACGAGGATGCTCCGCTGCTCCTCCCCGCGGCACGGCGACAGCTCGGCGAGCAGCCGGCACACCTCGACGTACGGCTCGTACATCCCGACCATGAAGCACTGGTGGAGGTAGCGGTCGAGCTGGTTCCGGATCGCCTCGACTGCGGCAGGCAGCCCGTGGCCCGTGTTCTGGCAGCCGAGGCCGCCCGCGAAGTCGATATACGTGCGGCCGTCCACGTCCTCGATCCGGGCCCCCTCTGCCTTCGCCACGACGAGGGGCGGAGTCGCGATTCCGCGCGCGACGTAGCGCTCGCGCGCCGCGATCACCCGCTCGGAGACCGTGCTCTCGCGGAGGGCCATCGCGGACATTCTCGCAGGATCGCCCGGTTTTCCGCTCGACAAACCTTGCGCATCCTCCCGGACTCGATCATCCTCCCGGCTCCGAGGACCGAGGACAAAGGAGGTCGAGCATGGCAAGGACGCCGATCGCAGGATCGCTGGAGAACGCTGCCGCGGAAGCAGCCGGGGAGCACGGCCTCACGCGTCGGAGGCTCCTCCGCGACGCCGGGATCATCGGCCTCGCGGCGGCCGGGACGACCGCGGCGGGGAGGTTCGTCTCGCGTGCCGACGCGGCGCTCGAGCCGCGCACGGTCGTCGTCGGCGCCGGCCTGGCGGGGCTCACGGCCGCCTACCGCCTGCAGCAGGCGGGGATCGTCGCCGAGGTGCATGAGGCGTCGGACCGGGTCGGCGGCCGCTGCTGGACGATCCGCGGGGCGTTCGCCGAGGGCCAGATCGCCGAGCACGGCGGCGAGCTGATCGACCAGGGCCACACGGCCATCCGCCGGCTCGCGACCGAGCTCGGCCTCAAGCTCGACAACCTCCTGCGGGGCGAGGAGAACGGCACCGAGCCGATGTACTACTTCGACGGCCGCCCGTACTCGTACGCTCAGGCGACGGACGACCTGAAGGAGGTCTGGCAGAAGATCCACTCCGACGTCTCGGCCGCCAGCTACCCGACGCTCTACAACCTCTCGACCGAGCGGGGCCGCGAGCTCGACCGGATGTCGATCGTCGACTGGATCGAGGAGAGCGTCCCCGGCGGGATGCGCTCGCCCCTCGGCCAGCTCCTCGACGTGGCGTACACGATCGAGTACGGCGCCGACTCGAGCGAGCAGAGCTCGCTGAACCTCCTCTACCTACTCGGCTACAGCGGCCAGGGACAGCTGCGCATCTTCGGCCCCTCGAACGAGAAATACCACGTCGTCGGCGGGAACGACCAGATCCCGAAGCTGCTCGCCGACCGACTCGCCGGGCAGATCACCCTCGGCTCCGAGCTCGTCGCGATCCGGCTACGCGGCGACGGGGTCTACACACTGACGTTCCGGCAGGGTTCGTCGACGACGACGGTCGCCGCCGAGCGCGTGATCCTCGCGTTGCCGTTCTCCATCCTCCGGTCGTCGGTCGATATCTCCAGGGCCGGCTTCGGAGCGCGCAAGCTGACCGCGATCCGCGAGATGGGCATGGGCACGAACTCGAAGCTGCACGTCCAGTTCAAGACGCGGCACTGGAACGGGCTCGACTGCAACGGCGACACATTCGCCGACACTGGCTACCAAAACACGTGGGAGGTCACGCGCGCGCAGCCCGGCACGGCCGGCATCCTGGTCGACTACACGGGCGGCACGATCGGGGCGAGCTTCGGCTCGGGAACGCCCTCGACCCGCGCGAAGCAGTTCCTCGGCCAGCTCGAGCCCGTCCTTCCCGGCATCAGCGGCCAGTGGAATGGGCGGGCGACATTGGACTTCTGGCCTACGTACCCGTGGACGAAGGGGTCGTACTCGTACTGGAAGGTCGGGCAGTACACGGCCTTCGCCGGCGTCGAACGTGAGCGGGAGGGCAACTGCCACTTCGCGGGCGAGCACACCTCCGTCGACTTCCAGGGCTACCTGAACGGCGCGGTCGAGACCGGCGAGCGGGCCGCCGGGGAGATCCTGGCCGACTTGAAGTAGGCGCGATACTGGCGGCGCCGTGATCGCCGTCGTCGGAGCATCCGGCACCATCGGACGCCGCGTCGCCGGGTTCCTCGAGGCGTGGGGCGCGCCGTTCGTGCGGCGCGACGCCCGGCTCGAGGGCGACGAGGCACTGGACGCATCCGATCCCGCGGCCGTGGCCCGGGGGCTCGGGGGCTGCTCCGTCGTCGTCAACTGCGCCGACTACCGCCTCAACCTCCCCGTCATGCACGGGGCGCTGGCGGCCGGCGCTCACTACGTCGACCTCGGCGGGCTCTACCACGTGACGGCCGAGCAGCTCGCGCTCGACGAGGACTTCAGGCGGGCCGGCGTCGGCGCCCTGCTAGGCATGGGGTCGGCGCCCGGCAAGACGAACCTCCTGACCGCGGCCGCGGCCGCGCGTCTTCGAGAGGAGCCGCGCTCGCTGGAGATCTGGGCCGCCGCCCGCGATCCGGCCGCCGCCGGCCATCCGTTCCCGGCGCCCTACTCGGTCCGCACGCTGCTGGACGAGCTGCACCTCCGGCCCGTCGTGGTGGAGGCGGGCGAGGCGCGCGAGGTCGAGCCGCTGTCGGGCCGCGCCGAGCGAGACCTCCCGGACCCCGTCGGGCGCGCGGAGGGCATCTACACCCTTCACTCGGAGCTGAAGACGCTGCCCGGAGCCTTCCCGACGATCGAATCCGCGTCGTTCCGCCTCTGCCTCGCGCCGGGCTTGCTCGAGAAGCTGCTGGCGCTGGAGGAGGGCGAGGAGCCCCAGCCCTACGAGCAGTCCGAGGCCGCGGTCGCCGTCCATCTCGTCGACCTGCGCGGCCCGACCGGGAGGGTCGTGGGCTGGACGCTCACGCGCGGCGGCTCCGCGCGGTCGACGTCAGAGCCGGCGGCGCGGGCGGCCGTCGAGCTGCACGAGGGGCGGCTGCGGTTCGAGGGGGTCGAGCCGCCGGAGGACGCGATCGGGGACCCGGACGGCTTCCTCGACCTGCTCGACACGGAGGTCTACTGGGAGCTCGCGTAGGCGAGCCAGCGCCGCGCGCACTCGTCGTTGTCGCCCTCGGGCCGGAGCCGCCAGACGATCGACCGCCGCCCGGCGGGCGTCCTCGGGCCTCGGAAACCCGACGCGAGGTGCTCAGGGACCGTGACCTCGACCCCACCGGAGAGCTTGACCCGGACGAACGCTTCGGTCTGGTCGCCGGTTCCCCGGGTCGGCGCCGCGATCACGTCGACGTCCCGCCGTTCCGCGATCGGCTCGAGCCGATCGCCCTCGTCGTAGGTTCGGAGATCGACGCGGCAGCCGCTGTCCCGCTCGAAGCGGGCGACGTCGTCGTCGATCCAGGCCGGCGCGAGCAGGCGCACCTCGGGCCGGGATTCGCCGCCGCCGCAGCCGGCCAGGCTCGCCAGTAGTGCCACGGCGAAGAAGGCCCGGCAAGACATACTCGGCATTGTGTCCACGTACGACGGAGTCGCCGACCTCCCGGTCGTCGTCGAGAGCCACGAGCTCGAGCTCCTCGAGCAGGCGGTCTCGAGCGACTTCGTCCGCACGACGACGCAGGTGCACCTCCGCGGCGCCGGGGCCGAGGGGATCGGCGAGGACGTCACCTATGACGGCGAGGCGCACGACCGGCTCCACGCTGCTCCGCTGCTTCCGCTCGAGGGCGAGTGGACGCTCCGGTCGTTCTCCGAGCAGCTCGAAGGGCTCGATCTCTGGCCGGAACCGCCGGGGATGGCGGCGTTCCGCGACTACCGCCGGTGGGGGTTCGAGAGTGCCGCGCTCGACCTCGCGCTCCGGCAGGCCGGACGCTCGCTCGCCGACGTCCTCGGCCTGACCCCGCGCCCGGTGCGCTTCGTCGTCTCGATGCGGCTGGGGGAGCCCTCCTCGGTGGAGCCGATCCGCCGCCTGCTCGCGAACTATCCGGAGATGCGGTTCAAGCTCGATCCGGTTCCCGATTGGACGCCCGAGCTCGTCGCCGAGCTGGCCGGCCTCGGCCGCGTGGACGTTGTCGACCTCAAGGGCCAGTACTCCGGCACCGTCGTCGACAACCCGGCCGATCCGGAGCTGTACCGCCGGGTCGCGGAAGGCTTCCCCGAGGCGCTGATCGAGGATCCGGCGCTGACGGAGGCGACCGACCCGGTCCTCGAGCCCCATCGCGACCGCATCACGTGGGACGCGCCGATCCACTCCGTCGCCGACGTGGAGGGGCTTCCCTTCCCGCCGAGGACGATCAACGTGAAGCCGTCCCGGTTCGGGCCGCTCGAGCGACTTTTCGACACCTACGACTACTGCGCCGCGAACGAGATGGGCATGTACGGCGGCGGCCAGTTCGAGCTCGGCGTCGGCCGGGCGCACATCCAGTACCTGGCGTCGCTCTTCCACGCGGACGCCTCCAACGACGTCGCCCCGGGCGGGTTCAACCTCGACCCGGTGCAGCCTGGCTCGCCGGCGAGCCCGCTTCCTCCGCGCGTGGACGTCGTCGGCCTGCCGCGCGCCTGAGCTCGGCGCACTCTCGTCACAGAGCCGTCACCCACGGGTACGAATCGCCGGGCTAGCGTCGATGGCGTGGCGAGGATCACGACCGCATGGGGCACGGCAAAGCTCGTCGAGGAGGTGACGCTGCCGCAGCGCGCAGGCCAGAAGCGCTTCGCGTCGGTCGTCCAGCTCCTCGAGGACGACAAGGGCGAGTGGCTCGTCCGGTTCGCCTACACGACGGACGGCACCGCGCGGCGCGGCCCGGTGACGCTTCGCGGCGCCGACCTGGAGCGCCTGCGCGACAGGCTCGCCGACCACCCGTCGCTCGCGGCGGCACTCGGGTTCGTTCCCGGATAGAGGCGCGCCGATGGGACGTTTCTTCGGCAGCCCGGAGGGGAATTCCTCGACGTACACGGGTTCTGTGACCGAACTGTCGGGAGGACCGCAAGATGTCCGACTTCTTCGATCAATGGGACCGCTGGCTCGAGTGGCTCGAGAGGGCCGGCCGTGACGGCGCACGGCCGGCCGACGAGCCATCGGAGCCGTACGACTCCGAGCCGTCGGGCGGCGCGGGCGGTCCGAGCGCGCACGAACAACCGAGCGAGCGTTAGGCGGCGACCGTGGCGCGTTCGCGGGCCGCCGCGACCATGCCGCGGAGAACGAGCGCGCCGTCGGTGGAGCCGAGGAGTGGATCGACCGCATGCTCGGGATGCGGCATCAGCCCCATCACGTTCCGCCCTGCGTTGACGACGCCGGCCACGTCCGCGACGGACCCGTTCGGGTTGTCCGCGTAGCGGAGCACGAGCTGGCCGTTCGCCTCGAGCTCGGAGACCAGCTCGTCGTCGGCGAACCAGCAGCCTTCGCCGTGCTTGACGGGGATCGTCAGGACATCGCCCTCTTCACAGAGGGCGGTGAAGGGTATGTCCGTGCGCTCCACCCGCAGCTCGACATCACGACAGACGAACGACAGGGATGCGTTCGGGCGGAGCGCGCCCGGCAGCAGGCCGGCCTCGCAGAGGATCTGGAAGCCGTTGCAGATCCCGAGCACCGGTCCGCCGGCGGCTGCGAACTCGGAGACGGCCCGCATCGCGGGCGAGAACCGCGCGATCGCGCCGCAGCGGAGGTAGTCGCCGTACGAGAAGCCGCCGGGTAGCACGACGGCTGCCAGGTCGGGTAGCTGCTCGTCGGCGTGCCAGACGGGGACCGCCTCGGCCCCGAGGAGCTCCAGCGCGTGGAGCGCGTCCCGGTCGTCGTTCGACCCGGGAAACGTGACCACGCCGATGCGTGGGCGCGGCTCGCTCACCCGCGGTCGTCCAGCTCGATCTCGTAGCTCTCGATCAGCGGGTTCGCGAGGAGCTGCTCGCACATGCGCTCCACCTCCGCGCGGGCCGCGGCCGGGTCGGCTGCCTCGACCTCCAGGTCGACGACGCGGCCGACCTTCGCGCCGCCGACGGGGAAGCCGAGCTGGCGCAGCGAGCTCTCGACCGCCTGGCCCTGCGGGTCGAGGATGCCTGGCTTGGGCCGGACGAGCACGGTCGCCTTCATCGGAGCACCACGCTCGGGTTCTCGAGGTAGCGGTCGAACGGGATCTCCGTGAGGCGCTCGAACGCCTCGACGTAGCGCTCACGCGTCCCGGTGACGACCTCGTCGGGCAGCTCGGGGCCGGGGTCGGTCTTGTCCCAGCCCACGGCCTCGCAATAGTCGCGCGCGAACTGCTTGTCGTACGACGGCTGCGCGCGCCCGGGCTCGTACTGGTCGGCGGGCCAGAACCGGGACGAGTCCGGGGTCAGCGCCTCGTCGCCGAGCTGGAGCCGCCCCTCCGCGTCTAGGCCGAACTCGAACTTCGTGTCGGCGATCAGGATCCCGCGCGCGGCCGCGTGCTTGGCCGCGAAGCGGTAGAGCTCGATCGAGATCCGCTCGAGGGTGTCGGCGGTCTCCTCGCCGACGAGGCCGACCGCCTCCGAACGCGTGATGTTCTCGTCGTGTCCGGTCTCGGCCTTCGTCGACGGCGTGAAGAGCGGCTCCGGCAGCCGCTCCGACTCCCGCAACCCCGCCGGGAGCTGGTGCCCGCAGACGGACCCCGTCGCGAGGTAGTCCTTCCAGCCGGACCCGGTGAGATAGCCGCGCACGACGCACTCGAGCGGCAGCATCTCCAGGCGCCGGCACTCCATCGACCTTGCGTCGGCCCGCACTCCGAGCATGTGGTTGTCGACGATCTCGCGCGTCCGCCGGAACCAAAAGGCCGACAGCCCCGTCAGCACGCGGCCCTTGTCGGGGATCTCGGTCGGCAGGACGACGTCGAACGTCGAGATGCGGTCGCTCGCGACGAGCAGCAGCCGGTCGTCGTCGAGCGCGTAGAGCTCGCGGACCTTGCCGCTGCCGACGTGCGTCGCGGTCTCAGGCATGAACAGGCTCCTCTCTCCTCGTCAGGGCGGACAGGCGGTCGAAGACGACGTCCACATGGCGCGTGTACGCGTCGAGGTCGAAGACTGCGTCGAGCGCGGCCGAATCGAGCTGCGCCGTGATCTCCGAGTCGGAGCGGGCCAGGCTCGGAAAGTCCTGCTCCTCCTCCCAGGCGCGCATCGCGTTCCGCTGAACGAGCTCGTAGGCGCGGGCGCGCTCGAGCCCGCTCTCGACGAGCGCGAGCAGCAATCGCTGGCTGAAGAAGAGGCCGTGGCTCGCCTCGAGGTTGCGCCGCATCCGCTCCCGACGGATGACGAGGCCGTCCATGAGCCAGGCGAAGCGGTCGAGCATGTAGTCGAGCGCGAGGAACGCGTCCGGGATCACGACCCGCTCCGCCGACGAGTGCGAGATGTCGCGCTCGTGCCACAGCGCGACGTTCTCGAGGCCGACGACGGCGGCGCCGCGCACGACGCGCGCCAGGCCGCAGATCCGCTCGGCGACGACCGGGTTCTTCTTGTGCGGCATCGCCGAGGAGCCCTTCTGGCCGCGGCGGAACGGTTCCTCGACCTCGCGCACCTCTGTGCGGGCGAGGTGTCGGATCTCGAGCGCGAACTTCTCGAGGGAGGCGGCGGTGACGGCGAGCGCCGCGAGCAGTTCGGCGTGGCGATCGCGTTGCAGGATCTGCGTCGAGGACGGCGCCGGCTGGAGCCCGAGGCGCTCGCACGCGTGCCGCTCGACCTCTGGGTCGATCGCCGCGTAGGTGCCGACGGCGCCGGAGAGCTTTCCGACCCGCAGCCCCTCGAGCGCACGGGCGACGCGCTCGCGGTTCCGCTCGAGCTCGAATACCCAGCCGGCGAGCTTGAGCCCGAACGTGGTCGGCTCCGCATGCACGCCGTGCGTCCGGCCCATCATCAGCGTCCCGCGGTGGCGCTCCGCCTGCTCGACGACGGCGCGCCCGGCCCGGTCGATGCCCTCGAGGATCAGGCCGCCGGCCTCGCGCAGCTGCAGCGAGAGCGCCGTGTCGAGCACGTCCGACGACGTCAGCCCGTAGTGGAACCAGCGGCCGGCCGGCCCGAGCTGCTCGGCGACGGCGTCGACGAACGCCGCAACGTCGTGCTGCGTGCGCTCCTCGATCTCCACTACCCGCTCCGGCGAGGGCGCAACCGCGCGCTCGCGGATCTCGGCGGCCGCGTCCTCCGGGACGGCGCCGACGGCCGCCCACCCGTCGAGCGCGGCCAGCTCCACCTCGAGCCAGCGCGCGAGCTTGCTCTCGTCCGACCAGACGCGAGCCATGGCCGGGCGCGAGTAGCGGGCGATCACCGATCCGACTCTACACGCGGGTCAGGAGGACGCCCGCGGGCCTCGCCGCTAGAGCTCGGGACCCGGCAGCCCGCCGCCCTGCGCGAGGATCCGCGCGGCGAGGATCGCGGCGTTCCGGGCACCGTCGATCGACACGCACGCGACGGGCACGCCGGGCGGCATCTGCACGATCGAGAGCAGTGCATCCATCCCGTCGCCGACGCTCTTGCTCGACCGGAGCGGGACGCCGATCACGGGGAGCTCGCTGTAGGAGGCGACGACGCCCGGCAGCGCAGCCGCCATCCCGGCTCCGGCGATGATGACGCGGACGCCGCGGAGCGCCGCGGTGGACGCGTACTCGGCCACGGCCCGCGGGTCGCGGTGGGCGGAGATGACGTGGAACTCGTGCGAGATCCCGCGGTCGTCGAGCTCCTGCAGCGCGGGCTCCATCCGCTCGCGGTCGGATTCCGAGCCGACGAGGATGCCGACGAGCGGTCCGCGCTCGGCGAACTCGAGCAGCTGCGCGAAGGGCTCCGTCTGGATTTCAGGGTGCAACGTCTGCCGTCCTCACCGCGATGTCGCGACGGTACTGCATGCCGTCGAACGAGATCGAGGCACACGCCGCATAGGCCGCCTCCCGCGCCGCATCGACGGTGGCCCCGAGCCCGGTCACGTTCAGGACGCGACCGCCGTTCGTGACGAGGCGCCCGTTGCGCACCGCGGTCCCGGCGTGGAACACGAGCGCGGAGCCCGCCGCCTCGTCGACGCCATCGATCGGCGTGCCGGAGTCACCGCGTTCCGGGTAGTCCCGAGAGGCGAGCACGACGGTGACCGCCGTCTCCCCGGTGACCCCGAGCGAGACGCCGCCGAGGTCTCGGCGGGCGGCGGCGGCAAGCGCCTCGAGCAGGTCGCCCTCGAGCCGCGGGACGATCGCCTGCGTCTCGGGATCGCCGAAGCGGCAGTTGAACTCGAGAACCTTGGGGCCCGACTCCGTCAGCATCAGCCCGGCGTACAGGAGGCCGACGAACGGGTTGCCGCGGGCGGCGAGCTCGGCGAGGACCGGGCGGTGCACCGCGTCGACGAGCGCCTCGGCGTCGGCGGCCGACAGCTCCGGCACCGGGGAGTACGCGCCCATCCCGCCGGTGTTCGGGCCGGTGTCGCCGTCGCCGATGCGCTTGTAGTCCCGAGCCGGCGCGAGCCCGACCGCGTCCCGCCCGTCGGCGAGCGCGAAGAGCGAGACCTCCTCGCCTTCGAGCAGCTCCTCGATCACGAGCGTCTGCCCCTGGGCGCCGACCGCGCGAAGGGCGGCGTCGAGCTCCGCCTGGTCGCGGCAGACGAACACGCCCTTGCCCGCCGCGAGCCCGTCCGCCTTGACGACGCACGGTGGGCGGGCGACCGCCAGCGTCGTGGCCGTGGGGACGCCTGCCGCGCGCATCACGTCCTTCGCATAGCTCTTCGAGCCTTCGATCCTCGCGGCCTCGCCGCTCGGCCCGAAGGCCGCCACGCCGGCGTGCCGGAGCTCGTCCGCGACGCCCGAGACGAGCGGCGCCTCGGGCCCGACGACGACGAGATCGACCTCGAGGCTTCGCGCGAGGTCGAGGAGTCCCTCTCCGTCCTCGGCCCGGACGGGGTGGCAGGTGCCGATGGCCGCGATCCCGGGGTTCCCGGGCGCGGCGTGCAGCTCGTCGAGGCCGGGGCTCTGCCGCAGCTTCCAGGCGAGCGCGTGCTCGCGGCCGCCGGAGCCGATCAGGAGCACCCTCACGCGCGCACGAGTCTAGTGACGGCTCCGGAGGTTTCAAAGCTGGCGAACCCGGCCAAGTGGAGGGCGTGACCGAACCTGGCCTCGACCTGCACGACTGGGAGAGCGAGTGGCAGCAGCTCGAGCCGCTCGTGCGCGACTCGCCGGCCGAGGCGCTGCCCGAGCTCCACGACCTGATCGTGCGGATGCTGAAGGAGCGCGAGATCCTCGACGAGGAGCTCGTGGCCACGGAGGGCGCCGACCCGGAGCTCCTCGCGGAGTACGTAGCCGGGAAGGACGTCGTCGACCGCCTCGAGCGCGGGGAGGACGTCGATCCCGGCGACGTCGCGTCCGTCGTCGGCGGCTACCGCTCCCTGTTCGAGTTTCTGACGAGCGAGCGCGCGGCGCCCTAGGTCACTACGGGCGGGCGATCGCCTCGAGCCCGCGCTGAGCAAGGACGCTCTCGCGCGCGGCGCCGGTCCCGATCAGTGAGACCTCGACGCCGAGCTGCTCCTCGACGAACGCGACGTAGCGGCGGGCAGCCTCGGGGAGGCGGGAGCCGTCGTCCATCCCGTCCAGCGGCTCTTCCCAACCCTCCAGCACTTCGTAGACCGGGTCGGCGTGGTGGAAGTCGCTCTGGTGCGCGGGGAAGTCCGGCGTCTCGGTGCCGTCGCGGAGCCGGTAGCGCACGCAGACAGGCAGCTCGGCGAACGCCGACAGCACGTCGAGCTTCGTCAGCGCCAGCGACGTGAAGCCGTTGACGCGCGCCGCGTAACGGAGCCCGACCAGGTCGAGCCAGCCGCAACGCCGCTCCCGCCCCGTGACAGTCCCGTATTCGCCGCCGAGTTCGCGCACCCGCTCCTGGGCGGGCCCCTCGATCTCGGTCGGGAACGGCCCCTCCCCGACCCGGGTCAGGTACGCCTTCGCGACGCCCAGCACGGCGTCGATCCGGTTCGGACCGATGCCGATGCTCGTGGCCGCTGCGCCGGCGACCGGGTTCGAGGAGGTCACGAACGGATAGGTGCCGTGGTCGAGGTCGAGCAGCGTTCCCTGCGCTCCCTCGAAGAGCACGAACCGGCCGTCGCGGAGCGCGCGGTCGACGAGGAGCGACGTGTCCGCGATGTAGGGGCGGAGCCGCTGCGCGTAGCTCTCGTACCGCGCCGAGACGTCCTCGAGCTCGAGTGGCGCCGCGCCGTAGACGCGCTCGAGCCAGAGGTTCTTCTCGGCGAGCGCGACCTCGATCTTCTGCCGCAGGATCTTCGGGTCGAGCAGATCCTGGACGCGGATCCCGAGCCGCGCGGCCTTGTCGCCGTAGGCGGGGCCGATTCCCCGCCGCGTCGTCCCGATCTGGAGGGTGCCGAGGCGGCGCTCGCTCGCCTGGTCGAGCGCGACGTGCCACGGCATGATCAGGTGCGCGTTGCCGGAGAGCCGCACCCCCTCGGTCGAGAGCCCGCGCGCCTCGAGGTCGTCGAGCTCCTCGATCAGCACCTTCGGGTCGACGACGCAGCCCGCGCCGAGGACGCACTCCTTGCCCCAGAGGATCCCCGACGGCATGTGCCGGAACTTGTACGTCTGTCCGTCGGCGACGATCGTGTGCCCGGCGTTCGGTCCGCCCTGGTAGCGGCAGACGACGTCCGAGTGCTGCGCCAGCAGGTCGACGATCTTGCCCTTGCCCTCGTCTCCCCACTGTGCTCCGACGATGACGGTGCTCGGCACACCGTCGAGTCTGCCGGATCTGTCGGCTACTGCGGGAGACGGTGCACGCAAGGCTGAAGCGCCGGGCGGCTTCCCCCGGCGCTTCAGCCTGCACCCTACTCAGGGGCAGGCTCTGCCTAGCGGCTCCTCAGAAGGTTCCTGGGAAGCGGTGTCGCAAGAACGTGCCGTCTGCGGCCGTCACCGTGACGACCACGTTGGAGAACTCGACCGTCATCGGTGGCGAGCAGTCCGGCTGGAACGTCGCCGTCAGGTCGAGCGAGAAGAGTGCCTTCCCATTCTGAACCGGTATGTCGTCGGTGTCCGAGAAGCTCTGCTTGTTCGCGGCCTTCGGCTTGTTGCTGCCGGGGTTCACGCACTGCGCGTCCGCCGACACCGTGACGGTGATCACCTCTACGTCGCCGAGGCCGGCCACCTTCCCGGAGACGGTGAGTGTGTTGCCACTGCGGCTGGCCGTTGGAGTGCCGACGAAGTGGGCGTTCGAGACCGCGAGCGCGAGTCCCGCTACCGCCAGGACCGCGCCGGCAACCGCGGCCAGAGTCATGCGCTTCAAACGCATCTTGTTTGAGTCTCCTTCCTTCTCTCCGCGTAGAAACAAGTCAAGAACTATGCGCGTAGAGCGCTCCATTCAGTCGGTCGGCAGCACCTCCCCTCGGGCGTCCAAGCAGGCGCCGTGGAGATGCGAACGTTCGGTACAACCCACGCGCCTCCGTCGGGCGCAGGGGGCCGCCTCCGTCGACGGAAACGGCCGCGCCGGCTATGGGCCGACGATGAATCGGGCTACCTCCTCGCTCGATTGCTCCCCCTTCCGTGTCGCTGACCATAGGCAGGGCAGTCGCGACTGCGAAGGGTCGTTTTCAGGCTCTTGGCCTAGGCGTACCGCCTAGGGAAAACGCTGCACGAACGTCGTGGACGGAGACTCGCTTTGTCTTAATAAACCGCTTACACTCGAATTCACCGAGGGAAGTGGCGATTTGAACAATCTCGGTCCGATTTTGGTCGTGGATGGGGATGAAGGCGCCCGCGCCTTCGCCGCCCGTCTCTTTGAACGTGCCGGTTTTGCGACCGACGAGGCCGCGAGTGGCGAGGAAGCCATGGTGGCGGCACGCCGAGGGCGGCCATCTCTCGTCCTGCTCGACGTGGTCCTTCCGGGCCTCAGTGGCTTCGAGATCGCAAGCGAGCTCCGCGACGAGTTCGGCGACGACCTCCCGATCGTCTTCATCTCCGGAGACCGCACGGATCCGCTCGACCGTGCGGCCGGCCTCCTCCTCGGAGGAGACGACTACGTGGTCAAGCCCGCCGATCCAGACGAACTGCTCGCGCGCGCAAGGAGGCTGATCTCTCGTTCTCGCAGAGCCCGCACAGCTTCGTGGTCCCATTCTCCGGTCGCTGCCGAGCTGACGAGCCGCGAGCGCGAGGTCCTACAGCTGCTCGCCGAAGGCATGCGGCCGAAGCAGATCGCGAGGGAGCTCGTAATCAGCCCGAAGACGGTGGCGAGCCACATTCAGCGCGTGCTGGCGAAGCTCGGCGTTCACAGCCGAGCGGAGGCGATCGCGATCGCGTACCGCGAGGGGCTCGTCGGCGAGCGACGAGGCGGCGGCGAGCCAGGCAGCTCGTCCGGTCCCGACGTCGAAGCGAGCTCGCACGTGATCAGGGTCGCGTCCTGACCGGCCGCGAGGCGCCTGCCTAAGTCGGGTCCGGGAGAAACGCGACGGCCTCGACCTCGATCAGCACGTCGGGATTGAAGAGCGCGCTCACCTCGACGAGCGAGCTCGTCGGAGGCGAGGCCAGGTTGATGAACTCGTCGCGCACGCGCCGGATCGTCGCGAGCTCGGAGATGTCGACGACGTAGAGCGTGAGCTTGACGACGTTGCCCCAGGCCGCGCCCGCCGCGCGGAGCGCCCGGCCCGTGTTCTCGAACGCGAGTCGCGTCTGGGCCTCCCACCCCTCCGGTATCGCGCGGTCGCGGGTCATCGGCACCTGCCCCGCGGTCCAGGCGAGCCGACCGGGCGGGATCGTGACGACGTGGCTGTAGCCGGCCGGGGCGATCAGCTCCGGCGGCGAGGCGAAGACCGGGCTGGACACGGCTAGGCGGCCGCCAGGTCGGCGAACTTCGCGTACCGGCTCAGGAACGCGACCTTCTCCGTTCCAGTCGGGCCGTTGCGGTGCTTGGCGAGGTGGATCTCCGCGATCCCTTGCTGGTCGGTCTCGTCGTTGTAGTACTCGTCGCGGTAGATGAAGAAGACGAGGTCGGCGTCCTGCTCGATCGAGCCCGACTCGCGGAGGTCGGAGAGGATCGGTCGCTTGTCGTGCCGCTGCTCGACTGCGCGCGAGAGCTGCGACAAGGCGAGTACCGGCACGTCGAGGTCGCGGGCGAGCACCTTGAGGTTCCGCGAGATCTGCGAGACCTCCTGGACGCGGTTCTCCACGGTCGAGCCCGACGTCATCAGCTGGATGTAGTCGACGACGATCAGCCCGAGGTTCGGCTCCTTGGACTTGAGCCGCCGAGCTTTCGAGCGGATCTCCATCATCGTGATCGAGCCGGTGTCGTCGACGTAGATCGGCGCCTTCGCGAGCTTGTCGCAGGCAGCCGTCAGGCGCGGCCAGTCGTCGGCGGCGAGCTTGCCGTTCCGCAGCCGCTGCGACTCGACCTTCGCCTCGCTGCACATCAGGCGCTGCGTCACCTCCGACTTCGACATCTCGAGCGTGAACAGGGCGACCGGCACGCTTCGGCGGACGGCGATGTTCGCCGCCGTGCAGAGCGCGAACCCGGACTTCCCCATGCTGGGACGGGCGGCGAGGATGATCAGGTTCCCCGGCTGGAAGCCGGAGGTCAACCGGTCGACGTCCCGGAAACCGGACGGGACCCCGGTGATCTCCTCCCCGGCCTCGTAGAGCGCGGTGATCCGCTCGAAGCTGTCCTTCAGCAGCCCCTCGATGTGCGCGAACTCGCCGGTGACCCGCGACTGCGAGAGCTCGAAGATCACCTGCTCAGCCTGGTCGACGAGCTCCTGCGCGTCACCCGGCCGCTCCCAGCCCAGGCGCGCGATCTCCTGGCCGGACCGGATCAGGCCGCGCAGGGTCGCCATCTCGCGGACGATCCGGGCGTAGTGCGCGGCGTTTGCGGTGGCGGGCACGAGCGCGGCGAGCTCGTGGATCCGGACGCGACCGCCCGCGTCCTCGAGCTCGCCGCGCTCCTCCAGCGCGTCGACGAGCGTGATCGCGTCGACGGGCTCGCCGCGCGCGTAGAGCGCTAGGGCGGCGCGGTAGACCTTCGCGTGGCTCTCCCGGTAGAAGTCGCCGGCGTCGAGAATCTCGCTGACGGCCCCGATCGCCCCTGGGGAGAGCATCATCGCGCCGAGGACCGACTCTTCGGCGTCGAGATTCTGGGGTGGGACCGGGGCCGCCTGCGACGGCTGGGCGAGGTGGGCGACCATGCCGGGATCTAACCCGCTGCGGGCGGGCGCGCTCAAGCGCGTTCTCCCCTACTACTAGGGAAGAAAGCGGCCGATTTGCAGGTGAAAGAACGCATGTTCCCCCGCATTGTCCACGGCCTGCCGGACGTTGTCCCCACGACGGCACCGCGATCGGCGGAATGAATATCCCGCTGCGAGCGCGATTTTCGCACGCGGACCCCCAGGCTCTGGAAAAGCCTGTGGACGAGTCGTGACGGTTTCGTTACCGGTCCGGCTCTGTTTCGGCAGCGACGGGCTCGGTGGGCGCGGTCTCCGCGCCGCCCTCGATCTGCTCCTCCGGCTCGGCGGGCGCGGCCTCCACAGCCCCCTCCGGCTCGGTCGCCTCGGCCGCCTCCGCCGCCTCGACGATCTCGATCGCCTCCGCCTCGGCAGCAGCGGCCGCCTCGGACGCAGCCTCGGCCTCGGCGGCGGCGGCCTCCTCGGCCTCGGCAGCCGCTTGGAGCGCTTCCATCTGAGCGACGTCGCCGCCTTCGGGGACCACCTCGAGACGCACGTTCGCCGACACGTCCGTGAAGAGCTCGACCGGAACCTCGTACCGGCCCACGCGCTTCACCGGGTCGAGCTCGATCTTGCGGCGGTCGACGCGGATCTTGTGGTCGCCCCACAGCTTGTCGGCCACGTCCGTCGGGGTCACCGAGCCGAAGAGCGACCCGGTCGGGCCTGCCTTGACGTCGAATCGCAGCACGGTCTGCTCGACGCGCGCCGCGATCTCCTGCGCCTCCTCGTGCGTCCGGGCCTCCTGGCGGGCGCGCAGCTCGTCGTGGCGCCGCAGCTCCTGGAGCCGGCCCGGCGAGGCGGGCTCGGCGAGCCGGCGCGGCAGGAGGTAGTTGCGGGCGAACCCGCGCGCGACGTCCACGACGTCGCCGCGCAGGCCGACCTTGTCCACGTCCTTGAGAAGGATGACCTGCATCAGCACTCAGGTGGTCGCGTACGGGAGGAGGGCCATCTCGCGCGCGCGCTTCACCGCGACAGCAACCTGGCGCTGGTGGCGCCGGCAGGTCCCGGTGATACGGCGTGAGCGGATCTTGCCCTTCTCGGACACGTGTCTTCGCAGCACATTCGTGTTCTTGTAGTCCACCTCTTCGACCTTGTCGCGGCAGAACTGGCACGATCGCCGCTTGATCGGCCCGGTCGGCGGGCCGCGTCTCGAAGTGCGCTGTTCGCGTCTGGCTTTCGGCATTCGCTGCTCCTAGAACGGGATGTCGTCGTCTCCAGACGACGTGAAGTCGGCGCCGCTCTCCGTGGCCGCACCGGCGGGGACGAACTCGCGCTGCCCGCCTTCGCCCTCGCCGCGGCTCCCGAGGAACTGCACGGTGTCGGCGATGATCTCGACGGCCTGGCGCTTTGTGCCGTCCTGAGCCTCCCACTCGCGCCAGTCCAGGCGCCCGTCGACGGCGACGGGCCGGCCCTTGGAGAGGAACTGCGCGCAGCTCTCGCCCTGGTTGCCCCAGACGGTGACGTCGAAGTAGTTCGGCTTGTCGCCCCACTCGCCGGTGGACGCGTCCTTCTGACGCGTGTTGACGGCGATCCGGAGCTTGCAGACGGCGGTGCCGGACGGCGTGTGCCGGAGCTCGGGGTCGCGGGTCAGGTTCCCGACGAGGACGACGCGGTTGATGTTGGCCATGGTTACTCCTCCTCCGATGCGACGGTTTCGGCCTCGGCTCCATCCTGCCGCGCCGGGGCGGACGCCGCCACCGTCTGTCCGGGACTGCGCTCGCTCCGCCGAACGGCCAGATGGCGCATGACCCCGTCGGTGATCTTCAGGACGCGGGAGATCTCGTCGAGCGTCTCCGGCTCGGCCGAGAATCTCAGCAGGTGGTAGACCCCGTCGGTCTTGTGGTCGATCTCGTAGGCGAGCTTCCGGCGGCCCCAGACGTCGTGGGACTCGACACTGCCGCCGCCTCGCTCGACGAGCTCGCGGGTGCGCTGGACGATCTCGGACTGGCGCTCCTCGGGGAGCTCCGGATCGAGCATCAGCAGGATTTCGTAGGGCGTCACGGTCCCGATGTCTCCTTCCCTCGGTCTTAGGCGGCCTTGCCGTCGTGCGGGCGTTTCGGGCGACGTCTGCGGGCAAGGCAGGAAGCGCGCCGCACTGTAGCATCACGACCGTGAACCGGCGCCTCGCGTTCCTGACCGGAGGAATGGCGCTCGGCCTCGCGGCGCTGTGGCGCAGCGTCCGGCGGGAGCCCCGCCCGGAGCCGGTCGCAGACCCGCGCGCGGACGAGCTCCGCGCTCGGCTGGACGAGTCGCGCGCGGTCGTCGAGGACCGCGAGGAGTTCGAGGCGGCGGAGACGACCGTCGACGCCGCCGAGGCGGTTCCGGCGCCGGAGGATCGGCGCCGCGCCGTGCATGCCGAGGGCCGCGCCGCCGTCGACAAGATGCGCGGCGCTAACGAGGGCTGAACGCCGCCACGCCGGCGGCGAGCCCGCGCGCCACACGCCACCGGTAGGCGCTCGACCGTAGCCGGCGCCCCTCGATCGGATTCGACATGAACCCGGTCTCGACGAGGACGACCGGGATGTCGGCCCAATTGAAGCCGGTGAGGTCGGACCGCTCGACGAGGCCGAGGTCGCGCGCACCGGTCGACGCGACGAGCGAGTGCTGGATCGTGCGCGCCGCCCGCAGGCTCGGCCCGTAGACGTCGTCCGTCCAGCCGCGGTGGAGCGCGGGGAACAGCGTCGAGGCCCCCTGTCGGCGCGGATCGGACGACCCGTCGGCGTGGATCCGGAGCATCAGCGCCGACCCTCGGCGGTTGCAGAACCGCGCCCGCTCGACGTTCCCGCCGCGGAACGTCGAACCGGTCCGGGTCATTGCGACTCGGTAGCCGCGCCGCACGAGAAGGATCCGCGTGCGCAGAGCGATGGCGAGCGCCGTCTCGGCCTCACCCGCTGCGCCGCCGCCATCCTTGACCTTCGTCACCCGAGCTCCCGGCCCGATCGGTTCCCGCTGGCGTCCGATCGCGGGCGGCGTCCCGTGCCCGGGGTCGAGGCAGATGAGCGCCGCGGCGGCGATGCCCTCGAGGAGCACGTCAGCGCCGCGCCGGCGCCCTCACGATGAACGTGCTCTGACCGAGGAGCTTTCCGTAGCCGCCACGCCGGAGCCGCGGCCAGACGTACCAGCGGTACGTGCCCGGCACCAGGCGATGCTGGCGCCCGCCGAACGTCCACTGCGCGCGGAGACGGAGGCGCGTGCGGACCGGCCATGCGCTCAGGATCTTTCGCGTGCCGCGGTAGAGCTGGACGTTGTAGTAGGAGGCGCGGGCGACTCGGCGCCAGAGGAGCGTCGGCGGCGAGGTGACGCGGGCATCCGCTTGCGGAGCCAGCAGTGCAGAAGCTGCGGTCACTCTCCGCACGGCAGCGATGACCGTCCAGCGGAACACCGCCGGCGTCGGATCGACGTTGCCGGCCGGGTCGATCCCGCGGACCTGGAACGTGTGGGCGCTTCGACGCAGCCGCGAATAGCTCTTCGGGGATGCGCACGGTGCGAATGCGGCTGCGTCGAGCTTGCATTGGAACGACGCCTGCTCGCTGGCGGCGAACCGGAAGGTGGTGGAGAGCGAGGTCGTCCGGCTGCGTGGACCGGCCGTCACCTCCGACTCGGGCGCAGTCGCGTCGATCCGCCACCCGCGCGAGACGGCGGCGCCGACGTTGCCGACGCCGTCGATCGGACGAACGGCGAAGGTATGCGCGCCGTCGGCGAGGCCCTGGTACGCCACCGGCGAGCTGCAAGGCAGGAAGGCACCGCCGTCGAGCTGACACTCGAACCTGGACGGCTCGTCGGCGGAGAACACGAACGCCGCCGCCCGGGTGTTCGTGAGCTCGGCGGGCCCGGAGGACAGGGCCGCCGTAGGTGAGCGCGTCTCGATAGTCCAGGCGTAGCTGTCCGGGGTCGAGTTTCCGGCGGCATCGGTCGAGACGACGGTGAACGTGTGCGGGCCGTCGTTGAGGTCGCCATACGTCACCGGCGAGTTGCAGGCCGCCGGTGCCGAGCCGTCAAGCGAACAGCGTGTCGGGTCGCTGGCGGAGAAGGTGAAGGTCGCGGTCCGGCTGTTGCTCGGGTCGTTCGGCCGGTCGCCGATCGCGACGGTGGGCGGGGTCCCGTCCACGACGACCGTCGGCTGGGGGGACGTGAGTGTGAACAGCGCCGTATCCCGCGAAAGCTCGGTAGCCCACGTGTAGCTGAACTGACCGGCCGCGGAGGTGGCGGCGAATGTCACCGTAAGCATTGCGCCCTGGCAAAGGCCGCTCACCGCCGGACTGCCGCCGGGGGACCGCAGCTCGATGCGGGGGTCTGGATCGGGCGCCGGGATCACACTCGCGTCCCAGATTGAAGCGGTACAGCCGCCGACTGCGTTCGTCTCCGCCGTCACGGGGGAATCGATAGTGAACCCAGGTGGGATCGTAATCCTCGCCCGGTTCGCCGGCTGCTGCGAAGTGGCGCTGTTCGTCAGGGTGAGCGTGTAGCTCGCCTGCGTCGAGGGTTTCACGTGCGTTGGCGTCGACGCCGCGCTGAACTCATTGGGATCGGCGGCGGCGGCGCCCGCAGCGAAGAGCAGCGACGCGGCTATCGCCAAGAGGAGCAGAAACGGCCGGCGGACGAGCTTCGAATTTGCGTCAGCGGCCCGCACGAGCCCTCACCGTGAACGTTCTGCTGCCGAGTACGCGTCCATACCGTCGCTGTGCCGGTTTCCCATATCCGGGCCAGACGTACCACCGGTACGTGCCCGGGGTGAGCCTGCGCTCACGGCCGAGGTACGTCCAGCGGGCGCGGAGCTGCAGCCGCGTCCGCGTCGGCCAGGCGCTGAGCACCTTCACCGAGCCGCGCCGGAGCTGGACGTTGTAATACGAGGCCCGCGGGACGCGTCGCCAGCGAAGGAGCGGCGGCGACGTCACTCGCGCGCCGGCGCGGGGTGCCAACAGCGCAGACGCGGTCCTTGCCCGCCTCGTTGCGGGCACGAGGATCGTCCAGCGCAGGATCGCCGGCGTCGGGTCGACGTTTCCCGCCGCATCGATCGCGCGTACCTCGAAGATGTGCGCCGTGCGTCTCAGACCGGTGAGAGGCTTCGGCGAGACGCATGGCGCGAACGCGGCCGCGTCGAGCTTGCACTGGAAGGCCGCCGGCTCGTCGGCCGAGAAGGTGAACGTTGCGGACGTTAACGTGGTCCGCGCCGACGGTGCGGAGGCGAGCGTCGTCTCGGGCGCCGTCCCGTCGACGCGCCAGCCGTACGAGACCGGGGCGCCGACGTTCCCGAGAACGTCTGTCGGCCGGACGGTGAACGTGTGCGTCCCGTCGGCGATGCCCTGGTACGAGACCGGCGAGGCGCACGGGCCGAAGCCCGCACCGTCTAGCTGGCACGCGAACGAGCCCGCCTCGTTCGCCGTGAACCCGAACGTCGCCGACCGGGTGCTCGTCAGGCTGCCCGGGGCCTGCGTGATCGCGGCGCTCGGTCCGAGGCTGTCGATCCGCCACGAATACGACGCGGACGGACCTGTTCCGGCGCCGTCCTTCGCCCTGACCGCGAAGCTGTGCGGGCCCTGCGCCAGCCCGCCGTAGATCGCCGGCGAGGTGCACGCCGCGAACGCCGCCCCGTCGAGGCTGCATTCGAACGTCGCGCCCGTCCTGCTCCGGAACTCGAACCTGGCCGAGGTGTCCGTGCTGGGGTCACGCGGCGTGACGACGAGCGTCGCGACGGCGAGCTGTGTCTCGAGCCGCCACGTGTAGGAGTCCTGGCCCGTGTTCCCCGCCGCGTCGGTCGACCGGACCGTGAACGTGTGCTGGCCGTCGTTGAGGTTCGTGTAGCTCTTGGGTGACGCGCACGCCGAGAACGCGCCGGCATCGAGTTTGCACTGGGCCGTGCCCTCGTTGAACGTGAATGCGAAGGCGGGCGACTTGACGTCGCTCGGGTCGGTGGGCTTCTGGACGATGATCACGCTGGGCGCCGCGTTGTCGACCGTCCACGCGTAGGCGTCTTGACCCGTGTTCCCTGCATTGTCGGTCGCCTGCACCGTGAACGCGTGCGTTCCGTCCGCCAGCCCCGAGTACGTCGTCGGGGAGGTGCAGGCGACGAACGCGGCCCCGTCGAGCTTGCACTGCGTTGCCGCGTCGGCTGTGAACGCGAACGTCGCGGTCCGGCTCTGCGTCGCGTTCGGCGGTTGGTCGACGATCGCCACCGTCGGCGCCTGGCTGTCGACCGTCCATGTGTACGCATCCTGGCTCGCATTGCCGGCGAGGTCGGTCGCCTGGACAGTGAATGTGTGCTGGCCGTCGCCGAGGCTCGTGTAGCTCTTCGGGGAGGTGCATGCCGCGAAACTGCCCGTGTCGAGCTTGCACGCGAACGTCGAAGCCTCGCTCGAACTGAAGGTGAACGTCGCCGACGTCGAGTTGGTGGGATCACCCGGCTTGTCGCCGGTGATCTGCACGGTCGGCGGGGTACCGTCGACTGTCCAGGTCCGAGTTGCCTCGGCGCTGTTCTGCGCGGCGTCGATCGCCCGGACGGTGAAGCTGTGGGGGCCATCGGGAAGGTTGTCGTAGGCCGCCGGCGACGAACAGGGAACGAACTCGCCGGTGTCGAGCTTGCATTGCGTCGAGTCGCTGGCGGTGAAGGTGAACACCGCTGACCGGGAGTTCGTCAGGCCGTCGGGCCCCGTGCCGATCGAGACAGTCGGAGGTGTGGCGTCGATCGTCCACGTGTAGGCGTCCTGGCTCGTGTTTCCGGCGGCGTCGATGGCCTTGAGGGTGAACGTGTGCTGCCCGTCCGGGAGGTTGCTGTAGCCCTTGGGCGACGTGCAGGCGGTGAATGCTCCGTCGTCGAGCTTGCACTGCGCCGGGTCGGTCGTGGTGAACGTGAACGACGGTGACCTTGTGTTGCTCAGCGCGGCAGGCCCGCCGACGATCGTGACCGTCGGTGCTGTGGTGTCGACCACCCACGTGTAGCTGTCCTCGGCCGTGTTGCCCGCCGTGTCGGTCGCCTTGACCGTGAAGGTATGGGACCCATCGGGAAGATCGAGATAGCCGGCCGGGGAGATGCACGGTGCGAACGCGCCGCTGTCGAGCTTGCACTGCGTTGCGTCGCTGGCGGTGAACGTGAAGGACGCCGAGCTCGAGTTCGTCGGGTTGGCGGGCTCTCCACCTGTGATCGCGACCGTCGGCGGCGTGGCGTCGACCGTCCACGTATGGGCGTCCTGGCTCGTGTTGCCGGCCGTGTCGGTGGCCTTGACCGTGAACGTGTGCGGCCCGTCGGCGAGATTGTTGTAGGCCTTGGGCGAAGTGCAACCCGCGAACACGCCGTCGTCGAGCCTGCATTGCGTCGGCTCGCTGGCGGTGAATGTGAAGGTCGCCGACCTGGAGTTGGTCGGGTCGCTGGGCTTTCCACCTGTGATCGCGACGGTCGGCGGGATCGAGTCGACTGTCCACGTGTATGTGTCCTGGTCGGCGTTCCCCACGGAGTCGGTCGCTCTGACCGTGAACGTATGGGGCCCCTGGGCGAGGTCGGCGTAGGTGATGGGCGAGCTGCACGTCACGAATGCGGCGTCGTCGAGCTTGCACTCCGTTGCCGCCTCACTCGCCGTGAAGGCAAAGGCTGCCGAGGTGGAGTTACTCGGGTCGGAGGGCTTCTCCGTGATCGCGATCGCGGGCGCGGTCGCGTCGACTCTCCAGCTGTACGTCGCGTCGCCGACGTTCCCCGCCGAGTCGACGGCCCGCGCGGTGAAGCTGTGAATTCCGTCGACGAGGTTGGAGTAGTCGACCGGCGACGTGCAGGGCGCAAAGTCTCCCCCGTCGAGCTTGCACGTCACACTGGCCTGCTCGCTCACGGTGAACGCGAACGTCGCCGACTGGCTCCCGCTCGGATCGCTCGGCTTCTGCTGGATCGTCACGACGGGTGCCGTACCGTCGACCCGGATCGACGGCTGGGAACCGGTGAGCCCGAAGGGGTCGACGCCGCGAAGAAGCTCTGCCGCCCATGTGTAGGAACCGTCGGCCGCGGACGACGTGGCGGAAAAGGCGACTGTCAGCGTGCCGCCGGGGCAGAGGCGGTTGTTCGTCTGGTTCGGGTTCGCGTCCGGCCGCTTGAGGTTGATCTTGCCGTCGGCGACCAGCGTGCCGTCGGCGACCCACGCGGACGCCACGCATGCGCCGGCCGCGGTCGTCGTCGCCTGGAGGGTTGCGCCGTCGACACCGAACCCGGGCGGGATCCCGATCTTGGCGCGGTCAGCCTCCTTCTCGGAGGTGGCGCTGCTGGTCAGCGTGATCGTGTAGCCGGCGGCGGTGGACGGCTTCACGTGCGTCGGCGTCGACGCGGCGCTGAACTCACCCGGATTCGCCGCAGCCGCGCCCGACACGAGGACCAGGCACGCGGAAGCGGCGAGTAACACCAAGCGGTGCGAACGGCGGCGGCTGAACATGACCCCTTCCTCTAAAGCAAGATGGCAGCGTTGGCGTAGAGAAAAGCAATCGCGATCACGCCGATTCCCAACGTGGCGAGATCCGAGCGGTGTGCGACTAGTGGGTCGGCGACGACGGGCCAGGGGACGCGTCGGGGTGGAACGGCCGAGGCGCCGACCAAGAGCGCTCCAAGGATCAGCAGCGCTCCGAAGACGACCGCCGCGCCCGAGAGTGCGGCCCCGGTGTCCGTGATCTGGGCAGCGGGCAGCGGGGCCGCGCCGAGAATCTCCTGCTCGTTGTCGGTGGGTTGCTTCAGGTCAGTGCGAGCTCCCTTCACGCGGGCCGCTTTCCGGCGTACCGTCGGCGCGGACACCTTTCGCGGGCGCCTCGGTCGTCGAGCGGCAGGCCGAGCCGGCTCGGTCGTCGCCTCCTCCACCGGAGGCGCGGGCGGCGGAGCCGGGACCGTCGCGGGCGTCTCCACGGCCGGGGGCGGCGGTGGCGCTGGCGGCGGAGGCGCGGGCGGCGGAGCAGGCGGAGGTGCCGGCGGCTTCGGGTCGGGCTTCGGGGGCGGCGGCTTGGGGTCAGGAGCCGGCCCCGTCGCGGCAAGCGAGACGCGAGCGGCGTCCCCGGCTGCAGGCGCCGCCGGCGCGAACGCAAGCGCGGTCAGCCCCAGAACGGCGGCAAGCGTCGCGATCCCGATGGAGCGGGAGCGCGGCGGGCCGGCGCCGGCTCCGTGTCTCATGCGGCTCGGATTACCTCACCGGGCCTCTCGGCCCGAGGAGATGAAAAGTTGACCCCAAGGTGGAACTCATATGCAGACGGTTTCCACTGTAGACCCTCTCTCGCGTTTCGCCAACGCAGAAATGCTCACACGGGCGAGGGATTTCGTTTACCGCCGACGAATGCTAAGAACTTCCCGTTACGCTCAGACAGGGTCCAGCGTGCAAGCCGGTACTGCCAAGACGATCCTCATCTGCGAGGACGACGAAAATTTGCGGCAGCTCATCCGGGTCGTGATCGGCGCTGGCTATGAGGTCGTGGAAGCGGGGGACGGCGACGAGGCGCTCGCGCTCGCGGCGCAACATCACCCGGATCTGATCATCCTCGACCTGATGATGCCGCGCATGAGCGGCTTCGACGTTCTCCGCCGTCTGCACGAGGACGGGGGGCCGACCGGGACGCACATCGTCGTCATGAGCGCCTGGCCGGACGCCGACGGCGCATCGCTCGCGGCAGGCGCGGACGTCTTCCTGCAGAAGCCGTTCGAGCCGGACGCACTGACGGCGATTGTGGCCAAGTACCTCGGAGAGCCGGCGTCGTGAGGTCCGTCTCCCTCTCGACGCGGATCCTGGCCGCGAGCGTCCTCCTCGCCGCGATGGTGGCCGGCGCCTTCGCCCTGCTCATCCACGCCGTCTCGACGCTCGACGACGCGAGGGAGCGCGAGGCGCACTCGAAGGAGGTCACGGCGGCGACGCTCGTGCTCGAGAAGCTGGTCGTCGACCTCGAGACGGGTCTTCGCGGGGTCGTCCTCAGTCTCGACCGGAGCTTCCTCCGGCCGTGGGATCGGGCGATCAAGCAGCTGCCGGCCCGGTTCGACGAGCTCGAACGTCTCGTATCGGACGATCCGGCGCAGCGACGCAACGCCCGTGCCCTGGAAGAATCGATCAACGCCTACATCAACGACTTCGCGCGACCGCTCGTGCAGATCGCCCGCCTGAACCCGGCCGTCGTCCGGTCGAAGGTCGCGACCGACGAGGGCCTGCAGCGAACGAACGAGATCAGGGCCCAGTTCGCAGACCTGCTCGCCAACGAGGATGCGCGCGCCGAGGCGAGCGCGGACTCGGCGCGGGCGCAGTCGAGGCGAGCGGTTGCCCTCGGCGTGACCGCGTTGCTTGCGTCGGCTCTCCTGATCCTGCTCTTCGGGCTCTACCTCTCGCGCTCGATGGCGAAGCCGGTGCGCGACGTCGCGTCTGCGGCTTCGAACCTCGCCGCCGGCGACCTGTCCGTGCGGCTCGAGGAGGGAGGCCCCGGAGAGGTTGGGGAGCTGACGGCGGCCTTCAACCACATGGCGGAGGAGCTGGAGCGCCGAGGCCGCGAGCTGCAGACGCAGAACGAGGCGCTGCGCGACAGCGAGAGCCGGAAGTCGGAGCTGATCCGGATCGTCTCGCACGAGCTCCGGACGCCGCTCGCGAGCATCATCGGCTTCACTTCCGTGCTCCTGAGCCGGGAGGTCCCGCCCGACGAGCAGCGGCAGTACCTGGAGATCGTCGACCGGGAGGGCCGGCGCCTCTCCGCGCTCCTGAACGACTTCCTCGACGCGGAGCGGCTCGACGAGGGCCACCTCAAGCTCCAGGCCGAGCTGATCGACGTCGGACGAGTTGTCGCCGAGCAGGTGCGGCTGTTCGAGGGCCAGAGCGCGAAGCACACTCTCGATCTCCACGTGCGCGCGAGGCCGCTCCCGGTCCACGGGGACCCGGATCGTCTCGCTCAGGTGGTTGGCAACCTGCTCTCGAACGCGATCAAGTACTCCCCCGAAGGCGGGAAGGTCGAGGTCACCGCCGAGCAGCAGAACGGCGTCGTTCGCGTCAGTGTCCGAGACGAGGGTCTCGGGATCCCGGAGGAGCTGCAGGAGGGCGTGTTCGCAAAGTTCTTCCGCGGAGAGGCGCCTGCGAGCGGTATACCGGGGAGCGGACTGGGCCTGACGATCGCGCGCTCGGTCGTCGAGGCGCACGGGGGCCGCATGAGCTTCGAGAGTGCGAGGGGGAAGGGATCGGTCTTCTGGTTGGAGCTTCCAAGTGCCGCGGGGGGATGATTCTGCGGAACGGCGAAAGGAGTCGGGGATGCCCCGGTTGATGTACATGCTCGTCACTGCGGCCGCGCTGTCGGTGGTCGGGGGTCTCTACGCGCTGAGCTCGTCGGCGTGGAGCTCCGGCGCCGCGACAGGCCCGGCGACGATCCGGATCACGAGTCGTGAGACGAGCCGCGTGCGGGTGAACGTCGGTCCGCCCGGACGGCTCGGCGACACCGAGATCGTGCGCCAGAACCTCTTCAACAGGCGGATCAGGCCGACGCCGATCGGTCACTCCGAGTACGTCTGCACGTTCACAACGGCGTATACGCGGGCGTGCACGGTCACGATCTTCCTTCCGAAGGGGCGGCTGGTCGCCGGCGGCTCGATCCAGTACCAGGAGCTCTACGAGCTCGCGGTGCTCGGCGGGACCCGGCTATACGACAACGCCCGCGGGACGCTCACCGTGATCCGGACGACGCGGAGGCCGCGCAGGCACATCCTGCTCTTCCGGCTGACCGGCTAGCGCGAGGCCCCGACGAAGCGGCCGCGGCGGTCTGTCGCTCGGATCCGCTTCGCACGCCGCAGATTGCGGGCCGAGCACGCATACTGCCGCCCCGTGGACGAGAAGCAGCTTGGTGAGCTTCGCGAGTGGGGGAGGCGGCTCCAGCGGGATGGGGGGTCACCCCAGCTTCGGGCCGCAGGCCGCGCGCTCGACCTCGCAACTGCCGAGATCGAGCGGCTGCGTTCGGAGCTCGATGCGCGCACGCGCCGTGAGTCGCCCGTGCCGCCGCCGCAACGTCGGAGACGCCGCCAGCCCTTCGATGTCGAGGGCGAGGCGACGGAAGACGACGACGCGGATCCTCTCCCGGAACTCGCCGGCCGTCTTCTCGAGCAAACGGCAGCCTCGAACAGAGGTACCAACGGCCGAGCCGCGGCGGGCGGATTCCGCCCGACTGCAACGGCCGTGGCGCTTACGTCGCGGCCACGGGGGGCGAGCCCGTCTGAGGTCGCAACAGCGTTTCCGAATCCCGAGCCGGGTTCCCGGCCGGCGCGCCGCCGTCCGCGGCCAAAGCCGCCGGAGTGGACGGTTCCGCTACCGGGCCGCCGCACACTCGTCGTCGCAGCGGTCGCGGCCGTGGTCGTCCTCGCCGGCTGGGCGACCCTCCGCATCGCCGCGCCCGACCTCGAGCCGGCGGGTCCCGAAGCGGACGCAAGGATCGGCACCGAGGCTCGGCGTTCGCTGTCGTTTGCGATTCGTGGGAGCGACGAGACGCTCGAGGCTGCCCGTTGGACTCTCGACGGAGGAGACATCACGGATCGAGTCGTGCGGGAGAACGGCGTCGCTCGCTTCTCGGGGGCCCGGCTGCCCGACGGTGACCACGTCCTCACGGTCACCGCAGACGGTCGGCTTCCCGGGTCACGGGCGGAGCACACCTGGGACTTCACGATCGATACGACGCCGCCGGAGGTTCGACTCGACCAGTCGTCGCTCAAGGCCGTGGTGGGGCAACCCATGCGGCTCGCGGGAGCTGTGGACGACGAGGTCGACGTGGAGGTTGCGGGCCGAGCCGTCGAGGTCGACGACGGTCGCTTTGCCGTCGCGTACGCCGAGCCACCCGGGGAGCCCGTCGCACTTGTCGCAGCGGACGCCTTCGGCAACCGAACGTCGCTGCGGGTTCGCGTGCAGCTCGTCCCCCGCCGTCCGAGAGCACCGCTGCGCGGGGTTCACGTTACCTCGTTCGCCTGGGCGAATCCCGAGCTTCGCCGCGGGATTCTCGACCTGATCGACGCCGGAAAGATCAACACTGTCGAGCTGGATCTCAAGGACGAGTCCGGCACGGTTGGCTTCGATGCGCAAGTTCCGTTCGCGGAGCAGATCGGATCCGTCGAGGACATCTACGACCTCCGGGAAGCGATCGACATGCTTCACCGACGGGGCGTCATGGTCGTCGGGCGCCTCGTCGTCTTCCGGGATCCCGTGCACGCGTCGGCGGCGTGGAAGCGTGGGTGGCGCGACCAGGTGGTCCAGACACCGACAGGCGGGCCATATGCCGGCTACGGCGGGTTCACGAACTTCGCGAATCCCACCGTTCGGCGTTACAACATCGCGATCGCTCGGGCAGCTGCCGTGGCGGGGATCGACGACGTCCTCTACGACTACGTTCGGAGACCCGACGGGCCGATCGGCAGCATGCGCTTCCCGAACCTCCGCGGAAGCCCGGAGCGGGCGATCACCTCCTTCCTGGAGGAGACGCGGGAAGCCCTGAGGCCGCGCGGAACGTTCCTGGGCGCGAGCGTGTTCGGCGTAGCGGCGACGCGGCCCACCGAGGTGGCGCAGGACGTCCGGTCGATGGCGAGGCACGTCGACTACATCGCGCCGATGCTGTACCCGTCCCACTGGGGGCCCGGCGAGTACGGCGTCTCGTACCCGAACGCCGACCCGTTCGCGATCGTCCAGCGGTCGCTCCGCGACTTCCAGCGGCAGGTGCGGGGTACGGGCGCACGGGTCGTCCCCTGGCTCCAGGATTTTTCGCTGGGAGTGACGTACGGGCCGACCGAGGTCCGTGCACAGATCGGTGCAGCGAAGAGCGTGGGGATCCGGGAGTGGCTGCTTTGGGATCCGCTTGTCACCTATACCGCGGACGCGCTTCCCGAGGCGGCCCGACTCCAGCCGATCGAGACGACGCGCACTGCCGCCACGCCCGCCGCCGGCGAACCGGCTCCGAAGCCGGCTGTCCCACCGCCGGACAGCGCCAGCGCAAAAGCAGCGGCCGTCCGCGCGAACGAGCTCGGCGAAGTCCCGGTGCTGATGTATCACCAGATTCGGGCGGACGGAGGCGGCGACTACGACCTGACGCCCGCCGAGTTCCGGGCAGAGCTGGAGCGGCTTTGGCGCGAGGACTACAGGCCGGTTCGGGCGATCGACCTGGTCACCGGCGATCTGGACGTGCCGGCCGGAAAGAGCCCGGTCGTCCTGACCTTCGACGACTCGACCAAGGAGCAGCTCGCGCTCGACGCCGATGGAGAGATCAAGCGCGACACGGCGATCGGCATCATGCTCGACTTCGCGCGGACACACCCCGACTTCAAGCTCGCAGGGACCTTCTATCCGAACCGGGAGCCATTCGCCGGAGTCAGGGAGGGCCCCCGTCTCCTCCGCTGGCTCGCGGAGCACGGATTCGAGCTCGGGAACCACACGAAGGACCACATTCCGCTGAACCAGATGGGCGCTGCGGAAGCGCGGAAACAGCTCGCCCTCGGCCTGAAGCTCATCACCGACGCGGTGCCGCAGGCCCGCGTCAGAACAGTCGCTCTTCCTCTCGGAGCTTGGCCCGCGCCTCGTTCGATCGCGTGGCGCGGGGTTTGGGGCAGCCAGCGATATGCCCACGACGGGGTGTTCCTGGTCGGGGCCGAGCCGGCGGCGTCGCCGTTCGCGCGCGACTTCGAGCCGCATGCCATCCCTCGAATTCGGACGACGCCGCGAAACGCGCCCAGCCCTGAGTACGGCAGTTCTTGGTGGCTCGATCAGCTTCGGCGAAACCCCGGCCGACGTTACGTCTCGGACGGCGACGCGGAAACGGTCGCGTTCCCGCGACGGCTTTCCGGCTCGCTCGCTCCAGGCTTCCGCGAGCGGGCGCGACCCTACTGACCCGAGCGCGCCACCGGAACAACGGACCGGCGCTCCGGCACGCTCACTCAATTCCCGCTTCCGTCTGGATCCAGTATCGGGTGTTCACCGATCGGCTTGCCGACCTCGCGCGGCGCTCGTATTGCGCGCGTAAGACTGTCCGCGCATGCGTGCGGTGCAGATAACGAGGCACGGTGGACGCGAGGTGCTCGAGGTGGCCGATGTGCCTTTCCCCGAGCCCTCCGCGGATGAGCTGCTCGTGAACGTGGCTGCCGCAGGCGTCAACTATCGCGACGTCTATGAGCGCGAGGGCCGCTACGGCGGTGATCTGCCGGCGATCATCGGCGTCGAGGGAGCGGGCTCGGTGGTCAGCACCGGCGAGCGGGTCGCCTGGGTCTCGGCGCCCGGGAGCTATGCCGAGCAGGTGGCAGTGAGAGCAGATCGTGCGGTCCCCATTCCGGACGGTCTGAGCGAGGAGCTCGCCGCGGCCGCGCTGTTGCAAGGCATCACGGCCCAGTACCTCTGCACGTCCACGCATGTCGTGCAAGCGGGGGAGATCGTGCTGGTTCACGCCGCCGCCGGAGGCGTGGGGCGCCTCCTGACCCAGCTGGTGGCGATGCGTGGCGGACGCGTGATCGCGACGACGTCGAACGAGGAGAAGGCGCAGCTCGCACGCGAGGCCGGCGCAGCGGAGGTGATCGGATACGAGCGGTTCGGCGAGCGTGTGAAGGAGCTCACGGGCGGCAGAGGCGTCGACGTCGTCTACGACGGTGTCGGGGCGGCGACCTTCGACGAGAGCCTCGCCTCGCTTCGGCCTCGGGGCGATCTCGTGCTCTACGGGGCTGCAAGCGG
>DASSUI010000086.1:0-2508 GCA_035707105.1 Gaiellaceae bacterium | reverse complement strand
GCCGACTGCGGAGCTCGAGCTCCACACGCGGGGATTGTCGCGAGGTAGGTCTCTAGTAGGTGTGGAGTTGTTGGAGCAAAAGACGTGATGGCTAGAAACTTGGGAGTGCCCCGGAACGCCTGCTCAACACTGCCGGCGCCTCAGTCGCCTGAGCGGACGTCGCGCGCATCCGCGGTGATGCGATCGCGGCCGTGGCCGCCGTCGACAACGTCGCGAGCGCGGTCGCGCGCGAGGAGCCGGTCGACGCCCGGCCCTGCGAAGAGCCAATCCGGTCCGGCCCCGCCGACCAGGACATCGGCGCCTTCTCCACCGTAGAGGACGTCGTGCCCGCCGCGGCCGTCGATCCTGTCGTTGCCGCCGAAGCCGCAGATCACGTCGTTACCTGTGGTCCCGCGCAGGCGGTCGCCTCCGTTCGTGCCCTCGAGGGTGCAGCGCGGCTGCAGGTTGAGGGCGGCGCGGGAGTCTCTCACACGGGCCCCGTTGCGGAGCACGAGCCCGTTCCCGATTACGAGCATGCGGCCGTCGGGTGACCACTCGGCTGGGCCGTAGTCGTAGTCGCGGTCGTAGTACGAGGAGAGTCTCTTGCCGGTGCGCGAGACGATGACGATGCCCATGCACGGCGGCGGCGCACTGCGGGATTGCAGCCACGGGCCGGGCTGACGGGTGTCGCAGCCGCCGTCCATCTGATCGTTGAACACGAGCCGCCTGCCGTCGGGCGACCAGCTCGGGCCGCCGTAGCCAACCGAATAGTCGTCGCTGAGCAGGCGGACGCCGCTTCCGTCCGGCCTCATGACGAGGACGCGGGACGGGTTCTCGTTGCTCTCGGGAACGACCGCCGCGATCGCGGTCCCATCCGGCGACCACTCAGGCGAGGCGGCGCGGCGTCGGATGACACGCGCGCGGCCGGTGATGAGGTCGCGGACGACGATCTGGGAGGGCGCTCGCCCACCTGGGTCTTGCGAAAACGCGAGTTCCGTCCCGTCCGGCGACCAGGTCGGCGCCGATTCGGTCGCGCGGGTGCGGGTCACTCGTCGAGCCCGGCCTCCGCGTGCCGGGATGATGCGGATGTCTCCGGAGGAGGCAAACGCGATCCGCCTGCCGTCCGGAGACCAGGCCGGCTCCCCCTCGTCTTCGAACGTGTTCGTCAGCCGCCGAACGGCCGACCCGTCGACTTCCCTGGTGTAGAGGTCGGTGCCCGGGTAGACATGGGCCGCGTAGATAAGGGTGTTCGATCCGAGCCAGCTGAGGCCGTCGACAGACGCCACGGCCGGTGCCCGTTCGGGTGTGACGCTCCGCAGCGAGAGATCGCGCTCGACGACGAAGATGAGCTTCCCGAGGGACCGCGCGAACGCCAGCCGCCCGTCAGGACTCCAGGCGAGCGACGGCGCGACGTTGCTACTCGCGACCGCCGCGATCCGGCGCAGCACCCTGCCGTCGAAAACATGGACCGCATGCCGGGCAACACCTCCCTCCGCCACGACGACCGCGAGCCGGCCGTCCGGAGCGAACGCAAGCGCCCATGACTGCCCCGGCAGCCGCAGCTCCAACCGGCGATCCGCACCGTCGGGAGCCACCGAGAAGACGTCCGTCTGGTGCGCGAAGAACAAGCGGCTCCCGTCCGGATTCCACGCGTAGTCGGAGTGTTCTCCGATGGCGTCGATGGCCCGCCCTCCGATAGCCGGCACGACGGCCACCGAACCCCCGGTGACGTAGGCGATTCGCGTTCCGTCCGGTGACCAGGCCACGTGCCATCCCGATGACGGCGGCCCTAGCTGGCGGTCGCCGGTCCCGTCGACCGCGGCGACGCGGAGCTCGCCGTGGGTGCCTGCATACGCGATCTCCCTGCTGTCCGGCGACCAGACGGGTTTGTCGGCGTTGTCCGCGATCCGGCGCAGGCCCGAGCCATCCGGATGCATCACGAAGATCTCGTTCCCGCAGCTGTACTCCCGCTCGCAGCGCACGAAGGCGATCCATCGCCCGTCGGGGGAAACCGCGACGTTGTCCTCGAGGCCCCACGTCTGCGTCAGGTTTCGCCGGGCTCCGCCGGTGGCGTCGATGGCGAAGATGTCGCCGCTCTCCGTCGTCGACCGGTTCAGCCCGTACAGCGCTCTTCCGTTGCGGCCGGGCGAGGTCGCCGATGCCGGACCGGCAGTCGTCACCGCCACGACGACGATGACGAACGCCAGCAACCTCAGAACGATCCACGAACGGCTCATGCGCCTTCCCTCCGCTCAAATCGTCGCGCACAGGTCGAAGATCCGCATCCGTGCGCATACTGAAGCCCATGGTTCGGATTACCGACAACTGCGGGCGTTTCGGCGCGAACCGGAGTTTCTGGCTCGGCGCTTCGGGAGTGGATCCCGATGCCGGCCGAGTACGGTTCGGCGACCCTCACCTGGGTGAAAGCCGGTTCGGCTGCTCGCAGCCGCTTTGGCTCTGCACGCCGAACGACTCGATGGCGCTCGCGGCCGCCATGCCGAAGATTGTCTGCCGAGCGTAGTGCGCCGC
>DASSUI010000085.1:0-16119 GCA_035707105.1 Gaiellaceae bacterium | reverse complement strand
GGCGACCTGGCGCTCAAGGCGTGGGACCGGGGTGGAGGCCTCCTGCTCCCGGTCGACAGCGAGCACTCCGCGGTTTTCCAGTGCCTCGAGGGGCGCCCGCGGGAGTCGATCGCTTCGGTCGTCCTGACCGCGTCCGGAGGCCCGTTCAGAAACCGTTCGCTCGCCTCGCTCGAATCAGTGACCGTGGAGGAGGCTCTTGCCCATCCCACCTGGTCCATGGGCCCGAAGATCACGGTCGACTCGGCGACGCTCGCGAACAAGGGGCTGGAGGTCATCGAGGCGCACTTCCTCTTCGAGCTGCCGTACGGCCGAATCGAAGTGGTCGTGCAGCCGACGTCCGTCGTGCACGCGCTCGTCCGTTTCCGCGACGGCGCAGGGCTCGCGCACATGGGGTATCCGGACATGCGCGTCCCGATCTCCTTCGCGCTCACCTACCCTGACCGCTCTGCGGTGGAGATGGCACAGCTGGACTTCTCCTCGGGCCTCGTGCTCGAGTTCGAGCCCGTCGACGACGAGGCGTTCCCCATGCTCGGCCTCGCACGCGGCGCGGGCGCGGCGGGCGGGAGCCGGCCGTGCGTGTTCAACGCCGCCAACGAGGTGGCCGTCGCGGCGTTCCTCGACGGACGTCTGCCGTTTCTCGCGATCCCGGAGGTCGTCGAGCGCACGCTCGACGCCGCGGACGGCTCGCCGGTGCGCGACCTCGACGAGCTCGTCGCCGTGGACCGGGAAGCCCGGCGGCTCGCAGAACGGGCCCTGGTGACCGCGTGAACAGCCTGATCGCGATCCTCGGGCTCGCCTTCCTCGTCCTGCTGCACGAGGCCGGCCACTTCTACACCGCCCGGGCGGTCGGCATGCGGCCGCGCAAGTTCTACGTGGGGTTCCCGCCGGCGATCGCGAAGGTCCGGCGGGGCGGCATCGAGTACGGCATCGGCGCGATCCCGCTCGGCGGCTACGTGAAGATTCCGGGGATGCACCGGCCCGCGCCGTCCGAGGTGGACGCGCACTTCGGCCGAGCGATCCAGGAGGCGCCGCAGCTGATCGGGCCGGCGGAGCGCCTCAAGCGGCTCTTCGCCGAGGGCGACTTCGACGGCGCCGCCGGCGCGCTGAAGGCGCTCGAGCGCGCCGCGCAGGACGCCGACCTGACGCCGGCGGCGCATGGCGGCATCCAGCGGGGGGTCACGGAGATCTCGGACGCGCTCGGCCTGGACGCCTACTGGCGCCAGCGGACGTGGAAGAAGATCGCGGTGATCGGAGCCGGACCGGGCACGAACCTCGTCTTCGCGATGCTCATGTTCGCGCTCCTGCTCTTCCTCGGCCCGGGCCGCGCGACCACGACCGTGGACGACGTGGAGCGGCAGGTCCGGCCCGGTCAGCCCACGCCGGCCGCGCAGATCGGGCTCCGGCCGCGCGATCGGATCGTCGCGATCAACGGGACGCGGGTCGACGCCTCCAAGATGTTCGAGCTGATCGTCGAGTCGAAGGGCGAACCGGTGAGCGTCACCGTCGAGCGGAACGGCCGGCGGGTCGTCCTCGGCCCGGTGCGGCCGTTCAAGGACACCGACGGCAGCTACCGCATCGGCTTCCGTCCGCAGTTCGAGGACCTGCCGGTGACGACGGCGGTGGGGGAGTCCTTCCGGCTGACGTGGCTGATCACGAAGGAGATCGGCGGCGTGCTCGGGCGCCTCGTCCAGGGCTCCGGTCGGGAGGAGATCTCCAGCCCGATCGGGATCGTCCGCGGTTCCTCGGACGCGCTCGACCGCGGCTGGGAGACGTATCTCTGGGTGCTCGGACTGATCAGCCTGTCGCTCGCCCTGCTGAACCTTCTCCCGCTGTTGCCGCTGGACGGCGGGCACATCGCCTTCTCGATCATCGAGGGCGTTCGCGGCCGCGCGGTCGGCCGCGAGGTCTACGAGCGGGTCTCGGTCGTCGGCATCGCGCTCGTCCTGATGCTGTTCTTCATCGGCCTCAGCAACGACATCGGGGGACGGACAGGCGGCTAGACTCGGACCGTGGGCTCCGAGCGCAGCGTCAAGGTAGGCAACGTCCAGGTCGGCGGCGGCGCGCCCGTGGTCGTCCAGTCGATGACGCTGACGCCGACCCGCGACGTCGGCGCGACCACCGCCCAGATCGCGGCGCTCGCGTCGGCGGGCTGCGAGATCGTCCGGGTCGCCGTGCCGAAGATCGAGGACGCCGAGGCGCTGAAGTCGATCGTGCGGCTCTCGCCCATGCCGGTGATCGCGGACATCCACTTCAACGCGAGCCTCGCGCTGCGGGCGATCGACGCGGGCGTCGCGGCCGTACGGATCAACCCCGGCAACATCGGCGGGCCGGAGCGGGTCGCCGAGGTCGTGCTGGCCGCGAAGCGGGCCGGCATCCCGATGAGGATCGGCGCGAACTCCGGGTCGTTGCCGAAGCACCTCTTCGACTTGGCCCAGAAGGACCAGGCGGAGGCGCTCGTCGCCGCGGCGCTCGAGGAGGTCGAGCTGCTCGAGAAGCTCGACTACCGCGATTTCAAGATCTCGGTCAAGGCGACCCACGTCCCGACGATGATCCGCGCGTACCGGATGCTCGCCGGCCGCGTCCCGTACCCGCTCCACCTCGGGGTCACCGAGGCCGGTACGCCGTACACGGGGTCGATCAAGAGCGCCGTGGGGATCGGCTCGCTGCTCGCGGACGGGATCGGCGACACGATCCGCGTCTCGCTGACCGCCGACCCGGTCAAGGAGGTCGAGACGGCCTGGGAGATCCTCAAGGCGCTCCACCTGCGCGAGCGCGGGCCGGTGATGATCGCCTGCCCGTCGTGCGGCCGGGACAACGTCGGCGTCCAGAACCTCGCCGAGGTCGTCGAGGAGCGCCTGCGCGAGTACGCCGAGCCGTTCGAGGTCGCCGTCATGGGCTGTGCCGTGAACGGCCCGGGGGAGGCGGGCGACGCCGACTTCGGGATCGCCGGCGGGCGCGACGTCGGCTTCGTGTACGCGCACGGCCGGGTGCTGAAGAAGGTCTCGTCGGACATCCTGGTCGACGAGCTCTTCCACGAGATCGACCGCTGGATCGGCGAGGGCATGCCGCGCCCGAAGCGCCTGAAGATGGCCAAGCCGGCTGCGCTCGCCATGGCCGAAGCCTCACTGATCCCGGTCGAGTAGCGGCGTGATCGCCCGCGCCTCACAGCTCTTCCTGCCGACCCTGCGCGACGCGCCCGCCGACGCGGAGGCGATCAGCCACAAACTGCTCGCGCGCGGCGGCTTCATCCGCCAGGTATCCGCCGGCCTCTGGACGTTCATGCCGATCGGCTGGCGTGTCCACCGCAAGATCGAGCAGATCATCCGCGAGGAGATGGACGCGATCGGCGGCCAGGAGATGCTGATGCCCGTCCTGACGCCGGCCGAGCTCTGGGAGGCGACCGGGCGCCTCGCAATTCCGGAGATCTTCCACCTCAAGGATCGCACCGGGCGCGAGTTCATCCTGCCGCTGACGCACGAGGAGACGGTCACCTTCCACGCGCGCGAGATCCAGAGCTACAGGGAGCTGCCGCAGCTCTGGTACCACTTCCAGACCAAGGATCGCGACGAGCCGCGCCCGCGCGGCGGCCTCCTGCGGGTGCGCGAGTTCATCATGAAGGACGCCTACTCCTTCGACCGCGACGAGGAAGGCGTGCGCGCCAGCTTCGAGGCGAATCGCGAGGCGTACAAGCAGATCTTCACCCGCTGCGGGCTCGAGACGTACGACGTCCAGGCGGAGAGCGGCATCATGGGCGGCAAGTTCAGCATCGACTTCCTCGCGCCGTCCGGCTCGGGCGAAAACACCCTCGTGCGGTGCGAGAACGAGGATTACGCGGGCGACCTCGAGGTCGTACAGGCGGTTCCGTCCGCCGCGGTTCTGCCCGAGCCGCTCGACGCACCCGAGGAGATCGAGACGCCCGGCGTGACGACGATCGAGGGGCTGGCCGAGTTCCTCGGGATCGACGAGTCGGCGACGTCGAAGGCGATGCCGGTGGTGAAGCCGGACGGCACGATGGTGCTCGCGCTCGTGCGAGGCGACGACCGGCTCAGCGAGACGAAGCTGTACGACGCCCTGCCCGGAGCCTCCCGCCCGGCCACGGACGAGGAGATCCTCGCGGCCTTCGGTGCAGGCGGCGGATCGCTCGGCCCGGTCGGGTTCTCCGGCGACGTGGTCGCCGACGAGACCCTGCGCGAGGGTCAGTTCGTCGCCGGCGCGAATCGCGACGGCCGGCACCTGCGCGGCGTCGAGGCGGGCCGCGACTACCAGCCGCGCTTCGCCGATCTGCGCGAGCCTCGGGAGGGCGACCGCTGCCCGGTCTGCGGCGGCGCGCTGATCTTCCAGACCGCGATCGAGGTCGGCCACATCTTCAACTTCGGCTCGTTCTACTCCGAGCCGCTCGGCGCGAGCTTCCTCGACGAGGACGGCCAGGAGAAGCCACTGCTCGGCGGCAGCTACGGCATCGGGCCGGGACGTGTGATGGCCGCCGTCGTCGAGCAGCACCACGACGAGCAGGGAATCCGCTGGCCGGCCGCGGTCGCGCCGTTCGACGTCCACGTCGTCTCGCTCGCTGCGGGGAACGCCGAGGTGACCGAGCTGGCAGAGCGCGTCGCGGCGGAGCTCGACGCCGGTGGGAGGGACGTCCTGTTCGACGACCGAGACCGGCGGCCCGGGGAGAAGTTCGCCGACGCCGATCTCATCGGCTGCCCGACGCGGATCACCGTCGGGAGGAAGACGCTCGAGGACGGGATGGTCGACGTCCGGGACCGCGGCACGAGTGACGAGCGGCGCGTATCCGTCGCCGAGGTTGGAAACTAGGTACTAATAGGTCCTTGGCCCGCCGCCGCAGATTCAGCACGGAGCCGTTCGGGCCCACGCTCGAGCGGCTGATGCAGGAGAAGGGCGTCACCTACCGGGCGCTCGCCGAGCAGACCTCGCTGTCGGCGGGCTACCTCAACCACCTGGTGCACGGGAACCGGCCGGTGCCGTCGGACGAGATCGTCCGCAAGCTCGCGAAGGCGCTCGGCGTCGAACCCGAGCACTTCCGGGAGTACCGGCTGCGCCTGATCACGCAGAAGCTCGAGCAGATGCCCGAGCTGATCGACCGTCTCTACCGGCGGCTCGAACGCTGACGGCCGGCAGGCGGTGGACCGAGCTCTTCCCGCTCGCTCGTCTCCCGGCGGCGCTTCGCGAGGCCCTTGACCTCCTCGAGAAAGCGCTTCGTCTGCTCTTCGAGCTCGTCGTTGACGAACTCGCCCGGCGGTTTCTTCACGGCGCCTTCCTCGTCGTTGCGCGGTTTTCGGGTGTCTTTCGAGTTTTCCACAGGGGTGTGGATATCTTCGGTGCTGGCAACGTCCGTGTCCGAGCCATCTTCAGGGATCCGCAGAGGAGGGCTGTGGACAACGGAGAGTCGATGTACGACTCCGAATTCAAGACGCTGGCGGCCCTGTCTGCTTGCGCGGACCAGGTGCGAATCGTCCGCTCTTTCCGCGAAATTCGTCCGGCCGGCGTGAGGGCGGGATGACCGGCTACGTCGTACGGCCCGTCGGCGTGGTCCGGTCGTCGCTCACCGATCGCTCGGCGGCTCCCAGGCAGGGCGACGAGGGTGCGCCGGACGCGGTGCTCGCCTTTGACCAGACCGTGCGCAACGCGCTCGACGGCGTCGCGGTCGGCGACCAACTCCTCGTCCTGACGTGGCTGCACCAGGCGGCCCGGGACGTCCTGCAGGTTCACCCCAGGTCGGACGTGACTCGTCCGCTGACCGGCGTGTTCGCGACCAGGTCGCCCGACCGGCCGAACCCGGTCGGGCTGCACCGGGTGACCGTCGTGGGCATCGACGGCCTGGAGCTCACCGTCCGCCCGCTCGAGGCGATCGACGGGACGCCCGTGGTGGACGTCAAACCGGTGCTTCGCTCCGTCGACGAACGGTGACCGAGCAAACGTTTTCCTCGGCGGCAGACGGGAAGGCGCTCGGCGATGGCTGATTCGACAGGCATGCCGGAAACCGCGCCTGAGGCGGCTTCGACGTACGACGTCGCCGTGATCGGAGCCGGACAGGCGGGCCTTGCGATGGGCGACTTGTTGAGGCGACAGGGCCGGACGTTCGCGATCCTCGAGGCGACCGGCTCGATCGGCGCCGCCTGGCGGGAGCGCTGGGAATCGCTCACGCTCTTCACGCCACGGCGCTACAGCAGCCTCCCAGGCCTGCCGTTTCCGGGCGATCCGGAGGGCTATCCGACCCGCGACGAGGTGATCGCATACCTGGAGCGGTACGCGGAGACGTTCGAGCTCCCTGTCGAGCTGAACAGCCGGGTGCGGACGCTCGCAGCCGAGGACGGCCGGTTCGCCCTCGAGGCGGACGGCAGAACGCTCACGGCCGATCAGGTCGTGGTCGCTACCGGCCCGTTTCAGACCCGCACGTTCCGGACGTGGCCGGCCGGCTCGGGCCGGACGTCTTCCAGACGCACAGCACCGGCTATCGCAAGCCCAGCGACGTCCCTCAGGCGGGGACTGTTCTCGTGGTCGGCGGCGGGAACACCGGGTTCCAGATCGCCAAGGAGCTCTCCGTCACCCACGAGGTCGTCCTCTCGGTCGGCTCGCGGCAGACGCCGCTGCCCCAGCGGTTCCTCGGACGTGACCTCTTCTGGTGGCTGACGAAGTCGCGCCTGTTCGACACGACGGTCGAGTCGCGCCTCGGTCGCAAGCTGCGACATCGCGAGACGCTGATCGGCTCGAGCCCGCGCGAGCTCCGCCGTCGGTACGGAGTCGACCTCAGGCAGCGGGTCGTGGATGCGGACGGGCGGACGGTCCGGTTCGAGGACGGGAGCGAGCTCGACGTGGATGCGGTGATCTGGGCGACGGGGTACCGGCCGGACTACTCCTGGATCGACCTTCCCGTCTTCGACGAGAACGGCCGTCTTCGCCACCGTCGAGGCGTGACGGACGTACCGGGCCTGTACTTCCTCGGTCTGACGTGGCAGCACACCCGAGGGTCGGCGCTGATCGGCTGGGTGAAAGATGATGCCCAGTTCATCGCGGGAGAGATCGAGACGCTGCAGGAAGCGCCGGGCGCGCCGGTCGAACCCGGCCGCGCCGCGGAACGACGAAGAGAGAGGGTCTGAGCAATGGGACACCACACTTCCCACCACCGGATGGAGTCGATCGATCATCTGCCGACGGAGACGGAGGGTCTGCCCGAGGCGGCGAGGCCTGAGGTCGTGGAGCTGGCCGACGGGGACTCGTTCGACCTCGAGATCGCTCCGGTTGCGAAGCGCATCGGAGATGCGACCGTGCGGATGCTCGCCTACAACGGCTCGATTCCCGGCCCGCCGCTCCGGATTCCTCAGGGGTCGGCGGTGACCGTCCGCGTGACCAACCGCGGCGATCTCGAGGCGACGGTGCACTGGCACGGGCTTCGGCTCGAGAATCGCTTCGACGGGACGCACGACACGCAGGCACCGATCCCGGTCGGAGAGACGTTCACGTACGAGATCGCCGTTCCCGACCCCGGCGCCTACTGGTACCACCCGCACATCCGCGAGGACTACGGGCAGGAGATGGGCCTCTACGGCAACATCCTCGTCGTCCCGGCGGAGCGCGACTACTGGCCGCCGGCGCATCGCGAGCTGCTGCTGACGCTCGACGATCTCCTGCTCGAGGACGGAAAAGTCGCCGCGTTCAGCAGGTCGGAGCCGACGCACGTCGCAATGGGCCGTTTCGGCGACGTGATGCTCGTCGCCGGCGACCCGGATCTCTCGCTGACCGCGAAGCGCGGCGAGATCGTGCGCCTCTACCTCACCAACACCGCGAACACGCGGGTCTTCAACGTCACCCTGCCGGGCGTGCGGATGAAGCTCGTCGGGGCCGACAGCGGCCACTACGAGCACGAGGACTTCGTCGACGACGTGCTCCTCGCTCCGTCGGAACGGGTGGTCCTCGACGTCCTCTTCGACGAGCCGGGCGAGCTCTCGCTCGAGCACCGAACGCCCGATCAGGCGTACCGGCTCGCCGGGATCACGGTGAGCGACGAGCCGGCCGAACCGCCGCTCAAAGACGAGTTCGACGTCTTGCGGACGAACGCCGACATGGGGGCCGAGCGGGAACGCGTCGCCTCGTACGTCACGGCTCCGCCTGACAAGACGCTGGCCTTCGTCGCGGAGATGGATCTCGGCACGCCCGAGGGGGCGGTCGGGAGCTACACATGCCCGATGCATCCGGAGGTCGTCTCCGACGAGCCGGGCAAGTGCCCGAAATGCGGGATGAAGCTGCTGCCGGCCGACCTGGCCGGAGCCGGCGGCCACGGCCATCACGGCGGACATGGACACCACGGCGGCCACCAGGGCCATCAGCAGCACGGCCATCACGGCCACGCCGGCCACGGGCACCACGAGGGCCACGGGCACGCCGACCATCACCGCGCCGATGCGCCGGCTCAGGGCATCGAATGGGAAGACGACATGGTCGAGGTGAACCGGATGACGACGCCGGCCAACATGCGCTGGAAGCTCGTGGACCGGGCAACAGGGGCCGAGAACGCGGCGATCGACTGGCGGTTTCGCGTCGGTGAACGCGTGAAGATCCGCCTCGTCAACGAGCTCGACTCCGACCACCCGATGCCGCACCCGTTCCACGTGCACGGCGCCGGGCGCATGCTGATCCTGTCCCGGGACGGGGCGGAAGAGCCGAATCTCGTCTGGAAGGACACGGTCCTGGTCCGCACCGGTGAGACGGTGGACGTCCTGCTCGACGTCACGAATCCCGGCACCTGGATGGCGCACTGCCACATCGCCGAGCATCACGAGGGCGGGATGATGCTGAGCTTCGTGGTCGACGAAGCGGCGTAGCGACGAAGGGCGCCGTGAGACGCGTGTGAGCGGCGCGTGAGCGCCCGCGGTCACTCTCGGGCGCATGAGAGCCGCCCCTGCACCTTCTCGAACAGAGGAGAGCGAGGTGCCGATCACTGGGACCGTCGGACTCGCCGCAGTGGCGCGGCTCTCGTTATGGGCGGCGCCTCGCTGCGCGCTGTGGCCGGGGCGCCGTCCGCCGACGAGCGAGCGACTCGGCAAGGCCGTTGCCCGGCTTGCGGTCGTCGGAGTCGTTGTGCTCTCGCTCGTCGCGTCGGACTGGCTTGCTTCGCCTGCCCTCGCGGCGAGACCGTGCTGGGAGCGGGTGATCGACGACTGGACCGACGACACGAGCATCGACGGGCACTACACGCTCTCGTGTCTCCAGGCGGCCCTCGATCAGGTCCCCGAGGACATCCGGGCCTACAGCAACTTCGAGGATGCGGTGTCGCAGGCGCGGCAAACCGCGGCCCGGCAGCTGCAGTCGAAGCGGCGCACGACGGATCCACCTGCGACCCAACGGCAGAGCAGCTCCGCGTCGCCGCCGACGTCGAGCCCCGAGCCGGCGCCGACGGTCGCGACGCCCGTAGCGCCGGCGCCGCGCCGGCACGGCCTCTTCGACGACGTGCTGACTGCGGGAGCGCGCGATTCGCGCTCACCGCCGCGCGCGCTGATCGCCCTCGCCGCCGCAGCGTTGCTCCTCATGAGCGTGGGGGTTACTGGACTCGTTGCTCGGAGAGTCCGAGCGCGGCGCGGCCCAAGAGTGCCCTGAGCCGGGCCGGGAATCCGCGAAATCCGGCTGTTATCGTGTCCGCGTCACGGGGCGTGGCGCAGCCTGGTTAGCGCGCTAGTCTGGGGGACTAGAGGTCCCCGGTTCAAATCCGGGCGCCCCGATACGGAGACCCGCTGGTATCGGCGGGTTTTCTTTTCTCTCGGATCTGCGGCGGCTCGCTGTTTGGGCGCTGGTGGAAACACTTTGGAAACGCCGGGCGGCGGGGTTCGGGTGCGGGTCGGCCGTTGTCGCTTGGGGGCGGGGAAGCGGTGCTGGACTATGGTCCGATGAGGAGTGACCGTTGCCGTTTCGGACAACGGCGGCGCCGGTTCGCCGGGTCCCCCTACCGCCCTAGAGGGGTTGCCCGAAAGGGGACGTAAATGTCGGCGGCGCTGCGGGCGCAACACGGGCGCGGTACCTCTGGCTCCGTGAGGGCCCAAAGGAGTTGGCGCTCGATGGAGCGGAAGAGGATCAGTTGGAAGATCGTGTTCAGCCTCGGGCTGGCAGGACTACTGCTGGCGGCGGCGGCTTTGATCCCCTCTGTCGCCCCGCCAAGAAGCAAGCGGCCGCACACGATCATGCGACGCACGGCTCGGGTCTGCAGGACGAGCTCGCACAGGTACGCCGGGCCACGGCTCGCTTCCATCGGGTCGAGGCCGCGATCGCGGCCGGCTACGAGCTCGGCTGGGTGAACGGCTCCGGAGTGAGGATCCTGGCGGGCTGCGTCTCCCATCCCACGGCCGGGGCGATGGGCTACCACTACTTCCACCCGGCGCTAATGGCCGAAAACGCGGTCAACGCCCTCGCGCCTGAGGCCTTGGTCTATGCGTCGGCTCCCGACGGCGGGCGCAAGCTCGTCGCCGTGGAGTGGGTCGTCCGGGGCCCCAACACCAACCCGCCCGGAGTCCCCACGGCTCCGAGCGTGCTCGGGATGGAAATGCACATTCTCGTTCCGGCGGTCGGATTCTGGCTCGAGCACGCCTGGATCTGGGCTCACAACCCAGCAGGGATGTTCGCCGACTGGAACCCGGAGGTCAGCTGCCCCTAGGCGCTCGGGCAGTCTCTCTTCCGTCTCCGCCTGGAACCGAACCGGACGGCGAGCCTTTCCGCGAGCGCATGGTTGCGCTTCTGTTAGGTCTCGCACATCTCGCGCGGCGGCTTGTTAGTCCGGCCTAAGCCGGGGTATGTCGCGTCCTCGACCACCGGGTCGGCGGCTGTTGTGCGGCGATCGCCGTCAGCGCGGTACCCGAAAAGCGAAAAAGGATGGAGCATGAAGATCGCCCTACTACTCAAGCGGCTGGGGCTGACGAGCACGCTGCTGCACAGCATGGGCGCTGCCTCGATCGCGGGCAGCCTCTCGCTCTGGGGAAGATCGGCGGCGGTGTCCGACAGGTATGCGAAGGCGAGGGCCCAGCGGCTGGCCATCTTCGTGGGTTTGTGGCCGCCTACGTTCTTTCTTCTCGGCAAAGTCCTTCAGGACCTCGAAGCGACGCCGGAAGAACAGGTTGAGCAGGCCCGCATTCGCGCGGCCGCCTAGACGCGACGACGACGCGGGCCTCCGGCGTCCCCCGGGCGGACGAGAGGAGAGGCGGCCCAACACCGTGGGTTGGGCCGCTTCTCGCTTGCGATCAGTCGAGGCCGAGTGCCGGTACGAGGGTCGAGCAGAAGAGGTCCTCTTCGAAGGCTGGGTGTGGCCCACGCATCGAGACGAGCTGAAAATCGATCACTTCGTCGTTTGCGTCGAAGGTGACGCGGTAGGTGAGGGAGCCCGCGTCGCGCGTCAAGAGGCGACCGTTGGCAAGTTTGAACGTCGCCTTGAGGCCCCTCTCGACGAACTCGTGGGTATGTACGCCGGACTCGAGCCCGCTGGTGATCTCGTTCGTCTGCGAGGACGCCCACCGCTCGACCACGGTAAGGCCGTTCTCGGGGTTCGTGTAGGTGATCCGGCGTTTGACGTTCGCTTTTAGGGCTTGGGTCGGATCGCCGCCGGTCTCTCCGATCCAGAGGGTCACGTCTTCCGTCCCTTGAATCAGCACGAGTTCGCCGGTTCCGCAGAAGTCCGCGTCCTCGTCTGTGAAGCTGTTGTGGAATCTGGCTGGTCCTGCACCGAACGCTGCCGCGACCGCCGTGAGGCCGACAACCGCAGTAAGTGCCGCAACCAGAGCACGTGTCCGCATCTTTCGTGCCCTCCTTGTGTCGGGTGGCACAACTCAAGCAGGTCGAGCAAAGAAGTCAAGATCCCCGGGTACCGCCCGCGAGGCATGGGCGGGCGCGGGACGATTAGGCCCGTTGCCGCTCATTTCTTCAACGACGAGGGAACGTTGGCGGGTCGGCCGGTGTGCCGTCCTCGAGCTCAAGCCTGAACAAATCCGATTGCCATCGGTCTCCCTTCCGTCTCCGGCTGGGACCGAACGGCTCGGTCAGCGTATCGCGACCGTGGTCTAGCGGCCGTAGAGCGATATGTGGTGTTCGCTCTCGGCCGTGAAAGGCCTGCCGTCCCACCCGCCCAACCGCTCGCGGAGACGGAGGCCGGCTAGGCGGGCCATCAGGTCGAGCTCGGCCGGCCACGCGAACCGAATCACGACCGGCGCGAGTTCGAGTCCGCGTGGGTTCACGAAGATCCGCTGGCTAATCGAGCGCTGAGCAACGGCATCGAACGACGTCGCCTCGAGCTGTACCTCATCGAGCTCGACCCTGATCGCGCCGACGCGTTGACCGCGATCGAAGCGGGTCACGTCGGGGACGAACACCTCAAGCGCAAAGACGCCGTCATCGGCCAGATGCTTCGCGGCGTTCTCGAAACAGCGCACCTGGTCTTCCTGGGTCGTCAGCGCGAAGAACGTGTTGAAGGCGATGAAAACGACGGCGAACCGGCCCTCGACCGGCACGTCGGCGAAATCGCCGATCGTCACCCTGATGCGGCTCCCGCCGGGCTTCTCGCGCAGCCGCGCAATCATCGCTTCTGAGGCGTCGACGCCGGACACATCGAGCCCACGGGCCGCAAGCGGAACGGCGATGCGACCCGTGCCGACGCCGAGCTCGAGCACGCGGCCGCCCGCACCCGCCAACAGGGCGAGCCTGTCGACGGCATCGCTGGGATCGAACTCCGAGAAGAGCTGGTCGTAGCGGTCGGCCCAACGGTTCCCATACGACTCCGGCCGCCACTCCATCGTTCGAACTTACCGCCCCACCGAGCTGCGGCAAAACTGATCGTCTTCTGGAGACGAAAAACGGTGCAGACAGCCTGGGTGCGTGCGGAAGAAGGGGCGCCGAGCGTTTCCGCGGAACCTAGGCGCGGTCGAACTCGGCGCCCGAGGTCCGACGCTATCGCCGGTGGCGAGTCCTGCCTAGTCGTTCGGGACAGCCTCTTCAACGATCAACGCCGGCGGCTGGTCTGCGTCGTCGTCGTGGATTCCAACCACGCGAAGCGTCTTTGCCCCCAGCGGGATCATGTCACCCACCTTCCAGTTCAGCGTGGCGCTGGGGAACGACGGCGGGTCGGCCGGTGTGCCGTCCTCGAGTTGGAGTCTGAACATGAATCCGAGTGCCATTGGTCTCCCTTTCCGTCACCTGGGCGAAGCGGAACGGAGCAGTTCCACGACAGATCCCGGAGGTGGCGCGGCCATCTGGGGGCTGCAGCTCATTCCGGCAGCAGCGTGCAGTCAAAGCGATCGGCGACCTCGATGCTCCAGAGCTCACCTTCCTCGCTCTTCATTACACAGAACATGCCTCGATCTGAGTCTCTCCCCGGCCTTAGTAGGTCGGCGGTCACACCGGCGACCGTATACGGACGGGCAGAGCGGCACCAATAGCGTTGTCGGGGCGTAGCGAGCTTGCAGTGCAACACCGGCAAACGCGGCTTAAGCGCCTCCTGCTCACCCACGAGCTCTCTCGCGAGCCTCCGCGCCCCGCCGGGCGTCATCGTCGTCGACCGACCCAGCTCGCGGTCGGATTCGTCTGCAGCCACCCACAAGCCACCCCCGATGGCCACGCCTGTCGCCGCGACCACCGTCGCGGCCACCAGCACGCTCCGGCCCGTCATCGCGCATCCCCATGTTACGGGCCGCTAGTGGGATTGAGTTAAGTCTTCGACTACCAGCGCCGGCGGCTCGTCCTCGTCGTCGTCTCGAACGCCAACCACGCGAAGGGTCCTTCGCCCGAGCGGAATCCTGTCGCCGGCTTTCCACGTCACACCGGGGGCGCTTCGGAACGTCGGCGGGTCGGCCGGTGTGCCGTCTTCGAGCTCGAGCCTGTACTTGAACGCGAGTGCCATCGGTCTCCCTTCCGTCTTTGGCTGGGACCGAACAGCACAGCGAGCTTATCTCAGGATCTCGCTCCGGCCGTTTAGGGCCTGGTTTGCTTCATGGGAGCAGGTCGCGTAAGAAGTCGCCCCGAGTTGTGCTGAATCCCGTCATATGGGCCGAGAGCAGTTGATCCGTAAGCGATCTGAGTTCGCGCACGCCGACTGTGCGGATCTCAACCATGAGTTCTTCCGCTTGCGCTACCGTCTCCTCGCTTTTCGCCGGCGTTGTGTCGAGCGTTGATGCGAGACCCTCAAGAAGGATGTCAGCTCGCTCATCGACTGGCTTCTGTGGTTCGACGGTTCCGGTCGCTATCTCAAAGACGAAGCTATAAAGAATAAGATCAGCAAAACCGCCTTCGTCTAAACCGGCGATCTCATTCTCCGGTAGATCGCGCAGCCTTTCGAATTGCCTCCTTATTTGCTTCGCCGTTTCACCGACATGCCTTTTCTGCGCATCAGGCAGGTGGAGTTGTGCGAGATAAAAGGCCTGCTCGACGTAGGCGGAGCTGAATCGCGCCCACTGATCGGCGATGTGCTTGGGAAAGTAGGCGCGCAGCTTCGCTTCAAGAACCGCGGTCTGTTGATACCACTGAGCCAATAGCGCGTCGTAGTCGCCTGCGGGCTTGTAGCCCGGGCGCGGAGCCTTCGCGGCGTAGATCGCTTGTGTGCCTATGACAATGACGTCTTCAGTGATCGCGACCCGCAGCTCGCGAGCCTTCTGGCGGTCATCCCACTGACGCGTAAGAGCCGGCGCCACCCACACCGAAACCGCCGCCACGAGTACAGTCACCACCACGGAGGTCGGCACGCGGAGACGCCGCCGGGTCTTCGGGTCTGCCACAGGCGCGTCGCGTGCAACACTCTTTTCGGAGGCGGCGGACTCGAGCGAAGCCGGCGAGGGAGGAGTCTCCTCCATTCAACGAAGGTACCGCCCGTTCCCACCTGTGGCTAGCGGTCGCCGAACTCGCGCTCGTCGCACTCCGGGCAGTAGACGACTACCTCGTCGTCGACGGTGAGCCGCGCTGTCCAGCCGACGCTCGTGCTCGTGCGAGACGCAGCCGCACTCGACGCAGACGAGGCGCACCGATCGCGCCTGGCCGACGTCGTCCACGACACAACGATAGGTGCCTTCTGGCACCATCGAGTGGCTTGCGATACTCGACGATCAATCGCGGGGAGGGAGGAATTCGTGGCAACGAGAGCTGATTTCACCGATGACGAGTGGGAGTCGATGACGAAAGGGGTGACGGGCGCTGGAATGCTCGTCTCGATTGGCGACCGCGACTTCACCGACACCTTCGGCGAAGTCGGAGCACTCGCAAGGCGTTTGAGTGAAGAGCGCAAGGAGAGCTCGAGCGACCTTATCCGCCAGCTCGCAAGCGGTCGTCCAAGCGGATTTGGCCTGTCCGCCTCGCCGGAGGAAGTCGAGGCGAAGACGCTTGAAGCGCTGCGCTTGGCAACTGCGACGCTCGACGCGAAGGCGCCGGAGGAGGCGGGCGCGTATCGGCAGCTCGTGCTGGACGTCGCTGAGTCGGTCGCCGGCGCGAAGGGCGGAGTCAAGTCCGGTGAGACGGGGGCAATAGAGAAGATCAGGGATGCCCTAGGCGGCTCTGGGTGACCGGCGGTGGCCCATTCATGGCCCAAACGCCTGAGAACCAAGTCTTGGAGGGAAGCGGCGCGAATCCGTGAGGCGTCCCGGATGTTCGTAGCGAAGCCACTTCCCGCCATGTCGGCCGACCTGCCGCCGCACTGCTAAGCCCGGGGGACTAGAGGTCCCCGGTTCAAATCCGGGCGCCCCGACTCGAAAAGCGATAGCGACGGTGCCCCAATAGGGGCCTCGTTCGCAGGTACGACGCGAGAGGCGAGATCGGCTCGACGCGCCGGTTCGGCAGCAACAAAGTGTCGGCGGCTGGGCTTTCAGTCACGCCGGCCGGAACCTACGTCGCGGGTTCCACCTATGGCCCAGCCATTCCCGAAGTCAAGGCAATCGGTCGCCTGGACGCGTACGTCGCCCGCTTTTCCCCATAGTGCGGAAGGTGGGCAGGGCCCGTGAAACTGCCGCCTCGTCGGCGACCCGCTATGGGCCCGAGCTCGCCCGAGCCGCAAGCTGCCGGCTCAAGAAGCAGCAGTTCCTCCCAACGTCCACGCCCGAGGCGCTGCGGATCGTGGGCGGGTCGGCGCACGTCCCGTCCTCGAGCTCGCGC
>DASSUI010000084.1:0-12421 GCA_035707105.1 Gaiellaceae bacterium | reverse complement strand
GGCGGCGCGCGGCCGAGCAGCGCCAGCAGGGGTCCTCGACCCTGCGCCGTAGCGGCGGAACGGGCAAAGCCCGTTCCGCGGCGTCTCAGGCTCGGAGCAGTTCCTTTGTGCGCGTGATCAGGTCCTGTGGATTGAAGGGCTTGCCGAGGAAGCCCTGGGCGCCCCGGGCGACGGCGTCGTCCTCCGAGCTCTCGACTTGGCCGCTGAACATGATCACGGGGATCGAGCCCCTGCCGTGGCGCTCCTGCATGCGGCGGAGCATCTCCCAGCCGTCGACGCCGGGCATCATCACGTCGAGGAGGATCAGGTCGGGCGGCTCCTGCTCGAGCGCGGCGAGCCCTTCCTCGGCGTTCCCTGCCTCGCGCACGACGTAGCCGTCCATCTCGAGGTTCACACGCACGAACTCGCGGATCCGGGCGTCGTCGTCGACGATGAGGACGAGCGGCGTGCCGCGGACGCGGGCGCCCGTTCCGCCGCCGGAGCCGGAGACGAACGCGTCGAGGTCACGGCGCCTGTACCGGCGGTGCCCACCCGGGGTGTAGAACGCCGGCAGACGCCCCTGATCCGACCATTTCCGGATCGTGCTCTGCGCCACACCGAGGAACGTCGCGGCCTGGCCGAGCGTGAGCCACTCGGTCGTGCCGTTTCCCGGCGGCTGTCGCCGCGCCTTGCCCCCTACCTCGGCCACGGCGCGAATCCAAGCAAATCTGCACTTTCTTCGCAGGACGATTCTTCAGGGGGTCACCGTGACCGTCCGCGTCTCGGTCACGCGGCCGGTCTGCGTCCACGGCTGGATCGTCCGGAACGTCGTCACCGGCTGACCGGCCTCGGGCCGGTCCTCGAGCGCCTGCCCGACGGCGACACCGAGCGCGAACACGACGGCGACCGCGGCCAGGCGGACCAGCCAGCCGACGACGCCGGCGCCGCGGCGGCGCCGCCTGCGGTTGGGGATGCCGACGCTCACGGCGAGTAGTCGGTCGCCCCGCGGGCGTAGAGATGAAACGCCGCGTCCTGCGCGACCGAGAGCTTGGAGGTCCAGCCCGGTCTGCCCGCCCGCTCGCCGACGGCCTCGTAAACCCAGCCGTCGTCGCCGCCGTACACCGCCGCGAGCTCGGCGAGCGTGAAGTGCTCGCCGACCCGCCGCCGGAGCGCCTCCGTGACCGCCTCGACCTGCGCCAGCAGCGTCTCGTAGGCGTCCGGATCGGATGCCGCTGCCGAGAGGCGGCGGTTGCCGTCCTCCCACTGGTGCCGCGCTGTCTCGACGAAGCTCGCCACGGTCCCCGTCCTCTACCCAGGAACGTCGAGCGTGCAGCATCGGTCGGGCCAGGCCGGGACGACCTCCGCCAGGATGCGCTCGCCGAGCTCGTAGCCGGGACGCGCGAGCGCGAACGCCACGTGCGCGTGAAGGCACTTGAGCCGGCCGGGATTCGCCGTCCCGCCGATCCCCAGGCCGAGTGAGGCGCCCTGCTCCTGCCCGACCCGTCCGCCCGCGAGCTCCCGCCGGAGCGCTCGCTGCTCCGCCGTTGCCTCCTCGAGGCTGCTCGCGAGCCGCTCGTCCGTCGCGGCCGCCTCGCTCCAGCGTTCGATGCCTCCGGAGGCCTCGATCCGCGCGACCGCGGCGACAAGGTAGCGGCACGTGAGGTAGAAGGTCGTCGGGAACGGGTCGCCGGCGCTGTCGTAGGGCGCCTGGACGGTTACGGCCGGTGCGCCGAACGGGCAGCGGACGGCGACGCGCAGGAACGCGCGCGGCTCGCGGCCCAGCTGGCGCTCGACGACGGCCCGGTCATCCACGGCCTCCGATCCTAGTTCGGCGCGATTGACGCCATTCGCCGATGCCCTTGACGATGAAGAGGCGCTCGCCGGGCTTCACGAGGCCGAGCCGCCGGGCCCGGCGCGCCAGCGCCTCCGGCGTGTCGGACTCGGCGACCTTCCGGGCGAGCTGGTCTCGCTCGGCGCGCAGTTCCCGCACCTCGGCCGCCCGCGCCTCCAGCGCCGAGCGCGTCTCGACGTAGCTCTTCAGCGGGCGGTAATAGAGGAGCCCGACGACGAGGATCGTCGCCACCGCCAGCCACCGCAGGAGCGGCGGGCGGCGGCGGCGGGCGCGGCGCGCAGGCCGCTTCGGCTGGGACCGGGGCATGGTCCCCGTCGGTTCGGCGCCGGCGGCCCGCCTCCTACGCGTAGCTGAGCTTGATCATGTCCGTGGTGCCCGGCAGGTTCACGGCGGTTCCCGCCGTCAGCACCACGAGGTCGCCCTCGTCGAGGAGACCCGACTCGCGGCCGACCTCGACCGAGCGCGTCCAGAGCTCCTCCACGTCGGCGGCCTCGGACATCTGCATCGGCGTCACGCCCCACTCGAGCGCCATGTGCTGGAGCGCATGGCCGTGGTGCGAGAGCCCGATGATCGGGCGCCGCGGCCGCAGCCGCGCGACGACGGACGCGGTGCGCCCAGTGAAGGTCGGGACGAGGATCGCCTTGGCCCCGAGCGTCTCCGCCAGGTCGCACGCGGCGTTGGACATCGCCTGGCCGACCGTCGGCTCGTCGCCGGGCTGCGGGAACTGGTGGCGGTACTCGATGCTCGGGTCGATCGTCCGCGCGATCCGGTCCATCGTCCGGACCGCCTCGAGCGGATAGCGCCCGACCGCCGTTTCCTCCGAGAGCATCAGCGCCGACGTCCCGTCGAGGATCGCGTTCGCGATGTCGCTCGCCTCCGCCCGCGTCGGCTCCGCCTGGTTCACCATCGACTCGAGCATCTGGGTGGCGGTGATCACCGGCTTTCCGCGCTCGAGCGACGCGAGGATGATCCGCTTCTGGAGGAGCGGGACGACCTCCACGCCGATCTCGACGCCCAGGTCGCCGCGGGCGACCATGATCGCGTCCGACTCGTCGAGGATCGCCGGCAGCGCGTCGACCCCCTCGGCCTTCTCGATCTTCGCGATGACGTGTGCCTCGGCGCCCGCCTGGCGGATGAGACCCTTGAGATCGCGCACGTCGGCGGCCGATCGGACGAACGAGAGCGCGACGAAGTCGACGCCGAGCTCGAGCGCGAACTCGAGGTCCTCCGCGTCCTTCCTCGTCAACGCCGGAATCGGGACCGGGACACCCGGGACGTTCACGCCCTTGTGCGAGGAGACGACCCCGCCGACCACGACCTCGCACGTGGCGCGTCCGCCGGCCACGGCCTCCACGCGGAGCCGGACGAGCCCGTCGTCGATCAGCACGTCGTGGCCGGGCTGGAGCACCTGGCCGATCACCGCTGGAAGTACCGGAAGCTCGCCGTCGCGCCGCCCGTCCTCGTCGCCGGTGACGACGACCTCGTCACCTTCACCGAGCTGCATCGGCGCGTCCAGCTCGCCCACCCGGAGCTTCGGCCCCTGGAGGTCGGCGATGAGCGCGATCGGACGGCCGACGTCCTCCTGCGCCTTGCGGACGAGCCGCGCGTACTCGGCGTGCTGGTCGTGCGTGCCGTGCGAGAAGTTCAGCCGGGCGCCGTTCATGCCGGCCTCGGCAAGCGCCAGGACGCGCTCCTCGGTGGCGCACGCCGGGCCGAGCGTGGCCACGATCTTGGTGCGGCGGGGCACCTGGGACGCCACGGCGGTCAGCCTAGCTGGAGCGGGATCGAGCGCTCGTTCGTCCGCGAGCCGTCCGCGGCCGAGATCTCGAACACCACCAGGCGGCCCTGCTGCGGGCTCGCGACCTCGTACGGAACCGTGAAGCTGAAGGTCCCGCGCGTGCCGGTGCCGGACGTCGCCGTCACGAAGTCCTTCGTCAGGATTTTGCCCGCCGAATCGCGGAGCTCGTACTGGAAGGTCGCCTCGAACGTGTTCGCGGTCCCGGTCGCCTCGAAACCCGGCTCGACCGTCTCACCCGACAGCGGCGACTCGACGAGGATCGCGGGGGTCTGCTGCTCGAAGGCGCCTCGCCCCAACGCCCGTCCGCCGTTGAACGAGACGCGCTTCACGGTCTCGAACTGCGTGAGCGTGTAGGCGACCTGGGCCAGGGCCCTGCGGTCCGTGAGGGCGGGGCTGAGCGCGATCGACGCGACGCCGCCTTCGATCGTGAGGCTGTCGAGCGTCGTCGCCTGTGGGATTGCCGTCGTGAGCTCGGCGTTCTCGGTGCCCTCGAAGAGCTGCTGGATCGTGACGGTCGCGATGTCCGGACGGCTGACGATCCCACGCTGCTCCGGCCACACCTTGCCGTCGTCGAGGAAGTAGAGCGCGACCATGGTGGGCGCCTCGGTCGGGACGGACGACGCCGCGGTCTCGGTCACCGTCTCGCGGACGGTCACCGTCGTCGTCGTGTCCTCACCGCCGCAGCCGGCCAGCAGAACGAGCGCGAGGACGCTAAGGGCGCCTCGGAAACGCATTCCAGCCGGGGTATTCGGCGTCTGTGCCCAGCTCCCCTTCGATCCGCAGCAGCTGGTTGTACTTCGCCGTGCGGTCGGTCCGGGACGGCGCGCCCGTCTTGATCTGACCGGCGTTCGTCGCCACCGCGAGGTCGGCGATCGTGGTGTCCTCGGTCTCCCCGGACCGGTGCGAGATCACGACGCCGTAGCCCGCCGACCTGGCGAGGGCGATCGTCTCGAGCGTCTCCGTCAACGTCCCGATCTGGTTGACCTTGACGAGAATCGCGTTCGCGACCCCGGTCTCGATCCCGCGCCGGAGGCGCTCGGTGTTCGTGACGAAGAGGTCGTCGCCGACGAGCTGGAGATGCTCGCCGAGCTCCCGGGTGAGCGTCGCCCAGCCGTCCCACTCCTCCTCCGAGAGCGGATCCTCGAGCGAGAGCAGCGGGTGCTCGTCCGCGAGCGAGCGGTAGAGCTCGATCATCGCGTCGGTGTCGCGCGTGACGCCCTCGCCCTCGAAGCGGTAGGAGCCATCGGCGAAGAGCTCGGTCGCGGCCACGTCGAGCGCGATCCCGACCCGGTCGCGGTGGCCCGCGCGCTCCGCCGCGTCGAGCACGGCCTCGACCGCCACCTCCGTGGACGGGAAGTCGGGCGCGAAGCCGCCCTCGTCGCCGACCGCGGTCGCCATTCCCCGCTCGTCGAGCAGCTTCTTCAGGCTGTGGAAGACCTCGACGCCGACGCGAAGTGCCTCGTGGAAGCTGTCGCACCCGGCCGGGACGACCATGAACTCCTGGACGTCGAGGGCGTTGTTCGCGTGCGCGCCGCCGTTGACGACGTTCATCATCGGCACGGGCAGGACGTGCGCGTTCGCGCCGCCGATCCAGCGGTAGAGCGGCACTCCGGCCTCGCTCGCCGCGGCCTTCGCAACCGCCAGTGAGACGCCGAGTATGGCGTTCGCGCCGAGCCGGCCCTTGTTCTCGGTCCCGTCCAGCATGACGAGCGCCGAGTCGATGCCGGCCTGGTCCTCGGGGTCGAGCCCGCGCACTGCGGGCGCGATCTCGTCGACGACGTTGGCGACCGCCTTCGAGACGCCCTTGCCGAGCCAGGCGCCGGCGTCGCCGTCGCGGAGCTCGACCGCCTCGAACTTCCCGGTCGAGGCGCCCGACGGCACCGCCGCCCGCCCGACGGCGCCCGACTCGAGCACGACTTCGACCTCGACGGTCGGGTTGCCCCGGGAGTCGAGGATCATGCGGGCGCGGACGTCTCTGATCGGGGTCGTCATCGGCTCTCTTCCTTCGCGGCGTCGAAGTATCGATCTTTCTCCTCCAGCGTAAGCGCGGTGAACTCCCGGCCGTCGGCGCCGGCGAGCTCCTCGGCCCGCTCGACCCGGTCTGCGAATCGCTGGGCCATCGCGCGGAGGGCGAGCTCGGGGTCGACGTTCAGCCGCCGCGCGACGTTGACGGCCGCGAAGAGGACGTCGCCCATCTCTTCGAACACGTGCGGGTCGGGCTCGGACTCCGGGGCCGGCTCGCCCGCCTGCGCGAGCGCCTCGCGAAGCTCGCGCAGCTCGTCGTCGAGATCGACGAGGGCGCCGGCGGCGTCCGGGTACTCGAAGTCGATCGCCGCGGCCCGGCGCTGGAGCTTCCGAGCGTAGAGGAGCGCGGGAAGCGTGTCGGGGACGTGGTGGAAGATCCCCTCGCGCCGCTCCTGCTCCGCCTTGATGCGCTCCCAGTTCTCGCGGACGCGCCCCGGCGTCTCGGCGTCGCCGTCGCCGAAGACGTGCGGATGCCGCCGGACGAGCTTCTCGTGGATCTTCCGTGCGACCGACTCGAGCGAGCCGGCGCCGCGCTCCTCGAGCAGCAGCGCCAGGAAGTACGTCTGGAAGAGCAGGTCGCCGAGCTCGTCCTCCAGCTTCGCGTCGTCGCCGCCGAGCGCGGCGTCGGCGACCTCGTAGGCCTCCTCGACCGTGTGCGGGACGATCGTCGCGGCGGTCTGCTCGCGGTCCCACGGGCAATCGCGCCGCAGGCGCTCGGTCAGGCGCTGGAGGTCGAGGAGGGCGTCGAAGAGACGGTCGGGCTCGGCCAGGGATCTAGCCGGTGGCCGCGGAGTCGTTGCCCTTCGGCTTGTAGCCGACCTGGTACGTCGTGTCGTCCGCCAGGTCCTTGCGCATGTCGGCGACCCACTTCTCCATCTCCTTGTTGCGCTTCTCCTGGAGGAGCTGCTGCCGGATCGCTTCCTTGACCTGGTCGTACGGCGTCGTCTGGCTCTTCTTGACCGGGCCGAGGGCCTGGATGATGTGCCAGCCGTACTGCGTCTTCGTCGGCTTCGAGATGCCGTTGTCGCCGATCGAGAACGCGACCTGCTCGAACTCGGGGACGAGTTGCCCCTTCGTCGCGGTCATGCGGCCGCCCTGATTCTTGGAGGCCGGGTCCTGCGAATACTTCTTGGCGATCGCCTTCCAGTCGCCGCCCGCCTTCAGCTCGTTGTAGAGCCGGTCGGCGAGCGCCTTCTGCTTGACGAGAACGTGGCGGACACTGCGCGTCTCGGGCGTGCCGTACTGCGCCTTGTTCTTGTCGTAGTACTTCTTGACCTCGTCGTCGCTGACCTTCACGTCCTTCGTGACCTTGTTGAAGATGGCCTCCTGGACGAGGTTGGCGCGGATGATGTCGCGCGCCTGCTCGGGGCTGAGCCCCTGCGCCTTCAGCTCGGCGTCGAACTTCTTCTTGTCGCCCTGGTGGCGCTCCTTGATGTACTGGTCGATCCGCTTGTCGACGGCGTCGTCGCTGACGTCGATGTCCAGGTCGTCCGCCTTGACCTCGAACTGGGTGCGCTGGACGAGGAAGCGCATCGCCTGGTCGCGGAGCTGGACGTACTCGGGCGTCCCGACCTTCGGGAACTCGCGTTTCTGCGCGTCGTAGCTCTTCTTCGCGTATGCGATCAGGTCGTCGAACTCGGACTTCGGGATCGCCTGGTCGCCGACGACGGCGACCGAGTTGGCCGGCACCGCGTCGGAGCCGCCGTCGCTGCCGCCGCAGGCCACCGCGAACACGGCGAGCCCGAGCGCGAGGAACACTGTCGAGAAGACCCGTCTCATGAAAAAGCGCCCGCTTACGCTGCGCGACGCGTTTCGAGAATAGCATCGACCAAACGCACCGCCCCCGTAAAAACATCGTCTCTTAACGAGACCTCGTTGCGGGCGGTCGTGTAGATCGCGGTGTCGATCCGGGTGCGCAGCTGGCGCAGTTCGCCGGAGCCCAGGACGAGCGGGCCGACGGTCGCCCGGCCGCCCCTGAACACCAGGTAGTCGGCACCCAGGCGGGCGACCTTGATGCGGACTTCCTGGATCGCGAACAGGTGCTCGACGGGCTCGGGGAGCGGACCGAACCGGTCGATCGTGGCCGCCTCCAGCTCCCGGAGCTCGTCCTCCGTCTCGGCCAGGGCGAGCCGGCGGTGGAGGTCGATCCTCATCGCCTCCGAGTCGACGTACGTCTTCGGGACGAACGCGTCCACGCGCGCGTCCACCCGGACCGGGCGCGCAGTCGGCCGGCGCTCGCCCGAGAGCTCGGCGACCGCTTCGCCGAGCAGCTCGACGTACAGCTCGAACCCGAGTGCGGCGACGTGGCCGGACTGCTCGGCGCCGAGGAGATCGCCGGCGCCGCGGATCTCGAGGTCGCGCATCGCGATCGCGAAGCCGGCGCCGAGCTCGGTGTGGTCGGCGAGCGTCGCGAGCCGCGCGCGGGCCTCGGGCGTCAGCTCGGACGCCTCGGGATAGAACAGGTACGCGTGCGCCAGCTGGTCGGACCGGCCGACCCGCCCACGGATCTGGTACAGCTGCGCCAGGCCGAGGGCATCCGCCCGCTCCACGATCAGCGTGTTCGCCTGCGGGATGTCGAGGCCCGACTCGATGATCGTCGTCGAGACGAGCACGTCGGCGTCGCCGCGCAGGAACGAGAGCATGCGGTCCTCGAGCTCCCGCTCGCGCATCTGGCCGTGGCCGACCGTGATCCGGACGTCGGGGACGAGAGCGCCCAGCCACGCCGCGCGCTCTTCGATCGTCTCCACCCGGTTGTGGAGGAAGAACGCCTGCCCGCCGCGCGCAACCTCCCGCTCGAGGGCCTGCTTGACGAGCTCCTCGTCGAACTCGCCGACGTGCGTGCGGATGGGACGGCGGCCTTCGGGCGGCGTCTCGATGATCGAGATGTCCCGGAGGCCGGAGAGCGACATGTGCAGTGTCCGGGGGATCGGGGTCGCCGTCAGGGCGAGGACGTCGACCTCGAGCCTGAGCTGGCGCAAAAGCTCCTTCTGCGCCACGCCGAAGCGCTGCTCCTCGTCCACGATCACGAGCCCCAGTTCCTTCGGGATCACGTCCCGCGACAGGACGCGGTGCGTCCCGATCAGGACGTCGACCTTGCCCGCGGCGAAATCGGCGAGCACCCGCTTCGTGTCCTTGGCGGTCCGGAAGCGCGACACCATCTCGACCGTGAGCGGGAAGTCGCGGAACCGCTCGCGGAACGTGTTCCAGTGCTGCTGGGCCAGGACCGTCGTCGGCACGAGCATCAGCGTCTGCCGGCCGTTCAGTGCGACGGCGAACGAGGCACGGACGGCGACCTCGGTCTTGCCGAAGCCGACGTCGCCGCAGACCAGCCGGTCCATCGGTTGCGGCGCCTCCAGATCCTCCTTGACGGCCTCGATCGCGACCCGCTGGTCGTCTGTCTCCTGGTACGGGAAGCTCGCCTCGAGCTGGTCGAGGTACTCATGGCGAAGGTCGTAGGCGACGCCGGCCGCCTGCTGGCGCTGCGCGTACAGGCGGAGCAGCTCACCGGCCAGCTCCCGGATCCCCTCGCGCGCCCGGCTCTTGAGGAGCTGCCACGCCTTCCCGCCGAGCTTGGAGAGCGCGGGCGCGGTCCCGTCGGCCCCGATGTAGCGCGACACCTTGCCGAGCTGCTCGTGCGGGACGTAGAGGCGGTCCTCGCCGCGAAACGCGAGCAGGAGGTAGTCGCGCGTCACGCCGGCGACCTCCTTCGTCTCGAAGCCGAGGAGCTTGCCGACGCCATGGTCTTCGTGGACGACGTGGTCGCCCGTGCGCAGGTCGGCGAACGACTGGAGCGCCCGGCCGACCCGGTGCTCGGCCCGGCGCGGCTTCCGCCTGAAGACCTGCGTGTCCGGCAGCACGGCGAGGCCGAGGTCCCGCGAGACGAACCCCCGGCGGGCGGGAGAGACGGCGTAGAGGAGCTCGGCCTCCGCCGGCAGCTCCTCCCCGGGCTCGAGCACGCGCGCGTCGACCCGCCGGAGCATGTTCTGGTTGCGGAGCGCCTCGCCGCGGTGCGCGAAGGCGACGATCGTTCGCAGGCCGCCGCGAACGAGCGAGGCCAGCTCCTGCTCGGCCTCGGCGAGGCCGCGGGCGGCGATGGCCGGCCGCTGCGCCTCGAACGAGACCGGCTGGCCGGTCGGGAAGGGGTCCAGCTCGGCGGTGCCTTCGAGCGGCTGGGCGGGAAGATCCTCTTCCTCCCAGACCGCGCGCACGGCGTCCGGCTGCCAGACGAGGTCGGGCGGGCGGCCGAGCGGCGGCACGAGATCGTCCGGGATCTCCGGCGACGCCTCGTCGTCCGCGAGCGTCGGCTCGGCAAGGTCCGCGCGCCGCTCGACCGCCGGGTGGATGACGGCCTCGTCGACCGCGTGGAGCGTCCGCTGCGTGAACGGCGAGTAGGCGCGCATCGACTCGATCTCGTCGCCGAAGAGCTCGATGCGCAGCGGCTCGCGGCCGGTGGTCGGGAAGACGTCGACGATCCCGCCGCGGACCGCGAACTGCCCCCGTTCCTCCGCCCGCTCGACGCGCTCGTAGCCAGCCAGCGCGAGCCGCTCCGTGAGGTCGTCTCCGGCGTCCTCGGGGAGGCGGATCGGGTCGGGCCGGGCCGCCGAGGGAGGCATCCCTTCGGCGACCGCGGCGGCCGACGCCGCGACGAGCCCGCCGGCGGCGAGGACGTCCAGCGCCCGCGCACGCTCACCGACCAGGTGCGGCGCCGGCTCGAGGCCCGAGGCCCAGCTGACGCCGCGGCTCGGAAGCAGCGCGACGCGGTCGTCGCCGAGGAACCACGCGGCCGCCTCGGCGGCGTCGCGTGCGTCGGAGTCCTCGGGGAGGACGACGACGAGGCCGCGCTCGAGGCGGAGGTGGAGCGCCGCGAGCACGAGCGGGAGCGCCGGCTCGGAGACGCGGGCGCGCGGGCCTTTGCGCTCGGCGACCCCGACCGCCAGGCCTTTGTGCGTCTCCTCGATCTCGTCCGCGAACGCGTTCAATCGCTCGCTCTCGGCGAGCTCCCTGGCGACGACGTGTAGCACCGGACGGTCCACGACGAACGCCGGAACGGTCAGGTTCCGGGGGCGTCCATGGTACGTACGGCGAGGATCCTGCGAGGAGGCGCCTTCTCTGCCGCTGCCGGCCGGCCGCTGCGAGCGGACCCGTCCCCATCCCCCACCCACCCGAGGGGATGAAGGGCGAGGCTAGCGGCGCGTGACGCACGAGAATGCGCCGTCGGCGCGCCGGAAGTGCGTCAGGGCGTGCCGAAGAACACGCGCTCGACCGGCGCCTCCGGCGGCTCGTCCCCCGAGGCCGCCTGCGGCTGGTCGACGTACGCCCGCGCCTGGAGGGTGAACAGCTCTGCATAGAGCCCGTCTCGGGCCATCAGCTGGGCGTGCGAGCCCTCCTCGACGACGCGGCCCTCGTGGAGAACGTAGATCCGATCCGCCGAACGAACGCTCGAGAAGCGGTGCGAGATCAGCACGACCGAGCGGCCGCGCAGCAGCGCCCGCATCCGCTCGAAGAGGTTGCTCTCCGCCCGCGCGTCCAGCGACGCGGTCGGCTCGTCGAGGATCACGAACGGCGCGTCACGGAAGAACGCCCGCGCCAGCGCGACCCGCTGCCACTGCCCGATCGAGAGGTCGAAGCCCCCCGAGAACTCGCGCCCGAGCATCGTCTCGTAGCCCTCCGGCAGACCCGTGAGGAACTCATGGGCGTCCGCACGCGCCGCGGCGGCGACGATCTCCTCGAGCTCGTCGATCCGCTCCTTCCGACCCAGCCCCACGTTCTCACGCGCCGGCAGCAGGTAGCGCTCGAAGTCCTGGAAGATGACCGCGACCGCGTGCCGCAGCTCGTCGGCGTCGACCTCGGAGACGTCGACGCCGTCCCACCGAATCCGGCCCGCCTCCGGCCGGTAGAGGCCCGCCAGCAGCTTCGCGAGCGTCGTCTTCCCCGACCCGTTCTCGCCGACGAGCGCCACGACCTCGCCTCTGCGGATCTCGAGGGAGACGCCGTCGACCGCCGGCCGGTCCGACTCCGGATAGGTGAAGGAGACGTCCTCGACCGACAGTCGCTGGAAGCCTTGGGGTGCCCGCCGCGTGCCCTCGGCCGCCTCGACTTGCGGCTCGAGCGTCAGGAAGGACGAGTAGTCGCGGATGAAGAGCGTCGCCTCGTACAGCGACGTCGCGCTCATGTGGAGACCACGGAGCTGGTTCGCGAGCTGGTAGAGGCCGAAGACAGCCGCGCCCGCCGCCGCGAGGGACATGCGGTCGGTCGTGTACAGCCACGAGAGCATCGCGATCGTCCCGACCGTGACCGCCGACGAGGTCACCGAGCCGGCCAGCGAGCGCACGGTCCTGCGCTTCGCGAGCCGTCGGAGCTCGGCGATCCGCTCGTCGTAGAGCCGGTCGTAGCGGCCGCGGAGAAACTCGGCGAGGTTGAAGGCCCGAACTTCCTTCGCCGGGTTCCGACCCATGAGGACGTTTTGGAGGTAGCTGCGCTGCCGGTCGTTCGGCGTCATTCCGCGCGTCCAGTGGTAGAGGTCGCGGGTGTTGAGCGAGGCGACCAGCCAGAGCGGCAGATAGCCGACGAGCACGAACGGCAGGAGCAGCGGCTGAAGCGCCGCGAGCGCGAAGACGATCGCGCCGGCTGTCACGACCGAGCCGACGATCCCGACCAGGCCGTTGACCGTCTGCAGCGCGCGGAACTGCCCCTGCGCGCGGGCGCGCTGGAGCCGGTCATAGAACTCCGGCGACTCAAACGCGAGCAGGTCGATGCGCGTGGACACG
>DASSUI010000083.1:0-52111 GCA_035707105.1 Gaiellaceae bacterium | reverse complement strand
CATGGCCTTGATCTCGAGCTGGCGCTCGCGAACATCTTCCAGGTACTCGGGAGGACGGAAGAGCATGTAGATCAGCGCGCCCACGATGGGCACCAGGCCGAGGATCGTGGCGACCGCGACGAGCCACGGGTCGTCGATTCGTCTTTTCGCGTCCTTGAAAACCCAGTACGCGAGGGCGAGCCAGAAGATGACGAGGAAGAAGATGCCGAGGTTGCGGGTGACGTCCCAGGCGTCGGAGCCGAAGAAATCGCGGCTGCTCTCGAAGAAGTCGTTCACCGTTTACCTCACAGCAGGAGCTGCCCGACGACGTAGCCGGCGGCGAAAGCGAGCCCGACGATCGTCAGCACCACGGCGGCCACGAACGCGAACACGCTGAGCCGCTCACCGAGCTTCGTCATCGTACGTCCTGTTCCTCCGAGGCGGCGAGGTCGGCGAGCAGGTAGAGCGATCCCGTCACGAGCACGAGCCCGTCGGAGGAGGCAACGGCGTGCCGCAGCGCCGCGCGCGGGTCAGGCTCGACCTCGACCCGCGCGAAGTGGGCGGCGGCACGCTCGGCGAGCTCGCCGGCCGGGAGAGCGCGGGGATTTCCGGACTGGGTGGCCACGAGGCGGTCGGAGACGGACGCGAGCGTGCGCAGCATCGCGTCCACGTCCTTTTCGGCCAGGATCGAGGCGACGACGACGCCGACCGGCTCGTCGATCCGCTCGACGAGCCAGACCGCGCCGGCCGCAGTGTGGGCGCCGTCCCGGAGCTCTCGGCCTCGGCGCTCGAGCCGGCCCGGGAGGCTGACGGCGACCGAGGCGGCGACAGGGTGTCCGAGGAACGCCTCCGCCGCGGTTCGTTCGTCTCCCGTCACGATCTCGGCGCCTTTCGGGACAAATTTCGCGTAGTCGTTGTCCGGCAGGACAACTACCCTGGCCGCATGCGCGACTGCAAGCTTCTCCTGCGCGATCTCCTCCGCGGTCTCGCCGAGCACCTCGGTGTGCTCGAGCGAGACGTTCGTGAGCAGGACGACCTCCGCGTCGACGACGTTCGTCGCGTCGAGCCGGCCGCCGAGCCCGGCCTCGACGACGGCCACGTCGACGTCCCGCTCGGCGAACTCCATGAGGGCGGCGGCCGTGACCGTCTCGAACTGGGTCGCTTCGACCGCCTCCGCGTCCGGCCTCACGCGCGCCACGGCGCGCTCGAAGTCGACCTCCTCCCCGTCCACCCAGATCCGCTCCGCCCAGTCGCTCACGTGCGGGGAGGTGTACGCGCCCGCCCGCCTCCCCTCCGCGCGCAGGAGAGCGGCGATCGTCCGCGTCGCGGTCGACTTGCCGTTCGTCCCGACAACGTGAACCGCCGGGAAGCGGCGTTCCGGGTGCCCGAGGCGCGCGAGCAGCGACCGCATGCGCTCGAGCCCGAACTCCTCCGGCCACGGGCTGAGCGAGGCGACCCAGTCGGTCGCCGGGCGGGCGTCAGCCGCCGAGAGCCTCGAGCTCACGACGGTAGCGGGCGAGCTTCTCGCGCTCGGCCTCGACGACGTCCGCGGGGGCCCGTTCGACGAACCGCTCGTTCCCGAGCATGCCCTCGGCGCGCTGGATCTCCTTGCGGAGGCGGTCGATCTCGGCCGCCGGGTCACCGTCGCCACGTGCCCGATCCGGCCGAACGACCGCGTCGAAGATCCTGCGCCGGTCGGCGTCGAGCTCGACGAGGGCGCCGCTCCGGCGGAAGATCTCGGCGGCGTTCCGGATCTCCTCGAACGGCGCCTGGGTCTCTGCGAACCGGCCGTCCGGCTTGGGCCACGGGCCTTGCACGAGGCGTCGCCGGCGATCGGGCAGCGCCGTCCAGATCTCCTCCGTCACGTGCGGCATCACGGGGTGGAGGTACGCGAGCAGCCGCTCGAGAAGTGCGAGCGCCGTGGCGACGGCGTCGGGATCGCGGTCGTAGAGGCGCGGCTTGATCGCCTCCGCGTACCAGTCGCAGAAGTCGTCGAAGGTCGTCCGGTAGAGCACGCCGGCGAGCCGGGCGAACTCGAACGCCTCGATCGACTCCGTGATCTGCGCGTGGGCCGCGTCGAGCCTGGCGATCATCCACTGCTCCTCGAGTGACCGGGGGCGCGCGTGGGGCGTCGCTCCCTCGGCGTTCGCGAGGATCAGCCGGGCGACGTTCCAGAGCTTGTTCGCGAGCTTTCGCCCCTCGTCGATGAAGCCGGGCGAGAACCGGACGTCCTGCGTGGAGGACATCTTCAGGAGTCCGTAGCGGGTTGCGTCCGCCCCGTACTCCTCGATCACCTCGTCCGGCTCGGTGCCCGTGCCCAGGCTCTTCGACATCCGCCGGCCGTCCGGTGCGAGGACGAGCGAGTGGATGATCACGTCGTGGAAGGGCAACTCGCCGGTGAGCTCGTGGCCGGACATGATCATGCGCGCCACCCAGAGGAAGATGATGTCCCGGGCCGTCGAGAGGACGTCGGTCGGGTAGTAGCGCTCCAGCTCCGGCGTCTGCTCGGGCCACCCGAGCGTCGCGAACGGCCACAGGGCCGACGAGAACCAGGTGTCGAACACGTCGTCGTCCTGACGCAGCGCCGTGCCGCCGCACTGCGAGCAGGCGGACGGCTCCGACTCGGCGATCGTCACGTGGCCGTCCGGGCAGTACCACGCCGGGATGCGCTGCCCCCACCAGAGCTGGCGCGACACGTTCCACGGCCGGATGTTCTCGAGCCAGTCGAGCGCGACGGCGGCCTGGTTCCTCGGGGTGAACGCCACCCGGCCGTCGCGGATCGCCGCGATCGCGGGCGCCGCGAGCTCCTTCATGTCCACGTACCACTGCTCGGTGATCAGCGGCTCGATCCGGTCCTTCGATCGGTCGCAGTGGCCGACCGAATGCCGGTACGACGAGCGCTCCTCGAGCCGGTCGCGCTCGCGGAGCCAGTCGAGGATCCGCCGCTCGGCCTCCGGCTGGGTCAGCCCGGCGAGGTCGCCGGCGTGCTCGTTCATCCGGCCGTCGAGGCCGATGACCGTGAGCTCGGGCAGGCCGTGGTCGCGGCCGATCTCGAAGTCGGTCGCGTCGTGGCCGGGCGTGATCTTGAGGGCGCCGGTTCCGAACTCGGGGTCGACCCGCTCGTCGGCCACGATCGGCACGCGCCGCTCGGCGTAGGGGACGATCGCCTCCTTCCCCACGAGGTCGCGGTACCGCTCGTCCTCGGGGTGGACCGCGACGGCCACGTCGCCGAGGATCGTCGGCGGGCGCACCGTGGCGATGGAGATCGAGCCCGACCCGTCGGCGAGCGGGTACCGCACGGTCGTGAGCGCGTCGTCCTGGTCTCGATAGGCGACCTCGAGGTCGGACACGGACGTCTGGCATCCGGGGCACCAGTTCACGATCCGGTTGTCGCGGTAGACGAAGCCGCGCTCGTGGAGGTGAACGAAGAAACGGTAGACGGCGCGGACGTACGCGTCGTCCATCGTGAAGCGCTCGCGCGAGTAGTCGAGCGAGGCCCCGAGCCTCCGGAGCTGGGCCATGATGATCCCGCCGTACTCCTCGAGCCAGCGCCAGGTCCGCTCGACGAACGCGTCGCGGCCGAGCTCGAAGCGGTTCGTCCCCTCCGCGAGTAGCTGCCGCTCGATCACGGCGTGCACCGAGATCGAGGCGTGGTCGTAGCCGGGTTGCCAGAGCGTGTTGAACCCCTGCATCCGGTGCCAGCGCACGAGGACGTCCTGAGTCGACGCGTTGAGCGCGTGGCCCATGTGGAGGTTGCCGGTCACGTTCGGTGGCGGCAGCGCGATCGAAAACGGCTCGCCGGCCGCCGACGGATCCGCCGTGTAGTGACCCTCCTCCTCCCAGGTCCGCTGCCAGCGCTCCTCGACGCCCTTCGGGTTGTAGCGCGTCTCCATCTCGGTCCGTGAGTCTCGCTGATCGTCGCGCATCGAACCGGCGCCGACCGTCAGGTCGCGCGAAGAGAACCGGATGTCGTCAGGCAGCGACTATGCGCCCAGTATACGCAGGCGCGCTAGGCCGACTCGGCGGCGCGCTCGTCCTCTTCCTCGAGCTCGGCGCCGGCGCTGGTGACGAGCGTCGGCTTGAGGCCGCGGTCGATCGTCTCCTTGGTGATCACGCACTTGGAGACGTCCTTGCGGGAGGGAAGCTCGAACATGACGTCGAGCAGCGCGTTCTCGATGATCGATCGGAGGCCGCGGGCCCCCGTCTCGCGCTCGAGCGCGCGATCCGCGATCGACCAGAGCGCGTCGTCGGTGAAGACGAGCTCGATCGAGTCGTAGCCGAAGAAGCGCTGGTACTGCTTCACGAGGGCGTTCTTCGGCTCGACGAGGATCTGAACCAGATCGTCGCGCTGCAGCTGGTGCACCGCTGAGACGACCGGGAGCCGGCCGATGAACTCCGGGATCAGCCCGTACGAGAGCAGATCCTCGGGCATGACCTCGGCGAGCAGCTCGGAGACCTCGGAATCGTGGCGCGAGCGGATGTCGGCGCCGAAGCCGACCGCGTTCTTCCCGATCCGCCGACCGATGATCTTCTCCAGCCCGGCGAAGGCGCCGCCGCAGATGAACAGGATGTTCGTCGTGTCGATCGAGAGGAACTCCTGGTGCGGGTGCTTGCGGCCGCCCTGAGGAGGCACGGACGCGACCGTCCCCTCGAGGATCTTCAGGAGTGCCTGCTGGACACCCTCGCCGGACACATCGCGCGTGATCGACGGGTTGTCCGCCTTGCGCGCGATCTTGTCGACCTCGTCGATGTAGATGATCCCGGTCTCCGCCTTCTTGATGTCGAAGTCGGCCGCCTGAATCAGCTTGAGGAGGATGTTCTCGACGTCCTCGCCGACGTAGCCGGCCTCGGTCAGCGCCGTCGCGTCGGCGATCGCGAACGGCACGTTGAGGATCCGCGCAAGCGTCTGCGCGAGCAGCGTCTTCCCGCAGCCGGTCGGGCCGAGCAGCAGGATGTTCGACTTCTGCAGCTCGACGTCCGACTCCTCGGCACCCATCTGCACGCGCTTGTAGTGGTTGTAGACGGCGACGGCGAGGGTCCGCTTCGCCTCCTCCTGCGACACGACGTAGTCGTTGAGGACGCTGTAGATGTCGGTCGGCCGCGGAAGGTTGTCGAGGTCGAGCGAGGACGGGGTCGTGAGCTCCTCGTCGATGATCTCGTTGCAGAGATCGATGCACTCGTCGCAGATGTAGACGCCGGGTCCGGCGATCAGCTTCTTGACCTGCCGCTGCGACTTCCCGCAGAAGCTGCAGAGAAGCTGCTCGTTGCCGTCGCTCGCCCTCGCCACCCTAGATCTCCTTGTACCCCGATTCGGCCCCGGGGTCTAGGCCTTTGCCCCGTCGCGGTTGACGATCACTGTGTCGATGATGCCGTAATCCTTGGCCTCGTGCGTCGACATGAAGTAGTCGCGGTCGGTGTCCCTCGACACCTTCTCGAGGTCCTGCCCGGTGTGCTCGGAGAGGATCTCCTCCAGCCGGCGCTTGAGGTTGAGCGTCTCGCGCGCGCGGATCTCGATGTCCGCCGCCTGGCCGCCGGGGCCGTGCGGCGTCCACACCTGGTGGATGAGGATCTTCGCGTTCGGCAGCGCCATGCGCTTGCCCTTCGCCCCGCCGGCGAGCAGGAGCGCGCCCATGGACATCGCGATCCCGACGCAGATCGTCTGCACATCGGGCTTGATGAACTGCATCGTGTCGTAGACCGCGAGGCCGGAGTAGACGTCGCCCCCCGGCGAGTTGATGTACAGGGCGATGTCCTTGTCCGGGTCCTCGGACTCGAGATGCAGGAGCTGGGCGATGATCAGGTTCGCAATCTGGTCGTCGATGGGCGTGCCGAGGAAGACGATGCGTTCGTTGAGCAGGCGCGAGTAGATGTCGAATGCGCGCTCACCGCGCGACGTCTGCTCGATCACCATGGGGACAAGCGGGCTCATGCAGGCTCCTTGCTACCGGGGGTCCACAACTTCGTACCGGTCTCGGGTTTTTCCTTCTCTGGGGTCCAAAGCATCTCGCGCGCCTCCGCCAGCTCCATGGGGATGCGCTTCACCTCGTCGGCGATCCGGTCGAGCGCGGCGCGCAGCCGGAGGTCGGCGCGCAGCGCCTCGTACCTCCCGGCTTCACGAACCTGCGCCAGCACCTCGTCGGCATCTTCGCCGAGCTCCTCCGACTCCTCGCGAACGAGCGCGTCGACATCCTCGTCGGAGACCTCGATCCCGAGCTGGTCCGCGACGGCCTCCAGCACGAGCTCGCGCGCGAGCGCCTGCCGCGCCTCGGCCTCGATGTCCGCCTGGATCTGCTGCGGGCTCCGGCCGCTCAGCTGCACGTAGACCTCTGGGCTGATGCCGCGGCGCTCGAGCGAGCGGACGAGCGCGTTCCAGAGCTCGACCGCACGGGTCTGGACGAGGGCGGGCGCGACCTCGACATTCGTCGCCTCGACCACGGCGTCGAGGGCCGCGGTCCGGAACTGGCTCTCGAGCTGCTCCTCGAGCTGCCCGCGAAGCCGCGACTCGATCTCCTCCCGGAGGTCGGCCAGCGTGTCGAACTCCGTCGCGGCGCGGGCGAGGTCGTCGTCCACCGGGGGCAGGACCTTCTCGTAGACCTCCTTTACGGAGGCTGTGATCGTCGCCTCCTGGCTGTCGGGCAAGCGGTAGCGGATCTCGCGCTCGCCGCCCGCGTCCAGTCCGACGAGGCCCTCCTCGATCTCGGGGAGCAGCCGCTGCGAGCCGAGCTCGACGACGTAATCGCGCTGCGCCTCCCCGTCCGAACCGACGAGGTCGACGACGACCGTGTCGCCCTCGCGGGCCGACCGCCCCTCGACGGAGGCGAGCTCGGCCACCGTCGAGCGGAGCACCTCGAGCTCGGCGTCGATCAGCTCCTCGGGCACGTCCGCCTCCCCGGCGGGAACCTCGATGCCGTTCCAGTCGACGACGTGCGGCTTCTCCTGAACGCCGACGGTGGCCGTGAACTGAAAGCTGTCACCGGGCGACGCGGGCAGCTCGTAGTCGTACTCGGGCGCCGTGGCCGGGCGTACGGTCGTCGCGCGGAGCGCCGCCCGGAACCAGCCCCCGATGTGGCTCTCGACCGCCTCCGTGTAGAGCCGTTCCTTGCCGACGCGCGCCAGCAGGACCGGCATCGGCACCTTCCCCTTGCGGAAGCCGGGAATCCTGAGGCTGCCGGCGAGGTCGGACGCGGCGTGGTCGATCGCGTGCTTCACGTCGCCGCTGGGGACCTCGACTGTCATGCGGACCTTGCTCTCGGGGAGCTCTTCGACCGTCGCCTTCACGAGGCGGCCATTGTGCCAGCCGACCCTCGGGCTGGAGATCGGCCGGCGCCCCAGCGCCTAGAAGAGCCAGACGAGCAGGATGATCAAGAGGATCAGCAGCAGGACGCCGCCTCCGACGTACATCCCCGCCTCCTTTAGTCGTGTGCGGACGGCCGATCGGAGTGGTGTGGATGTACCCGGCCGTTCGGGTTGCGACACTTGGATGCGGGCGGGAGGACTCGAACCTCCAAAGGGCGTGAGCCCCAACGGGACCTAAACCCGCCGCGTCTGCCAGTTCCGCCACGCCCGCGGCGGTTCAAGGATAGAGGGGGTGGGTAGGGACGGCCCATGACCGACCCGTTGGATCGAGAGCGCGAGAGCCGCGAGAGCGACGTGACGAAGTTCGAGGAGGCTCGCCTCGAGGAAGAAACCGAGCGCGACGACGCCGCCGAACGGCTCCAGGACGAGCAGCAGCCCGAGCAGACCGAGCCCTAGCTTGCGGGCCGGGCGCGTCCAGGTCTACGGCTGCTCCAAGCTGCCTGCTGATGTCGCTCGTCGCCTCGCTCGTGCTGACGATCCTGCTCAACGTCCTCCTCAGGCTCTTCTGAGAGCCCGGCGAATCGGTACACACGTCGAGATGGCCCCGGGAGGAGTCGAACCTCCGCACGCAGATTCGAAGTCTGCCGCTCTATCCACTGAGCTACGGGGCCGTACTCGGAGCGTAGCTAGTGGGTCGGGACGCGGACGCGCGCGGCGCTGAAAACTAGAGGTAGTGCCGGGCAGCGTACGCCGCCGCCTGCGTCCTGTTCTCGAGCTGGAGCTTGCGCAGGAGGTTGGAGACGTGATTTCGCACGGTGAAGGGGCTGATCACCAGCTGGCTGGCGATCTCCTCGTTGTGTCTTCCGCTCGCCAGCAACCGGAGAATCTCCACCTCGCGAGCCGAGAGGAGCGCCGTCGGCGGGTCCTCGTGGGCAGGCGGGGCATCCCGAAGCGACATCGTCGCGAACAACCTCAGGGCGACCTCCGACGAGATGATCGTCTCACCTCGCGCGGCGGCCTGGATGCCGCCGACGACGGTTTCCGGCGAACTCCCCTTCACGAGATAGCCGCGGCCGCCGGCCAGCATCGCCTCGAGCACGTCGGTCTCGGTGGCCGACACGGTCAGGATCAGGACCGCTGTCAGGGGTGACGATTCGGCGATCCTCTTCGTCGCCTCGACCCCGGAGATACCCGGCATGTGCAGGTCCATGAGAACGACGTCGGGGACGAGCTCCCGCACGAGGCCGACCGCCGCCTCGCCGTCGGCAGCGGTCCCCAGGACGTCGAAGCCGTAGCCGGCGAGAAGCACTTCCAGCCCCTCGCGAAAACCTGGATCGTCGTCCACGACGAGAACAGACGTCGCGGAAGAGCTCACTGCCGCTCGTGAGTCGTTGGCCGCATGACTTATCCACAGAATGTGTGATCGACCCGATTCCGTCAATAGCAGGGCATGCGCTGAAAATGGGTCATCTGACCTATAGGCAACTGTCGGAAAGGGTGGGAAGCTTTGCGAGCGGCGCCGGGGAGTGGGGCCGCATGGGGAACAACGTAAGGAGAACCGATGCGGCCATCGCGGTCTCTGAAAGTCTTGATCGCCGACGATCATCGGCTGATGATCGAGGCGATCCGCCTCGTCCTCGAGCAGGCGGACGATCTCGACGTCGTCGGGGAGGCGACGGTGGGAAGCCAGGTGCTCCCGCTCGTACGCCAGCTGAACCCGGACGTCGTCCTGCTCGACGTGCACATGCCGGAGATGGACGGGCTCAGGTGTCTGGACCTACTGCAGAAACGGCATCCGGACGTCAGCGTGGTGATGCTCTCCGGGCACGACGAGCCGGAGACGGTCCAGGCGGCGCTCTCCAGGGGCGCGAAGTCGTTCGTCTCGAAGAAGGTCGACCCACGAGACCTGCCTTCGGCACTCCGGTTCGCGGCTCAGGGCGGCGTCTACCAGCCGATCGTCGGCGCTGCCAACGGAGCCGGCGGCGATGAGACGAGCACGTCGGTCTTGACTCCGAGCGAGCAGCGCGTGCTCGAAGCCCTCGCCCAGGGCCTTTCGAACAAGGAGATCGCGCAGCAGCTCTGGCTGACGCCGCAGACGGTCAAGTTCCACCTGACGAACATCTACCGCCGCCTCGGCGTCGCCAACAGGACCGAAGCGCTGCGGCACGCGTACCAGCACCGGCTGGTCAAGCATCCGTTCTTCGAGCCGGCCGCGTAGAGCGTTTCGGACGCTCTAGGCGGCCAGCGTCAGCTCGACGCCAGGATGCGCTGATTCCCAGGCGCGCAGGAAGAACGCGAGCTCGACGCGCGCCTCCTCGGGATCGTCGGCGAGTGGGTGGAACACCTCCAGCGTGGTCTCGTCGATCTGCGTCGGAAGGCAGCCGCCGCGAAGCAGGTCGTCGACCAGCGGAGGCAGGCAGGCGGAGTCACTGAGCTGAACTCTCATCGAGGCACTGATTATCGCGCCGCGGAGCGGAGCTGAGTTGACCCGAACGGGTCGAGTCGCATGCCGGAGGTCTAGCCCGGTGGCTAGGCGAGGATGCGAACTGCCGTCGCAGAAGGGCAGCCCCGGCGCGCGAGCGCGACGGCAAGATGAAGGTCGATCTCGACGCGGTCCGCGCAAGAAACGCCGCCGCCTCCGGCTTGTAGCCGGCCTCGACGAGCCGTTCGAACCGCCAGTGGTGAATCTTCTCGGCCTCCGCCCGGTCCAGCCGATCGAACGCCGCCCGGTTCACGGGGTTCCTCCCAGGAGCGCGACGAGAGCACCGAAGGCGAGAAACGGCCCGAACGGCATCGCCGTGTGGCGCGCAGCGCCCCGGCTCCGAACGAGCAGGAGCAACGCGAAGGCGGCCGCGGCGAAGGTGCCGACCAGCAACCCCGTCAATACCGCCCCGCCGAGCCCTGCGCCGAGCAGCAGCGCGAGCTTCACGTCGCCGAGTCCGAGACCCCGGGGGTACGCCAGGTGCAGCAGCAGCAACGCCAGCGAGGCACCGACCGACGCGAGCACCCATTCGAGGGCACGATCCGGAAAGAGCATCGTCTGGCCCGCCAGGACCGTCACGAAGGCAGGGAGGACGATCCGGTTCGGAAGACGTCGTTCGGCGATGTCGATCACCGATAGGAGCGACAGCGAGCCGAGGAAGACCGCTGCGAGGACGAACCGGCCGCTCGCGCCGAAACGGACGAACGCGAGTCCCAGCACCGGCAGGGCGACGGCCACCGTGGCCACGACGCGTCTCCGGCGGAGGCGCCGCAGCAGCGCCTCGAGCTCAACGCGCCACAGCATCCCCGCCGGGAACGCGGACGGAGCTTCTGGTGCAGGATCGGTGAACGACGCCATCTCCGCCTTTAGCCCGTCGTGATCGAATCGAGGAGCTGCAGGCGCTGGCCCGGCCGGATTCCGTGGCGCCGGCTCTCGCCGGAGGCGAGCTCGAGCACTGCCTTTGCACGGCGCCGCGCGGCGACCCGCCACGGGCGTATGTCGCTGACGACGTCGATGACGACGAGATCGCGATCCAGGAACACGGCGTCGATCGCGAACCGCATGAGGCAGGTGTGGATTGCCGACGTGGGCCGAATCAGGAGTCCCTCGTCGGCGCCGAGCCCCGCGCGGCCGAGCAGGCCCCTCAGCCGTGTCACCGGCGTGTCGGCCACACTGCAGCGGCCGCAGACCGGCAGTCCGTCGGCGCGTACCACCGCCCTCCGGCGCCTCTCCCCCATGGCGCTCACTCTCCCGCCGGAGGGTCGAGCGCAACACCGCCGCAAGGTCTAGTCGGACCAGCCCCCCGGCGAGTAAAGAACCGGCGCCGTCCGTCCTATCTTCGCCGTAGTCGATGGCACCGGCCATCACATGAGGGGAGCGGCCCGCTGGCGGGCTGCAGGAGCTGGCAAAGGGGGTGAAGAGGGGAATGCTGCGGACTTTCACGATGTGGTTCGCGTCGATGCGGGACCGTGAGGAGGGTCAGGCGCTCGTCGAGTACGCGCTGATTCTGGCGCTCGTCGCCGTGGTGTCGATCGGGGCGCTGACGCTGCTCGGCACGAACGTCTCCGGCGTGCTCAACAACATCGCGGGCCAGATCTAGGCCGCGAAGGCCGCTCACGGCGGCCACACCGCCGCCCCCGCCTCGGAAACCGCGGCGGGGGCGGCAACCCAGAGGAACGGACGTGAGTCGCGATCCGGGCGGACGGCCGGAGGGTCGCGAGAAGGAGGGATGAGGTGTTGTCAAGACTTGTCAGCCGGTTCGCAGGCAACCGCATCGCTGACGACGAGGCGGGTCAGTCGCTCGTCGAGTACACGCTCGTCCTCCTGCTCGTCGTGCTGGTGACGGTGACGGGGCTGCAGCTGATCGGCACAACCGTCTCGACCTTGATCTCCCAAGCAGCCGCGGGTTTCAACGGTGGCTGAGCTCGGCGATCAGCTCGCGCGTCGTGGGCGCGCGCCGCGAATGCGATCTGAGAAGGGAGCCGCACTCGTCGAGTTTGCGCTGATCCTGCCGGTGCTCGCGCTCCTCCTCTTCGGGATGCTCGACTTCGGAAAGGCGTTCAACTACTGGATTGACGCGACCCACCTGGCGAACGAGGGCGCGCGCTTTGCCGTCGTGAACAAGAACCCGGGCTCGGGCGTGACGCTTCAGCAATACATCCAGCAGCAGGGGACCACGCCCGAGCTCGTCAACGGCGGCACGTCGTCCGTGCCGAGCGGGGCGGTTGTCTGCATTAGCTTCCCGAACGGAACGGCGCAGGTCGGCGACCCCGTCAAGGTGGACGTCAAGTTCGACTACCACTGGCTGCCGTTCGTCGGAAACCGCATCTCCGCGACGAAGGCGACGATTCGGGGAACCTCGACGATGCGGCTCGAGGCGCTGCCGACCAACTACTCCGCGAACCCGTGTTGACGCGCGCCCGGCGACATACCTGCAAACGCAAGCACTTCGAGTTCCGCGTCCGAGTGGTCGCGGAGTAGGGGGAGGAGAACGATGGGATTCGTACAGAAGATGCTGGCGACGAGGAGCGGAACCATGGCTCTCGGAGCCGGCGCGGCAGTCATCGCCGCGTTCCTGCTGCTGGTCTACCTGAACCAGTACCGGAGCAGCGTCGCTTCCGACACCGAGCCCGTGACGGTGCTCGTCGCGAAGTCGCTGATCGAGAAGGGCATGCCCGGCGACGTCGTGGGGATCAGGAAGCTCTTCGATTCGGAGGACACGCCGAAGAACCAGGTTCAGAACGGCGCGATCACCGACCCGGCGACGCTCCGGGGTCGCATCGCGACGGAGGACATTTATCCGGGTCAGCAGCTGACGGTCGCCGACTTCGCGACGTCCACGGGCGCAATCGGCGCGAGTCTTGCCGGGAAGAACCGCGCGATCGCCATCCCAGTCGACGCCGCGCACGGGATGATCGGGACCGTCGAGTCGGGCGACCGCGTCGACGTGTTCGCGAGCCTCCAGGTTCGCGGCGCCACCGGCGCGATGGGACGCCCGGTCCTGAAGATCCTGGCGCAGAACGCGCTCGTGCTCGACGCGCCCTCCGAGACTGCGACCGGCGTCGGTGCCGCGAACCAGACGGCGAGCGTCGTGCTGCGCGTGACCCGCAACCAGGCCGCCGAGATGGCGTTCGCCGTTGACAACGGCAAGCTGTGGATCGTGCTTCGGCCTCGTGCCGGGGCGCCGCCGACGACCCCGGGAGCCGTGACGGACGAAAGCGTTCTCGCGGGCGTCAGGCCGGAGGTCGTCTACAAGCGGATCCGGAGCCAGATCGGCGGCCGGCGATGAACGACCGCGTCAAGACGCTGGTCGCACTCGATCAAGGCGTCGACCGGGGAAGCATCGACGAGGCGCTGCCGCAAGGATCGAACATCGACGTCGTCGCGGTGGTCGATGGCCTCGAGGAGAGCTGGGCCACGCTTCAGGAGACGGGTGCGGATCTCGTCGTCGTCGCCTGCTCGGGCTACTCGGAGCGCGCGCTCGTCTTCATCGACGGCGCCGTGAAGCAGCAGGCGCATCGGCCGGTCGTCGTTCTTTGCGAGGCGTCACCGAACGGCTTCGTCCGGCGCGTCTTCGAAGCCGGCGCGGACGACATCGTGTCGCTTCCTCTCGAGCCGGGCGAGGTGCTGTTCACGCTTCAGAAGGCGGTCGCGCGCAAGCAGGGAGCGGCCGTCGCCACGGGGGTCGCGCTGGCGCCGATGATCTGCGTCCTCGGGCCTAAGGGAGGCACCGGCAAGACGCTCACCTCGTGCAACCTCGGCGTGAGCCTTGCCGAGGGCGGCCGACGGGTGGCGATCGTGGATCTCGACCTCCAGTTCGGCGACGTCGGGCTTGCCCTCGGGCTTGCACCCGACCGCACGATCTACGACCTCGTCAAGGCGGGCGGCTCGATCGACGCCGAGAAGGTCGACGGCTTCCTCGTCGAGCATTCATCGGGCGTCCGCGTCCTGATGGCGCCGACCCGGCCGGATCAGGCAGGCGCAGTGACGGTGGAGTTTCTCCGGGAGGTGTACGCGGCGCTACGCACCGGCAACGACTTCGTGGTCGTCGACACGGCACCGGGTTTCACCCCCGAAGTGATCGCCTCGATCGACAGCTCGTCGCACGTGTGCATGATCGGGATGCTCGACTCGCTTTCGCTGAAGAACACGAAGCTGGGGCTCGAGACGCTCGAGCTCATGGGCTACGACCGCGACCGAGTGCGGATCCTGCTCAACCGTGCCGACAGCCGCGTCGGGATCGGCGAGGACGAGGTGGAGGCCATTCTCGGGCGGGCGCCGGACGTGCTCGTCCCAAGTGACCGCGACATCCCCTGGGCGGTCAACGAGGGCAACCCCGTCGTGCTCGCAAAGTCCCGATCCGAGGCTGCTCGGGCGTTCCGGACGCTTGCCGAGACGTACACGGCGGGCGAGGCACAGGTCTCGCAGAACGGCCACCGCGGACGGCTGCTGCGGAGGAAGGGCTGATGGATCTCCAGGAACGTCTCTCGGCAGCACGTCCCGCGGTCGCGGCGTCGCGCGGACCCGATCCGTTCGCGGAGCTGAAGAACCGCGTCCACATGGCCGTGATCGGCGACCTGGGGCCGCAGCTGTTCAACACGACCATGGATCCGAACTCTCTGCGCGAGCGCGTGGCCGGCGACATCAAAACCCACCTGGCCGAAGAGCCCGGGCTCTCGCGCGACGACCGCGACCGACTCGCCGCAGAGGTCGCGGACGACATCCTCGGCCACGGTCCGCTCGAGCGGCTGCTCGCCGACGACTCGATCACGGAGGTCATGGTCAACGGCCCGTTCGAGGTCTGGGTCGAGCGCCAGGGACGGCTCTACGAGACGACCGTCCGCTTCACGGACGAGTCGCACCTGCGGCGGATCATCAACAAGATCGTCGCGCAGGTGGGCCGGCGGATCGACGAGGCCTCGCCGCTCGTGGACGCCCGGCTACCGGACGGGAGCCGCGTCAACGCGGTCATTCCTCCGCTCTCGCTGAGCGGGCCGATCGTGACGATCCGCAAGTTCAGCAAGAAGCGCCTGACGCTCGACGACATGATCAAGCTCGGGACGCTGAGCACGGAGACGGTCGAGTTCCTCCAGCGCTGCGTCGTCGCGGAGCTGAACATCCTCGTCTCCGGCGGAACCGGTTCCGGAAAGACGACGCTGCTGAACGCGCTGTCGACGGCGATTCCCGATTCGAACCGGATCGTGACGATCGAGGACGCCGCCGAGCTCCGCCTGAACCAGCGTCACGTGCTCCGACTCGAGGCGCGGCCGAAGAACATCGAGGGCGAGGGAGAGATCCCGATCCGGACGCTGGTCAGGAACTCGCTCCGTATGCGACCGGACCGGATCATCGTCGGCGAGGTTCGCGGGCCCGAGGCTCTCGACATGCTCCAGGCGATGAACACGGGCCACGACGGCTCGTTGAGCACGATCCACGCGAACTCTCCGCGTGACGCGCTCGCCCGGATCGAGACGATGGTGCTGATGACCGGGTACGACCTGCCCGTCCGCGCGATTCGGGGGCAGGTCGCGTCGGCCCTCGAGATGATCGTCCATCTCGAGCGGCTCGAAGACGGGTCACGCAGGGTGACTGCAATCACCGAGGTGCAGCGGATGGAGTCCGACGTGATCACGCTGCAGGACATCTTCGAGTTCAAGGTCGAGCGCGTGACCGCCGACCGGGTCGTCGTCGGGTCGCTGAGGCCGACCGGGCTGAGGCCGACCTTCCTGCACAAGTTCGAGAAGCGAGGGATCACGCTTCCGGTGAGCCTGTTCAGCTCCGGCGTGCAGACATCCGACTTCCCGCAGGCGGCTGCGAGGTGAGAGTGGGGCGAAAGCGTGCGCTCGCGGCGCTGACCGTCGCCGCGGCCGCCTGGCTCGCTCCGTCGGCGGCTGCTGGCGGCCAGCCTCGCCTCGTCGAGGTCGGAGGGGCGGCGGACTTCCCGAAGCGGGCGTTCGTCCTCACGCTGCCAGGAAAGCGGTCGCTCACCGCAGGCGACGTTCGGGTGCTCGAGAACGGCGAGCCCGTCTCCGAGCTCTCGCTTGCGCCGGCAGGTTCGTCCGGCGGCGAAGCGTCCGGGGTCGTCTTGCTGATCGACGCAAGCGAGAGCATGGCCGGCGCGCCCATCAGGAACGCGATGGCGGCCGCCCGCGCATTCGCGGCACAGCGGATGCCGTCTCAGCAGCTTGCAGTCCTCGCCTACAACGCGCACACCGAGACCGTGCTGCCGTTCACGAGCGAGGCGGACGAGATCGACCACGCTCTGAGCCGGACGCCGAGGATCGCCTACTACACGCGCATGTACGAAGCGATCGACGAGGCGATCTCGATGATCGAGCGGGAAGAGCTCTCGCCGGGGTCGATCGTGCTGCTCTCGGACGGCCAGGAGGTCGGCAGCCTCGGGTCCCCGGACGCCGTGATCGCCAGGGCAGGAGAAGCGCGCGTAAGGATCTTCTCGGTCGGCCTTCGCTCCCGCTACTACCGGGCGACGACGCTCTCCGCGCTGGCGACGAAGACCGGCGGTCGGTATCGCGAGGCGAGCTCGCCGACGGCGCTGACCGCGATCTACGCGAAGCTCGGAGCGCAGCTCGCCCGTGAGTACGTCCTTCGGTACACGTCGACGGCCTCGCCGAGCCAGAAGGTGCGGGTTGCCGTCCGGATCAAGGGTGAGCCGGGGCTCGCGGTCAGCGGCTACACGTCTCCGGGACGCAGCCTCACACCGTCACGGCCGTACCGTGACTCGATCGCGACGCAGATCGCGCAGTCGCCTCTGACGATGCTCGCGGTCGCGCTGACGGCCGCCGGGCTCATCGCCTTCGCGCTGTATGCGGCGGTCCGCCGCCGACCCCGAACGCTCCAGGCCAGGATGGCGGAGTTCGTCTCGATCCGAACGCCTCGCGCAGACGCCGGCGGAGCCGGCGATTCCCGGGTCGCGAGCCGAGTCCTCGTCGGCGCCGAACGGTCACTGGAGACCACGAAGTGGTGGGGGCGGTTCAAGGAGACCCTCGAGCTCGCGGAGATCCGGATGCCCGCAATCCGCATCTTCCTCTGGACGGCTGCGGCGACGCTCCTCACGATGCTGCTGCTCGCGGTCGTCTGCGGGTCACCCGTGTTCGCGATCTTCGGGCTCGCAGTGCCGCTGATCGCCCGCTCCCTGATCCACCGCAAACTCGCCCGGCGGCGGAAGCTGTTCTCGGAGCAGCTGCCGGACAATCTCCAGGTCCTCGCGTCGGCCCTCCGGGCGGGTCACAGTTTCATCGGCGCGCTCTCGGTGGTGATCGACGATGCCGACGAGCCGTCGCGCGGCGAGTTCCGGCGGATCGTCGCCGACGAGCAGCTGGGTGTGCTCCTCGAGGACGCCGTCCGAACGGTCGTCGTGCGGATGGACAACGAAGACCTGGAGCAGGTGGCACTCGTGGCCGCGCTTCAGCGACGCACGGGAAGCGACATGGCCGAAGTCCTGGAGCGCGTGACGGAGACGATCCGCGAGCGGTTCGAGCTGAGGCGGATGGTGCAGACGCTGACCACGCAGGGCCGGATGTCGCGGTGGATCGTCTCGGCCCTCCCCGTCGTGCTTCTGCTCGCGATCACCGTGATAAATCCGGAGTACACCGAGCCCCTCTTCACGACCACCGGGGGCCGTCTTGTCCTGATGCTCGCCGCCGTGATGCTCGTCGCGGGCTCACTCGTCATCAAACGCATCGTGAACATCAAGGTCTAAGGAGGCTCCGTGCTGCTGTTGTTCCTCGTCGGTCTCTCCCTCGCCGGAGCCTCGGTCGTACTCGTGGCTCGCGCGACCATCATGCCGCGACTGCGCGCCTCGCAGGCCGTCGGACGCATCGCCTCCTACGGGTTCGTCGCTCCCACGCAGGAGGACGCGCCGAGGAGTGTCGCGAGAAACGCGATCGACGGCGTTGCGGCGAGCGTCGGGGGCCTCGCCGAGCGTTTCGGCGGCTTTCGGGAGGCGTCGCTACGGCGCGAGCTCGTCGGCGCCGGAATCTACAACCTGCCGCCGCGGAAGTTCCTCGGCTATCGAATCCTTTCGGCGATCGTGCTCCCGGCGCTCTGGCTCTGGATCGCCTCGGCCGCCGGCTATCCGACGTTCCTCGTGCTCCTCGGAACCGTCCTTGCCCTCCTGATGGGGTGGACCGCGCCGATGAGCATCGTCCGGCGCCGCGGACGGGACCGGTCGGAGAAGGTCGACTACGAGCTTCCGAACCTCATCGATCTGCTCGTGGTAAGCGTCGAGGCAGGACTCGGCTTCACGGGGTCGCTTCAGCTCGCGGCAGAGCGCTTCGGCGGCCCGCTCGGCGACGAGCTGAGACTGACGCTCCAGGAGCAGAGCATGGGGCTCTCCACGAACGAAGCGCTGCGCAACCTGCTTCACCGCTGCGACAGCCCGTTGATGCGGTCGTTCGTTCGATCGGTGCTCCAAGGCGAGACCCTCGGCGTCTCGATCGGTCAGATCATGCGCGACCTCTCCGTCGACATGCGAAAGCGTCGGCGACAGGCGGCGGAAGAGCGCGCGCAGAAGGCGCCGATCAAGCTGCTCTTCCCGCTCGTCTTCCTGATCTTCCCGGCCATGTTCCTCGTGATCCTCGGGCCGGCGGTGTTCGCGTTCCTCAAGGCCTTCGGAGGTGGCTGAGTTGAGCAGGCTCTTTGTCACGGGGATCTTCGGCGTCCTGGCAGGCATCAGCACCGTTGCGGCTGCCCAGGCCGTCGGGGACGCGGTCGCCGACCCGTCCGTCCGGTCGGCCAGCGTCGCCGGCTTCGTCATCCTCAGGGCCGCGGTCGTCTTTGCGGTCAGCTTTTGTGTCCTGATCCGAAGCGAGTCGCGACGCCGCTCGCGCGACCCCCTCGCCATCGGCGCGTGCGCTGCGGCGCTTGCCTCCGGGCCGATGCTCGAGGCGCCGCCGGCATCCGCACCCGTCGCCCTGGTCGTGACCGGAGACCTGATTGCGCTCGCGGCGGGCGCCTGGATCCTCGTGGCGTTCCTGGCGCTCGGTCGCTGCTTCGGAATTCTTCCCGAGGCACGCGGGCTGGTTATGCGCGGACCGTACCGTCTCGTCCGTCATCCGGTCTACCTGGGCGAGTTCGCGAGCTTCGGAGGACTCGTGCTCGCCTCGCTGACGACGCGGAACGTCGCGCTGGCAGCGCTGTTCGCCGCGGCCCAGGCCGTCCGGATGCGGTTCGAGGAGCAGGCCCTCACGGAGGCATTCCCCGAGTACACGGCCTACGCCGACCGGACGCCTCGCCTCGTTCCGCGCGCTGGTGGGCGCCGTCGCGCCGCAACCGCCGGCGCGGCGGCCGCCGGCGCGTTGCTCGCGGCCGCACTCATCGCATCGCCGGTCGGTGCGACGGCCGCAAGGTCGTCCGTCGCAACCCCGACGCTCCTCGCCCCGGCCGCCGGCGCGCGAACCGACGGAGTGCCGTGGTTCGGCTGGTCACCCGTCCGGGGCGCGACTCAGTACGAGTTCCAGATCGCAGCCGACCGCGGCATGAACGCTCCGGTGCTCGGTCCGGGTCAGGACCGCTTCTTCACGAAGAACACACGCGCGACCCTGAAGAAGTCCGTGCCCGACCGGACGTACTGGTGGCGTGTCCGGGCGAGCACGGGCAACGGCAACGTCTCGCCGTGGAGCACGCCGCGCTCGTTCACGAAGGTGCTCGGTGCTCCCCGCCTCATCTCGCCGATCGGCGGAGCCGCGGTCATGTATCCCGGGACCCCGCTCAGGCTCACATGGTCCCCCGTCGATCGGGCGGCGAGGTACCTCGTGACAATCGCTGCGGACCCCGGTCTTGGCACCGTCATCGGGGGGAAACCGGTCGAAACGTTCGCGACAACGTTCACACGTGCGGGAGCGCTCGCTCCGGGCGCCTACTACTGGGGCGTAACGCCGATCGACGCGCAGGGGAATCCCGGCACGCAGTCTGCCGTGGCATCGTTCGTCTGGAAGTGGCACTCGGGGACGACGCCGCGGGTGACCGACCTCGTCGCCGCGCCGGAGCTCTTCGACCCGCAGTTCTCATGGGATCCGGTTCCGGGGGCCGCCCGGTACGAGCTCGAGATCAACCCGTCACAGGACTTCGCTCCGGGCTCGAAGGTGTGCTGCGCCGGCACGACCATCGGAACCGTGTACTCGCCGACCAACGTCTTCAAGGACAACCGGTTCTACTGGCGCGTCCGCGCCTACGACGTCGACGGCAATCCCGGAGACTGGAGCTACGGAGGAGGCGGAGATCGCCCGGGCGAGCCGTTCTACAAGTACTTCGACAAGGTAGCCCCAGGCCCAGTCGACGGCACGAGCATCAAGAACGTCCGGATGCGCGACAGCGAGAGCGATCCCGGCGGCGACGTCGACCCCGCGACGCCGCCGTACGAGACGTACGTGCCGCTCATCACATGGGATCCCGTGCCCGGGGCGGCGAGCTACCAGGTCGAGGTGACGCCGATGGGGTCCTTCGACTGCAACTGGACCGCGCCGCCCGGAGAGGGTCACTGGACTGTCGAAACCACGGCGAACGCGTGGACTCCCCTTGGGACTCAATGGAACTTCGTCCCCCCGTTCGGAGATCCGCTGACGGTTGCATTCGATTCGCCGCCGCTCCGCCGCTACCGAAGCTACTGCGCGCGTGTTCGCGCGCGGAGCAACCGCGACGCGAAGAGCGAGGAGGTCTACGGCGACTACACGTACATCGCGAACGGCGTCGGATCGGACACGCCGGCAGCGTCGTTCAAGTGGATGGGATACCCGAACGGGAGCGCCTGCACGCCCTCGTGCAGCTCCGGCTACCTCGGATCGGACAACTACGTCGCTCCGGAGAGCCAGCCGGCGACGCCGAGGACGCCGTACTTCACGTGGCGTCCTCTCTCTCGGCGTCGCGCCGTGCTCGCGAACACGGGCACGTCGCCTGCGTTCACCGTCTACGCGCAGTCGACCATCACCTCCCTCCAGATCCGTGACGGCTCCGGAGACTCGGCGAGGGACGAGCTGGTCGTCTCGGGCATGGCCAACTTCGTCCCCGTGACGGAGGTCTTCAGCTATCCCGACAACGACCTGACAGATCTCGCGCGCCAGCTCAACGGGCTGACGCCGTACCCCGGGTCGATGCTGATCAGCGGCGGAGTCTCAGGTTCGGGACCGCTCACGCACCTCACGGTCCCGAACGCGTCCTGGCTTCCCGGGGCGATGAGCTACTTCGTCATCGTCGCGAAGGACAGTCAGTTCACGAACATCGTCGACTACGCGTTCACGCAGACGCCCGCCTACGCCCCGAGGAGTCTGCTGAAGCCGACGAGTTATGCGGACGAGACGACGTCGTACTACTGGGTGGTACTCCCGGCGTACCAGGCGAACGGCGGCGAGGCGACCGGCAACCCCCTCCAGGCCGCGCGGCAGACGTTCGAAAAGCGTTCGACGCCGCCGGATCGGATCCAGCCCGCGGGCGGCGAGGACATCCTCGGGCACCCGACGTTCCGGTGGACCTCGGTCGAGGGCGCGCGGCGGTACCGGCTCCAGGTGTCGAGCGACGAGAACTTTGGCACCTTGCTCGAGGACGTCGTCACAGATTCGACGGCGTACACGAGCAACACGACCTACCCGGCCGACACCCGACTCCACTGGCGAGTCCGCGCGGATGACGAGAACCTGATCGGCCTCACGTGGTCGACGACTGGGACGTTCCAGAAGCGGCTCGCGACACCACGAGTGACACCGGGGCTGCCGGCGAGCGGCGACTACATCCCGACCTGGACGTGGGACCCGATCCCGGGCGCGCTGTCCTACGACGCCCACGTCGACCTACCCGATGGGACGCAGCGCGACCTCGTCGGGATGCGCACAGCGGCGATCACGCCGATCGTGATGTACGGCACCGGCGTCTTCCGGTGGAAGGTCCGCGCGAACTTCCCGCGGCAGCCGTTCGGCACCGTCGCGGGGCCGTACTCGCCAACGCACTCGTTCACCCGGACGATCGCGGAAGTCACGGGCGTCCGCTCAGACGACTCGAAGAAGTACCCACTCCTGCTGTGGGAGCCGAAGCCCGGGCCGAAGAGCTATCGCGTTCAGCTTTCGACGAGAGCCGACTTCGCGACGCTCATCGAGGACGTCCAAACAGACAACACGAACCACGCCCCGTCACTGCTGCATCCTGCGTTCTCGAGCGGCGGCCCCGTCTACTGGCGCGTCGCCGCCGTCGATGAGGGGCGCAACACTGGCGACTGGAGCCCGGTACAGCGGATCGGGGTCGTGCGTCTACTGCGGCTCGCCGCGAGAGGGACGCCGAAGCGGAAGCGAACGAAGACGATCACGGTGATCGTGCGGGGCGAAGGCAAGCGACCCGTCGCGGGCGCGACGGTCCAGGTCTCGGGCGCCGGCATTCGGCCGTCGAGGGCCCGGACGAGCCGCCTCGGGAGTGCGAGGTTCCGCCTTCGCGCGGTGAAGCGCGGGTGGATCGTCTTCCGGGCGACGAAGAGCGGCTATTCGGCGGGCAGCCTGAGGCTTCGGGTGAGGTAGATGAAACGCGGCTCCCGAACGAGCGTTGAGGTGGGCTGATGCTGACTCGTCCGCGCGAGATCTCGGCCGGCGACGAGCGTGGCGGTGTGCTTGTCATGTTCACGCTTTGGTTGCCCGTCCTCCTGCTGTTCATCGTGCTCGTCGTCGATGTCGGCAACTGGTTCGTCCACAAGCGGCACCTTCAGATGCAGGCGGACGCCGGCGCGCTCGCGGGCGGCGGCGTCTTCACGATTCCGTGCTCGAACGCGAACATCGAGGCGACCGCCCGGAAGTACGCGGGCGACTCGAGCGCCACCGCTCCGTACAACACCCAGGTGCCGCCAACCGACCCCGCGAACGTCCACGTGCTGATCAACTCGACCGAGTACTGGAACAACGGAGGCTCTGACTACAGCGACGGCGGCAGTCCGTGCGAAGCGAAGATGGTCGACGTCAAGATCACGGAGTCGAATCTCCCGTTGTTCTTCGGGATCCCCGGGCTCTTCAGCTCGGTCGACGCCATCAACGCGCGCGCCCGCGTGCAGATCCAGGCGATGAGCTACCTGGGCGGGGGTGCGCTTCCGATCGCCGTCCCGGATGTCGACCCGAACCGCGCCGAGGCGACGTTCGTCGACGAGGAAACCGGCGCCGTGCTCGCAACGACGCCGCTGACGAACACAGGTGCGGCCGGTGGGCTCTCGATCTGGGACAACGCCGCCGTGCCTGTCAACGTCCCGATCTCGTCGTCGAAGATCGGCGTTCGGATCACCTTGAGCGGCAACCAGTCGTCGATCACATGCGGCGAGCCGCTCGTCGACTGTTACGACGCGGGCTCGCCGAACGGGATCCTCCACATCCGAGGCTGGTCAAACGCGGGCAGCGGCAGTCAACCGAACCCGCCGCTGGCGCGAAACGTCGCGCTCATCCCCGGGACGTGTACCGATGCGTACTTCACGTCCTCGACGAGCATGTGCACCATCGGTGTGAGCGCGGAGGTCGACTTCGGCGTCGCCGATCCGACGACCCTGAATGCCTCCGTGACCGCGACAGTCGCAGGCCGAACGCGGAACTTGACGTACAGCGCCGCAACCGGGCGGTGGGAGTCCACAGGAGCCGACTTCTTCCCCGTCGGCCCCGCCACGGGCCCCGTGCCCGTCAACCTCGCTTGGGAGGTCAGGTCAGGAACCATCAATGGGACAGCCTGCTCGCCTCGGTGTACCGGCACCTTCGGTGTCGTGCACCGCACGTTTAGCGCGTTGGAGGATCGCTCGGGGCCAATCAGGCTCGCGCAGGTCTGGGAGAATGGCCTGTCCGGCGCGAACTCGCTCGAGCGGGGCACGACGCGTCCGCTCGTAGTCAGGATCGGGCTTACGCCGAACCTCCAGAACGCAAAAGACGTGAACGACCCGATCGTGACGTTGCGCGTCGTCGGCGGAAGCCGCAACCAGTCGCTCGACTGCGATCCGAACTACTCGAACCTCGCCGACGAGCTGGCCTATGGGTGCCGGCCGTCGTATATGCCGAATGCGGGCACGGCCTGCCCGGCGACGCCGTCCGAGCTCTGGAATACGGCGCAACCGTGGAGCTGTGTGGCGATCCAGACCGGGAGCGCGACGAATCAGGTGCCGCGCGGCCTCAACATTCGGATTCTCGGCGACGAGAAGCCCACGAGCTGCACGGCGCCGAACAACTGGAGTCAGTTTCCGAACATTCCACCGGGCGATCCCCGGGTCCTCGACGTGTTCATTACGCCGTTCGGGTCCTTCAGCGGATCAGGCAGCGGTGTCGTTCCGGTCGTCAAGCTCGGAACCTTCTACGTGACGGGCTGGACCTCGAGTGGTTCGGGGTTCAAGAACCCCTGCGAAGGGAACGGCGACGATCCCGTTCCTAACGGAGACGCGGGGAACATCGTCGGCCACTTCATCAAGTACATCTACGGCCTGAACAACGGCGGCGGCAGCGGCCAGCTCTGCGACTTCGACGCGTTCGGAAGCTGCATCGCCGTCCTGACGGAATAACGAGCAATCGGCGCCGCCGTTCGGCGTCGACTGGCGTTTCTTAGGTCATCCCCGCGATGCGGTCGCTATCCGCGCGATCACGAACCCTGCTCAGGCTCGCGATCTTCCCCGTCGCATCTCGCGATCTTCCCTGCCGCATGCTTCGACCGCGGTCTAGACGGCGTTCGGGGGTTGCTCCCCGCGCGCGACGGCCAGGAGGTTGTCGACGAGGACGCGCGTCATCGCCTTGCGCGTCGCCTGCGTAGCGGTTCCGAGGTGAGGCGTCATGACGACGTTGTCGAGCCCGTGCAGCTCCTGGGGCACGTCGGGCTCGTTCGCGAAGACGTCCAGCCCGGCCTGCAGCCGTCCCGAGACGAGCTCGTCAACGAGCGCCCGCTCGTCGACGACCGGGCCGCGCGAGGTGTTCACGAGGCAGGCGCCGTCGCGCATCAGCGCCAGGCGGCGGGCGTCGATGAAGCCGTGAGTCTCGTCCGTAAGCGGCACGTGAAGCGAGACGACGTGGACCTCGGCGAGCAGCTCGTCGAGCGGGCGGTACCCCGGCTCGCCGTCCGGCGTCCGGCGCGTGTGGAGGACGCGCATCTCGAAGCCGCGCGCCCGCTGCGCGACGGCCCGGCCGATCCGCCCGAGGCCGACGATCCCGAGCGTCGCACCGGTCACCTCGTCGCCCTTCAGCGGCTCGTCCGCCCAGCCGCTCTTCCAGACGCCGCTCCGCACGACGCGGTCGCCCGCGGCGATCCGGCGGAGGACGGCCAGGATCAGCCCGAAGGTCAGATCGGCGGTCGCCGGCGCCGTCACGTCGGGCGTGTTGGTGACGGCGATGCCGCGCGCACGGCACGCGCCCACGTCGACGAGGTCGTACCCCGCCCCGTAGTTCGCGACGAGTCGCAGGTTCGGGAACCGGTCGAGCGTCGCGTCGTCGACGCGCTGCGCCACGACCGCGAGCGCCTCCACGTCGTCGCGCCGCGTCCCGAAGCCGCCGTATTCGACGTCGGCGAGCTCGTCCCAGGCGGGCCCCGGGAACCTCCGCGAGGCGAGAATCTTCAGCGAGAGACCCAGCGAGAGGGGTGGCGGAGGGGACTCGAACCCCCGACCACCGGGACCACAACCCGGGGCTCTACCAACTGAGCTACCGCCACCGCGCTAGGACAAGGATAGCGGCGTCCTGTCGAGGTTCCGGCGCAGCTCGTCGACGCTGTCGAAGACGCCGGCCGCGCCGGCCTCGCCCAGCTCCTGCTCGGAGTATCCGCCGGTGATCACGCAGATCGTCGGTACGCCGGCGTGGCGGGCCGCCTCGATGTCCCACGGCGTGTCGCCGATCATCACCGCCGCGCTGCCCCCCGCCTTCTCGAGCGCGGCGACGACGAGGTCGGGTGCCGGCTTCGTCGCCTCGACGTCGTCCTTCGTCGTCCAGGCGTCGGCGAGCCCGCGGGCGTCGAGCAGCTCGAGGTAGTGGTCGAGCTCGCCCTGCGGAGCCGAACTCGCGAGGACGACCTTATGGCCTCGCTCCTTCAGGCCGGCAATCAGCTCGTGCGCGCCCTCGAGCGGCTGGACCTCGGGGAGCAGCCGCGCGTACTCCTCGCCTCGCGCCTCTTCGATCGCCGCATGCCGCTCGTCGTCGAAGCCGGGCACGAGGGCGGGGACCAGCTGGTCCCCGCCCATGCCCACATGCCGGTGGATCCGCCAGACCGGCAGCGTGACGTCGTGCCGGCGGAACGCGCGCCACCACGCGAGCGCGTGGTGGTAGTTCGTGTCGACGAGCGTTCCATCGACGTCGAGCAGCGCCGCCTTCGGCACTACGCGCGAACCGGCGCCTTCGCGAAGACCTCGACGAGCTTGGCGGTGAATGCGGGCAGGTCGCCCGGGTTCCGACTCGAGACGAGGTTGTCGTCGACGACGACCTCCTCGTCGACCCAGTTCCCGCCGGCGTTCCGGATGTCCGTGCGGACGCTCGGGTACGACGTCAGCGTCCTGTCCTGGACGACGTCCGCCTCGACGAGCGTCCACGGCCCGTGGCAGATCACCGCGACCGGCTTGCCGGCCTCGACGAGCGAGCGCGCGAAGCGCACCGCATCCTCGTTCGTGCGCAGCGTGTCCGGGTTGCCGACGCCGCCCGGCAGCACGAGCCCGTCGTACCGGTCGGCCGTCACGTCGCCGACGACGTGGTCGACCTCGAACGTGTCCGCCTTGTCGTAGTGGTTGAACCCCTGGATCTCGCCGTCCTCGAGCGAGACGAGCTCGGGCTGGCCGCCGGCCTGCTCGACCGCCTTCCACGGCTCCGTCAATTCCACCTGCTCGACCATGTCGGTCGCCAGGAACGCGATCCTCTTGCCGTTCAGCTCGGCCATCGTTTCCCCCTTGTCGGATTCCGGCGGGGGACGTACCCGAAAACGTGCGGCGCTACCCTTTGTATGCGGGCGCCCGTAGCTCAGTGGAAGAGCAGCGGACTTCTAATCCGCGGGTCGGAGGTTCGAATCCTCCCGGGCGCGTCCCATGTAGCGGAGCCGTTTCACGCAAAATTCCCCGCAAATCGGCCGATTTGAAGACCTGCACCTAGACGACCGCTCTAGACCGGTCGAAACCCCCAAAAACCGTTTCAGCCCCTATCCGCAGGGGCGAAGCAGGGGCTGGGCCAAATGCGACTTCGCCGCCCTCTATTAGTTACGTGGATGGTTCGCCGCCCTCTATTAGTTACATGGACCGGTTTTACCGCTTGTTAGTTACATGGCAGCGCCAAGCGCCCGTAGGCCGTCTACAGGTCCCGGCCAGCGGCTAACCCACGTTCGGACGGCTCGCCCATGCAGGCGACAGCCTACGATGGCGGCGGGCATCTGCCGCCGAGCCGAGGGATAGCCGAAGCGGCAGACGCCCATGTTGGGTTACGGGGCTAGCTGCTGTCCTGCTTGGGCAGCGGCCACCCGTAGGGCCGGACCGCGCCGCAGCTACAGCGGACGATGGCGCCAACGTGAGGCTTGCCTGTGCGTGGGCACTTGCCCCTAGGGCGGCAGCAGATTGCCCGTAACGGCGGTTTGCGGCGTCGCGCCGGTGTACGTGGATGCGGCGGCGGGCCTCATCGGAGGCCCGCCGCCAGTCGGTCGCTACTTGTTCGCCGCCCGTCGGGCGCGGACAGCCGCCTTCAAGGCCGCCAGGTTGACGCTGGTCGGCGTAGTGCAGATCGCATCGACGACGAAGGTCGTCGCGGTAGTCGAATCAGCATTGTTCATGCTGACGAACCAAACGTCCGGCACCGTCCCCGTTGCATCCCAGTCGGAGCTGTTGATGCTCACGTCCACGTCGGTCGACGGAGTGAAGGCGCCGCCGCCCGTCACGACCATTCCCGCCGGGCATACCGCTGCCGCGGTCGCCTGGCCGTTGGCCGGGAGCGGAGTCACAGCGGAGGAGGCGTAGGTGAGCGAGACCGGCCCCGGGGGACCCTGAGCTCCGGCCGCACCTGCCGGCCCGGCTGGCCCTGGAGCTCCTGCTGGTCCGGTGAGACCGGCGGGCCCGCGTGCGCCGACGGGTCCTCGGGCGCCTCGCGGAAGCTGTCCAGCCTTGAAGTCCTTCTTTAGCAGCGAGCCGTTGATGACTTGCGCTGTGCCGACGCTGTTTCTTGGCACGAGCGCGTTCGCCGCCGCAAACGACGTTCCGCCGAGGGCGACGAAGAGCGCGACGTAAGCGACGAAATGTTGCTGCAGATGCCTGAGGCTCTTGACGAGCATAGGACCCCCTTCCTGAATTGACGGCGGGCGAGACGATAACTCGTAGTCCGAAATTGTCAACACCGAGCTGTCAGTTGGTGGCGCGCCCACTTGACCACTCGGCCTGCACGTCTGCGATCCGTCGCCCGGTGGCTAGCGCGTAGGCCGTGTGCACGATCTCCTCAACCTTGGTTTCCCGCGATGGTCAGTGCAGAGCTCGACCGTCTCCCGGACGAGCAGCGGTTAGCGTTCTTCGAGGAATACGACCGCCGCCGCCGCTCAAAGGGATGGGCGTGGGTCACGTGGTTCATCGGCTGGCACTTCGTCTATCTCTATGGCCGTTGGGGGTTAAACGTTCTGTACTTCCTCGCGTTCGGCATCACGCTCGGCATCTGGTGGCTCATCGAGGGGTTCAAGCTGCCTCGCCGGTTGAAGGAGCGCAACGCAGACATCGCTATCGCGGTGATGCGCGACCTCAGGGCTGTAGAAGGGCGCGACGCAGAAGCAGCGGCCACCTAACGGCACTTCGCCTCGCCCCGTAGATGCGAGGTCTCCTCATGCGCCGCAGTCTGGCCGGGCGGCTACTCCTTTGTCGGTGGGTCGGTCTTGGGCTTGGATGTGAGCTTGTCGACCACCTTGGCGGTCACAACACCCGTCGCAACGCCTGTCGTGAACTCCGTCGCGCTGTTGATGGCTGCTACTGCGAGGTCGGTACCGATTCCGCGCTGGAGTTGCTGGTTGTCGGGCTGGACCCGCTTCTTGCTGTCAGACATGTTGCTACCTCTCGGAGAAGGTCAAGTGCTCGGCCAGCGTAGGCTCGCGGTCGGACGATTCACGCTCGCTCAGGGGCTAGGCAGGGGCTAAGTACGGAGCGCGTGCCGAGAAACGGCTCTACCGAGCGGGTTTACACGCACCGACTAGCGGGCTTCTAATCCGCGGGTCGGAGGTTCGAATCCTCCCGGGCGCGTTCGCCGGAGCCTCGATCGCTCGGTAGTTCGCCGAAGGCACCGGGCGCGAGAACCCGGATGCGGCCGAGCGCCGGCGGCGGCACGGTGCAGCCGTGCACGCGAGTTCAGCGCGGTCCGATCCAGCGCCTGCCGCGGATACTTCGCGGCACGGATCGCCTGCGGCCGAACGCACGGTCGCGTCGTACTTCGGCGCGTTCGGTCCGGCCCCGGAGTGGGACGAGCTCGTCCGGTGGCCGCCCGACGTGTTCGCTCTCGCGAACCTGGTCCTCGACCACACCGAGAGCTACCGCTTCGTCATCGCTCCGCCCGCAGGACGATGCTGGCCGCCCCTGCCGAACTGGAACGCCGGCGTCCGCACGGCCGGACGAGCGTGGACGGAGGCCGTCGGCGCAGCCGGGCAGGAGCCGCCGGCGCTCGTCCGCGATTGCTGGGACACCGTCACCCGCCGCCGGGAGACCCCGCTCGAGAGCGTCCGAACCGGCGACGCGTGGGAGCTCGTGGAGGCGCTGCTCACGCTCCACGCGGCCGCGGACGAAGCCTGCGCCGACATCGGCACCCCGCCGAGACGGGAGTCAGGCCGCTCGTTCGAGGCCCTCGCCTGGCGGCGCCTTCAAGACCACGGCTCGCTCTCCCGGCTCACGCCGGCGCGAGCCCGCATCGTCCCGAAGACCAACCTCTGCGCGTACGGGATCACGATCAGCTCGCTCTCCCGGTACCTGGCCCTCTCATACGAGTCGGTCGACATCCGGTGGAGGAGCGTCGAGCCGGAGACCTCCGCCACTCGTCGCGACTACAACATCGTCCTCGTGCCGTGGCCGCTGTCGGTCGCGGCGGGCGACTTCCGCCCGGTGTCGCCGATCCCGCTCGAGAACATGGACGCCGACCTCTTCGGCTTCTTCGAGTTCGCGCCCGAGCGGCCGGTCGACCACGCCTTGCTCGGCTCCCTCCTGCAGGCTGCGGTCGACCAGGCGGGACGCGTGGACGCTGTGATCCTCCCGGAGGACGCGGTCACCCCGCACGAGGCCGCGCAGCTCGAGCGGACGCTCGACGAGTGCGGGGCGAGCCTCCTCATCGCGGGCGTGCGGCAGCCGCCGACCGCGGGCTCCCTCGGCCGCAACTACCTCCACTTCGGCGTCCGAACGTCCGCAGGCTGGGAGCGGTACGAGCAGGACAAGCACCACCGCTGGTGTCTCGACGAGGGGCAGATCCGCCAGTACCACCTGACGCGCTCGCTGAATCCCGGGAAGCTGTGGTGGGAGGCGATCGACGTCCGCGAGCGGACCCTGCACGTCGTCGACGTCGGCCGGGGTCTGACGTCCGCCCCTCTGGTCTGCGAGGACCTCGCCCGCCTCGACGAGGTGGCGGACGTGGTGCGGCGGATCGGCCCGAGCCTCGTGGTCGCCGTCCTGCTCGACGGGCCGCAACTCAGCTCGAGGTGGTCCAGCAGATACGCGAGCATCCTCGCGGACGAGCCGGGATCGACGGTCCTGACCCTGACGTCCTACGGGATGGCCGCCCGGTCCCGGCCACCCGGGAAGCCGCGCTCACGCGTTGTCGCCCACTGGAACAACCGGGCGGACGGGCCGCACGAGATCGAGCTCGCCCCCCGGGCCGGCGCCGTCCTGCTCACGGCCCGGGTCGAGGGCAGAACGCTTTGGACGGCCGACGGCCGTTGCCACTCCGACGTGCCGGGCCTGACGCTTTCCGAGGTCCGCCAGCTCCACCGGGCTGCGACCGGCCTGTCCCCACCCCGGCCGAGAGCCAACAGGCAGGCAGTCCCCGTCTAGCTCGCAATGTCACAGCGTCGCCCGCTGCCTCGTCTCAGAGGGCGAACGGTCATGGAACGAGTGGAAGGGGGCACCACGATGCGAGTCTTTCTCGCCGGAGGAACCGGAGCGATCGGCGGCCGTCTGCTGCCCCAGCTCCTCGCCCGCGGCCATCAGGTCACGGCGACGACGCGGAGCCGGGACAAGCTCGGCGACCTACGGGCGCTCGGCGCGGAGGCGGTCGTTCTCGACGGGCTGGACGCAGTCGCCGTCGGCGAGGCGGTCGCCCGTGCCGAGCCGGACGCGATCATCCATCAGATGACGGCGCTCGCCGGCACGTGGGATCTCAAGCACTTCGACCGCTGGTTCGCCCGCACGAACGAGCTGCGGACGACAGGAACCGAGCACCTCCTCGCGGCGGCCGGAGCGGCAGGCGTCCAGCGGTTCGTCGCCCAGAGCTACACCGGCTGGACGAACATCCGGGAGGGTGGCCCGGTGAAGACGGAGGACGACCCCTTCGACCCGGAGCCGGCGGCGGCGCAGACCGAATCCCTGGCGGCGATCCGCTTCCTCGAGAAGGCGGTGCTCGAGGCGCCGCTCGAGGGGATCGTGCTGCGCTACGGCAGCTTCTACGGACCGGGTGCGTCGGCGTCGCTCGTCGAGCTCGTCCGCAGGCGGCGGATGCCGATCGTCGGGAGCGGAGAGGGCGTCTGGTCCTGGATCCATCTGGACGACGCCGCCGCCGCGACTGTCGCCGCGCTCGAGCGCGGCAGGCGCGGCGTCTACAACGTCGTCGACGACGAGCCCGCCAAGGCGTCGGACATCTTCCCGTACCTGGCCGAGGTCGTCGGTGCGAAGCCGCCGATGCGAGTCCCCGCCTGGCTCGGCCGCCTCGCCGCCGGCGAGGTCGGTGTCCGCGTGATGACCGAGTCCCGCGGAGCGTCGAATGCGAAGGCGAAGCGGGAGCTGGGCTGGCAGCCTCGCTGGTCGAGCTGGCGCGAGGGCTTCCGCGACGGCCTGACCGAACCTGCCGCCGCGCCGCCTTCCGGTGCCCGTGCCGCGGCGTGACGAGACCCGTCTGCGGATCGAGGCGGACGCCGGTCTTCGCCCGCTGATGTTCTCGATCGCCTACCGGATGCTCGCGAGCGTGAGCGAGGCCGAAGACGTCGTGCAGGAGGCCTTCCTCCGCTACCAGCGCGCGCTTGCGGAGGATGCGGAGATCGAGTCGCCGAAGGCGTACCTGTCGACGGTCGTGACGCGGCTGGCGATCGACCAGCTGCGCTCCGCCCGGGCACGCCGTGAGACGTACGTGGGCGAGTGGCTCCCCGAGCCGCTGGTCACGGACGACGACGATCCGGCGGCCCGGACGGAGGAGGCCGATTCGCTGTCGATGGCTTTCCTGCTGCTCCTCGAGCGGTTGAGCCCCGTCGAGCGCGCGGTCTTCCTGCTGCACGACGTCTTCGGCTACGGCTACGACGAGGTCGGCGGGATCGTCGGCAAGAGCGAGGCGAACTGCCGTCAGCTCGCCCTGCGCGCCCGGCGCCACATCGAGTCCGAGAAGCCTCGGTTCGACGCCTCGCGGCAGAAACGGGACGAGCTCGCCGCCCGCTTCCTCGCCGCGGTGACCGAGGGCGAGGTCGACGGTCTCGTCGAGCTGCTCGCCGGCGACGTCGTCGTCTACGGCGACGGAGGCGGGAAGGCGCCCCAGTGGGCGGCGCCGATCGTCGGCGTCGAACGTGTCGCCAGCCTGCTCGCGGGGCTCGGGCGGCAGCTACCCGAGTACGGCATCACCGTTCGGCCGCTCCGGGTGAACGGGCAGCCCGGCGCGGCCTTCCTCGACGCCGAGGGACGGCTGGTGAACGTCTGGTCGCTCGACATCGTCGACGGCGTCGTCCAGACGGTGCGCTCGGTGATCAACCCCGACAAGCTCCAGCACCTCGGCCCGGTCGCCGACTTGCGTGCGCTCCTGCGGGAGGGGCGCCAGGAGGAGCCGCCGGCGTGAGGCTCCGTTACCTGTCGACGTCGGGGTCGAGCTCGTCCGCGCGGCTCATCCGCGCTTCGGCGGCCTCGCGCTCACGGCGCGCCCGGTCGGCCTGCTCCTGCGCCTCCGCCTCGCGCTCCTGGGCCTCCCGTGCCTGCTCGTCCGCGCCTCGGCGCAGCTCGTGCGCCTCGGCCCGGCGATCCTCCAGCTTGCCCTCACGCGCGCGACGGGCGAAGAGAAGCAGGGCGAGCACCACGATGACCGCAACGACGATCACGACGATGATCCATGTGTCCATGGCTCTGCCCTTCCCGGTTCGCCGGAGGGCAAACCGGCGAAGCGCCGCGCCAGCTAGCGGCGGGAGCCGAAGTCGGCCGTGACGATGGTGACGGGCCGACCGCCGTACTCACCCGGCGCGCTGGGGAAGAAGGCCGCGCCGATCCCGACCTCGCGCCAGCTCCGCGAGAGGATGTTCTCGCGGTGCGGCGGGCTGTTCATCCACTCGCGGAGGGCGAACGCGGCGCCGTAGGTGTCGCTGCCCCAGAGCAGGTTCTCGCCGACCGTCCAGGCGTTGAAGCCCCGGGACGGATAGAAGCGCTCGATCCGGCGCCAGAACGGCGTGCCGCTGATCGACTCGTGCTCGAAGTAGCCGCGGCGGCCCATGTCCCTGGAGTGGAAGACGGCGGCGGCGCGGAGCCGGCGGTTGAGCCGGAGCGGACGGAGGCCGTGCGCGCCCCGCACCGCGTTCATGCGGTCGACGACCGCGGATTCGAGCGCCTGCATCGCCGAGCGACCGCGGGTCGAGCGGGGCGCGTGCGTGCGTGCCGGCCGCGCGTTCGTCAGCGTGTTCGCGAGCCGCGCGTGGACAAGGGCCTCCACCCGCTGGGGCACCGCTGCGTCACCGCGGCCGACGGCGAACGCCGATCCGAGCGCAACGGCAGCAAGGAGCAGGGCGACACCCCTCCACATGCCTTCGAGATCGGCCTGGATCCCGCGGGCGAACCTCCCCCATCCGGGGGATATTGTCGGTTGAAAGCCCTAAACGGGCGCCGGTTCCTCCGAGCCGCGCTCGCGCCGGCCGCGGAGCCAGGCGAGAAGGAGCACCTGGATCGTCCCCGCCACCGGGATCGCCGCCAGGGCGCCCAGCACGCCGGCGATCTTCGCCCCGACCAGCACCGAGATCAGGATCGCGAGCGGCGACAGCTGGACGGTCCGGCTGTACACCACCGGCTGGAGGACGTGATTCTCGACCTGCTGGTAGACGATGAAGAAGATCAGGATGATGATCCCCGCAGGGATCGACGTCAGGAACGCGACGGCGCTGACGATGATCGCGGCAAGCGTGGCGCCGGCGAGCGGGATCAGGTCGAGGATCGCGACGAGGAGTCCGAGGGCGACCGCGTACGGCACGTCGAGGATCAGCAGCATGATCGTCGTCGCGACGCCGGCGATCACGCTGATGAACAGGTTGCCGGTCACGTAGCCGCCGACCGTCCGGTAGATCTCGGTGCCGATCGCCCGCCACTTGGGCTGCGACTCCTCCGGCAGGAGCGCGTAGAACCGCTCCATCCAGTGCGGGCCCTCGAGGAGCATGAAGAAGGTCAGGAACGCGATCGTCACCACGGCGACGATGAACGTGAGCACGCTCTGGGTCACGGCGATCGCGGTCCCGGAGAGCCCGAGGACGCCGGAGGTCCCGCCCTGCTCGATCGCCTGCCGGACGCGCTCCTCCAGGTCGTAGCGCTGGGCGAGGTCGCCGAGCGGCCCCCGTCCTCGCTGGACGTCGTCGACGTAGTCCGGGACCGCCGCGACGAAATCGGAGACCTCGCGGACGAGCGTCGGGACGAACAGCGAGCCGCCGGCGACGATCACGCCGATCGCCAGGAGGAACGTCACGGCCGTCGCAGCCCCCCGGCGCCGGAGGCCGCGGCGCTGCAGGCCCTCGACGGCGGGATTCAGCGCGAGCGTCAGGAAGACGGCGACGAGGACCCAGGTGAGGACCTGGCGCGAGATCCAGGTGACGTAGAGGAGCAGGAGGAAGGCGAAGGTGAGCCCGAGGACGGCGAGGACCGTCGTCGGGCGGACGCGGATGATCCGCTCTTCCGCCGGCACGCCGCAAGGATCGCGGGCCGGTCGGACGTTTCGCTGCCGCTCGGCATGGTGAAATGTCGGCGCATGAGCCTGCGCGGCACCCCGATCGAGCAGGAGGCCTCGCTCCCGGACGGCCGGGTCCTCCTCGTTCGGGTCGGGGTTCCGGACGACCCCTACATCCCCAGGCGCGAGCTCGACACGGTGACGATCGAGCTACTCGAGGACGGCGAGGTCGCCGCGTCTGTCAACACGGTGCTCGCCCCGGAGCACGAGAGCGAGGCCCGCGCACTCGTCCGCCAGGTGACGGCGAAGCTCGAGTCCGGGGAGCTCCAGCCGACGGCGGGCGCCCTCGAGCCGCTCGCGGACACGATCCCGTGAGCCGGGCTACGCTCCACACGACGGAAGGCGCGATCGAGCTCGAGCTCTATCCCGACGACGCCCCGAGGACGGTCGAGAACTTCGAGAAGCTCGCCCGCGACGGCTTCTACGACGGCGTCGTCTTCCATCGCGTCATCCCCGACTTCATGATCCAGGGAGGCGACCCGACCGGAACCGGCATGGGCGGCCCCGGCTACCAGTTCGAGGACGAGTTCAACCAGCACCGCGTCGTCCGCGGCGCGCTCGCGATGGCGAACGCGGGGCCGAACACGAACGGTTCGCAGTTCTTCATCGTGACGGCGGAGGAGACGCCGTGGCTGGACGGCAAGCACACGGTCTTCGGGCGCGTGACGTCGGGGATGGACGTCGTCGACCGGATCTCCGACACCGACCGCGACGAGAACGACCGGCCGCGGACGCCGATCTCGATCGAGCGCGTCGAGCTCGCCGACTGAGTGAAGCGGGCGGCGGGAATCGAACCCGCGTAACTAGCTTGGAAGGCTAGGGCTCTACCATTGAGCTACGCCCGCGCGCTGGGACTAGCGTAGCGCCCGATCTCCCGGCCCGACCCCTACTCCTGGACCGTCCACCCCGAGGCCACGTTCGCGGTCGTCGCCCTCGCGGTCGCCTACGCGCTGGCCGTCCGCGGCCGGCGGACGGAGCCCTGGCGGATCGCGGCGTTCGCGGCCGGCTGCCTGCTCCTGCTCGTGACCGCCGTGACCCCGCTCGAGGCTCTGAGCTACCACCTGCTCTCGATGCACCTCCTGCAGAACGTGATCCTCGCCGAGTGGGCGCCGGCCCTCCTCGTCCTCGCCGTCCCGCCATCGCTCGCCGACCGCATCGCGGCGCTCCCGGCGGTCCGGCAGCTGACGCGGCCGCCGGTCGCGCTCGGCCTCTGGCTGCTGACCTACTTCGCCTGGCACCTGCCTCCCGCGTACGACACGGCGCTCGAGCACCCGGCGACGCTCCTTCATCTCGAGCACGCCTGCTACCTCGTGGCCGGGTCGCTCCTGTGGTGGCCGGTGCTCCAGGATGCGCCGCAACGGCTGTCGAACGCGGCAAGGGCGCTGTACCTCTTCCTCGCCTTCCTGCTCGCAAGCCCGGTCGGGCTCCTGCTCGCGCTCGCGCCGGAGCCCGCCTACGACTACTACGTCGAGGGCGGCGGACTCTGGGGCCTCGGCGCCCAGGCCGACCAGCAGATCGCCGGCGTGACGATGGCGGTCGAGCAGTCGATCGTCTTCTTCGCGGCGTTCGCCGTCTACTTCTTCCGCTTCCTCGCCGACGAGGAGCGGACGGCCTCCGCGCCCGACGCGAAATAGGCCGGTCGGCCTATTGCAATCCACAGCCGTCGCTGCGAGCGTGTCTGGCATGGCGACCCGCCAGCTCGCGCCCGACCCGCAGGACCTCGTCCAGGAGACGCTCCTCGGCGAGGCGCTCGAGCATGCGCCCGTCGGCGCGATCGTCCTCGACGAGGAAGGCTGCTACCTCGCCGCCAACCGGCTCGCCTGCTCGCTCCTGGGCTACACGCGGGACGAGCTCCTGGAGGGCGGAGCCCAGACGCTCGCGCTCGACTCGGCGAGGGTGCCGGAGCAGCTGGCGGCGATGACGAGCGGCGATCTGCAGTCCGGCACCGCCGAGCTGCGGCGGAAGGACGGGAGCTCGGTCGCCTGCGACTTCCGGGTCGGCGCCACACGAAGCGGCGGGCTGCCGTACTTCGTCGTGGTCTTCTGGGAACAGCGCGACTAGTCGGGACGGCCGGATTCGAACCGGCGGCCTCCCGCTCCCAAAGCGGGCGCGCTACCAGACTGCGCCACGTCCCGGCCTTCGCAGTGTAGAGCGGGCGCCCGCGCGTCTCGCCGTGCGGCTTCGTCGTTAGGCTCGCCGCCGTGACCCGCCGGCCCGCGCTGGGGTACGCGATGGTGCTCACGGCGGCGACGCTCTGGGCGCTCAACGGCACCGTCTCGAAGGTCATCCTCCAGTCGGGCGGGGTGACGGCCGAGCGCCTGACCCAGGTGCGCTCGACCGGCGCCTTCCTGCTCCTCTTCGGGACGCTGCTCGTGTGGCGTCGGTCGAGCCTCCGGACAAGCCGGCGCGAGCTCCCCTTCCTCGTGGTCTTCGGCGTCTGCGGGCTCGCGCTCGTCGCCTGGTTCTACTTCGTCGCGATCGAGCGGCTCGAGATCGCGGTCGCGCTCCTGATCCAGTACGTCGCGCCCGTGCTCGTCGCGCTCTACGCCCGGTACGTCCTCCACGAGCCCGTCCGTCGGCGGATCTGGGTCGCGCTCGCCCTGTCGATCCTCGGCCTCTCGCTCCTCCTGCAGCTCTGGAACGGCCTCGAGCTCGACACCATCGGGCTGCTCGCGTCGCTGGGCGCCGCCGTGACCTTCGCGCTCTACATCCTCATGGCGGACCGCGGCCTGCAGCGGCGGTCGACGAGTTCGCTCCTGACGTACGGCTTCCTGTTCGCCGCGCTGTTCTGGGCCGTCGTGCAGCCGTGGACGAGCTTCCCGTGGCACCTCCTCGACGACAGCGTCTCGCTGCTCGGGCGCCTGGAGTCGATCGAGCTCCCGGTCTGGCTGCTCATGGGCTGGATGGTCGTCCTCGGCACGATCGTTCCCTTCGGGCTGCTGGTGGCGGCGCTCCGGCACGTGCGGCCCACGCGGGCGGGGATCCTCGCGATGTTCGAGCCCGTCGCCGCGACCGCGATCGCTTATGCGTGGCTGGGAGAAGAGCTGGATCCGGTGCAGCTGGTCGGCGCCGCGGTCGTTCTCAGCGGCATCGCGCTCGCGCAAACCGCGCGATGATTTTGCACTTGCAAATAAAGATTCCTACGCAAAGAGCGGAAAGACGGGGTTTACAAACCGGAATTCCCCCAAAAGGGGGATGCTCCGTCCCCAACATCTGGCAAACTGCCGCGCCGAGTGGTGGGAAGCCGCACACTTCTCGCCCTGGTCGTCGGGGGGATAGTGCTTTTGGCGTTCGCGCCGGGAGCCATGTCGTCCGACCTCGTGAGCCGGGCGCAGTTGACGGGGCAGGAGCAGAGCCTCCTCAACGCGATCAACCGCGCACGCGCGAGGCACGGGCGGCGACCCCTACGCATCGCCGCTCCGCTTCGGCGCGCTGCCCGGTCGCACTCGAACGCGATGATGCGAACGGGCAACTTCACCCACGGGGACTGGTACCGGCGGCTCCGCCGCAACGGCGCCCGTGGCCGCACGCTGGGGGAGACGATCGCGTGGGGAGTCGGAACCGACGGAACGGCCGCCGCGATCGTCCGCATGTGGCTCGCGAGCCCGCCGCACCGCGCAACGATGTTGCACCGCGGGTTCCGCTACGTCGGCGTCGGAGTCGCGAACGGCACGTTCTCCGGGTTCGGTGGCGCGAGTGTGGCCACCGCCGACTTCGCCGGGTAGTCCCTACTCGACCAGGAGCGTCCGCAACTCGGCGATTTTCTCTCGCCGCAGTTCGTCGCGCTCGCCGCGCCTGACGCGGTCGAGCAGCTTCTCGACGACCGAGGCGAGCTCGACCGGGTTGAAAGGCTTCGTGATGTAGTCGACGCCCCCGAGCTCGAGCCCCTTCGCACGGTCCCGGAGCTCGGCACGCGCGGTCAGGAAGATCAGCGGGATATGGTTCGTCGCCTCGTCGTCCACGAGGCTCTCGGCGACCTGCCAGCCGTCCATCCCCGGCATCATCACGTCGAGGAGGATCACGTCCGGGCGCTCCGTTCGCGCCGCCTCGACACCGGCGACGCCGTCCGCCGCCTCGAGCACGATCATGCCCTCCGCCTCCAGGTTCACGCGGCAGAGCAGGCGGATCGGCGCTTCGTCGTCGACGACGAGGACGCGCGTCTTTCCGGATGCGTCCATCCCGTCTCTATACCCGACTTTCCGCACCCTCAGTCGCCGGAACCGGGAGCTCGAACACGAAGCAGCCGCCTTGGCCGGTGTCCGAGTCCACCCAGACTCGGCCGCCCATCGCGCTGGCGAGCCCGCGGGCGATGAACAGCCCGAGCCCGGTCCCGCCGGCGGCGGGCGTGACCGCCTCCGCTCGGTAGAACTTCCGGAAGATCCGTTCCTGCTCGCTCTGCGGCACGCCCGAGCCCTCGTCCACGACGCGGACCTGGACGGCGTCGTGCGTCTTGCGGGCCGCGACCGTCACCGTGCCGCCGCGAGGCGAGAACTTGACCGCGTTGTCGACGAGGTTCGTCAGGATCTGGCGGACCTTCTCCCGGTCCGCTGACGCCGCGAGCGGCTCCTCGGGCACCTCGACGACGAAACGGCGGCCGTTCGCCAGCTCACGCTCCGCCGTCTCCACGACGTCCGAGACAACCTCCCGGAGGTCGGTCGGCGAGAGCTGGACCTGGAGGTCGCCCGCCTCGAGGCGCGCGACGCTCAGCAGCGCGTCGACGATCCCGGTGAGCCGCTGCGCCTCCGTCGCGATGTAGCCGAGGAAGGTCCGCCGCTCCTCGTCCCCGAACGCCACGTCCTCCCGCAGCAGGGTCTCGGCGAAGCCGTAGATCGACGTGAGGGGCGCCCGCAGCTCGTGGGAGACGGTGGACACGAACCCCGACTTCAGCTGCTCGACCAGGCGGTCGGCGGACACGTCCCGGAAGGCGTAGATGCGCCCGGCCACGGCACCGGACGGGTCAAGCATCACGGCCTCGCTGACCGAGAGCCAAACCTCCTCCTCCCCGCGCCGGATCTGGATCAGGCCTCGTCCCTCGGCAGACGTCTCGTCCGGGTCGAGGCTTCGCTGGAGGACGTCCGCGGGCGAGCGGCCGGTGGCCTCGGAGGCGGGCACGCTCGTGATCTCCTCGGCGGCGGCGTTCCAGAGGACGACGCAGCCGTCGCGGTCGACGGCGACGATCCCGTCGGCGACGTTTCCGAGGATCGCCATGCTCCGCTCGCGCTCGAGCACGACGCGCTGGTAGAGCTCGGCGTTCGAGAGGAAGGCCGACACGTTCCCCGCGAGCGCCGCGAGCGCCTCGACCTCCTCCTCCCGCCAGGAGCGCGCGCCCCGCGCGTACACCGCGAGGACGCCGTGGACCACGCCTTCCGGGCCGACGAGCGGTGCGCCGAGGTAGGCGCCGTAGCCAGCCTCGAGGAGCGCGTCCGAGCCGCTGAGGAGGCCGCTGCTCGCCGTGTCGCCGACGGCCACGGGGCCACGCGACTGGACGACCTCGCCGGCGAGCTCGCCCAGCGCGGAGACGCGGGTGCCCATGGCCGCCTCCGCCCCCTCGCCGTACGCTGCGCTGACGACGAGGTCGTCGCCCTCGAGGACGCTGACGGTGGCGGCGTCGGCGCCGACGAGGCCGGGCGCCTGCTCGACGATCTCCTCGAGGATCGTGTCCGGGTCGAGCTCGCTCGCGAGCAGCGTCCCCGTGCGGGCGAGCTGCTGAGCGATCGCACGGTTGCGGCGCTCGGCCTCGAAGAGCTCGGCCCGCTCGAGCGCGCCGCGAGCTGCCGAGGCGAGATGGTGCGAGAGCTCGATCTCGTCGTCCGAGAACGCTTGCTCCTCGGTGAAGAAGACGAGACCGATGCCGGTCTGCTCGCGTCTGGGCACCTCGACGGGGACGGCCAGCAGCGACCGGAAGCCGCCCTCGCTGGCGAGCGCGCGCCAGTCCTCGCCGAATCGGTCGTCCTCCGCTACCTGCGGCGAGGCGAGCACGCGCTTGCGCGAGGCCGCCTGCAGAAGCGGTTCGGCGCCGCCGAGGCCCTCGGCGAGGAGGCCACGAACGACCTCCGGCAGGCCGTGCGAGCCGGTGAGGCGCAGGCCGCCGTTCGCGGGCATCAGCACCGCGGCGAAGGTCCCGCCGAGCGCCTCGCTCGCGGCCTGGGCGACCGCGTCCAGCGTCTCGTCGAGCGAGAGCGGCTGGGCGAGGACGGAGGCGATCCGGAAGAAACCGCGCTGGATCCGGACCTGCCGCGAGCTCTGCTCGATGCTCGCGACATTGCGGAGCGCGACCGAGCCGAGGCTCGCGAACGCCTCGAGCACCTCGAGGTCCTCACTGCTGAAGCGCCGGTTCGGGTCGTGGGTCCCCACGCCGATCACGCCGCGGACGTCGCCCCACCAGGTCATCGGCGCGACCATCGCGGCCGTAAAGCCTTCGTACGACGGGTGCGGCCCCTCCACGTCGTCCCCGTACTCGGCGGAGACGACGGCCTGCCTGCGGCGCATCGCCTCGCCCGCCAGCGCGAAGTCGGCGGGGAACTCGAACTCGATCAGCTCGGCCGGGAGCCCGTAGACCGCTGCGCACCGGAGGACGCCGCGCCGCGTGTCGAGCAGGTAGCAGTCGGCCGCGTCCGCCTCCAGCAGCTTCGTCACCTCGACGACGAGGCGCTGGAGGACGGTCTCCACCTGGAGCTCGCTGGTCATCACCTGGGCCGCCTGCACGAGTGCTGCCTGGCGGTCGAGTCGGCGGCGGTTCTCCTCGAGCAGCTCGGCCGTCCGCAGCGCGACGCCGACCTCGCGGGCCACGGCCTCGGCGAGCGAGATCTCGGACTGCGTCCACTCGGTCGGCTCGCCCGCGTGCAGCGCGAACACGCCGATCACCTGGTCGAACAGCTCGATCGGCGTGGCGAGGACGGCCCTGGTGCCGATCTCGAGCAGGGTCCCGACCCGGCCGAGCGAGGGATCGGCGAGGTCCGGATCCTTCTCCACGTCGACGGAGGCAACGGTGCGTCGCTCCCGCAGGGCGAGGTTCGCGACGGGCAGGTTGGGCGCGGCGTCGCCGACCGGCGCGGTGCCCGGCGCGTCCCACTCGGCCCGGATCGGCATCGGCCGGCCGGGCTCGCCGAGCCGGATGAAGCACCGCGCGACTCCCGTCGCCTTGCCGACCTCCTCGACGGCGACCCGGAGCACCGCCTCGACGTCGTGCTCGGAGCGGACGCGCTGGCCGATCTCGGCGACAAGCCGCTCGCGGCCGAGCGCCTCCTGCAGTTGCGCGGCCGAGTGCGCCTTCTCGAGCGCGAGCGCCGTCTCGCCGGCGAGCGCCTCGAGCCGCATCGTCTCGGTCGCCGGAAACGACCGACGGCGGCTCGTACTGGCGGCGACGAGGACGGCGAGCACCCGCGCACCGGAGACGACGGGCACGAACACGGCGCTCTTCGCGCCCACGCGCTCGGCAAGGCGGCGGCTGACGCGGGGTGACGACTCGACGTCGTAGATCGTCAGCGGCGCTGCCTCGAAGGCTGCGCTCGCGATGGCGGACGGTTCGTTCTCGAGATCGATGCGGACGGATCGCCACCAGCCGGCGTCCTCCCCATTGCTGCGGGCGACGAGCCCGGTCGCCTCCTTCTTGTCCTCGCTGACCATGGCCACGGCGGCGAACTCGACGCCGAGGAGGGCGACGACCTCGTCGACGAGCCTCCGTGCCACGCCCTCGGCGTCGCGCGCGCCGGCGAGGCCGGCCGAGAGCGAGGCGCTCGACTCCGACGGCGCGACGGGAGCCTCGTGCGGCTCCTGCGGCTCGGGACTGCGGCGGCGGAAGACCCGCAGCAGAACGACGGCCGCGACGAGCAGCCCCGCGGCGAGCGCGAGGAGCAGGTAGCCGACGGCGGCCGACAGAAGCGGCTGCGCGGCGAGCGTCAGGCGAATCGGCCCCACTGAGCCAGAAAGATGATACGGAGAGGCGCGGCGAAAACGAAACGAGGGAGGCCCGCCGCTCGGGGGGGTCGGTGCGGCGGGCGCTCCCTAGTGCTCACCGCGGATTCGTGGCCAGGTACGCGCACCGCGGTTCGCGTCGCCCAGTGACGCCAAGCTACCCCGGCGCCTGGCGAATTCCAATAGGCCGATCGGCCCATCTTTGAAAGCCGGAAACAGCAGCGGAGATACCATGGCCGCGATGGTCGAGCGCGTGCTTCTGGCCTCGCCCCGCGGGTACTGCGCGGGCGTCGAGCGGGCAGTCGAGACGGTCGAGCGGCTGCTCGACCTGCACGGCCCGCCGATCTACGTCCGCAAGCAGATCGTCCACAACCTCCACGTCGTCCGCGACCTGGAGGAGCGCGGCGCGATCTTCGTCGAGAGCGAGACCGAGGTGCCCGAAGGCGCGCGCATCGTCCTCTCCGCACACGGCGTCGCTCCGTCCGTCTACGCGAATGCGGCCGAGCGGGGCCTGAACACGACGGACGCGACCTGCCCGCTCGTGACCAAGGTGCACGTGGAGGCGCGCCGCTACGCGGCGGAGGGTTACACGATCGTCCTCATCGGCCACGCTGGCCACGAGGAGGTGATCGGGACGATGGGCGAGGCTCCCGAGGCGACCGTGCTCGTCCAGTCCGTCGAGGACGCCGATGCGCTCGAGCTGGACGACCCGGACCGGGTCGCCTACATCACGCAGACGACCCTCTCCGTCGACGAGACGGCGGCGGTGATCGCCGCCCTGCGGCGCCGGTTCCCGAACATCCGGGCGCCCAAGCGGGACGACATCTGCTACGCGACCTCGAACAGGCAGTGGGCAGTGAAGGACATGCTCGCCGAGGTCGACCTGCTCCTCGTCATCGGCTCACGGAACTCCTCGAACTCGAACCGCCTCGTCGAGGTCGCGCGCGCCGGCGGCGTCACCTCCCACCTCATCGACGACGAGCGCGGCATCGAGCTCCGCTGGCTCGACGGCGTCCGAACCGTCGGGATCACGTCGGGCGCCTCGGCCCCGGAGAAGCTCGTCGAGCGGGTCTGCGACTGGTTCCGTGCGATGGGCGTGAAGCGGATCGAGCCGTTCCGCTCGGTCCACGAGGACGTGGTCTTCCGTCTGCCTGTCGAGCTCCGCCGCGAGCTCGCACTCGCCGAGGCGCAGGGCTAGCCGGAGGAATCGGGGCGCGGCTTCCGGCGGTCCTTGCCGGAGCGGCGGTCGTTCCCGGAACGGCGCTCGCCCTCGATCTCCCGCTGGGGCGCGGTGCGCCGGTCCTGCCCGCTCCGGCGGTCCTTGCCCGAGCGGCGGTCTCCTTCGTGGGGGCGATCCATGCCCCCATTCTCCTACGCCTTGGAGATCTCTGGCTCGGGCGATCCCCCGTTCGCCTCGATCGAGACGGCGAGCACCTCGTCCTTGATCCAGTCGGCGTGCTCGTCCAGGAGGTCCGCCTGGTCGGCCGGCAGGGTGACCGCGATCCGGTCGGTCAGCTCGAGCCCGGCCTCCTTCCGCATCGTGTTCAGGCGGTGGATGAGATCGAGGACGCGGCCCTCGAGCTCGAGCTCCGGGTCGAGTCGCGTATCGAGGGCGACGGTGACGCCGTCCTCGGATGCGACCGCCCAGCCCTCCTTGCCCCGCCGCTCGACGAGCACTTCGTCCGGCTCGAGCTCGCGCTCGCCGACGCGGAAGCGCCCGCCTTCGAGCTCCTCGAACTCGCCGGCCGCGAGCGCGGAGCGAACGGAGCCCAGCTCCTTCCCGAGCTTCGGGCCGAGCACCGGCAGGTTCGGCTTCACGACGAGCTCCTGTGCGTCGACCTCGCCCTGCTCGACGTCCTTGACGCGGAGCTCGTCGCGGATCTCGTCCACGTGCTCGCCGTTCAGCGTCGCTCCCTGCACGACGAGCCGGCGCAGCGGCTGGCGCAGCTTGAGGCTCGAGCCCGCGCGCGCCTGGTGGCCCAGGCGGACGACCCGGCGGACCTCGGCCACCTCCTGAAGCACGCGAGCGTCGAGCTCGGCCGCCTCGGGCCAGCCGGCGAGGAATACGGAGTCCGGCGCCTCCTCGACGGGCTCGGCCAGCACCCCCCAGAGCTGCTCGGCGAGGAACGGCATCACCGGCCCGATCACGCGCACCGCCTGCACGAGCGTCCACCAGAGGGTCGAGAACGCTGCGGGATCGTCGCCGTAGAAGCGTCGGCGGGAGCGCCGGATGTACCAGTTCGAGAGGTCGTCGACGAACGACTCCCAGGCGCGCACGACGCCCGGTGTCCAGAAGCGCTCGTACTCGTCCGTCGTCTCGGCGACGAGCTGATCCGTCCGCGCGAGGAGCCAGCGGTCGAGCGGCCGCTCGGTCGCCGGCCGGCTGCCCCACTCCGGTCGGAAGCCCTCGATGTTCGCGTACGTGACGAGGAAGGAGACGGAGTTCCAGAACGTCAGCAGGCGCCGCTTGACGTCGTCGGCCGGCCCGTACCCGAAGTTGATGTTCTGGCTGGGGACCTGCTCTGAGAAGAGCCAGCGGACGATGTCGGCGCCCATCCGGTCGATCGCCTCGTTCGCCTCGATCGCGTTGCCGGTCGACTTGTGCATCTCACGGCCGGTCTCGTCCCGGACCCGCTCGTAGGCCAGCACGCGTTCGTACGGCGACCGGCCCTCGAGTGTCACGGACATGAAGGACATGGAGTAGAACCAGAGCCGGATCTGCTCCCGGCTCTCCGAGATCCACTCGGCGGGGAACCACTGCTCCCAGTACGCGTGGTCCGGCAGGTCGGCGCCCGAGAGGCCCTGCGACGCCCCCGTCGCATAGCCCCCCGGCTTCCATTCGGGATTTCGCCAGCCGAGGGTCGAGAACGGGACGATTCCGGCGTCGAGCCAGGCGTCACCGACCTCGGGGACCCGCTGGACCTCCCGCTCGCACTGCTCGCACCGGATCGCCACCTCGTCGATCCACGGCCGGTGCAACTCCTGCAGCCCCTCGAGGCCGCCGGTCGCCCGCTCCTCCAGCTCCCGTCGCGAGCCGACGACGTTCAGATGGCCGCAGTCGCACGGATAGAACGGGAGCGGCAGGCCGAAGTAGCGCTTCCGCGAGATGTTCCAGTCGCCCATGTTGCGGAGCCAGTCGTCCATGCGCTTCGAGTAGAAGCTGGGCGTCCACTCGACGGTCTTGTTCGCATCCATCAGAGGCTGCCGGATCTCGTCGGCGGAGATGAACCAGTCGTCGACGACGCGGAAGACGAGCGGCGTCTTGCAGCGCCAGCAGATCGGATAGCGGTGCGTGACCCGTCCCGCGTCGACGAGCAGGCCGCGCCGTCGCAGCGACTCGATTACGGGCTCCTCGACCTCGTCGACCGTGAGCCCGGCGAGCTCACCGTACTCGGGAAGCATCCGGCCGCTCTCGTCGATCGGCACGATGACCGGTAGGTCGTGGATCCGGCCGAGCTCGAAGTCCTCCGTGCCGGCGCCGGGCGCGATGTGGACGATGCCGGTGCCCTCGGTGAGCGAGACCTCCTCCCACGGGATCACCCGGTGCTCGACACCGTGCTGGTGCTGTGGCGGGAAGTCGTCGAAGGGGCCCTCGTACGTGAGCCCGACAAGCTCTTCGCCCCTCACTACGCGGTCGTACTCGACGCCCTCCTCGCGCAGGCGCCAGCCGCCCTCACGCAGACCGTACTCCGCCTCCGGCCGGACGGCTGCGGCGACATTCGCTGGGAGCGTCCACGGCGTCGTCGTCCACACGATCAGGGCCTCACCCTCCCGCTCCCTGAACGGAAAGCTGACGTAGAGCGACGGATGCTCGAGCTCTTTGTAGTTCTCCTCGCCCGCCTGCTCGTGCTGCGAGAGGGACGTGCCGCAGCGGGGGCACCACTGCGTCGACCGGTGCCCCTTGTAGAGCCAGCCCCGGCGGTTCACCTCCTTGAGGAACCGCCAGATGTACTCGATGTTCGTGTCGGAGAACGTGTAGTAGTCGTTGTCCCAGTCCATCCAGCGGCCCAGCCGCCGGTCCTGCTCAGTGATCACCTCCGCGAAGGTGGCGACCCGTTCCTTGCACCGCGCGGCGAACTCCGCGAGCCCGTACTCCTCGATGTCGCGCTTCGAGTTGAGGCCGAGCGCCTTCTCGACCTCGACCTCGACCCAGAGGCCCTGGCAGTCGAAGCCGTTCTGGTAGCGCTGGTCGAAGCCACGGAGCGCCTTGTAGCGCTGGAAGACGTCCTTGAGCGTCCGGCCCCAAGCGTGGTGGACGCCCATGGGGTTGTTGGCCGTGATCGGCCCGTCGATGAAGCTCCACCTCTCGCCGTTCGCGTTCTGCTCGCGCAGCTGGTCGAAGACGCGCTCGTCCTCCCACCACTCGAGGATCCGGCGCTCGAGCGCTGGGTGGTCGGGCTTCTCGGGTAGCGGTGAGAAGACGGCGTCGGCCATGCGTTCGATTTTACGGAGGCACGGGAACAGCCCAGCCGGGCTGGTCGTTAGCCTCACCGGAACATTTCTTAGACCGAAAGGAATCGCCAGATGGCAGATGCACAGGTTGTGACCGAGCAGACCTTCGAACAGGAGGTCCTCTCGTCCGACACACCGGTCCTCGTCGACTTCTGGGCCGAATGGTGCCAGCCGTGCCACATGGTGGCCCCGGTGCTGGACAAGATCGCCGAGGAGCGAGAGGGCGAGCTGAAGCTCGTCAAGATCAACATCGACGAGCAGCCTGCCATCGCCCAGCGCTACGGCATCGCGTCGATCCCCACGATGGTGCTCTTCAAGGACGGCGAGCCCGCGGCGGCCGCGCTCGGCGCGCAGCCGAAGGGCGCACTCGAGCGCCAGCTGGGCCTCTCCGAGAACGGAACCGGGTAGCCGGCTTCCTCCTCATCAATCCGCGCTCGGGGGAGGACTCGCCGAGCGCAGACGAGCTTCGCGCCGCCGCTGCCGAGCGCGGAGTCGAGACGCACGTGCTCGGCGAGGGCGACGACCTCGCCGAGCTCGCCCGCGGCGCGGACGCGGACGCCCTCGGCATGGCCGGGGGCGACGGCTCGCTCGCGCCGGTTGCCGAGGCGGCGATGGAGCGCGACCTGCCGTTCGTCTGCGTCCCGTTCGGGACCCGAAACCATTTCGCCCGCGACCTGGGGCTCGACCGCGACGACCCGATCGCGGCGCTCGACGCCTTCGGCGGCCCCGAGCGCCGGATCGACGTCGGCCGCGTCGGCGGCGACCTGTTCCTCAACAACGTCAGCCTCGGCGCCTACGCGGCGCTCGTCCACCGCCGCGAGCACCATCGCAGGAGAGGGAACGCGTTCGCGCGGCTGCGGGCCTTGCTCCTGACCATGACGAACCGGGAGCCGCTCGGCCTCGCCGTGGACGGCGAGCCCGTAGAGGCGGACGTCGCACTCGTGTCGAACAACGACTACACGCTGGAGCTCTTCTCCCTCGGCGAGCGCGAGCGGCTCGACGAAGGAAAGCTGCACCTCTACCTCGCGCGCGGCTGGCGGGTCTCCGAGTGGGAGGAGCGCGCGTGCACGTCGCTGACGGTCGACGCCGCCCGGCATCGGATCGGCGCGGCGGTGGACGGCGAGCCGGCGGAGTTCGAGACCCCGCTCGAGTTCACGAGCGAGCCACTCGCGCTACGCGTGCTCGTCCCGCCGCCAGGCTGAGATCACGTCGGGAAGGTGCCCGAATGCCAGCTCGTCCCACGGGATCTCGTCGGGCGAGACGAAGACGAGCTCCTCGACGTCGTCGTCGGCCGTCGGCTCCCCGTCCGCGATCCGGGCGCTCCAGTAGAGGTTCAACGTCGAGACGTCGCGCGACTCGACGCGGTACCAGTCCATGAAGACCCCGATGAACTCGATGTCCCGGAGGCCGATCCCGGCTTCTTCGCGCAGCTCGCGGTGCAGGCAGTCGAGCGGATGCTCGCCCTCCTCGACGAAGCCGCCGGGAAGGTCGAGCTTGCCCGCCGCCGGGTCGTTCGCCCGCCGGCTGAACATGATCCGGCCCCCGTCGTCGAGGACAAGGGCGGACGCGGTCGGCTTCGGGTTCGCGTAGTGGACGTAGCCGCACTCCGGGCATTCGACTTTGCCGTCCTCGTGCCGGAGCCCCGACGCGCAAACCGGGCAGTGCCTCCAGACGTCGAGCTCGCTCACGGATCGCAACAATAGGGCCGTGCACGAGGATCCAGCACCCACACCCGAGGAGCACGAGCAGGCGCCCGACCGCATCGAGGAGTCCCAGGCCGCGGAGGGCCCGGGCCACGAGGACGACGAGCTCCCGGGCGACTCGCCTCCCGACGAGCCGATCCACGAGTCGTGAGACACGTTCCGGCGTCCGTGACGGAACTGTCGCGGATCGGCCTCCTCTCGGAGCTCCCCGGCGAGCAGCTGACGAAGCTCGCCCACCGCATGCGGCGCGAAGAGGTCGGCCCCGGCCGGCCGCTCCTCGTCGAGGGCGACGACGGCGACCGCTTCTACGTGATCCTGAACGGCCTGTTCTCGGTCACGCAGGAGGATCGCGGGCTCCGCCGTGTCCTGAAGCCGGGCGACTACTTCGGCGAGGTCGCGCTGACCATGGACCTGCCGCGCACGGCGTCCGTCTCGCCGATGACGCGCGCGACCGTCGCCAGCTGCGACCGCGAGACGTTCGACGAGTTCATCCGGCCGCTGTTCGCAGACTAGGCGGGTCTCCCTCGATCGAGGGAGAGCTGGGGCCGGCGCTGATCGAGCTCGTGAACTACGGGGAGGACGAGCATGACCTCTTCGTCCGCCGCGTCGGCGGGACGAAGACCTGGCGCGTCAGGACGATCCTTCCGGGCGAGCGGGCGACGCTCTCGCTCCGGCTCCGGCCCGGCCGCTACCGCCTCTGGTGCGCCGTGGCCGACCACCGCTCGCGCGGCATGCGGACGACGCTCCGCGTCAGACGTTGACGAGGGGCGGGCGAGGGTCGCGAAGGCGACCCTCGCCGTCCCGACTCGGATTAGTACGCGCTGGCCGTGTCCCGATCCCACACGGTCAGAGCCCAGATCACTGCGATGTCGAGCGCAATGATGAGCACTGCCCAGACCGGGTAGTACGGGATGAAGAAGAAGTTCGCGATCGCGCTGAGCGTCACGAGCACCATCCCGGTCACCCGCGCCCACGTGGCGCCGCTGAAGATGCCCCAGCCGGCGAAGAAGACGATCACGCCGAGGAGCAGCTGCATCCAGCCCCACGCGGTCACGTCCAGGTCGAAGAGGTAGTTCTGCGTCACGACGAAGAACTCGTCCTCGAAGATCGCGGCGATGCCGGCAATGGCGTGGAACACGCCGATGATGATCATCACCGCGCCGGCGAAGGTCACGAGGCCCGGCGCCCAGGCACTGACCCGGTGTCCGGTCGCGGCCGTCCGGTGTTCGCTCATGGTTGCCATCCTTGTCACCTCCCTTCCTCCGCGAGTGTCCGCCAAGCGCGGCAAGACCGCATCGGTGTTTCCCCGGACCAGGCGGTGGCCGGCTACCGATGCAGCCTGGCTCGCGAAACGGCTTCGCTCAGCGGTGCAGGAGCGTCGGCCGGTGGCGCCAGAAGCGCCGCGCGATCAGCGAGGCCGCGAGCACGTCCACGAAGAGCGCGACGGTCCTCCTCCAGGCCCGCCGCGGGAACGACTCGTGCCGCCGGAAGCGAATGTGACGGAAAGAGATCATCCCCGCAATCGTCGCGACGCGCAGCCCCGCCGCCATCCGTGAAACCCGCTCAATCGACCTCGGAGGAACTACGGAGGCGCGCGCCGGCCTCCTCGAGTTCCTCGACCACGTCGTCGGAGAGCCTGGGCCACGCGTCGAGCGCCCAGTCCCCGAACTCGTGGTCGGTGAGGCAGGCGACCGCGAGCCCGCTGGCGGGGTCGACCCAGAGAAACGTCCCGCTCCCGCCGAAGTGGCCGAACGTCCGCTCCGACGGTCGCTCGCCCGTCCAGTGGCCCGGCTTGCGGTCGCGCAACTCGAACCCGAGACCCCAGTCGTTGGGGTCGAAGCGGCCGATTCCGGGAATGACGCCGTCGAGCCCCGGAAACTGCACGGTGGTCGCCTCGGCGAGGGTCTCCGGCGCGACGACGGTCGGCTCGAGCAGCTCCCGCGCCAGGCGGAGGACGTCCTCCAGAAGACCGTGCGCGCCCGCCCCGGCGGAGCCCTCCAGCCGCGCCTCCATCCCCAGAGGCTCGAAGACCGCCTCTCGGAGGTAGTCCGCGAAGGGCATCGCGGCGCGCGCCTCGACGAACTCCGCGAGAACCTCGAAGCCCGCGTTGGAGTAGATCCGCCGCGTCCCCGGCCGGGCGATCGGGTCGCGGCCCTCGAAGGGGAGGCCGGAGGTGTGCGCCAGCAGATGGCGCACGGTCGCGCCGGGCGGCCCAGCGGGCTCGTCGAGGTCGACCGTCCCCTCCTCCGCGGCGACCAGGACGGCGAGGGCCGAAACGAGCTTCGTGACCGACGCCCACCGGAACTCCCGGTCGGTCTCGCCGTGTCTCGCGAGCATTCGGCCCTCGGCGACGACGCCAACGGCGGCGTTCTCGGCCGGCCACCCGTCCACCTGGCGGAGTGCCTCCACGGCGGCGGATACTAGGCGCGTGCCGCACCGCCGCATCTCGGGCTACGGCCCGTTCGAGCCGGTCATGGGCTACTCGCGCGCCGTCGTGGCCGGCGACCACGTCTACGTCGCCGGCACCGCACCGATCCCGCCGGAGGGCGATCCGCCCGAGGGCGCCTACGAGCAGACGCGGCTCTGCCTCGAGATCATCCTCGGCGCGCTCGAGCGGGCCGGGGCGCGGCCCGAAGACGTCGTCAGGACCTGCGTCTACCTCGTCGACGCCGACGCGTTCGACGAGATGGCGCGTGCGCACGGAGAGGTTTTCGGAGATATCCGACCCGTGAACACGACGGTCGTCATCGACCGGCTTCTCGATCCGCGGTGGCTCCTGGAGATCGACGCGGTCGCCGTCCTCCAGCGGGAGGCGCGATGAAGCAGGCGTGGCCGGAGTCGATCACGGGCGTCGAGGGCGCGCGGCCGGCCGGCAGCGTGCTCGACCACAGGTTCGGCGAGGGCGAGCCCTACACGCTCGGCGTCGAGGAGGAATACATGCTCCTGGACGGGGACAGCTTCGACCTCGTCCAGCGCGTCGACACGATTCTCGCGGCGTTCGTCGGCCACGAGGCCGAGGCGCAGATGAAGCCCGAGCTGATGCAGTCGACGCTCGAGGTCGCGACGCCGGTCTGCCGCACCGCCGGCGAGGCCGACCACGCGCTGCGCCGGCTCCGGTCGGCCGTGCGGGACATCGCCACCGCGAACGGGCTGCGCTTGGGCTCGGCCGGGACGCACCCGTTCAGCCTCTTCGAGCGCCAGCGGATCAC
>DASSUI010000082.1:0-6174 GCA_035707105.1 Gaiellaceae bacterium | reverse complement strand
GTCGTGTCCAGCCAGACCGCCGGGCGACCGTCCTCGGTGAGCACGCCGCGGCCGGCCTCGACCTCGTCGAAGATCGCCTGCGACACCGCGTCGCGCGGGCCGAGGGAGTCCGTGAACTCCTCGCCGTCGGCGTTCAGGAGCACGGCGCCGTATGCGCGCGTCGTCTCGGGGATCGAGTAGCCCTGCATCGTCTCGGGCCAGGCACCGCCGTTCGGGTGGTACTGCAGCGCGTCGAGGTCCCGCGCCTCGGCGCCGAGGTCGAGGGCGATCTGCGTGACCTCGCCCGTCGCGCCGGGATGGTTAGTGGAGAGCTCGCCCCGCTCCTTCGCCTCGCGGAAGCAGCGCCCGCCGGCGGCGAGCACGACGGTGGCCGCCTCGATCTCATGCTCCCCGCAGCGCGCGAGCCAGCCGTTCTCCACGGGCTCCAGCGAGCTCAGCGGCGACTTCGGGAACGCCGTTCCCGAACCCGCCTCGAACGCGTCCTTGAGCGCCATCGTGATGGCGAGGCCCGTCCGGTCGCCGACCTGGAGGAGCCGCTTGCGCGAGGCGCCGCCGCACCGCGCGAGCCGGTAGCCGCCGTTCTCGGGCGTGAACTCGACGCCGAGCTCCTCGAGCCAGTGGATCGCGGACGGCGCCTCGCTCGTCAGGACCTCCACGAGCCGCCGGTCGGCCGTCTCGTGCGACGAGCGCCACACGTCCTCGGCGTGGATCTCGGGTGAGTCGTCGTCGCCAAACGCCGCCTGGATCCCGCCCTGCGCCTTCGCGGAGTTGCACGACTGGAGTGCGCCTTTCGTCGCCAGCGCGACCCGAGCGCCGGCCCGCTCGGCGGAGACGGCGGCGGCGAGCCCGGAGGCTCCCGATCCGATGACGAGCACGTCGAAAGAGAGCTTGCCGCCCACGCCCGGGATCGTACCACCGGCTTGCTAATCGTATGCATAAGTGCTCATTATTCCGAGCGTCGCGACCGATACATGGCGCGTGGTCAAGACGATCGGCTTCGTCGCGCCACTCTGCGTGTCCGCGCTAGGAGGGGCGGCGGAACGTCGCTCGTCGCCGGGGCGGGCCCCGGCGGCAGAGCCGATGTCTCGCCGAACCTCAGTAGATGGAGCGGTAGAGCTCGGCGATCTCGGCCGGTGACGCAGGTCGCGGGTTCGCCTTCGCGCCCGCACGCTCCGCAGCCGCCTCGGCGACGTCGTCCAGCTCGTCCTCCGGCACCCCGAAGTCGCGCAGGCGGTTGAACCCGCCCAGACGCGCGAGCTCCTCGACTCGCATCGCGGGGTCGTCGCTGCCGAGCGACTTTCCAAGGTCGTCGATCGCCGCGCGCGCGACCGGCTCGTTGAACCGCAGCGCCGGCGGGAGGCAGAGCGCGTTCATGGCGCCGTGCGGGATCCCGTAGCGGCCGCCGATCGCCTGGGCCATCGCATGGCCGAGACAGAGACCCGAGCGCGCGAGCGCCTCGCCGGCCCGCGCCGCGCCGAGCAGCAGCGTCTTCCGCGGCCCGGCGGCGTCTCCGTCCTCGAGCACCGCGGGCAGCGCGCCGTTGATGAGCTCGGCGGCCTCGTGGGCCACGCGGTCGGACTCGGGCGTCCTCGCCGGGTGGTAGAGCGCCTCCGCCGCGTGGGCGAGTGCGTTCAGCGCGGTGCCGGCCGTCTCCGCGCGCGGGAGATCCATCGTGAGCGCCGGGTCGTAGACGATCCCCGCGAGGTTCGCGCCGCCGCCCCCGCCGACCATCCGCTTGCCGGGATCGCGGACGCCGTAGGACGTGGTCCACTCCGAGCCCGAGTACGTCGTCGGCACCGAGACCACCGGCAGCCCACTCGTGGCGGAGGCTGCCTTGGCCGTGTCGATGGCGCTCCCGCCGCCGACGGCGAGAATCCCGTCGACGCCCGCCGGCACCTCGATGCGGTGCGAAGGGATCTCGTCCCAGCGGGCGGCCGCCGGGAGGTCGAGCGAGCTCCAGCGCCGGCTCGCGACGAGAAACGGCCGCTCCACACCGAGCTGCTCCAGGAGGTCGGGCAGCTCGTCGAGCCCCCAGCGGACGATCACGCGAGGCGCTCCCGGGCGAAGGCGACGAAGGCCTCTGCGACGCGGCTCGGCGTCCGGCCCGTCGGGCGGACGAGCGAGATCTCCCGCGTCGGCGTCAGGCCCTCCACGGTCGCCGCGGCCAGCGTTCCTGCGGCGAGCTCCGGCTCGATCGACGAGCGCGAGATGAACGTGACGCCGTGGCCGGCCGCGACCGCGGCCTTCACCGACTCCTGGAGCCCGAGCTCGAGCCTGACGTCGAGGTCGCGAAGGCGGAGGCCGGCGCCGCGGAGCTCGTCCTCGACCATCTGCCGGACGCCCGCCCCCTCCTGCATGAGGATCAACGTCTCGGCGCGGAGGTCGTCGAGCTCGACCGTCTTGCCCGCGAGCTTGTGCCCGGGCGGAACGGCGAGGACGATCTCGTCCTGGAAGAACGGCTCGAAGGTGACCGCGCGATGCCGCGGCGCGGCGCCGACGACCCCCAGCTCCAGCCGCCGCTCGGAGACCAGGTCGATGACGTGCAACGTGTCGTTCACCGAGAGCGAAATCGCGACGCCCGGGTTCTCAGCCTGGAACTCGCAGAGGAGCAGCGGAAGGACGGTTGCGCCGGGCCCCGTCGAGCAGCCGATCTCCAGCCGGCCGCGAAGCTCGTCGCCCTCACCTACGACCTCGTCGAGCAGCTGCCGCTCGAGGGCGAGCATGCGCTGGGCGCTGCGGTAGAGGCGCTGGCCCGCCTCCGTCGGCTCGACCCGCCGGCCCGATCGATCGAGCAGCCGCTCCCCGAGCCGCTTCTCCAGCGAGCGGATCTGCAGGCTGACGGCCGGCTGCGTGACGCCGAGCTGCTCCGCGGCTTGCGAGAAGCTCCGGCGCTCGACCACCGCGCAGAAGGCCGCAAGCTGACGAGTGTCCATAAGGAGTAATGATACGGAGAACCGAACGGATAAGCGTCAGGTTTGAGAAAATGGGGCACCAGGCACAGTGCAACTGGTGTAAGACAGGGGAAAGGGGAGACAATTGCCTAGCTCAGGAACTGCGCCCAAGCGCGGCCGCATGGCCGGTCTCGCTGCGGCGCTCGCCGTCTCGGCGCTGGCGATCGCCACGGTCGCGATGCCCGCGGCGGCGCACAAGGGCAAGGGGAAACCGCATCACGCCGGCTTCAAGACCTCGCAGGCAGCGATGCTCGACCCGGCCGTGCCCGGCGCGACCGTCACGCCGCTGATCACCGTTGGCGAGACGTTGCCGGGGTCGTCGTACATGTTCGAGTCGATTCCGGACGGGATCGCGCTCCGGAAGGGCCACGGCTGGAAGGTCGAGGCGTACGTGAACCACGAGACGTCCACGGTGCCGTTTCCGTACACCCTGGCCACCCAGACGGGCTTCAACGACTTCACGAACGCGCTCGTCAGCAAGCTGACGCTCAGCCGACACGGCGCAGGCGTCCTCTCGGGCAGGTACGTGATCCCGCACGAGGCGAACTACCAACGCTTCTGCTCGAACTTCCTCGCCTCGCACAAGCACGGGTTCGACCGGCCGATCCTCTTCACCAACGAGGAGGCCACCGACTTCGTCCACCGCACGGGTGAGGCGTGGCACCTGCCGACCGTCCTGCCGTCCGAGCCGGGCGCGGAACAGGCCGGCGTGGTCGTCGCGTACGACGTACGGAGCGGCCAGTACCGGACGATCTACGGCATGGGCCGCCACAACCACGAGAACAGCGTCGCGCTCGAGAAGTACGGCCACCCGGTCGTCCTCTCGGGTGACGACACGTTCACCGCGCCGTCGTCGCAGCTCTACATGTACACCGCGGACGACGCGGACGCCGTCTGGAACGACAAGGGCTCGCTGTGGGCGTTCAGGTCGTCCAACGCGGCGATCAACGACTACGGCGACCTCAGCGGCACGCAGTCGGTCGGCGGCGAGTTCATCCCGGTACCGGAGAACGTCGCGAAGGGCGACCAGACGGCGCTCGAGAACTGGTCGAACGCGAACAACGTCTTCCAGTTCATCCGCGTCGAGGACCTCGCGTACGACCGGCATCACCACAACGTCGTCTACTTCGCCGACACAGGCGAGCCGCGGGCCCTGCCCGATCCGGCGACCGGCCGGCTCCGCCGCGGTCCGTCCGGGACGATCGGCCCGTGGCCGAACGGCCGGATCTTCAAGATGGTCCTCGACCGCAAGGATCCGAAGAAGGTCGAGAGCCTGTCGATCATGATCGACGGCGACGCACGCGGAGCCGCAGGGGCCGGCGCTCTCGACCTGATCCACCAGCCGGACAACGTCGAGACGACGAAGGATCTCCTCCTCTTCCAGGAGGACCCGGGCAGCCACAACCAGTACCCGCTCGGGACCGGCACGACGGCCCGGATCTGGGCCTACGACCTGAAGAAGGGCGGCGCTCCCTACGTGGTGGCGCGCGTCAACCAGTCCGCAGACGAGGGCCCGACGGACAAGGATGCGAGCATGGCCAAGTCGCTTGCGGGCGGCTGGGAGTCGAGCGGCATCGTCGATGCCTCCAAGTTCTTCGGCAAGGGGGCGTTCCTGGTCGACGTGCAGGCCGGCTCGCTGGTCGTCCAGGAGGAGCAGCGCGGCACCCTCACGTACCAGCGCGAGGGCGGCCAGCTCCTGCTCTTCCGTCTCCCGAACACGGGCGACCAGGGTCACCACCACGGCGACCACAAGGGCAAGAAGAAGGGGCACGGCAAGAAGGGCCGCGGCTAGGGCAAGCGGCGCAGACGGACGACTCGAGGGCCGGCGCCAGCCGGCCCTCGGTCTTCTCGCGGTCGGACTACCATCGGCTGGTGCAGACGAGGCCTCAGAGCTCGTCGCTCTCGGAGAGCTTCATCCGGCGCGCGCGTGAGAGTCCTCGCCGCGACCGGGTTGACGTCGTGCTTCGCGCCCTGGACATCGTCCTCTCGCTGCTCTTCCTCGCGATCGCTGCCCTGCCGGTGGGACTCATCTCCTTCGCGATCCTCGCGACGAGCGGCCGGCCCGTCTTCTACCGCGGCACGCGCGTCGGGCGCGGCGGCGAGTTCTACACGATGCTCAAGTTCCGCACGCTCCGCGCGGGCGCCGAGGACCGGCTTGGGCCGTACCTCGGCGACGAGCTTGTCCGCCGCACGAAGGCGGAGCGCACGACGGTCGGCCGCTGGCTGCGCGCCACGCAGCTCGACGAGCTCCCGCAGCTCCTCAACGTCCTTCGCGGCGAGATGAGCCTCGTCGGACCCCGGCCCATCCGCCCGATCTTCTTCGAGCAGCTCGCCGCGGACATCCCGGCGTACTGGCAGCGGCTCGTCGTGCGTCCCGGCCTGACCGGCTTCGCGCAGGTTCGACGCGGCTATGAGGCCTCGATGGCGGAGAAACTCGCCCACGACCTCGAGTGGATCGCCGACCGGTCGGTCGGGCTCTACCTGCGGACGCTCGTCGCGACAGGCTGGCGCGTGCTGCGCCAGTCGCTGCAGGGGGCGGTCCGACCCACGCGCGTAGAGTAGGGCGCCGTGTGTGGCATCGCCGGAATCGCCTCGCAGGCCGGGGCCGACCGCGAGCGGCTCCGCGCGATGAGCGGGACGCTCGTGCACCGCGGGCCCGACTCGGACGGCGAGCTCCTCGACGGTCCGGTCGGTCTGGCGGCGCGACGCCTCTCGATCATCGACCTCGAGCACGGCGACCAGCCGATCGCGAACGAGGACGGGACCGTGCACGTCGTGCAGAACGGCGAGATCTACAACCACGGGGAGCTCCGCCACGAGCTCGAGCGCGCGGGCCACCGCTTCCGCACGCGCTGCGACACGGAAGTGCTCGTGCACGCCTACGAGGAGTGGGGCGACGAGTTTCCGCGTCGCCTGCGCGGGATGTTCGCGCTCGCGGTCTGGGACGCTTCGCGTGCGCGGCTGCTGCTCGCGCGCGATGCGTTCGGGATCAAGCCGCTCTACTACCGCGTCGGCGAGAACGGCTTCGAGTTCGCCTCCGAGCTGCGCGCGCTCCCGCGCGGCGAGATCGATCCGGACGCGCTCGACGCGTTCCTGACGTTCAACTCGATCCCCGCGCCGCTGACGATCTTCCGCGACTGTCGCAAGCTGCCCGCCGGCCACACGCTTGCCTGGGAGGACGGCGGAGCGCGCCTCGCCCGGTTCGCGCGTCCTCGACCGGTCG
>DASSUI010000081.1:0-15231 GCA_035707105.1 Gaiellaceae bacterium | reverse complement strand
TCCCCCACAAGGACAAGATCGGCAAGGTCACGCGCGACCAGGTGCGCGAGATCGCGCGCATTCAGGTCGGGCATCTTCGTCTCGGCGATCTGGCGGACCTGGTCACGCGTGAGCCGGCCGACCTTCTCACGGTTCGGCTCGCCGGACCCCTTCTCGACGCGCAGCGCCTCCTTGATGAGGACGGCGGCCGGCGGCGTCTTCGTGATGAAGTCGAACGAGCGATCCTCGTAGACCGTGATCTCGACCGGGATGATGCGGCCGTTCTCCTGCTGCGTCTGGGCGTTGAACGCCTTGCAGAACTCCATGATGTTCACGCCGTGCTGCCCGAGCGCAGGGCCGACCGGAGGAGCAGGGTTCGCCTGCCCGCCCGGGATCTGCAACTTGATGAGTGTCAGAACCTTCTTGGCCATCAGCGATCACCGTCCAGCCAGATCGTGCTTCCTGGCCGTGGAAGGCAAGCCAGGCTAGGACGCAGGGAGTGTTCGTAGCCGTAGGCTACGGGCGCGACTGAGGACGACGCATGGCGCCGCTTTGCAGCGCGCCAGGAAGTACGAGATGGATGGATGGTGGTCGCCATTAGTCGATCTTCTTCACCTGGTCGAATCCGAGCTCCACCGGCACCTGCCGCTCGAAGATGTCGACGAGCACCTTGAGCTTCTGGGAGTCCGGCTGGACGTCGACGATCTCGCCGTCGAAGTCCGAGAGCGGGCCGGAGGTTACCTTCACCGACTCGCCGAGCGAGAACTCGACCTGGGCGCGCGGGCGCTCGCCGGTGACGGCGCCGGTGCGGAGAATCCGGTCGACCTCCGGCTGCGAGAGCGGGATCGGCTTGCCGGCCGCGCCGACGAACCCGGTCACCCCGGGCGTGTTCTTGACGACGCCCCAGGCGTCGTCGTTCAGGTCCATGTTCACGAGGACGTAGCCGGGCAGCACGCGCTTCTCGGCCTGCACCTTCTGACCGTCCTTCGTCTCGATCACCTGCTCGGTCGGGACGACGACGCGGCGGAAGCGCGGCCCCTGGTTCATCGAGACGATGCGGTGCTCGAGGTTCGTCTTGACCTTGTTCTCGTGCCCCGAGTAGGTGTTGATCACGTACCAGCGAAACATCGGCGGCTCTCTAGCGTCCGAGCAGGATGCGCTCGACGAGCGGCTGGAAGATCTGATCGGCAATCCAGAGGTACGTGCCCACGATGGCGCAGGCGATGATCACGACGATCGTGCCGGTCATGACCTGGCGCTGCCCCGGCCAGTCGACCTTCTTCAGCTCGGCCCAGCACTCGGCGATGAACCGGCGGCTGCCACCGCCGCCCCCACGGCGTCCCGTCTGGGTCTTCGGCGGCTGCGCGGCCGGACGGACCGCGGCCTGCCGGCTGCGCGCTCGCTGCGCGACGCCCTGCTGCTGGCCGTCCGCCTGCTGCGGCTGCTGCTTCTGGCGGTTCCGGCGGCGCTGCTGCCGCGTGCTCCTGGCCATGGGCTAGCGAGTCTCCCGATGCGTCGTGTGCCTGCCGCACCAGCGGCAGTACTTCTTCGCCTCGAAGCGGTCCGGGGTGTTCCGCTTCGACTTTTCGGTCTGATAGTTGCGACGCCTGCACTCCGTGCACGCGAGGGTGATTCCCACTCTTACGCCAGTTGCCATGTCCTCGTCTTTTCCTCTACGCGGAAGGTAGCGGCGGGTGGATTCGAACCACCGACCTTCGGGTTATGAGTCCGACGCTCTAACCAACTGAGCTACGCCGCCGCGCCGCGGGAGTGTAGCGGTTGTCCGTCGGCGTTCGTACCCTCTTTTGGGTGGATCGAGAGGCCTGCTGGCGGTGTGGCACGGCGATGGAATGGCGGCATGGAACCTGGCAGTGCCCCCGTTGCCGCTTCAAGCTCGGCTGCTGCGAAGGCGAGCCGCAGACGTGCGCTCCTACGTCGGAACGATCAGCACCGGCGTCCCCACGTTCACGCGCGTGAAGAGCCACTCCGCCTCGGGGACGCGCATCCGGATGCAGCCGTGGGAGGCCGAGTAGCCGATCGAAGCGGCGTCCGGCGTCCCGTGGATTCCGACGAGCGGCGCCGTCGTCCCCATCCAGCGCGTGCCGAGAGGATTGCCCGGTCCCGGCGGAATCGGCTTCTTGCCGCGCGCCCACTCCGAGTCGGGCGGCGGGATCCACCATGGGTTCATCTGCTTCGTTGCGATGCTGTAGTTGCCGAGCGGCGTGGGGTACTCCGAGCTGCCCGTCGCGACGCCGAAGCGGCGGACGAGCGTGGGCCCGTCGAAGAGGGAGAGCCGGTTCGAGCCGCGGTGGATGATGATCACCGGGCCGAAGTTCGCCGGCGTGACCTTCGGCGCGACGGTGCTGACGATCAGCTCGACCGGCGTGCGTCGGTCGCTCGAGCGGAGCGCCCGCGTGAGCGCCTTCGCCATCCCCTCCTTCTCGACCCGGAGGCCGGTCTCGGCCTCCGTGAACTGCGGGCGTCCGTTCGCGACGCCGACCACCTCGGTGTTGACGGGCTCGCGTGAGAAGAGGCGGTCGAGCCGGTTGACGTAGCGGCGGATGCGCGTCTGGGCCGCCGAGACCTCGAGCGTGACGCGCGTGCCGGGCGCGGCGCGCAGCGCCCTGGAGACGGCGCCGTCGATCCCGGCGCTCGCGCCGAGGTAGCGCGGGCTGATCCGCCAACGCTTGTCGCGGAACTGGAGGCGGACGGGCCGGCCGAAAGCGGCCTCCACACGCGTCCTCGCCGCCTCGGACATCATCCCGCCGACGTGCACGCCGCCGACCGTCACGCCGGGGGCGATCACGACCGGCCTACGCGCCGCGTCCGGTGCGGCGACCCCGAGGCTGACCGCCGCGACAAACAGGACCGAGAGCAGGCGTTTCACGCGGTCGAATGGTACGCGACCTCGCGCGAAAACCAACTTCTTTCGCGATCAGCCGGCGGACTCCTCCACCCAGTCGCGCGTGAGGTAGAGCCAGAACGCGAGGCCGGCGTAGGGGCCATACCGCCGGAACCGCCGCTCGATCGTGCGGTCGGACACCTTCCGGCCGCCGTTCAGGCGCGCGTACTTGGGCCGCGTCCAGGAGTCGAGGATGAGGCGCGAATGCCGCCCGATCAACATCATGATGTGCGCCGCCGCGTAGGGCCCGACGCCCGGGAGGGCGAGGAGCTGCCGCTCCACCTCGTCGTCGTGCAGCTCGTCCGGGACCGCGGTGGCGAGTGCTTCGAGATCCAGGGAGCCGCCCGCCACGGCGTCGGCGAGCGCCCGCAGATATGACCCGCGGTACCCCGTCCTGGCGACGTCCCGGTAGAACGCGTCGGGCGTCTCCGCCATCACGGTGGGAGTCGGAAAGGCGCGCCCGTGTCCGCCCGCCGACGGCTCGCCGAGGTCGGCGACGAGCGCGCCGACCATCCGCTCCGTGGCCGACCAGGTGCAGTTCGTCGTGCAGATTGTCTTCACGACGTCCTCGTAGACCGTCGCGCCGCGGGCCATGCGGCCGGCCCCGGACCGGATCCACGCGAGCTCCGGGTCCGTCTTCGCGGCCTCGTACAGCGGCGAGAGGTCCTCGTCGAGGTTGAGCATGCGGCGCACCGACGCCTCGAGGCCCGTGCGTGCTCGGGCGCCGAGCGGCGGGCCGAGCACGTCGACGCGCGCCTTGCCCGTGCGCCCCTCGCGGATCCGGACGGTGCGCGGCTTCGCGCCGGCGACAGGAAGCGTCACGGTCATGATCCGCGCGGCCTCGTCCACGTCCGCCGGCTGGAGCGACGCGACGCCGTGAGAGACGATCGTCCGCCAGAGGTCGACCGGCTCGCCCGCGGGGCCTTGTAGCGCGATCTCGAACGACGCCACCTCGTCGAGACTAGACATCCGGATGCAGGTGGCAGTGCTCGGCGTCGATGTGGGCGGCACGTTCACGGACGCGGTCTTGATCGCGGACGGCGATCTACGGACCGCCAAGGTCCGCACGGCGAAGCGGCAGGAGGAGTCCGTGCTGGCCGCGGCCGCCGCGGTCGGCGCGACGGAGGTCGAGCGCTTCACACACGGAACGACCGTCGCGACGAACGCGCTGCTCGAGCGCAAGGGCGCCCGTACCGCGTTCGTCGCCACGGCAGGTTTCGAGCACCTGCTCCACGTCCGGCGCCAGAACCGCGCGCATCTCTACCGGCTCTGCGAGCCGCACCCGGAGCCCCTCGTCCCGCTGGCAGACTGTCACGGCGTCCGCGAGCGGATCGGGCCCCACGGCGTGATCGAGCCGCTCGCCGTCGAAACCGTCCCCGACCTGGACGCGGAGGCGGTCGCCGTGTGCCTGCTCTTCTCGTTCCGCGACCCGGCGCACGAGGAGGCCGTGGCCGCCGAGATCCGCCGCCGCCTCCCGGCGGCACATGTCGTCGCCTCGCACGAGGTGTCGCCCGAGTTCCGGGAGTACGAGCGGGCGTCCACGACGGCGGCGGACGCCTACCTGGGGCCGCGGCTCGCCGGTTACCTGCGCGCCCTCGGTACGCGCTGTCGTCAAGCCGGCCTGCCGGAGCCGCTCGTGATGCGCTCCTCCGGCGGTGTCGCCTCGCTGGAGGAGGCGGCGGCGCACGCGTCGTGGGCCCTGCTCTCCGGCCCGGCCGGCGGCGTGGTCGGCGCCGCGCGGCTCGCGGAGTGCGCAGGGTTCGCCGACGCGATCGCGTTCGACATGGGCGGCACGTCGACCGACGTCTGCCTGATCTCGAACGGCGCGGCGGAGCGCTCGCCCGAGCGTACGATCGCCGGCCTCCCGATCCGACTGCCGAGCGTGGACGTTCACACGGTCGGCGCCGGCGGCGGATCGATCGCGTGGGTCGACGCCGGCGGCGCGTTGCGGGTCGGGCCCCAAAGCGCCGGCGCCGTCCCCGGGCCTGCCTGCTACGGACTCGGCGGGACCCGTCCGACCGTGACCGACGCGAACCTCCTGCTCGGGCGACTTCCCGGCACGCTGGCCGACGGCATCGAGCTCGACACGGCCGCGGCGGAGCGGGCGCTCGGCGCGCTCGAACCGCTGGACCTCGTCCAGCTCGTCAATGCCGAGATGCTCCGTGCGTTGCGCGTCGTGACCGTCGAGCGAGGGCGCGACCCGCACGACTTCGCGCTCGTCGCCTTCGGCGGCGCCGGCCCGCTGCACGCCTGCGAGCTCGCCGAGGAGCTCGGCGTGTCGACGGTGCTCGTGCCGGAAACTGCCGGCGTGCTCTCCGCCGTCGGGCTCGCGGTCGGCGACGAGCGGCGTGACCACGTGCGGAGCGAGGTCCGGCCGCTCGACGAAGTGAACGACCTCCCGGCCGAAGGAGAGGCGGATCTTCGCTACGTCGGACAGTCGTTCGAGCTGTCCGTACCACTCGGCGCCGGCCTCGCGGGCCGATTCCATCGCCTGCACGAGGAGCGGTACGGATACGCCGATCCAGCGCGACCGCTCGAGCTGGTAGCGGTCCGGACGGCCGAGGTGCATCCCGGGCCGCAGCTCGTCCTGCCTCAGGGCGCGCCTGCGACGGCGACCGGCCCGGCGACGATCGAGCTGGACGGCGCGACGTGCTGGCTGCCCCGTGGGTGGGTGGGGGTTAGGGATGGTGGCAGCTGGAGGCTCACGAGAGCGTGAACATTCAGCTCCAAGTCCTCGGACACGCGCTTCGCGGGATCGCGGAGGAGATGGGGGCCGCGCTCGTCCGCTCGGCCTTCTCGGCCAACATCAAGGAGCGCCGCGACTGCTCGACCGCCCTCTTCGACGAGCACGGCCGCATGGTCGCGCAGGCCGAGCACATCCCCGTCCACCTCGGTGCCATGCCGGACGCGGTCGTGGCCGTGGCGCGACACCGCCCGTCGCGCGACGACGTCTTCGTCCTCAACGACCCGTTCGCCGGGGGCACGCACCTGCCCGACGTGACGATGGTCTCCCGGACCGACGTCGGTTTCGCGGTCACGCGTGCGCACCACGCCGACGTCGGCGGCGTGGAGCCCGGCAGCATGCCCGCGGCCTCGCGCACGCTTGCCGAGGAGGGGGTCGTCATCCCGCCCACCCGTCTCGAGGCCGGAACCCTCGACCGTCTTGCCGACCGGATGCGAAACCCAGAGGAGCGGCGGGGCGACTTCCGCGCGCAGCTCGCGGCGCACCGCCTCGCCGACCGCCGCGTCGCCGAGCTGTGCTCCCGCCATGGCGCGGATCGCGTCCGAGCGGCGATGGACGAGCTCGTCCGCTACTCGGAGCGGATCGTCCGCGCCGGGATCGCGCGCCTCCCCGACGGCCGCTTCGAGGCGGCCGACGTGCTCGAGGCGCATGAGGGCGAGCTGGAGATCCGCGCGGCCGTCACGGTCGCGGGCGACGAGATCGCGGTCGACTTCGCCGGCACCGCCCTCCAGCATCCCGGCAACCTCAACTGCCCGCTTTCGGTCACACGGTCCGCCGTGTACTTCGTGGTCCGGTGTCTGACCGACCCCGACGTCCCTGCCTCGGCCGGAGCCTTCGCCCCCGTCCAGGTCAGCGCACCGCCCGGGTCGCTCGTGCACGCGCGTCCGGGCGCGGCCGTCGCCGGCGGGAACGTCGAGACGTCCTGCCGGATCGTCGACATCCTCTTCCGCGCCGTCGGCCAGGCGATTCCGGTCCCGGCTCAGGGACAGGGGACGATGAACAACCTCACGCTCGGCAACGAGCGATTCACCTACTACGAGACGATCGGCGGCGGGCAGGGCGCCTGCCCCGAGGCCGACGGCCCGTCGGGCGTGCACGTGACGATGTCGAACACGCTCTCGACCCCGACCGAGGCGCTCGAGCTCGCGTATCCCCTGCGCGTCCGCCGTCACGGGCTCCGCCTCGGCTCGGGCGGTGAGGGACGGCACCGCGGCGGGGACGGGATCGTCCGAGAGCTCGAGGTGTTGGAGGCGTGCCGGGCCTCGATCCTCAGCGAACGGCGGGCACGCGCACCGGCCGGCAGGGAAGGCGGCGCCCCGGGCGCGCCGGGGCGGAACCTCGTCAACGGCCGCGAGCTCCCGGCGAAAGCGACGGTGGATCTCGAGGCGGGAGACGCGCTCCTGATCGAGACGCCGGGCGGCGGCGCCTTCGGAAGCTAGGTTTAGGCGGATGGCCGTCGTCGAGGCGATCGACTTACACCGGACGTATCGCACGTCCACGGGAACCATCCGCCGTAAGTGGATGGACGTGGAGGCCGTGCGCGGGATCAGCTTCGCGATCGAGAAGGGCGAGCTGTTCGGCCTACTCGGTCCGAACGGGGCCGGCAAGACGACGACGATCAAGATGCTCATCACCCTGCTGATCCCGACCTCCGGCACCGCGAAGGTGCTGGGCTTCGACGTCGTCAAGGACGCGCGCGAGGTCCGCAAGCGAATCGGCTACGTGTTCGGCGGCGAGCGCGGCGTCTACGAGCGCCTCTCCGGGTACGACAACCTCCGGTACTTCGCCGAGCTCTACGGTGTGCCGCCGAAGGAGCAGAAGCCGCGAATCGAGACCCTGCTCGAGCTGGTGGGCCTCAAGGGGCGCGAGCACGAGCGGACCGAGGGCTACTCGCGCGGGATGAAGCAGCGGCTCCACGTCGCACGCGGCCTTCTGCACGACCCGCCGGTCGTATTCCTCGACGAGCCGACGATCGGCCTCGACCCGGTGGGCGCGCGCGAGCTGCGTGCGACGATCGCATCGCTCGTCGAGGCGGGCAAGACGGTCCTGCTGACGACGCATTACATGTTCGAGGCGGACGCGCTCTGCGACCGCATCGCCGTCATCAACAAGGGTCAGATCGTCGCGCACGGGACACCGATGGACCTCAAGCGCGGCGTGGCCGAGGGCACCGTCGTCGAGGTCGAAGTCTTCGGTCTTCCCGACGGCACCGTCGACCGGGTGCGCGATCTCTCAGGCGTGCTCTCGGTCTCCGTCGAGGAGCGGGAGCAGGCGCAGATGCTCATCGTTCAGACGAGCCCCGACGCCGAGCTCACCCAGGCGTTGCTCGGAACCCTGAACGGCGCAAGCGTGGGACGGATCTCGAAGCGTGAGCCGACGCTCGAGGACGCGTACGTCTCGCTCGTTTCGTCGGAAGAGTGAGCACGCTCCGGCTCCTCGCCCTCGGCTGGTGGTTCCAGTTCAAGACGATCTCGCGCTCGCCGTTCGAGGGCCTGTTCCAGATCATCTATCCGCTCTTCTTCGCCACGGTGGCGTTCCTGATGTTCCGGGCCGGCACCGACCCGAAGACGCTGCTCTACGCGTCGCTCGGCTCGTCGGTCATGGGCATGTGGTCGGCCACGAGCACCACCGCAGGGGGAGCGATGCAGCGGGAGCGGTGGCACGGAACGCTCGAGGCGCTCGTCGCCTCCCCGCCGCATTTCGCGCTCATCCTCCTCCCGATCACGCTCGCAATGAGCACGATCGGCATCTACTGCCTCGTTGCGACGCTCGCCTTCGGACGGTTCGTCTTCGGCATCCAGCTGACGGTCGAGCACCCGGTCGCCTTCGCGCTCTCGATCGTCGGGACCGTCCTCTCGTTCGGCGCCCTCGGCTTCCTGTTCGCCGTCACGTTCGTGCGCTTCCGCGCCGCCTGGGCGCTCGGAAACCTCTTCGAGTACCCGGTCTGGTTGATCGGCGGTTTCCTCGTCCCGCTCGTGCTCCTGCCGGGGTGGGTGCGGCCGATCTCCTGGGCGCTGGCGCCGACCTGGGGCATGAACGCGATCCGCGAGTCCTCGCTCGGCGGCAACCCGTGGCCCGATCTCGCGTTCTGCCTCGCGCTCGGCGTCGGATATGTCGCGATCGGGGTGCTCGCGCTCGAGCGAGTCCTCGGCGCAGCCCGTAAGCGCGCGACCCTCTCGCTGACATGACATCCGCGCGGATCTTCGCCGTCGGCGGGCTCATGAGCTACCGGGCGCTCTTCTACTGGCTGACGCCGATGATCTACATCCCGAGCCTCGTCGTGGCGCCGGTCTTCCAGATCCTGCTGATGGCCTACATCGGGCGGTCCGCCGGCCTCGCCTCCGACGAGTTCTACGTCGTCGGCAACGCGATTCAGTACGCGGCCATCCCGTGCCTCTTCGCGATGATGCAGCTCGTCGGCGGTGAGAAGTTTCAGAACACGCTCGGCGCGATCCTCGTCAGCCCTGCCCCTCGGCTCCCTCTCTTCTTCGGGCGAGCCGTGCCGGTCGTCCTCAACGGCGCGTTCGTCTCGGCGTTCTCACTGGTCGTGGGTTCGTTGATCCTCGACGTCGAGATCCCGACGAGCGCGATCCCGAGCCTCGCGCTCGTGATCCTCGTAGCCGCGTTCTCCTGCACGGGCCTGGGCCTGATCAATGCCGCACTCGCCCTCCGGATCCGCGAATCGGCCGTCCTCTCGAACGTCTTCTTCGGGTTCCTCCTGATCTTCACCGGCGCGAACATCCCGCTCGACGACCTGCCCGAGTGGATGCAAACGGTCTCCGACGTTATCCCGTTCACGCATTCGATCGAGGCGGCGCGGAAGCTGGTGGACGGCGCGCCGACGTCCGCAGTCATCGGTCTCGTCGGCATCGAGCTCGTCATCGGCGCGGTCTACGCCGTGGCCGGGTACCTGCTGCTCCGGTTCTTCGAGAACCAGGGCCGGCGGCACGCGACACTGGATCGGACGTGAAGACCCTCCGGCTCCTCTGGATGGGCTGGCTGTTCCAGTTCAAGCAGCTGTCCCGATCCGCGTTCGACAGCTTCCTCGCCGTTCTTTGGCCGCTGTTCTTCGGCACGGTCGCGTTCTTCATGTTCCAGCAGGGAGGGGACCCCGAGGCGCTCGTCTACGCCGGGCTGGGCGCGGCCGTCATGGGGATCTGGACCGCGACGAGCATGGCTGCCGGGACGGCGCTCCACCGGGAGCGCTGGCTCGGCACGCTCGAGCTCCTGGTGGCGACCCCGCCCATTTCGCACTGGTCATCCTCCCCGTCGGCCTCGCCACGTCGACGATCGGCGTCTACTGCATGGCGACGACGATCCTCTGGGGCCGGGTGGTCTTCGGGATCGACCTGCCGATCGATCAGCCGTTGCTGATGGCCCTTGCCATCCCCGCCGCGCTGCTGTCGATCGGAGCGCTCGGCTTCCTGATCGGGATCGCTTTCGCCCGCTACCGGTACGCCTGGGCGCTGGGCTCGATGACCGAGTACCCGATGTGGCTGATCTGCGGCTTCCTCATCCCGCTCGCGCTGCTTCCGAGCTGGGTCGCGCCGATCTCGTGGCTGCTCGCGCCGACCTGGGGGATGAACGCGATCCGGGAATCCTCCACCGGCGGCACGCCGCTGCCGGACATCGCCATGTGCGTCCTGCTCGGAGCCGCGTACATCCTCGTCGGCGTGCTCCTGACCGACCGCGTCCTTCGGGCCGCCCGCGTGAAGGCGAGCCTGTCCCTGACATGACCGTCCCGCTCCGCATCTTCTTCGTCGGCGGGATCACCGCCTACCGCGGCCTCATCAACTGGCTGTCGCCCTGGATCTTCGTCCCGACGCTGATCGTGGCGCCGATCTTCCAGATCCTCCTCTTCGTCTACATCGGACGGAGCGCCGGCGTGCAGTCGGACGAGTTCTTCGTGATCGGGAACGCCGTCCAGTACGCGTCTATCCCATGCCTGTTCTCGATGACGCACGCGATCGCCGGCGAGCGCTATCAGCAGACGCTCGCGTACATCCTCGTCAGCCCCGCGGGCCGCCTGCCGCTCTTCCTTGGCCGCGCGCTGCCCGTGATCTGCAATGCGATGCTCGTCGCCGCCTTCTCGCTCGTGGTCTCCGGGCTGCTCCTCGGAATCGACGTGCCGCCCTCGGCCTGGGCGCCGATCGCGTTGGTGATCGTCGTGTCGTCGTTCGCCTGCACCGGCCTCGGGCTGATCTGCGCCGCCCTCGGACTTCGGATCCGTGAGACGGCGGTCCTCAACAACGTGATCTTCGGACTCCTTCTGATCTTCACCGGGGCGAACGTCCCGATCGACGAGCTGCCCGGCTGGATGCAGGCGATCTCGAACCGGATTCCGCTCACGCACGGGATCGAGGCCGCCAGGGAGCTCGCCGACGGCTCGTCGATCGGCGATGTCGACGGGCTGATCGCAACCGAATTCGCGATCGGCGTCGTCTACACCCTCGTGGGCTACGCAGCACTACGCGTGATGGAGCACGAGAGCCGCAAGCGGGCGTCGATCCAGATCGCATGAACGTTCCGCGGCTGATCTGGGCCGGGTGGAAGTTCCACGTGAAGAGCCTGACGCTGTCCGGGTTCTTCGTCCTGACCTCGGTGATCCAGCCGATCATCTTCGCGTCGGTCGCCTACTTCATGTTCCAGGCCGGTGCGCGGCCCGGCACGCTGCTCTACGTCGCCCTGGGTGCCGGGATGATGGGGATCTGGTCGTCGACGCTCTTCGGGTCGGGCGGCGCGATCCAGTGGCAGCGATGGCAGGGAACGCTCGAGTACTGCATCGCCGTTCCCCCGCCGTTCCTCCTCGTGATCGTCCCGCTGACGCTCGCGACGGCGACGATCGGCCTCTACTCGCTGACGGCGACGCTGCTCTGGGGTGCGCTCTTCTTCGACGTGCCTCTCGAGGTCGCGAACCCGGTGGCGTTCGTCGTCGCTCTTCCGGTCACGGTGACGGGGCTCGGCCTGCTCGGCCTCGTCATCGCCTCCACGTTCATCCTCTACCGGAACGCGAACGCGCTCTCGAACCTCCTCGAATACCCCGTGTGGCTCGTGACCGGCCTGCTCGTCTCGCTGTCGCTCCTGCCCGGCTGGGTCGGGCCGATCTCGTGGATGCTGGCCCCCACGTGGGGCGTGAACGCCCTCCGCGAGGCAGCGATCTCGGGGAACCCGTGGCCGGAGATCGGCATGTGCCTCGCGCTCGGCGCCGTCTATCTCGTCATCGGCTACTTCGCGCTCCAGCACTTCGAGAAGCTCGCCCGCGAGCGCGCGACCCTGACGCTGACATGAGGGAGAACCTCCGCGTCTTCTTCATCGGCGGCTACCTCTCGTACCGCGCGCTCTTCAACTGGATGCACTGGTCGTACTACATCCCGACCATGCTCGGGGCGCCGCTCTTCCAGGTGCTGTTCTTCGCGTACATCGGCCGGTTCGCGCAGGTCAAGAACGACGAGTTCTTCGTCGTCGGCAACGCCGTCCAGCTCTCGGCGATGGCGGGGATCTACGGGATGGCGATGACGATCGGCGGCGAGCGGTGGACGCAGACGCTCTCGCCGCTGATGGCGTCCCCGGCGAACCGGCTCCCACTGTTCCTCGGGCGCGCGTTGCCGCTGATCGCGAACGGGATCGTCACCTCGGCGTTCGCGTTCGCTGTCGGCTCGCTGCTGCTGGACTTCCACATGGACGCCGCGCAGATCCCGGCGCTCGCCGTCGTCGTCGTGGCCAGCGCGTTCGCCTGCACGTCGCTCGGGCTCGTAATCGGCGCGCTCGGGATCCGGGCGCGGGACGTCTTCTTCCTCGCGAACCTCGTCGTCTACCTGCTGCTGCTGCTCTGCGGCGCGAATATTCCGCTCGAGTCGCTGCCGAACTGGATGGAGGAGATCGGGCGAGCGCTCCCGCTCACCCACGGGATCGAGGCGGCGCGCGCGGTCGCCGACGGCGCGACCCTCGCCGACGTCGACTACCTCGTCTGGACGGAGCTCGGGATCGGCGCCGTCTACGCCGCGCTCGGCTACGCGCTCTTCCGGCTCTTCGAGCTCGAAGGCCGGCGCCGGGCGTCGCTCGAGACGATCTAGAGCTGCTGTTTCACGCCGGGCTCGGTCCGTAGGATGGAGGCATGTGCCGAAATATCCAGACGCTCTTCAACTTCGAACCGCCGGCGACCGAGGACGAGGTGCGCGCGGCCGCGCTCCAGTACGTCCGCAAGGTCAGCGGCTTCACCAAGCCCTCTCAGGCGAACGAGGCGGCGTTCGAGCGCGCCGTCGACGAGGTGGCCCATGCATCCATGCACCTGCTCGCCGATCTCGTGACGAACGCGCCGCCGAAGGACCGCGAGGTCGAGGCCGCCCGCCGCCGGGCCCGCGCCGAGAAGCGTTTCGCGGCCGCCTGAGCCGCGCGTGAGCCTCGACGCCTTCGCGGGCGAGGTGATCCGGCCGGGCGACCCCGGCTACGACGGCGCGCGCGCCGTCTGGAACGGGATGGTCGACAGGCGCCCCGCGCTCGTCGTTCGGCCGACGGGCGCTGACGACGTCGTCGAGGCGGTCCGCTTCGCGCGCGAGCAGGATCTCGTCGTCGCGGTTCGCGGCGGCGGCCACAGCATCCCTGGGCTCTCGACGTGCGACGACGGCATCGTGATCGACCTCTCGCGGATGCGAGGCGCGACCGTCGACCCCGAGCGCGGCACCGCCGTGTGCGCCGGCGGGGCGCTCCTCGGGGAGCTCGACGACGCGGCCCAGGCGTTCGGGCTCGTCTGCCCCGTCGGCGTCGTCTCGCATACCGGCGTCGCCGGGCTAACGCTCGGCGGCGGGATGGGCCGGCTCCAGCGGAAGCACGGCCTCACGATCGACAACCTGCGCGCTGTGGAGCTCGTCACCGCCGACGGCAGGCGCGTGCGCGCGTCGGAGGTCGAGAACTCGGACCTCTTCTGGGGCCTGCGCGGCGCGGGGGCGAACTTCGGGATCGCCACGTCGTTCGAGTTCGGGCTCCATCCGCTCGAAGGCCCGATCACGCACGGCGCCGTCGTCCATCCGATCGAGCGGGCGGGCGACCTCGCGGCTCTGTTCCGCGAGACCCTCGAGAACGGCCCCGACGAGCTCTGGATGGGCTTCTACCTGGGGCGCAGCGGCGGGCGGCCGGTCGCGTCGGTGGCGGCGATGCACTGCGGCCCGCCTCGCGGGGCCGAGCGAGACCTCGCCCCGTTGCGCGCCTTCGGACCGCCGCTCGAGGACTCGATCGAGGCGAAGCCGTACCTGGCCTCCCAGCACATGGCGGACGACTCGATGGAATGGGGACACCGCTTCTACATGAAGAGCGCCTTCCTCCCCGCTCTTTCGGACGAGCTGGTCGGAATCGGGGTCGAGCACGCGCACCGGATCCCTCCCGAGGCGGAGGGTGAGATCTCGCTCTGGTGCTGGGGCCGGGCCATCGCGCGAGTACCGGAGGACGCGACGGCGTTCACCGGTCGCGAGGCCCGGTTCTGGCTCGCCGCCGAGACCCAGTGGGACGACGCGGCGCTCGACGATGCCTGCCGGGAGTGGGCCCGCGAGGTGGTGGCCGCCGCCGCGCCGTTCGCGATCCCCGGCCGCTACGTGAACGACGTCGCCGAGGTGAAGGAGGACGGTCGTGCGATCTACGGCGAGGAGAAGTACCGGCGACTCGTCGAGCTGAAGCGCGCCTGGGACTCGGACAACGTCTTCCGCCTCAACCAGAACATCCGCCCGTAGGCCTCGGCCGTACGCCTAGGCTCGCCCCGGCCTCCCCGGATCTTCAGGGCGCGGCCTTTCACGCAACCCACGTCGCCGGAGGTACTTGTCGACCTCTCGGCGCTCCCAGTCGACGCCGAAGAGCCCGCCCATCCCGAGTAGCACGATTCCCGTGACGGCCACGAGGATGCCCGTGCCGAGCATGGGCCAGTAGAACCACATCGAGCTGCTGTCGTCGAGCATGTCGATCAGGAACCACATGAGGCTCAGGGCAAGCCAGGCGACGACGACCGTGTAAAGGATCCGCTTGCGGCGGACATGCCGACGAGCTTCCTCCCGTGCCTCGTCCATCGTTGTTCGTGCCGCCGACATCTGACCTACCTCCCTCGGTTTCCGGTGACTTGCGCTGCTGGGTCGCCTGACACGTCTTCCTCCAGCTCTCGGCCGATCTCGGTCCTACTCATAGAGACCGTCCGCAGGCCACGAACTCATCGAGCGGCGGCGCTACATCGAGATGGAGTCACGCTCCGCCCGCGAGCAGTCCGACGTTCGATCGTCGTGCACTGCGGGATCTACCCGGTGAACAGCCTGCGCGTCGAGCCGATCCGCTCAGACGTCTTCCAATCGGACGAGGAGGCGAACCGGTTCGTGAGGAGACTTCCCGTGCGCTCGTACCTCGGCGGCACCCTCCCTAGCGCCCTCCGGCGTAGCCGTGAAGATACTCCGTTCGGTCAATAGGCGAAACGGCGCGCCGTTGTTAGCTTCGGCGGAATGCAGGAGGCACTCACCAGGATCCCGCCGAGCATCACGCAGCGACAGCTCCAGGTGATCGAGCTCATCGCCGCCGGGTGCTCGAACGAGGAGGTCGGCGAGCGACTGGGCATCTCGCCGCGAACCGCCAAGGCCCA
>DASSUI010000080.1:0-3276 GCA_035707105.1 Gaiellaceae bacterium | reverse complement strand
GAGCACGGGAAGCTCGCGATCGACGAGCAGGGGCTCCCGCCCCGGAAGCTCGAGAAGCTCATCGACCTGAAGGGGGTCGCCGGCAACTTCTGGATCGGCCTCGCGCTCCTCCACTCGCTCTTCATGCGGGAGCACAACGCGATCTGCGACCACCTCCGCATGAAGTACCGCGACCTCGACGACGAGACGCTGTACCAGAAGGCGCGCCTCGTGAACGCCGCCCTGATGGCGAAGATCCACACCGTCGACTGGACGCCCGCCGTCATCGCGCACCCGACGACGGTGGTCGCTCTCCGCGCGAACTGGTACGGGATCCTGGGCGAGGGCTTCGTCAGGCGGTTCGGGCGGCTGACGAGCAACGAGGTGCTCCGCGGGATCCCGGGCTCGCCGACCGACCACCACACCGCGCCCTACTCGCTGACCGAGGAGTTCGTCGCGGTCTACAAGATGCACCCGCTCATCCCCGACGACTTCACGTTCCGCTCCCTCGCCGACGACAGCGTGCTGCAGGAGCGGACGCTGCGCGAGGTCGGCGCGCTCGACGTCCGCGCCCGCCTGGACGAGATGGCGATGGCCGACGTCTTCTACTCGTTCGGGCGCTCGCACCCGGGCGCGATCCAGCTGCACAACTACCCGCGGTTCCTCCAGGACTTCAAGCGGCCCGCCGGGGACGAGATCGACCTCGCGGCGGTGGACGTCATCCGCACGCGCGAGCGCGGCGTGCCGCGGTACAACCAGTTTCGCCGCCTCTTCCACCTCAAGCCGGTCGAGTCGTTCCGCGAGCTGACGGACAACCCCGAGTGGGCCGAGGAGCTCGAGGACGTCTACGGCGACGTCGAGCGGGTCGACCACATGATCGGGATGTACGCCGAGCCGAAGCCCCGCGGCTTCGGCTTCAGCGACACCGCCTTCCGGGTCTTCATCCTGATGGCCTCGCGCAGGTTGAAGAGCGACCGCTTTTTCACGCGCGACTACCGGCCGGAGGTCTACACGAAGGCGGGGCTCGACTGGGTCGAGGAGAACACGATGCGCTCGCTCCTCCTACGGCACTTCCCGGAGCTGGCGCCTGCGCTCCAGGGCGTGGAGAACCCGTTCGCTCCCTGGCGCCAGGTGGGGGCGTAGGCGTGCTGCTCGTCCGCGGATCCGCGCGTGTGGCGCTCGCCGGCGTGCGGGTCTTCAACGGCGGCGCAGCGCTCCTGACGCCGCGGATGTTCGCGCAGCGGCTCGGACGGGAAGGCGACGCGGACGGTGCTGCGGTGCACGTCCTCCGGATGTTCGGCATCCGGACGCTGCTGATCGGTCTCGACCTGCTGAGCCGCGACCCGGCCGTCCGGCGGCACGCGCTCCGGTTCGTCGTGCTGATCCATGCCTCGGACACGCTCTCGGCCGCGATGGCGGGCTTCAACCGCCAGCTCCCGCCGCGCGCGGCGAAGCTCGCGACCGGGGTCTCGGCGGCCAACCTCCTGCTCGCGCTGGTGGCGAGCAAAGGGGAGCGCGACCGGTGAGCGCCGAGCCTGCCCGGACCCCCGAGCGGGAGTGCGACCTCGTCATGAAGGGCGGGATCACGAGCGGTGTGGTCTACCCGGGCGCGATCGCCCGCATCGCCCGCGAGTACCGGTTCCGCAACCTCGGCGGCGCCTCCGCGGGCGCGATCGCCGCCGTCGCTGCGGCCGCCTGCGAGTACCGGCGGAACCACGGCGACCCGAATGCGTTCGAGGTGCTGGACGAGGTGGGGAAGGAGATCTCGGCACCCGGCTTCGTCCTCAGCCTCTTCCAGCCGACCCCGTCGGCGCGGCGGGCATTCGAGCTGGCCCTCCAGCTGGTCACCTCGACCGGCTCGCTCCTCACGCGGTCGCTCAAGGCGGTCGTGTCGATCCTCCTCGTCGACACGCGCTTCCTGCTCGGGGCCGCGCTGGCCGTGCTGGCCTGGGCCGCGGTGCTCGTCGTCTCGATCTGGGCGCTCGCGTCCGGCGGCGCGGGCACGCTCGAGATCGTCGCGATCGTGCTTCTCTGCCTCGTGGCCCTGCCGGTGGCCGCGCTGGTGCTCGCTGCGCTGGCGGTCGCCGCGCTGTACCGGTTCACGACGACGCTCGACCACGCCCTCAAGCAGACGTGGTGGGGGATGTGCAGCGGCCGGACCGAGGAGGGCCGCCCCGCCGGCTCCGGCCTGACCGACTGGCTCTACGCGACGGTCCAGAAGTGCGCCGGCGACCCGCCAGCGCCGCTCACCTTCCGGATGCTGGTCGGCGACGACCCGAAGAACGCCGAGGTCAACCTCCAGCTGATCACGACCGACCTCAGCGCCTCGCGGCCGGCGACGCTGCCGCTCCCGGAGCCCGAGGAGCAGGAGCTGCCCTACTTCTTCGACCCGGACGAGTGGCGGCGTCTCTTCCCGCAACCGGTCGTCGACCACATGGTCGAGTCGACCCGGTCCAGGGCGACGACCGACGAGGATCGCGGCGGGCGGACGCTGTACCCGGTGCCGGGCCTCGACCTGCCGATCGTGGTCGCCGCGCGCCTGAGCCTGAGCTTCCCGATCCTGCTCGCCACCGTGCCGTTCTGGCGGGCCGATGGTCCCGACGGCCGCTTCGTCCAGCACACGATGTCGGACGGGGGGATCTCGAGCAACTTTCCGATCCACTACTTCGACTCGCTGTTCCCGGGAAGGCCCACGTTCGGGCTCGATCTCCAGCCCTGGCGGGTGCCGACGGACGAGCCGGTCGAGATGTCGGACCGCCCGCGCCGCCCAGGCTTCGCGGAGGTCGGCAACGTCGGCACCTTCTTCACGCAGCTCCTGAACGCGGCCCGCAACTGGCGCGACAACATGCAGGCGGAGCTGCCGGGCTACCGCGACCGGATCTGCCAGATCCGCCTGTCGGCCGAGGAGGGCGGGCTAAACCTGAGCATGCCGGGCGAGATCGTCGACGAGCTGGTGAAGCGCGGCGCGCTGGCCGGCGAGACGGTGACCGATCCGGACACGTTCGACTGGAACAAGCATCGGATCACCCGCTTCTGGACGATGATGCAGATGCTCCAGCAGAGCCTCGGTGCTCCCGGGTTCGGCCGCCCCGGCGTCTACCAGGGCGAGTATCCGGGGCGGATCGCATTCCAGAAGGTCGTCCGCGAATGGCAGCAGGCGGGCAAGAGCCCGGAGCCGCCGTCGCTCGCCTGGTGGACGGACGCGCTCCGCGCGAGCGACGCCGTGTACGGCCTGGCGGCCGAATGGCCGGACTTCGAGCTCGACGCGCCCACGCCGAAGCCGACGCTCCGGATCGT
>DASSUI010000079.1:0-26088 GCA_035707105.1 Gaiellaceae bacterium | reverse complement strand
GCCCCCGCGTGCGGCTGGACGTTGGCGTGGTCGGCGCCGAACAGGCTCTTCGCCCGGTCGATCGCGAGCTGCTCGATCTCGTCGACGACCTCGCAGCCGCCGTAGTAGCGCTTGCCGGGATAGCCCTCCGCGTACTTGTTCGTGGGTGTCGACCCGACCGCCTCGAGGATCGCGGGCCAGGTGAAGTTCTCGGAGGCGATCAGCTCGATCTGGCCGCGCTGGCGCTCCAGCTCCCGCCCGAGGAGATCGGCAATCTCGGGGTCGAGGTCGGAGAGGCCGGCGGTCCGGAGTTGATCCAGCGTCTCCTGCGCGATCGCCATCACGGGGATCGTACCCCGCCTTCCGGCGCTACCCGACGAGCTCGCGGAGCCGGGCGAGCGCGTCCTCGGCGGAGACGGCCCCTTCGCGGACGACGGCCGGCTCGGGCCCGGTCAGGTCCAGAACCGTGGACGGGGTGCCCGGCGTCGGCCCGGCGTCGAGGACGGCCCCGCAGCCGTCGCGCAGCGGCCGGGGCACCTCGTCGGCGCGGCGCGGGTCCGGCCCGCCCGGGAGGTTCGCGCTCGTCGCCGCTACGGCTCCGACGCGGTCGAGCACGGCCTGAGCGTCCGGCGGCAGGGCCGGGACCCGGACGCCGATCGTCTCGGGCCGGTCGCCGGTCAGCCAGCGGAACCTGCGCGCCGGGTTCGGCAGGACGAGGGTGAACGGGCCCGGGAGGAGCGCCCGCGCAGTCTTCCCTGCGCGGCCGCGGAGCTCCGGCACCGCGTCGAGCAGCGCGTCGACGTCAGCGGCGAGGAGGGCCGTCGGCTGCATCTCCCTCCTCCCCTTCAAGCGGTAGAGCCGCCGCACGGGCGCCTCGTGGTACGCGTCGGCGCAGAGGCCGTAGACGGTGTCCGTCGGCAGCACGACCGGCTGCCCGGCGCGGATCGCCTCGACGACCTCGTCGATCACGGACGCCGCGCTTCCACGACGCGCCCGCGGCCGGCGAGGTCCTCGGAGACGCGGACGCCCTCGTAGCCGAGGCCGCGCAGCAGCTCGGCGACGCGCGGCGCCTGCCCGTCGCCCACCTCCAGGACGAGCGCGCCGCCGGACTCGAGGACCTCCAGGGCGGCCTTTGCGACGGCCTCGTGGCCGTCCTCGCCCACGAGCGCCTGGCGCGGCTCGAACCGAAGCTCGGGCTCGAGCTCGGGGAGCTCCTCCTCGCTCACGTACGGCGGGTTCGAGACGACGAGGTCGAACGGCCCGCGCTCGCCGCCGAGCAGGTCGCCGTGGACGAAGCGCACGCGACCGTCCACCGAGGCTCTGCGGCGGTTCTCCTCGGCGACCTCCAGAGCGTCGGCGGAGACGTCGGTCGCGACGACGACGGCGTCCGGCCGCTCGTCCGCGAGTGCCAGCGCGATCGCGCCCGACCCCGCGCCGATGTCGAGCACGGCCGGCGCGCGGACGCCTTCGAGCAGGGCGAGACAGCGCTCCACGACCGTCTCCGTCTCGGGCCGAGGGACGAGGACCCGCGGGTCGACCGCGAGCGTCAGGCGGCGGAAGCCCCACTCGCCGAGGACGTAGGCGAGCGGCTCACGCGCGGCCCGGCGCCCCACGAGCTCGCGAAAGCGGGCCGCGTCCTCGTCGCCGACCTCGGCGGCGAAGAGCTCGGACCGGCGGACGCCGAGCACGTGCGCGAGAAGCCACTCGGCATCCACGCCCGGAGAGGGACAGCCGGCCTGATCGAGCGCGGCCGCGCCCTCGGCGAGAGCCTCGCGCGCCGTCAAACCGCCGCGGCTTCGAGCGCGCGGCGCCGCTCCTCGGCGCCCAGCGCCTCCGTGAGGTCGTCCAGGTCGCCGTCCAGCACCGAGTCGAGCCTGTGGAGCGTGACCTTGACGCGGTGGTCGGTGACACGGTTCTCCGGGTAGTTGTACGTGCGGATCTTCTCGGCTCGCTCGCCGCTCCCGACCTGCGAGCGGCGTGCGCTCTCCATCGCGGCGCGCTGCTTCTCGCGCTCCAGCTCGTAGAGCCGGGCGCGGAGCACCCGCAGCGCCTTCGCGCGGTTCTGGATCTGGGACTTCTCGTCCTGCATCGAGACGACGAGGCCCGTGGGCAGGTGCGTGATCCGGACGGCGGAGTCGGTCGTGTTCACGCTCTGCCCACCGGGGCCCGTCGAGCGGTAGACGTCGATCTTCAGCTCGTTGGGGTCGATCTCGACCTCGACCTCCTCGGCCTCCGGCATGACGGCGACCGTCGCCGTGGATGTGTGGATCCGGCCCTGGGACTCCGTGGTCGGCACACGCTGCACGCGGTGCGTCCCTCCCTCCCACTTGAAGACGGAGTACGCGCCGTCGCCCTTGACCGCGAACGTGACCTCCTTGAAGCCGCCGCCCTCGCTCGGGCTCGCGGAGAGCTGTTCGGACGAGAAGCCCCGCCGCTCGGCGTAGCGCGTGAGCATCCGGAAGACGTCGGCGGCCCACAGCCCGGCCTCGTCCCCGCCCACGCCCTGGCGGATCTCGACGATGACGTCCTTGCGGTCGGCCGGGTCGGCCTCGACGAGCGCGAGCTTCAGCTCCTCCTCGAGCTGGGAGATCTCGACGGGATCGGGCGCGAGCGAAGCGAGCTCCGGGTCCTCGCGCGCGGCTTTGAGATCCTCCTGGGCGACGCGCCAGCGCTGCGCCAGCTTGTAGGGCCCTTCGAGCTCCTTGAGCCGCCGGCCGGCGTCGGCCGCCTGGCGATGGTCGTTGTAGACGGCAGGGTCGGACATGCGCTCCTGCGCCTCCGCATACGAGCGCTCAAGCTCGTCGACCAGCTCGTCGATCCCGGCCATGGGAACAGCGTAGAGCAGACCTCCGCCGTGCCTGTCACGATCCGGGTCAGCGCGGATGACGGATGGCAGACGGCTGGGATGAGACCCCCACCTCCGGCGGACAGGTCGCCAACCTCGTCGTCGCGCTGCTCTTCCACGTCCTGCTCGGGCTGCCGTGGCTGGCCGCGATCACGGGGATCGCCTCCCTGTCCGGCGAGACCGCGGCCCTCACATGGGGCCTGTGCGGCCTCGTCCTCTGGACGATCGGGACGGTGGACGCCGTTCGGCGGCGGCGGCGGCCGGGTGACGTGTGGAGCGCCGTGCTCAAGGTTTGGCTCTGGGTGCTGGCCGGCCCCCTCTCGCTGGCGATCGTCGGGATCCAGCGGCTCGGGACGAAGCAGCCTCCGGCTGCGCCACCGCCGCCAGAGACCGAGGAAGAGCCGGTGAACCCGGCGCTCGAGCGCCGCCTCGACGAGGTCGACCGCCGGTTGCGCGAGCTCGGCCTCGAGGTCGCGGAGATCAGGCGCCTCGCGGAGACCGGCGAGCCCGGCGTCGTGGCCCCGCCGGCCGAGCGGGCGAGCGACTGGGAGCCCCGCATCCCGATCCCGCCGCCCGCCGCACCGCGCGAGCCGGTTCCGCCGCCGCCCGCGCCGCCGCTCCCGCCTCCGCCGCCGCGCGAGCCGGCGTGGTGGGAGCGGGACATCGACTGGGGCGACCTCCTCGGCGCAAAGGCGCTCGCCTGGGTCGGCGGCGCCGTCACCGTCCTCGGCGTCGTCTTCTTCTTCATCCTCGCGGTCGACCGCGGCTGGATCGGGCCCGGGGCGCGCGTGGGGCTGGGGGCGCTCGCGTCGACGCTCGTCTTCGCGGGCGGTATCTACCTGCACCGGCGGTACGGGCCGGTCTACTCGGCCTACGGCGCAGTGGGAGCCGGACTCGCCGGCGGCTACGCGACGCTGCTGGCCGCCGCCGCGCTCTACGACCTCGTCTCCGACCTCGCGGCGCTGGGGATCGCCGCGGCGATCGCCTCGGTCGGCCTCGGGACCTCGCTCCTCTGGTCGTCGGAACTGATCGCCGGCATCGGGCTCGTAGGCGCCGCGCTCGTCCCGCTCATGGTCCTGTTCGAGGAGGACATCTCGCCGCTCGGGACGGGGTTCGCAGGGCTCGTGTTCGCGGCGATCGGCGTGGTCGCGGTCGCCAAGCGCTGGCCGACGCTCGTGGCGGTCGGCCTCGCCGCAACCCTCCCGCAAATCGCCCTGCTCGTCGAGGACGGTTCCGTGACCGACTGGGACCGCGCCATCCTTGCGTGGATCTTCTCGGCGCTGTACGTCGCAACCGCGATCGGCCTGCACCGGGCCGTGGACGAGGACGGGCTCGGGAGCCTCCCCGCGACGTTCCTGATCCTCGCCGGCGTCCTAGCGGGCGCGACGGGGTTCGTGCTCTTCGACGGGGAGGATCGAGGCTGGGTCGTCGTGGCCGCCGGTGTCGCGTTCGGCGCCGTGGCAGCCGCGCTCTTCCGCGACCGCGACCTGAGCGCGCTCCTGGCGGCCGTCGGTCTCGCCCTCGTCGCGGTCGGCCTGGCCTTCGTCCTCTCGGGGCCGAGCCTCGCGCTGGCCTGGGCCGCCGAGGCCGCCGTCCTCGCGGCGCTGGCCACATGGATCGACGAGCCGCGGTACCAGCTCGCCGCGCTCGGCTACCTCGCGGCCGCGGCCGTGCACGCCTTCGCGATCGACGCGCCGCCGACCGACCTCTACGAGGCCGTGTCCGACCCGGCGGACGGCGCGCTCGCCCCGCTCGGCGTCGCGGTCGCCTCCGGCATCGTCGCGTTCTATGCCCGCCCGTGGCCGGACGAAGAGGCGACCGGGCTCTTCCGCACGTTCGAGTCGGTTCTGGCGCCGTTCCGCCGTGCCGACGAGCTGTGGCGGGCGCTGGCCGGCTGGCTCGCCGGCGGGGCGGCGCTGTACGCCGCCTCGCTCGCGATCCTCGAGCTGGCGCAGGCCGCCTGGCCGGACGACGTCGACGCGGCGTTCGAGCGCGGCCATGTTGGCGTCACGGCGCTCTGGGGCGGGGCCGCAGCGGCATTGACGTACGGCAGCCGGTGGATCGGCGCGTACCAGGTGCGCGCCGCCGGCCTCACGCTCGCCGGCATCACCTTCGTCCAGGCGGCGATCTTCGGCGCTACGCTCGAGCCGGGCCCGCGCGGCTGGGCGCTGCTGGCGGCGGCGGCCGCGCTGCTCCTGACCGCCCTCGCGGAGGAGGTCCCCGCGGTCGAGGGGCGGCCGGAGCTGTCGGCGTCGGCCCCGCTGCTCGTCCCGGCCTCTGCAGGCTTGGCCGTCTTCGGCCTCTACTTCATCACGGACGCCGAGGGGTACGCGTGGCTCGGCCTCGCCGCGGTCTTCGGAGGTCTCTCCGCGCTCGTCTTCCGCACGGACCGCGACTTCAGCACGCTGCTGTGGATCCCGGCGCTCGCGATCGGCGCACTGGCGGCGGTCGACCTGCTCGAGGACACCTGGCTCGTCCTCGCCTGGAGCGCCGCCGCGGCGGCGGTCTCGCTCCTCGGGCACCGCGTCCGCGAGCCGCGGCTCCAGCTCGGCGCGGCCGGTTACCTCGCTCTTGCGCTGGGGTACACGCTCGGTGAGCTTGCGCCCCCGGGAGAGTTCTTCAGCGCGAACGACGACCCGGCGGTCGGCGTGCCCGCGCTCCTCTGCTCGCTCGGTGCCGCCGTCGTCGTCTCGGCCTACGGCCTGCAGGACGAGCGCCTTCGTGCGTACCGCGTCTGGGCGGCCGCGGGCGCGGCGGTCCTTGCGCTGTACACGGTCTCGCTTGCGATCCTCGGCGCCTTCGAGTGGGCCGGAACGGCGAGCGTCGAGACCGACTTCCAACGCGGCCACTCCGCCGTCAGCGCCTTCTGGGGGATCGTCGGGCTCGTGACGCTCTACCTCGGGCTGCGGCGCGACCTCCGGACGCTCCGCCTCGCCGGCTTCGCGCTCTTCGGCGTGGCGCTCGCGAAGCTGTTCCTCTACGACCTCGCGAACCTAAGCTCGATCACGCGCGCGCTGTCGTTCCTCGCCGTCGGCGCCGTGCTCCTCCTGGGCGGGTTCTTCTACCAGCGGCTCGCGGCCGCGGCGCGCGAGACATGAAGCGCGCGCTCTTCCTCGGCGCCCTCGTCCTCCTCGCGACCGCGTGCGGGGGAGTCGAGACGGGCGGCGGCGGAAACGCGGGCAAGGCGCTCGACTACCTCGCCGCCGATTCTGCGACGGTCATCCTCGTCTCCACGGACGTCGACGGGGAGCAATGGGACGGCATCGACGAGCACGTCTACCGGCCGTTCGCGGAGAACGGCGACGACGCTCCGGCGACGCTCGAAGGCTACTTCGTGCAGACCGCCGAGGAGATCGGGCTCGACTGGGACGACGACGTCAAACCGCTGCTCGGCAACGACATCGCGATCGGGATCGAGGGCGAGCCGTTCGACCTCCTCGGCGGCGAGGGCGAGTCGGGGGCGACCGCGGCGCTCGAGACGCGCGAAGGCGACCTCGAGGACGTTCTCGAGAAGGCCGGGCTGCGCCCCGCCGGCGAGGCGAGCGGGGCGACCCTCTACCGCCGCGGGGGCGGCGGCTCGATGTCGATCGCGGTCGACGGCGATGTCCTCGTGGTCTCCGAGGACGAGGACACGCTCCGGCGGGCGCTCGCCCGTCCGGGCGGCGGCGGCGGCCTCGACGTGAAGGCCGTCGAGGAGGCATTCGCCGACCTTCCCGAGGAGGCCCTCGTCCGCGCCTATGGGACGGCGGAGCGGCTCGCAGACCAGGAGCAGCTGCGCCGCTTCGCGTCGCTGCCGCTGATGGAGGCGCTGGAGTCGTGGGCGCTGACGGCGCGCTTCGCGCGCGACGAGCTCGACGTCGACGCGGTCGCGAGACTCGACGAGTCGAAGGTCGACGAGGAGGACCTGCCGCTCGTCACCGGCGAGGAGTCGCCCGAGATCGTGCTCCGCGACCGGGAAATCTCGGGCGGGAACCGCAACCAGAGCCAGACGACCGTCTTCCTGCTGCGCGCTCTCCGGCTTGGGTATCCGGACTCCCGCTTCATCGAGGCGGTCGACGCCGTCGAGAAAGAGCTCGGGATCGACTTCGAGGAGGAGATCCTGCGGCAGTTCGACGGGCCGAGCGCGTCGTACGTGAGTCCGGACGGCCGCACGTTCGCCGCCCGCAGCGAGGTCCGTGACCCCGAGGCCCTCCGCGCGCTCTTGCCGCGGCTGGCGCCGCATCTGCCCCAGCTCGCCGAGGGCCTGCAGGGTCTGCAGTCGCAGGGCATGGCGCTGCTCTTCCTCTTCGCGCCCGATGCGCCGGCCGCCGCGCCGATGCAGGGGGTCACCGTCGACCCGCCCGAGACCGAGGACGGCCTCTACCGCATCTCCGGCCTCACCGGCGACGGGCCGAGCGAGCTGCACCTCGGCCTGATCGGCGACGTCTTCGTCGTCGCGTCGAGCGAGGAGGCAGCCCGCGAGATCGCAGAAGCGCCGACGCGCGAGGCCGAAGGGGCGAAGGGCGCCGGCGTGCTGCGCGCCGATCTCGGCCGCCTCGGCCGAGACGACTCGACGATGGTTCCCTTCCCGTTCGACGCCGAGGAGCTCGTTGCCTCGCTGCAGGCGAGCACGAAGGAGCTCCGGGCTCGCGTCCGGGTCGAGCTGGACTAGGCCATCACCTCGACCTTGCGCTCGGCAGGGTCGAGGCGGCCCTCGTGGCGGAGCACGTCCTTGAGGGCGCGGATCGAGACCTCGAGCTGGTCGAGGCTCGGCTCGCGCGTGGTGAGCCGCTGGAGCCACAGGCCCGGGGCGAGCAGCGTCATCAGCACGCGGTTGCCCGTGTGCTTCCCGGCGAAGCGGATCAGCTCGTAGGCGATCCCGGCGATGACCGGGAGCAGCGCGATCCGCGAGAGGATCAGCCAGTACCAGGCCGGCTGCCCGAAGAACGCGAAGACGAAGATCGCGATCACCATCACCCAGAGCAGGAAGGCCGTCCCGCAGCGCGGGTGGATGAGGCTGAAGCGCTGGACGCGCTCGGGCACGAGCTCCTCGCCGGCCTCGTACGCGTTGATCGCCTTGTGCTCGGCGGCGTGGTACTGGAAGACGCGCTTGAGGTCCGGCAGCAGGGAGATCAGCGCCAGATAGAGGATGAAGATCGTCACCCGGATCAGCCCCTCCACCACCACGAACGCGCCGGTGTGGTCGATCGGGAGCCAGTTGGTGATCAGCGCCGGGGTGACCTTGAAGAGGAGGAGCGCGAAGCCGATCGCGATCGCGAACGCGAAGATGAGCGCGCCGCGGCCGATCTCGGTCGAGACCTCCTCCTCGTCGCCCTCCTCCTGCGCCGCGTAGTTCGCCGAGATCGCGAGCGCGCGGAAACCGATCGCGAGCGATTCACCGAGCGCGATCACGCCCCGGACGATCGGCAGCCGGAAGAGCTTGTGGCGGGCCATGACCGACTCGATGCTCCTGTCCACGAGCGCGATGTCGCCGTCCACCTTTCGGACAGCGAGCGCCCAGTGCGAGGGGCCGCGCATCATCACGCCCTCGAGGACGGCCTGTCCGCCGATCGGTGCGCTCACGCGCTCAGCCTAGTGTCAGCCGCGGCGGGCGCCGCCGGCCCGCTCCAGTCGCCGCTGGAAGCGCTCCACCCGGCCGCCGGTGTCGACGAGCTTCTGCTTGCCCGTGTAGAACGGGTGGCAATTCGAGCAGATCTCGACGTGGAGCTCGGGCTTCGTCGACCGCGTCTCGAACGTGTTCCCGCAGGAGCAATGGACGGTCGCCAGCACGTACTCGGGGTGGATGTCCGGCTTCATGGCCGGGCCAGGATAGCAGCGGCCGTCTCGGCCGCGACGTTGCCGCCCGAGACGACGCAGACGACTCTCGCCCCCGGCTCGACCGCCACCTTTCCGGTCATGAGGCCGGCCACGGCCGCGGCGCCGGCGGGCTCGCACGCGAGCTTCGCGCGCTCGTAGAGGAGGCGCATCGCGGCCTCGATCTCTTGCTCCTCGACCGTCACGACCTCGACGCTGCGCTCGCGGACGATCTGGAGGGCGAGCTCGCCGGCGAACGGCGCGTTCAGGCCGTCCGCCACGGAGCGTGGATGGATCTTCACCGGCTCTCCGGCATCGAGCGCCGCACTCAGCGCGTTCGCGAGCACCGGCTCGGCGCCGACGACGCGAACGCCCGGGAGCGCCGTCGCGATCCCGGCGACGAGCCCGCCGCCTCCGACCGGCACGACGACGACGTCGACGTCTGGCACGTCCTCGCCGATCTCCAGCCCGACGGTTCCCTGGCCCACGACGAGCGCCGGCCCCTCGAACGGGTCGATCCGGGTCCTGCCAGTCTCCTCCACCAGCTGTTCGAGCCGATCGAAGAGGACGGCCGGGCCGTCCGCCTCGAGGTCGACCTCGGCGCCGTAGCCCCGGGTCGCGGCCACCTTGGCGGGGCTCGCGTCGCGCCACATGACGAGCAGCGCGTCGATCCCCTCCAGTGCCGCGCAGTAGGCCAGCGCCTGCGCGTGGTTCCCGGCGGACGCCCCGATCACGCCGCGCGCCCGCTCGTCCGGGGACAGCGCCTCGAGCGCGTTGAGGACGCCGCGCGGCTTGAACGAGCCGGTGCGCTGGAAGAGCTCGGCCTTCAGGGAGACGTTCGGGCCGAGCGTCGCCGAGCTGAAGACGGGCGTCCGGTGCAGCCGCCCGGCGATCGCCTCCCGAGCCGCGAGGACGTCGTCCCGGGTGATCAGGTGAGCCGGTACTCGGGGCCGGAGCCGCCCTCGGGCAGGGTCAGCCGGCCGCCCTTGGCCGTGATGGCGCCGCACTGGACGCAGTTGGACGGCGTCACCTCCACTCCGCCGCCCTGCTTCGCCTCGTACACCTGCGCGGGGCACATGTGCTCCCAGAGGCGCGCGACCTCCTCCGGCACGTCGGTGTCCACGCGGATGTGGTTCGGCGCGTCGTCGCGCGTCTTGTTCCCGGAGAGGAAGACCGACGAGAGCTTGTCGAAGGTCAGCTTCCCGTCCGGCTGCGGGTAGTCGGCCGCGCGCCCGGGCCGGATCAGCTCCTGGTCGGCGTCCCGCTCGGTCTTCGCGTTGCCCGGCGGGAACTTGCCGAAGCTCGCGGTCATCGCGCCCGCCATCGCCCCGCCGAGCCAGAAGCCCTTGCCGAACGCCTGGCGCATGTTCCGGACGCGCTTCAGGTCGTCCCAGATGAACGTGTCTCGTACGGCGTCGTCGTAGGAGGCGAGCGCGCCGGGCGTCCACGGCGTACGCCCGCGCTGGAGCGCGGAGAAGGCGGCCTCGGCGGCCAGCCGGCCCGACTCGATCGCGTAGTGGATGCCCTTGAGCGCCGGCACGTTCACGAACCCCGCGCCGTCACCGGTGATCAGGAGGCCGGGCGCGTGCAGCCGGCGCGGTACGGCGACGTAGCCGCCCTCCGGGATCGTCTTCGCGCCCCAGCCGACCCGCTCGCCGCCCTCGAGGATCCGCCGGACGAGCCGGTGCGTCTTCAGCTCCTGGAGCAGATCGTGCGGCGAGAGCTCGGGGTCGCGGTAGTCCAGCCCGACCACCATCCCGAGCGTGACCATGTCGTCGCCCATCGGGTAGACGAACGAGCCGCCGAACTCGCGGTGGCGGCGCCCGCCGCGCAGCGGCCAGCCCATCGTGTGGATCACGCGGTCGAGCGGCTTGGCGACCTTCCAGACCTCCTTGACCCCCAGGGCCCAGACCTGCGGGTTCTCCCCGGCGAGGCCGAACCGGTCGATCGCCACCCCGGTCAGGTGTCCCTGCGTCCCCTCCGAGAGCACCGTCACCCGGGCGGTCACATCCGAGCCGGGCTCGAAGTTCGGGAGCTGCTCGCCGTTCCTCCCGCGTCCCCTGTCGCCGGAGCGGACACCGACGACTCGGCCGCCCTCGACGAGCAGCTTCTCCGCCGCCGTCTCGGGGAGGAGGTACGCGCCGCCCGCCTCCGCCTGCTCGCCGAGCCAGCGCGTGAGCTGCGAGAGCGAGGCGACGTAGTTCCCGTCGTTCTTCATGGTCGGCGGCGTCGGGATGCGGAGCGCCGAGCCCCTGGTCAGGTAGTAGACGGCCTCGTGCTCGACCGGCCCGTAGAACGGCATGTCCTCGACCCGGGCGCGGGCGCGGAAGAGACGGCGGAGCGCCCGGGGGTTGACGACGGCGCCCGACAGGATGTGCGCCCCGACCGCCTTGCCCTTCTCGAGCACGGCCACGGGCACGTCGCCGAGCCGTTCCGCCGTCTCGGGCGACTCCTCCAGCAGCTGCCCGAGGCGGATCGCGCACGCGAGGCCGGCCGGGCCGGCGCCGACGACCAGCACGCCGACGTCGATCCGCTCCTCCCGCGGGTCGGTCGGCGGCGAGACGTACTCGCCTGAATCGAACGGCGGCCGGAAGTCGGAGGGCTTCACGAGCGGCGCTGGCGGACGAGCTCGGTGAGCTTCGGGACGATCTCGTTCAAATCGCCGACGACGCCGAGGTCGGAGTACTCGAAGATCGGGGCGTTCGGGTCCTTGTTGATCGCGACGATCACGCCGGACGACTGCATCCCGACCTTGTGCTGGATCGCGCCGGAGATGCCGCAGGCGATGTAGAGCTTCGGCGAGACGGTCTTGCCGGTCTGGCCGACCTGCGTCGCGTACGGATACCAGCCTGCGTCGACGACCGCCCGCGTCGCGGCGACCGCACCGCCGAGCGCCTGGGCCAGCTCCTCGACGAGCTTGAAGTTCTCGGGCGAGCCGAGGCCGCGGCCGCCGGCGACGATCACGTCCGCGTCCTCGATCGATGGGCCCTCGCTCTCGGCATGAGCCTGCTCGACCATGGTTGCGGCGGTGGAGAAGTCCTCGAACTGCGCCTGCACCTCCTCGACCTGGGCCTCGCCACCGGTGGCCTGCGGGTCGAAGGTGCCGGCGCGGATCAGCGCGAGGCAGGGCTCGTCCCGCCAGCCGACGTCCACGAACACCGAATCGCCGAGCGCCGGCCGCTTGCCGATCAGCCGCCCGTCCTCCCGAGCGAGGTCGGTCAGGTCCCAGTTCAGCCCCGCCTGGAGGCGCGCGGAGAGGCCGGCGGCCACGTCCGCGGTGAGCACCGAGGCGGCGAACAGCACCGTGTCGTAGCCGCCGTCGCGGACGATCGACGCGAGCGCGTCGACGCGCGGCTGCGGCAGGGGCGCCTCGAGCTCCGGCGCGTCCACGACGAGCACCTTGGCGGCGCCGAACTTGCCCGCGCCCGCGGCGATGTCCTTCACGTCCGAGCCGAGGACGACGCCGGTCACGTCCTCGTCGAGCGTCGCCGCCTTCGAGAGGACGCCGAGCGCAGGCTTCAGCAGCTCGCCGCCGTGGTGCTCGAGGAAGACGAGCGTGCTCACAGGAGCTTCCGCTCCGCGATGAACTCGACGATCTTCTCGGCCGCGCTGCCGTCGTCCTCGATCTTGACCGTGTCGCCGCGCGGCGGGGGGTCGTTGAGCGCCTCGACCGTGGTCTTCGAGCCCGACTCGCCGGAGCCGTCCACGCCGAGGTCGGACAGCGAGACGGTGCGCTGCGGCTTCGAGCGCGCGCCCATGATCCCCTTCAGCGACGGGTAGCGCGGCTCGTTGATCGCGTCGGAGACGGCGAGCACGGCCGGCGTGGGCGCCTCGATCACGTCGTAGCCGAACTCGGTCTGACGCTTGCCGCGCACCTTGCCGTCGGAGACCTCGAGCTCGGCGACCTGCGAGATGACGGGCAGCCGGAGGCGGTCGGCGACGGCGGCCCACAGGACGGCGCCGTCGGAGTCGCTCGCCTGTTGGCCGAAGAGGATCAGGTCGGCGGCCTCCTGCTCGAGGGCGGCCGAAAGCGCGTTCGTGGTCGCGACGAGGTCGGAGCCGGCCGCGCCGTCGTCCGTGATCGTCACGGCCTCGTCGGCGCCCATCGCCAGGGCCTTGCGCACCGAGTCCTGCGCTCCCGCCGGACCCATCGTCACGACGACGACCTCGCCGCCCTGCGCTTCCTTGATCCTGAGCGCTTCCTCGACCGCGTGGACGTCGAACGGATTGATCGCTCCCTCCCCCGCGCGGTCGAGCCGCTTCGTGCCGGGATCGATCCTGCGTGCCTGCTCGGGCACGTGCTTGACGCAGACGGCGATCTTCACGGGGCGAGACTCTACTCACGCCGCACAGGGCTCAAGCCGGGGACGGATGCGGCCGAAAGCTCTGCTAGGGTCTCCGCCTTCGAGCGCGAACCGGAGCGCTGAGGTCCCAGCAATGAGACGCCACCGGACGACAGCCCGAGGATTGCTCTTGCTCGCCGTCGCCGGCCTCACGGCCGGACCGGCGGCTGCGCTTCCCGACCCGTACCAGCCGCGCGCGGCGAAGGCCGTGAGCGGCTCGACGCAACAACAGCCGGCCGGGAAGCGGATCATCTTCCCCGTCCTCGGCAAGTTCCGGTACGACAACTCGTACGGCGCGCCGCGCGGCCAGGGCCGGCACGAGGGCATCGACATCATGGCGCCGCGGAAGGCGCTCGCGATCGCGGCCGAGGCCGGTCGGGTCAAGTTCCACCTCGGCTCCTCCCGGGCCGGGTGCATGCTCTACCTCGACGGCGACAGCGGCACCACGTACCTCTACATCCACCTCAACAACGACCTCGGCACGACGAACGACAACCGCGGCGGCTGCAGGCCGGGCGTGTCGTTCGCGCCCGGGCTGCGGACGGGCACGAGGGTGGCGGCGGGCGAGCCGATCGGCTTCGTCGGGGATTCCGGCGACGCGAACGGGATCGAGCCGCATCTGCACTTCGAGATGCACCCGAACGACGGCGCCTCGATCAACCCCTTCACGCATCTGAACCGGGCCTGGCGCCTGCTCTTCGCCGCGCCGCGCCGCGGCGAGACCTCGCTTTGGCTGAAAGGCGATGTCCTCGCGCAGCAGACCGAGGCGCTCCGGGTCAACGTCCGCAGTCTCGGCGTCCGGACCACCGGGTTGAAGCTGAACGGCATCAGGCGGCCGGTCTCCCTCGCGATCTCGCCGTTCACCGTCATCGAGAACGTGGCGAGCCGCCTCCCCGGCGGCGAGCGCGCGACGGTCTGGACCGAGCTCTTCGTCAACACGCTCGACGCCCAGCTCGGCAAGCCGGGCGCCATCACCGCCCAGCGCGTCCTTCTCGGCCGCTAGGCGCTTCACGGTCCGGCCGCTGTGCCGGGCCGGTGGAGTCCAAGTAAATGCTACTTGCGTTTGAAGGAGCGCGCGCTATCGGCCCGTGAAGCGCGGCTCGCGCTTCTCGGCGAACGCCGTGAGGCCCTCGTGGGCGTCCTCGCTCGCGAAGAGCTCGCCGAAGCGGTCGCCCTCGCGCCGGAGGTTGTCGCCGTGGTCGCCGCCCAGCGCCCGGTTAGCGGCCTCCTTCGCCGCCTCGAGCGCGAGCGGGCTCCTCGCCGCGAGTCCTTCGGCGATCTCCAGCACCCGAGGCAGGAGTTCCTCCGGCTCGAAGACGGCGTTGACGAGCCCGCGAGCCCGCGCCTCCTCGGCGTCGACGGTCCGGCCGGTGAGGATCAGCTCCTTCGCGAACCCGATCGTCGTCGCCCGCGCGAGCCGCTGCGTCCCGCCCCAGCCCGGGATGATCCCGAGGTTCACCTCCGGCTGGCCCAGCTTCGCCGTCGACGACGCGAAGCGGAGGTCGCACGCGAGCGCCAGCTCGCAGCCGCCGCCCAGCGCGAAGCCGTTGATCGCGGCGATCGTCGGCTGGCGCATCGTCTCGAGCAGGCGCCCCGCCTCGTGGCCGAGCGCACCCCACGCCTTCGCCTCCTCGACGTCGAGGCCGCTCATGTACTTGATGTCGGCGCCCGCGACGAACGCACGCTCACCGGCGCCCGTGAGGACGACCACTCGGGTCTCCACGTCCCCGGCGAGCTCGGCGAGGCGGTCGCGCAGGGACGTCAGCGTCTCGACGTCGAGCGCGTTCATCGCGTCGGGGCGGGCGACGGTGACGACCGCGACCGCTCCTTCGTGGCGAACCTCGATCAGCTGACCGGGACCTTCTCGCGCAGGAACTCGACGATCTCGCTCGTCGGGGCCCCCGGCGTGAACACCTCGGCGACGCCCTTCTGCTTCAGCTCCTCGGTGTCCTCGCGGGGGATCGTCCCGCCCACGACGACCAGCACGTCTTCGAGGCCGTTCTCACGCAGCCCCTCGACGATCTTCGGCACGAGCGTCATGTGCGCGCCGGAGAGGATCGAGATGCCGACCGCGTCGGCGTCCTCCTGGATCGCCGTCTCCACGATCTGCTCCGGCGTCTGGTGGAGGCCCGTGTAGATGACCTCCATGCCGGCGTCGCGCAGCGCACGCGCGATGATCTTCGCCCCGCGGTCGTGGCCGTCGAGGCCCGGCTTGGCGATCACGACGCGGATCTTCCCGGCCATCCCGGCAGTGAGTATAGGAAGGGGAATCCGCAGGGAGACGAAGGGGCAGAAACTTCCTCGAGGTATCGGCGAGACTATGAAGATGAGGTTGACGGTGATCGGCTGCTCGCCGGCTTGGCCCAATCCCGGCGGGGCTCAGTCCGGATACCTCGTCGAGGGGCCGCCCGGCCGGGTGCTCCTGGACTGCGGCGCCGGGGTCCTAGCGAAGCTCCGGGAGCTCGAGGACTGGCCCCGGATCGACGCGATCTGCCTGACCCACTTCCACCTCGACCACTGGGGCGACGTCGTGCCGTGGGTCTGGGCGCTCTGGTTCGGGCCCGCGAGCGAGCAGCCCCGCCCCGAGCTCTGGGTTCCCCCCGGCGGCGACCGCCTGCTGAGCGAGATCGGCGAGCGGCTCGGGACGCCCGAGATGTTCCACCAGGCGTTCACCGTCCAGGAGTACGACGGGGACGGCGAGTTCGAGACGGCCGGCTTCCGGATCACGCCCCGCCGCGTCCTCCACTACGACCTGCGCGCCTACGGCTTTCGCGTCTCTTGCAACGGACGGACCATGGCGTACTCGGGCGACAGCGGGCCGAGCGACGCGCTGACCGAGCTCGCGCGGGACGCGGATCTCTTCCTTTGCGAAGCGACGCTCCTCGAGCCGAATCCCGAGGGCGGGATGCGCGGCCACCTCGCGGCGAACGAGGCGCAGGACGCGTTCGAGGCCTCGGGCGCCAAGCGACTCCTGCTGACCCACCGCCCGAAGGAGCGTCCGCTCGAGCCGGGGTTCGAGCAGGTGCACGACGGCTTCCGGACGGAGATCTAGGGCGCGCTACGCGGCTCCGCCCGGCGGCTCGTAGGCGGCGTGGGCACGCCGGCCTCGGCGCCAGCCTCGGACGTAGAAGCCGATGACCACGAGCGGCACCAGTGCGAGGAGCGCCATGGGGGCGAGCAGCCACTTCGCGTCCAGCCTGGCTTCACCGTTGATCGGCGCCGACTCGCCGAGGTTCGGGATCCCGCCGGGGCCTGTGGACTGCGCGGCCGGCGCGGCGCTGCCGGTCATCCCGACCGGTGCCCAGGAGGACACGAGCCAACGGTTCTTCCCGTGTCCGGCCGGCACGAGCTCCATCGCGAACACCGACGGACGGAGGTTCGAGCGCTCGGTCGGAAAGAGCAGGACCTGGAGGCCGAGCGCGTCGGCGTACGAGTACTCGATCTTCCAGCGGGCCTCCTGCACCGGGAACGGCACGACGGGGATGTTCGCGGTGCGCCACTCGGCCCGCGAGATGCCTTCGCGCAGGACCGGCGCGGTCAGGTCGTACGCGCGCTCGACCTTGCGCCGGGCGACCGCGTAGGTGACGAAGTTCGCCGCCGTCGCGAGCGCCCTCGCCCGGTCGTCGCGCGTGAGCTCGACGCGCTTCGGCTCCTCGTAGACGTAGGCCTCCTCCCCGCCGAACGTCTCGGGCGGATCGACCCGCGATTCGGGCCAGAAGACGCCGGCGGCGACCACGCCGGCGACGACCGCCACCGCTGCGGCCGACCATCCCAGCCGCCTGCGCATCCGAGGTGAGAAGAGGAGGCTTCTCACGGTCGGTGCACGGGTCGTCCGGGCGTTATCCCTGCTGGGGAGCGCTGGGGATCGGCGGCGGCGCGTACGGCGCCCAGTAGTCCACGAGCCACTTTGCATTCGCGCCGGAGCCGAACTTCTTGAGGCCGATGAAGAAGATCTGCGGCTTCTCCTTCGAGCCCGGCTTCGGCTGCATCACGACCGAGAGCGAGACGTCGTTCGGGTAGGACCAATCGACCTTCACGGGCGACTCCTCCACCGAGGCGTCCGGATACGGAACGACGGGGATCTCGCCCGTCATCCACTCGCGGAGCGTTAGGTCCTGGCGGATGCCGGGGCCCGAGATCGCCCACGCCTCCCGGAGGTTCTTGCGGACGACCGCGGTCTTGATGAACCTGACCGCGATCTGCCGCGCCTCTGGCGGAAGCGGGACGGTCTTGTCGGCGGCGACGTTGGTCGCAGGCTCATTCGAGAAGGTCTCGGGCGTGTCGTCGCTCCGAACCTGCGTCTGCCAGAACGCGAGGACGCCGAGCAGCAGCACTGCGCCCGCAAGCCAGGGCAGCGCACGATTCAAGGTTCGCGAATTCAGGAAGCCCGCGTCCACTTCGTGACAGGTTAGACGCGATTCCGGGCGGCTCTGTTAGCGCGGTGTTGAGGGGGAGTTAAGCGTCTAGAAGACGGGTGTTTCCCGCCATACGCCCCAGACCTCGCGGAGCGCGTCGCACATCTCGCCCATCGTGACGTACGCCCGCGAGGCGTCGACGATCAGCGGCATCAGGTTCTCGTCGCCCGACGCTCCCTGCTTGAGTCGCGCCAGCGCCGACTCGACCGCCGCCGAGTCCCGGCGGGCGCGAAGCGCCTGTACGCGGGCAATCTGCTTCTCCTCGAGCGCCGGGTCGATCCTGAGGATCTCGAGCTCGCCGTCGTCCTCCTGCTGGTAGCGGTTGACGCCGACGATGATCCGCTGCTTCGCCTCGACCTCGGACTGGTAGCGGAAGGACGCGTCGGCGATCTCGCGCTGAAAAAAGTTCTCCTTGATCGCCGGCACCACGCCGCCGAGCGCCCGGATCCGGACGAAGTACTCGTAGGCCTCGGCCTCGAGCCGGTTCGTCAGGTCCTCGACGAAGTACGAGCCGCCGAGCGGGTCGATCGTGTTCACGACGCCCGTCTCGTGCGCGATCACCTGCTGCGTCCGGAGCGCAAGGCGGACGGCGTGCTCCGTCGGGAGCGCGAGCGCCTCGTCGAACGAATTCGTGTGCAGCGACTGCGTGCCGCCGAGCACGGCCGAGAGCGCCTCGACCGCGGTGCGGACGATGTTCACCTCCGGCTGCTGAGCTGTCAGCGAGACGCCCGCCGTCTGCGTGTGGAAGCGCATGAGCCAGGACCGTGGGTTCTTCGCCCCGTACCGCTCGCGCAGCTCTCTGGCCCAGATGCGCCGCGCGGCACGGTACTTCGCGATCTCCTCGAAGAAGTCGAGGTGCGCGTTGAAGAAGAACGAGAGCCGGGGGGCGAACTCGTCGACCGCCAGGCCGCGCTCCACCGCCGCCTCGACGTACGTGAAGCCGTTCATGAGCGTGAAGGCGAGCTCCTGGACGGCGTTCGAGCCCGCCTCGCGGATGTGGTAGCCGGAGATCGAGATCGGATGCCACTTCGGCATCTCGCGCGTACAGAACTCCACCATGTCCGTCACGAGCCGCATGGACGGCTCGGGCGGGAAGATCCACTCCTTCTGCGCGATGTACTCCTTGAGGATGTCCGTCTGGATCGTCCCCCGGAGCTCCGAGCGCGGGACGCCCTGCTCTTCGGCCACGCAGGAGTAGAACGCGAGCGCGATCGGCGCGGTGCAGTTGATCGTCATCGACGTGGAGACCTCGCCGAGCGGGATGCCGGCGAAGAGCGTCTCCATGTCCTCGAGCGAGTCGATCGCCACCCCCTCGCGCCCGACCTCTCCCAGCGAGCGCGGGTGATCCGAGTCGTAGCCCATCAGCGACGGCATGTCGAACGCCGTCGAGAGCCCGGTCTGGCCGTGCTCGAGCAGGTACCGGAAGCGCTCGTTCGTCTCCTCGGCCGTGCCGAAGCCGGCGAACTGCCGCATCGTCCACAGCTTCCCCCGGTACATCGAGGGATAGACGCCGCGCGTGAAGGGATAGACGCCGGGGTAGCCGAGGTCGCGCTCCTGGTCGACCTCGACCGAGTCGGCCGTGTAGAGCGGATCGACCTCGAGCCCCGAGATGGTTGAGAAGAGCTCACCCTGGCGCTCAGGCGCGGCCTCGTAGAGCTGGCGGCGCCACTCGGCGATGCCGTCGAGCGTCGAGCGGTCCTCGGTGGTCGCCATCGGGCCGAATTCTACGAATAGCGTGCTCGTGTCCCGCGCGGCCGGCCGCTACGGCGCAGCCGCCTAGCCGAACAGCACCTCCGCGACGAACGCGGCCGCGATCGCGAGCAACGCGACGCCGATCGCGCGGCGGAGCGCCTCCTCGGAGATCTGGCCGGTCAGCCGCGCGCCGAGCCAGCCGCCCGGCAGCGCGCCTGCGACCCCGGCGCCGAGGACGGCCCAGTCGATGTTCCCGAGGAGCGCGTGCGTCGCGAACGCGACGGTGCCGAGCGCGAAGCCGATCACGAGGTTCGTGCCGACCGCGCGCCGCGCCGAGAGCCCGACGCCGCGCAGGAGCGCCGGCATCCGCAGCGTCCCGAGGATCACGCCGACCGCGCCGCCCAAGACTCCGATCAGGAAGCCGAAGACGACCGCCGGCGTGAGTCGCGGCTCGGCCGCCTCGCGGCCCTTGATCGGCCGCAGCAGCAGGTCGAGGCCGTTCCACGCAAGAACGGCCGCGATGACGGCGAGCAGGAGCTTCGTCGGCAGCTCGTCCGTCAGGAGCGCGCCGACGACGGCGCCTACGATCGACGGCGGCGTCATCCACGCGACGATCCGCCGGTCGACGCGTCCCTCGCGCGCATGGCGGTACCCGCCGGACGCGGCCGAGGCGGCGCTGATCGCGATGTTCGTCCCGGCGCCGGCCGAGGCGTCGCCCGAGAGGAGCAGAATCGCCGGCAACCGCAGCGTTCCGAGCACGAGCCCGACCGCCGACCCGAGGTAGCCGGCGGCGAAGGAGGCAAGGAACGCTAGGAGGAGCTCCCAGGCTTCCAGAGGGGCTCGTCGCCGCCCGTGTTGGCGGCCCTGGCGAGGATGAAGAGAAGGTCGGAGAGGCGGTTCAGGTAGACCTGGAGAAGAGGGTTGAGCTCGACCTCCCCTGCCGCGTCGAGCACGGCGCGCTCGGCCCGGCGGCAGACGGCGCGCGCGACGTGGAGGCGCGCCGCGAGCTCGCTTCCGCCCGGCAGCACGAAGCTGCGGAGCTCCGGGAGGTCGGCGTTGAACCGGTCGCAGTCCGCCTCGAGCGCAACGATCTGTGCCTGCGTGACCCGAAGCCGGTCAGGGATGCCGAACGGGACGCTGATGTCGGCTCCGACGTCGAAGAGCTCGTTCTGCACCCGCTCCAGCGCCGGGCGCATCTCGGCGGACGGACCAGCGGCCACGGCGAGCCCGACGTGCGAGTTCAGCTCGTCGACGGTGCCGAAGGCGGCGATTCGCCAGTCGAGCTTCGACACGCGCGTCCCGTCGCCGAGGCTCGTCTCCCCACGGTCGCCGGCCCGCGTGTAGATGCGGGTCAGCCGAACGGGCTCGTCCGACTTGCGCGGCATGCGCAGAGCTTAGGTTCCGAGGCGGAACGTCTTGCGGACACGCCAGCGGTCGCGCTCGTGCTCCTCCATCAGCGTCGCCTCGGAGACGTGGAACCGGGCAGGGAGCAGGCCGCCGACTCGACTCTCCACGCGGGCGCGGGTCGCGGCGGGGTCGTCGCCGCCAGTGAGCGTCAGAGACGCATGCGGCGGCGGGTCGCCGCCGGCCTCGCCGTAGGGCGGGAACTGCGGGAACCGCCGCCAGAGCGCGCGCATCAGCCCGCGGAGCGGCTCTTCGGGATCGGGTGCGAGGTAGGCCGCGCCGCCCTCGTCCCACTGCTCGACCCGGGCGAGCACGAGCTCGAACGGCGGCCACTCGGCGAAGAGGGCCGCGAGGTCCTCCGTGTAGCGGTCGACCTCGTCCGCCGGCGCGAACGGGTAGAGCAGGGTCAGCGAGAGCGGGAGCCCCTCGGGGATCCGCTCCGGGTAGAGCTCGTCGTGCGCCGACGCCAGCTCCGGATGCTGGTCGGCGAGGAACAGGCTCAGGCCGGTGTCCACGGCGCTAGCCGGCGGCGAGCTCGCGGCGCTTCAGCTCGAGGATCGAGCGCGCGATGACGAGGCGCTGGATCTCGCTCGTCCCTTCGTAGATCTCGGTGATCTTCGCGTCACGGTAGAAGCGCTCGACTGGGAACTCCTTCGTGTAGCCGTAGCCGCCGAGGACCTGGATCGCCTCCGCGGTCTGCCGGCGCGCCATCTCGGAGGCGTAGAGCTTCGCCTTCGCGCCTTCCTCGGTGTGCGGCCGTCCCTGCTCCTTCAGCCACGCGGCCCGGTGGACGAGCAGGCGCGCGGCGTCGATCTCGGTCGACATGTCCGCGAGCTTCTGCTGGATCGCCTGGTGCTCGCCGATCGCCTTGCCGAACGTCCGCCGCTCCTTCGCGTACTCGCGCGCCACGTCGTAGGCGGCCTGCGCGATGCCGAGCGCCTGCGCTGCGATCCCGATCCGACCGCCGTCGAGGGTCGCCATCGCGACGGTGAAGCCCTTGCCCTCGTCGTGCAGGAGCCGGTCGCGGCCGACCTCGATGCCGTCGACCGCGATGTCGTTCGTGACCGAGGAGTTCAGCCCGAGCTTCTCCTCCTCCCGCGTGATTCGCACGTGGTCGGCGTCGAGGACGAACGCCGAGACGCCCTTCGCCCCGGGCGTCTCCTGGTCGGTCCGTGCGAAGAGCAGGAACGTCGAGGCGTGCGCGCCGTTCGTGATCCACTGCTTCGTGCCGGTGATCGTCCAGCCGCCGTTCGCCGGCTCCGCCTTCGTCCGCAGCGATCCTGCGTCGGACCCGGCCTCCGGCTCGGTGAGCGCGAAGGCGCCGATCCCTTCCCCGCGCGCGAGCGGCGGGACGAACCGCGCGCGCTGCTCGTCGGTGCCGAACGCGAGGATCGGCAGCGTGCAGGCGCTCGTGTGCACCGCCACCGTGACGCCGACGCCGGCGTCCGCGCGAGACAGCTCCTCGAGCACGAGGACGTACGAGAGGAAGTCCGCGCCCGCGCCGCCGTACTCCTCGGGCACGCAGACGCCCATCAGCCCGAGCTCGGCGAGCTTCGCGTAGAGCTCGCGCGGGAAGTGGTGGTCGCGGTCCCACTGCGACGCGTGCGGCGCGATCTCCGCGTCCGCGAACTCGCGTGCGAGCGCCTGGATCTCGCGCTGGTCGGGCGTGAGGTCGAACTGCACTACGAGTAACTGTAGAAGCCCTGCCCGGACTTCCGGCCCAGCCGGCCGGCCTCGACGTGCTCGCGGAGGAGCGGACACGGCGCGTACTTCTCGTCGCCGAGACCGCGCTCGAGCACCTCCATGATCGCGATGCAGGTGTCGAGCCCGATGAGGTCCGCGAGCGCAAGCGGGCCCATCGGGTGCGCGAACCCCAGCTTCGCGATCGTGTCGATCGCTTCCGCCTCGGCGACGCCGTCCTGCAGCGCCCACACGGCCTCGTTGATGAACGGCATGAGGATCCGGTTCGAGACGAACCCCGGGAAGTCGTTCGCCTGTGCAGGCACCTTGCCCAGCTCCTCGGCGAACGCGACGACGGACGCCGCCGTCTCGTCCGACGTGCGCTCGGCCCGGATCACCTCGACGAGCTTCAGCACCGGGACCGGGTTGAAGAAGTGCATCCCGATCACCTTGTCCGGCCTCGCGGTGACCCCGGCGAGCGACCCGATCGGGATCGAGGACGTGTTCGACGCGAGCACGGCGTCGGGGGGCAGCGTCTCGTCCGCGCGGCGGAAGATGTCCTCCTTCACCGCGGCGTCCTCGACGACGGCCTCGACCATGAGGTCTGCGGCGACGAGGTCGTCGGCCGCCTCGATGCGGCCGAGCACCTCCTCCGGATCGGGCCCGCCCTTCTCCGCCAGCTTCCCGGCGCTGCGTCGGATCGTCTCGAGCGCGCGGTCGGTCGCTCCCGGCACGGCGTCGTGCAGGGTGACCCGGCAGCCGGCGGCGGCCGAGACCTGGGCGATGCCGCCGCCCATCTGTCCAGCGCCGACCACGAGGACGTGTTCGAACTGCATGCGGCGGGAGGCTAACGTCCGCGGGCGTGACCGACCTCTGGTTCGACGTCGCCGGCGAGGGACCGCCGCTCGTCCTCCTCCACGAGGGCGTCGTCGACTCGCGCATCTGGGACCGCGTCGTCCCCCTGCTCGCGACACGCCTCCGCGTGATCCGCTACGACCAGCGCAGCTACGGGCGCTCGCCGTTGCCGGACGGCCCCTACTCGCTCGTCAACGACCTCGTGTCGGTGCTCGACGCGGCCGGCGTCGAGCGGGCGGCGCTCGCGGGCGCCTCGCGTGGCGGGAACATCGCGCTCACCGCCGCGGTCGAGCGGCCGGAGCGCGTCTCGGCGCTCGTGCTCCTCGGCTCCGGGCTCCCGGGCGTCCGCCTGCAGGTGAACTGGACGCCGGAGCAGATCGATCGCTGGGAGCGTGCCGAGGCCGCCGACGACTGGGCGGCCATGGCCGAGCTCGACATGGAGATGTGGGCGCCGATGGGCGCCGACCGCGAGCTACGGACGATGTTTCTCGAGAACGCCGTCGGGTCGAACGGCGAGGACCCGGCCACCGACGAGCCCGTTGCCGAGCGGGTGGGCCGGATAGCCGCCCCCACCCTGGTCGTCACGGGGAGCCGGGACGTCCCCGGCATCAACGAGATCGGGGCCCGGCTCGCCCGCGAGATTCCCGGTGCCGAGTCGGCCGTAATCAAGGACGCCGATCACATGATTCCCTGGCGGGCGCCTGAAGAGCTCTCTCATCTGCTTCTCGACTTTCTCCTTAGAACTTCGGTTCGTACGTAGGGTCGTGATCGAACGGGTCCTCGCCCTTCGGGAGGCCGTTGCGTCCGATCGGGATCAGGAGCGCGCCCACGACGGCGAGTACGAACACCGTAAGCGCGCTCATGCTCCCTTGCTTCCTCTTCGCGGGCCGCCCGTCCGACTTGCTCCGGCGGAGCGACTCCGGCACGCGACACTGGTCGGGTGAGACGCGGGCGAGCTGCAGGGTCCTCGCCGCCGTCGGGCTGTCGCCGCACGGATACGCGGCCGCGCCCTGCGGAAGCGCCGCGGCGACGGCGAGCGCGGCAAGGCATGCGGCGGCCACCGCTTTCGCCCGTCGACTCCCCTTCCCCCAAGCCCCCCGGCATGGCCGCATGCCCAGGGAACGCTTCCTCATCATCGAGTCAGACGCAGTATGCGTCCGGCGGTTGGGGTGCCGCCGAAAAATCCCCCTTCCGGGTTAGGGGTCCGAACCCGGTATCCAGACGGCCCGAAAGCGGGGCCGTTACACCTCGAGGATCAGGGCGTCGCCCTGGCCGCCGCCCGAGCAGATCGCCGCCAACCCGAGCCCGCCGCCGTTCCGCCGCAGCTCGTGGATCATCGTCCCGAGGATGCGCGCGCCCGAGGCGCCGATCGGGTGGCCCAGCGCGACCGCGCCGCCGTTGACGTTGACCTTGTCCGGGTCGACACCGAGCATCTTCGTCGAGTTGAGCGCGACCGACGAGAACGCCTCGTTGAGCTCGACGCGCTCGACGTCCTCGATCGACTTTCCCGCCTTGTCGAGCGCCATGTGGCCGGCTCTCGCCGGCGTGCGCGCGAGGTACGCGAAGTCGTCGGCGACGTAGGCCTGCGCGACGATTGTCGCGAGCGGCTCCAGCCCGCGCTCCTGCGCGAACTCCTCGCTGGTGACGACGAGCGCCGCGGCACCGTCGTTCACACCGGGCGCGTTCCCGGCCGTCGTCGTGCCTTCGGGGTCGAAGACGGGCTTCAGGGAGGCGAGCTTCTCGATCGACGTGTCGCGCCTGGGGCCCTCGTCCGCCGTGAGCTCCCCGACGGCGACGATCTCGTCGTCGAAGCGGCCCGCGTCCTGCGCCGCCACCGCACGCTCGTGCGAGCGGAGCGCCCAGGCGTCCTGGTCCTCGCGCGAGATGCCCAGCTCGCGAGCGACGAACGACGCCTGCTCGACCATGTGCCGCTTGTCGAACGTGGACGTGAGGCCGTCGTGCGTCATGAGGTCGATCAGCGTCCCGTCGCCGAGCCGGTACCCGAAGCGCGCCTTCTTGAGCGCGTAGGGCGCGTTCGACATCGACTCCATTCCCCCCGCGACGACGACCCGGTGGCCACCTGCGCGGATCATCAGGTCGGCGATCTCGACGGCGCGGATCGAGGAGGCGCAGACCTTGTTGATCGTGTCGGCCGGAACCTCGATCGGCAGGCCCGCGCCGATCGCGGCCTGGCGCGCCGGTGCCTGTCCCGCTCCGCCCTGGAGCACCTGCCCCATGACGACGTACTCGACGTCGCCCGACTCGAGGCCGGCACGGTCGAGCGCGCTGCGGATCACGATCGAGCCGAGCTCGGTCGCCTCGAGGTCCTTCAGCCCCCCGCCGAGCTTCCCGAACGGCGTCCGGACGGCGCTGACGATGACTGAGCGCATGGCGGGTCAGGGTAACAATGGCCTCGTGGCCGCCAGAGTCTCCCGCCTGATCAACGTCCTCGGCCTGGAGCTGCTCGCCGGGCTCGTCGTCCTGACCGGGAGCGCGTGGATCTTCGGCTGGATGGCGGAGGACCTCGCCGAGGGCGACACCAAGGTCGACGACCGGCTCGCGAACTGGCTGCACGAGAACGCGACGCCGGGCTGGACGAGGTTCTTCGAGAACGTGACGCTGATCGGGAACTTCCCTGTCCTGCTCGGCGTCACCGTCGCGGGCGCAGTGCTCCTCTGGCGGAGGCGCTGGATCGCGGACATGCAGTTGCTGCTGCTCGCGTTCGTCGGCGCGGAGATCATCACCGTCGGCCTGAAGCTCGGCTTCCAGCGGGAGCGGCCGTTCTTCCCCGACCCGCTCTCCTCGGAAAGCACCTACTCGTTCCCGAGCGGCCACGCGTCGGTCTCCCTGGCCGTGTACGGGACGCTCGGCTACATCCTCGCGCGCCATGCCGCGACGAGGCGGGCCCAGGTCGCGGCACTCGCCGGCGCCGCGGTCCTCGTGCTCCTGATCGGGTTCAGCCGCCTGTACCTCGGCGTCCACTTCCTCTCGGACGTGATCGCCGGGTACAGCATCGGCCTCGCCTGGGTCTCCCTCTGCGTCGTCCTCCTGCACCTCCGCCTGCGGTGGAGGGAGCGGCGTC
>DASSUI010000078.1:0-42676 GCA_035707105.1 Gaiellaceae bacterium | reverse complement strand
GATCGCGCGCGGGCGGGGCGCGCGATCAACGAGCTCGTTCGAGCCGGCCGCCTGCGAGCACCGGTGGTCATCGGGCGCGACCACCTCGACTCCGGCTCCGTCGCATCTCCGTACCGGGAGACCGAGGGGATGCGGGACGGGTCGGACGCGATCGCGGACTGGCCGATCCTCAACGCCCTGCTGAACACGGCGGCGGGCGCCACGTGGGTGAGCGTCCACCACGGCGGTGGCGTCGGGATCGGCAACTCCATCCACGCCGGCATGGTCGTCGTCGCCGACGGCACCGACGACGCCGCCGAGCGGCTCGAGCGGGTGCTGACGACCGATCCGGGCATCGGTGTCCTGCGGCATGCCGACGCCGGCTACCCCGAGGCGCTCGAGGCAGCCGAGGAGCACGGCTTCGACCTGCCCATGCCGCCGCCCGGCGCGTGACGAAGGCCGCGTCCGGGGTCGGCCGGCTCCTGGTGCGCGACCTCCGCCAAGTCGCGACTCCGCGCGGCACGGCCGCGCCGCTCCGCTCGAGCTCGCTCGGCGAGGTCGACGTTCTGGAAGACGCGTTCGTCCTGTGCGTCGACGGCCGCATCGAACAGGTCGGGCGAATGCGCGACCTTGGAGCGCTCGACGAGGAGGTCGAGGAGGTCGACGGCCGCGGCATGGCCGCCGTCCCCGGTCTCGTCGACTGCCACACGCACGCATGCTTCGCGGGCGACCGGGTCGAGGAGTTCTCGCTCCGGGCCGGCGGCGCGAGCTACGAAGAGCTCCATGCCGCGGGCGGAGGGATCCTCTCGACCGTTCAGGCGACGCGGGCGGCGGGCGAGGCCGAGCTCCGCGACGCCGTCCGGCGCCACGGCCGCTGGATGCTGCGCTGGGGCACCACGACGTTCGAGGTCAAGTCGGGCTACGGGCTCGACCGGGACACCGAGCTCGCGAGCCTGCGTGCAATCAAGTCTGAGGGTGGCATCCCGACGTTCCTGGGCGCGCACGCCGTACCGCCGGAGTTCGACGACGCGGACACATACCTGGACTTCGTGGTGGCCGAGGTGCTCCACGAAGCGGCGGGCGTCGCCGAGGCGGCGGACGTCTTCCTCGAGCGCGGTGCCTTCGACGCAGCCCAGGCGCGGCGCTACCTCGAGGCGGCGGCCGGCCACGGTCTCGTGCTGCGCCTCCACGCAGACCAGTTCACCGAGGCGGGCGGCGTCCCACTCGCCATCGAGCTCGCCGCCCGGTCGGTCGACCACCTCGAGGCGACTGGAGACCGCGGCGTCCGTGCGCTCGCCGAGAGCGCCGTCACCGCCGTGCTCCTGCCTGCCAGCGCGCTCTTTCTCGACCGGCCGATGCCGCCCGCCCGGCGGCTCGTCGACGCCGGTGCGGCCGTGGCGCTCGCGAGCGACTTCAACCCGGGCAGCGCGTTCTGCGAGAGCCTGCCGATCGTCTGCTCGCTCGCCTGCACGCAGCTGCACCTTTCCCCGGCCGAGGCCCTCGCCGGGTGCACGGTGAACGCCGCCCACGTCCTCGGACGCGCCGAGCGCAAGGGCCGCCTCGCACCCGGCTTCGACGCGGACCTCGTGCTCCTCGAAGCACCCGACTGGCGGCACCTCGCCTACCACCTCGGAGGCGACCTGGTCGGCGCCGTCGTCCGGGGCGGACGTGTGGCCTGGCGGCGCTAGGCTAGACGTGAAATGCCGAGCAGGAAGCAGCGCCGGCGGCGCGCGAAGGACCGCCGCCACGAATGGGAGTACGTCTACGTGGACGAAGCGGGGAACGAGGTCGAGACCCCCGACGAGGGGTTGTCGCCGTCCCGCAACGGCAAGCGCACGCCCCAGGCCCGCAAGGCACGGACGGGGATGCGCGAGGTGCAGCCGCCCTCCTGGCGCCGAGTCGCCAAGCGGGGGCTGCTCTTCGCGCCGCTGATGTTCCTCACCGTCACGCTCTTCAGCAGCGAGCTCACGATCGCCCAGCGGCTGATCAACACCGGGTTCCTCCTCGCCTTCTTCCTGCCGTTCAGCTACGCCATGGACGCGCTGATGTACCGCCTGTACAGGAAGCGCGCGGGCGCCGGCTAGTCGCTCGACCCGCTGCCGCGGTAGTGGCCCGGCCCGGGCCACGGGGCGAGGACGAGGAGAATCCTGGCGCCATCGCGGCTCGCAATCGCGTGCCGCTCGGTGGCCTCGAAGCGAACGAGGGTGCTGGGGCCGGCCTCGACGGTCTCGTCGCCGGACTGCACCTGCACCTGTCCGGCGATGACGACCATGTACGCGTTCTCGTGCACCTGGTGATCCCCGAGCTCCTGACCCGGCTCGAGCCCGATCAGGACCGCCCTCGCGTCCTCCGTCGAGTGCAGGACGATCGGGCTGCGGCTCCCGTTCGGCGTCTCGAGCTCGAGGAGGTTCCAGCTCTGCACGGCGGCGATCCTACCCGGCTCCGAGCCTGCTCAGACCCACGGTTAGACTCGCCCGATGGCTCCCGCAGTCGAGACGTACGCGCTCGGTCCCACGCAGACGAACTGTTACGTGGTGCGCACTGATCCTGCGGCCGCCGAGGCGGTCGTGATCGACCCCGGATTCGAGGTCTCGCCGCCCGACTTCACGGTTGCGGGCATCCTCGTCACGCACTGTCACTGGGATCACCTGGGCGGGATCGCCGCTCTCGCGGAGGCGACCGGCGCCCCCGTGTACATGGCCGAGCGCGAAGCGCCGGTGCTGGAGAACCCCGCGGGGTTCTTTCCAGACGCGCAAATCAGCCCCTACCGCCCGGACGTCCGCCTCGAAGGCGGCGACACGGTGGAGCTCGCCGGCCTGACGTTCGACGTCGTCGACGTCCCCGGACACTCGCCCGGGCACGTCGCGTTCGCCACCGACGGGGCGCTCTTCTCGGGCGACGTGCTGTTCGCGGGCGGCGTCGGCCGCACCGACCTCCCGTTCGCCGACTGGGACACGCTCGTCGAGTCGATCCGCACGCTGTTCGACCGCTTCCCGCCGGAGACGGTCGTCTACCCGGGCCACGGGCCGCCGACGACGCTCGGCGCCGAGCGGTCCGGCAACCCGTTCCTCGCGGAGCTGCGCGCCTCTTGAAGTTCGAAGCACCGCGAGGGACCAACGACATCCTCCCGTCCGACCAGCCGCTCTGGCAGCGGGTGCTCGGGGAGGCGGAGCGCCTGTGCGCGCTCTACGGCTACCGCAGGATCGTGACGCCGGGGTTCGAGGACACCGACCTGTTCATCCGCACCTCCGGCGAGGGCTCCGACGTCGTGCAGAAGGAGATGTACACGTTCGAGGACCGCGGCGGACGCTCGCTCACGCTGCGGCCGGAGGCGACCGCGCCGATCTGCCGCGCTTACCTCGAGCACGGCATGCACCGCGATCCGCAGCCCGTGAAGCTCTACACCGTCGGCCCGATGTGGCGGTACGACCGGCCGCAGAAGGGCCGGTACCGCGAGCACTGGCAACTCTCGGTGGAAGCGATCGGGTCGGACGACCCTGCCGTCGACGCGGAGCTGCTCGAGTTCTACGACCACCTGCTCCGGCGGCTCGGCGTCACCGACTACGTGCTCTACCTCAACTCGATCGGCGACCCGAATTGCCGCCCTGCCTATCTAGCGAAGCTCGAGACGTGGCTCGACGAGCACGAGGCCGAGCTGGACGAGGACGCGCGGGCGAAGCGGCGCACCTCGCCGCTGCGGGTGTTCGACGTGAAGGGCGAGCGCGTCCAGGAGCTGCTCGGCGAGGCGCCGAAGATCGGGGAGAACCTCTGCGACGCGTGCCGCGAGCACTTCGCGCAGGTGCGGGCGTTCCTCGACGCCGCCGGTGTCGCCTACGAGCTCCAGCCGACGCTCGTGCGCGGCCTCGACTACTACACGCGCACCACCTTCGAGTTCAAGGACGAGGCGATCGGCGCCCAGGACACGATCTGCGGGGGCGGCCGGTACGACGGCCTGATCGAGACGATCGGCGGGCCGCCCACCCCGGGGATCGGCTTCGGCGCGGGGATCGAGCGACTCCTGCTCTCGCTCCGCGAGGCCGACGTCGAGTCCGAGGCGGTGGACGTGTTCTTCGTCGCCGGAGAGGGGGTCGACCGGGCCGCGATCGCGAAGGCGCTCGCCGAGCTCCGCCGCCGCGGCTTCAGCGCGGACATGGACTACGCCGGCCGCTCGGTCAAGGGCCAGCGCACGCAGGCGAGCCGCCTCGACGCCCGCACGGTCGTCTCGCTCGAGGGCGGGGAGACGCCGGACGTGGACGCGATCGTCGAGGAGCTCGGCCGTTGAGCTGGCGCGACGCCCATGCCGGCGGGCTGCGGAAGGACGACGTCGGCAGGACGGTCACCGTCGCCGGCTGGACCGCCCGGCGCCGCGACCACGGCGGGCTCGTCTTCGTCGACCTGCGCGACCAGACCGGCATCACACAGCTCGTCATCAACCCTGAACGCAGTCCCGAAGCGGCGAAGGCGGCGCACGAGATCCGGAACGAGTTCGTCCTGCAGGCGACCGGGGAGGTGGCCGCGCGCGCACCGGAGGCGGTCAACCCGAACCTGCCGACCGGCGAGGTCGAGGTCCAGGTGGACGAGCTGAGGATCGTGTCCCGCTCGACGCCGCTGCCGTTCCAGCTGGATGAGGAGAACGTCGACGAAACCCTCCGCTACCGCTACCGCTGGCTCGACCTGAGGCGCGACCGGCTGCAGCGCAACGTCCGGATCCGCGCCCAGCTCGTCTCGATCATCCGCGAGGAGATGGAGCGTGACGGGTTCGTCGACATCGAGACGCCGATCATGGCCAAGCCGACCCCTGAGGGCGCTCGCGACTTCCTCGTGCCGACGCGCCTCCAGCGCGGCAAATTCTTCGCGCTCCCGCAGTCGCCGCAGATCTACAAGCAGCTGCTCGTGATCTCCGGATTCGAGCGCTACTACCAGATCGCGCGCTGCTTCCGGGACGAGGACTTGCGTGCGGACCGCCTCCAGGAGCTCACTCAGCTCGACGTCGAGATGGCGTTTCCGGACCAGGAGTACGTCTTCGAGCTGATGGAGCGGATCGTCCCGCGGATCTGGCGCGAGACGATCGGCGTGGAGCTGGAGACCCCCTTCCCGCGCATCTCGTGGCAGGAGGCCGAGCTTCGCTACGGCTCGGACAAACCGGACCTTCGCTTCGGGCTCGAGATCCAGGACGCGACGGAGCTCACGCGGAGCTCGGAGTTCGGCGTCTTCGCGAACGCCGAAGCCGTTCGTTACCTGAGCGTCCCGCGCGAGCTCTCGCGGGCCGAGGTGCAGAAGCTCGAGGACATGGCCAAGCCGTGGGGCGCGAAGGGCCTCGCGTACATCGTCTTTCGACAGGACGGCGAGGTCGCCTCGCCGATCGCGAAGTTCCTCTCGGAGGCGGAGCTCGAGGCGTTCCGAGAGCCGGGCACGACCGCCCTCTTCGTCGCCGACGCGCCGAAGCTCGCGAGCAAGGTGCTCGGCCTCTTGCGGCTCCATCTCGGCCGGGAGCTGGAGCTCATCGACCGCGATGCGTGGCGGTTCCTCTGGATCACGCCGATGCCGCTCCTCGAGTGGAACGAGGACGAGGGGCGCTGGACCGCGCAGCACCACCCCTTCACGCGGCCGACGGACGACAGCCTGCCGCTGCTCGAGACGGATCCCGGCGCCGCCAGCGCGGTCGCCTACGACCTGGTCGGGAACGGCATCGAGCTGGCAGGCGGCTCGGTTCGGATCCACGAGCCGGAGCTCCAGTCGCGGATGTTCGACTTCCTCGGCATCTCGCCGGAGGAGCAGCGCGCGAAGTTCGGCTTCCTGCTCGATGCGCTCGCGATGGGCGCTCCGCCTCACGGCGGGATCGCCTCCGGGATCGACCGGCTGACGATGGCGCTGCTCGACGAGCACGTGATCCGCGACACGATCGCGTTTCCGAAGAACCAGGCGGGCGCCGACCCGATGAGCGGCGCGCCGTCCGAGGTGGCGCCCGAGCAGCTCGCCGAGCTCGGCCTCGAGGTCGTCCAGGAACCGGAGCGCTAACGGGCGAAGTCGATTCAGGCCGATCCAGTCGGCATACTTTCGGCGACCTCCCCGTAGCCACACGAAAGGACGCGATGGCCCAAGAAGAGCGCGCCCAGTCTGCGATCACGTCGCTTCCGCGCGTCGAAGATCTCCCGACCGCCGAGCAGGGGTACGACCCGGAGCGTGTCCGCGATGCGTTCGAAGCCTTCAGGCGCCACGTCGTCCAGCTCCAGGCGCAGCTCCGAGTGCTGCAGGCGGCCGGCCAGGGGTCGAGCGTCGAGCCGACCGGTCACGCGGTCCGCATGGATGCGCTGCATCTCATCCGCGAGGCGGCCGCGTTCGCCGACGTCCTCGAGCGTGACGCACAGCGGGCGTCCGCCGCGCAGTTCGGGAAGACGGAGCAGGAGGTGCGACGCAGGCAGTCGGAGCTCTCGGGCCGCGAGACGGAGATCGAGCGCTACCGGCAGGAGAGCGAGCGGCAGCGGGCGGAGATCGTGAACGCGGCGCGGAACGAGGCACGCCAGCTCCTCGCCGACGCGAACCGGCAGGCGACGCAGGAGCTCCGTGAGGCGGAGGCCCGCGGCGCGAAGCTCCTCGAGCAGTCCCGCCACCAGGCGACCGAGCTGACGAACGCCGCCCGGGCCGAAGTCGAGCAGACGCTCGAGTGGGCCCGCGGGCAGGCGCACGCGGTCATGGCCCGCGCGCAGCAGGGCGCCGAGCAGCTGCTGTCCGCGGCGGGGCTCGGCGACGATGCGATCTCCGGTGTCTCCGATGCGATCGTCCAGGCGGCGCAGCACGAGACAGAGGGCGCGTCGCCGGCGGAGCTTCCCGAGCGGCCGCCGCCGGTCGCCGCGGCAGCGGAGCCCGAGCGAACCGACCAGCCGGAGCCCGAGGGCCCGTCGGCCGCGCAGGACGAGAGCGAAGACAACCCCGAGCGTCAGTAGCCTTTTCCCACTGTGCAGGGTGGAGTTGGGCCGCGGTTCGCGCTCGAAGCCGGCTTCCTGATCGCGGTCGCGATCGCCGCCGGCGTCGCAGAGCTCACTGCGACGGCGATCGTCGTCGTCATGGCCGCCGCCTGGTTGCTCGTCTGCCTCTTTGAGCTCGCGGTCTGGGCGGAGGGGCCGCGCTTCCCCGCGTTCCGGCGGAAGCGCACGGTGGTCGAGGAGCCGGCGGCGGAGCCGGACGAGGTCACGGATCCGGAGCCGGTCGCGGCGGCCGTCGACAGCCGGCGGGAGGCGGAGGGAGGCTAGGCGGTGCAGAGGATGCCGTCCGCGACCGTCCGCTTCGCCATCGAGGCGGCGTTCCTCGCGCTCGTCGCGCTCGGTGCGGGGCTTGCGCGACTCGACCCGCTCGCGATCGTCGGGCTGATGGCGGTGGCACTGATCGTCGTCGCCCTCGTCGAGCGTGCGTATGCCCGGGAGGCGGCGCGCGCCGTCGGCAGGGCCGGCGATGCCGAGCCGGCCGCGGAGGTGCCGCGGCAGGTCGCCGTCGTCGACGAGCAGCCGGCGGCCGGGCCTGTCGCGGATGCGCCCGAGGCAGAGCCGGCGCCCGAGCTGGCGGTGAGCGAGCGCAGCGCCCGGGCGATCCTCGCAACGAGTCCGCCGCCCGTTTTCGGGCCGGCGGTGCAGCCGGAGCCCGAGCGTAAGCCCGAGCCTGAGCCCGCAGTCGAGCTTGCCGGGAGCGAGGCCGAGACCGCACCCGAGCCGTCCTCCGGCGGCCCGCCGCGCGAGTGGAGCCTTTGGGACCTCGACCGGATCGTCCGCGAGCACGCCGGCGACCGGCGTCAGGAGGAGTGGGCGGCGCTGATCCTGTCCCTGCGTGAGTTCGCCCGTGCGGACGGCATGCTCCCGGTCGAATTCGACGACCTCGTCCGCGAGTCGTTCGGTGGGCTGCTCGAGACCGCCGGCGCCGCGCCCGAGGCGGCTGTCGCTCCGTGAGCCCCGCGTTCGCGCAGCGCGCCGTGTTGCTCGCCGCCGTGACGCTGCTCGGCGGGATGCTCGCGCTCGGAATCGCCGACCGCATGGCCGATTCCGGCCAGTCGCGGAACCTTCCCGAGGCGGTCCCGCCGCCGGGCGGCGGGTGGTACGAGGCGCTCGCCGGCCGTGAGAGCCCGCGGTTCTACGGCCGCCCGACCTCCTGCGGCCACATCGTCGAGCGCTCGACGATGGGGTTCGCCCACCCGGTGCTCCCTTGCGGCGCGAAGCTGTACCTCGGCCGCGGCGGCAAGGAGGTGCTGACCCAGGTCGTTGCCCGCGGAGCGACGCCGCGCGGGGTGCAGTTCGGCCTCACGGACGCGCTCGCGAAGGAACTCGGGATCGCCCGCAGGGCGACGATCCGCTGGCGCTTCGCACGCCGCACCTGAAACGGCCGATCCGGGCTACAGTGAGACGGCTCGACCCTGTGCGTGGCTTCGCGCAATAACGTGAACCAACACACACGCGAAGGGAGCTCGGGTCCGGTCCGGCCCTCAGAAGCCGGATCGGCTCGGCACCCACCTGGTTAGTCCAGGTTCGCAGAGCGTGGAGACATCGGCAGGGTGGGGCACTTCTCTCGGCGGGCCTGCGAATGCGGGCCTGCCCTTTTCCTCAGCTACGGTGGCCGAATGATCGAGGTCGTCGGAGATGCGTCGAGGAACGGCGAGTGGCGGCTCGTCCGCCTCTCCGTCGACCGGGACAGGATCGTCAGCGCCGAGGCTGAGGGCCTTGACCGACCGCTCGTCGGCCTGCCCCTGCTCGAGGCGGCCGCGGTCGGCGGCGACGAGCTCGCGGTCGACGCGCTCGCCGGCGCGATCGGGCCGATCTTCCGAGCCGCGCGTGACCCCGAGCGGGTCGCGGTGGCGATGAGCGGCGGCGTCGACAGCGCAGTGGCGCTCATGCGGGCCGGGCCGAGGGCGATCGGCGTCACCCTGCGGCTCTGGATCGACCCGGAGGGCCCCGATGTCGAGCGTGCGTGTTGCTCCCCGGAGGCGGTCCTCGCCGCGCGCGCGACCTGCCACCGCCTGGGGATCCCGCACGTAACGATCGACGCGCGCAAGGAGTTCCTGCGGGCGATCGTGGAGCCGTTCGTTCGCGGCTACGGGCGTGGCGAGACGCCGAACCCGTGCATCCGCTGCAACGCGTTCTTCCGCTTCGGCCGCCTGCTCCGCTTCGCGCGGGACGCCGGCGCCAGGCGGCTCGCGACCGGCCACTACGCGCGGATCGTCCAGCACCAGGGCCGGCTCCTGCTGGCCCGAGGAGCGGACGCCTCGAAGGATCAGTCGTACATGCTCGCGAGGCTCGACCCGCGTGTGCTCGACCGGCTGTGGTTCCCGCTCGGCGAGCAGACGAAGGAGGAGACCAGGGGGGAGGCCGAGCGCGCCGGGCTGGCCGCCGCCCGCCGGTCGGAGAGCCAGGAGGCCTGCTTCCTCGCGGGCGACGACTACCGCTCGTTCCTCGCCCGCCGCGGGCTCTCCGAGACCGAGGGCGTCGTCGAGGACGAGGCGGGCAGAGCGCTGGGAACGCACGGTGGCTTCTGGCGCTTCACGCCCGGGCAGCGGAAGGGTCTCGGCGTGGCGGCCGGATCCCCGGTCTACGCGTTGCGGACCGAGCCGAACCGGAACGCCGTCGTCGTCGGCCCGCGCGAGTCCCTCGCGCGGACACGGGTGCGCGCGGACGGCAGGGTGTTCGCCGACGCCGACCGCGTCGACGTCAAGCTGCGGTACCGGTCGCCGGCCGCGGCCGGCCGAGTGGAGGCCCGCGCACGTGGCTTCGAGGTCGTCCTCGACGAGCCGGCGTACGGCGTCGCGCCCGGCCAGGCCGCCGTCCTCTACGACGGCGACGTGGTCGTCGGCGCCGGTCGCGTCGTGTCGGCCGCGTGAAGTGGGCGTGACCACTAACGTGCCTCCACCGTTCGGGAAGAAAGGGGTGCCGCACAACCCGTGACCAGCGACGAGATCAGGCTGACGATGCCGCGCGAGCGGCCGTACTACGGCGTCGCCCATCTGGTGCTGGGCGGCGTCGCCGCACGCCTCGACCTGACCGTCGAGCACCTCGAGGAGCTGGAGCTGGCGCTGGACGGGCTGCTCGATCGTCGGGACGGCGGCCGGGAGGTGACGCTCACGATTCGCGTCGTGCACGGCGGCCTCGCGGCCGAGCTCGGCCCGTTCGGCGAGCAGCTGCGCACTGAGATCGACGGTGGGCCCGGCGACGGCGTCTCGCTCCGCCGGCTTCTCGATGCGGTCGTGGACGAGTACTCCCTCGACGACCGTGAGGACGGCACGTGGATCGAGTTCCGCAAGCAGACCGCGGAGAGCGTCGCGTAGGACATGGCTGCCGACGACAAGATCCTCCTCCGCCGGTACCACGAGAACGGCGACCTCGCCGCACGCGAGGAGTTGATCGAGCGGTACATGTCGCTCGTCCGCTCGCTCGCGCGCCGCTACGCCTACCGCGGCGAGCAGCTCGACGACCTCGTCCAGATCGGGGCGATCGGCCTCATCAAGGCGATCGACCGCTTCAACCTCGACCGCGGCGTCGAGCTCACCACGTACGCCACGCCGAACATCATCGGCGAGATCAAGCGGCACTTCCGGGACAAGGGTTGGTCGGTGCGCGTTCCCCGCGGCCTCCAGGAGCTGAACGTGCAGGTCTCCAAGCTCATCGAGCAGCTGACCGTCCAGCTCGGCCGCTCCCCGACGATCCCCGAGCTTGCGAAGGCGGCCGGCGTGGAGGAGGAGCAGGTGCTCGAGGCGCTCGAGAGCGGCCGTGCGTACAGCTCGGTGTCGCTCTCCACCGGCGGCGGGTCGGACGAGGACGGCGAGCTCGACCCGCTCGAGTCGCTCGGGACGATCGATCACGAGTACGAGGTCTCGGAGGACCGCGCAGTGCTCGCGCCGGGGTTCAAGGTGCTCGACGAGCGGGAGCGGAAGATCCTCCACCTGCGCTTCTTCAGCGGCCTCACGCAGTCGCAGATCGCCGCCGAGATCGGCATCTCCCAGATGCACGTCTCGCGGCTGATCAGGCGATCACTCGAGAAGATCCGGGACGAGATCGCCGAGGAATCCGAAGTAGCGTAGGAAGAGGCGGCAGCGCGCCCGCGATGGAGCCGGGAGAATCGAGCGCCGCACCTAGAATCGACCTCGTGCGGACGACGGCGGAGATCCGCGAAGGCTTCCTGCGCTACTTCGAGGAGAAGGGCCACCTCCGGCTGCCGTCGGCGCCCCTGACCCCGCCGCCGGAGGACACGTCCACGCTGCTGATCAGCGCCGGGATGCAGCCGCTGAAGCCGTTCTTCCTCGGCGTGCGCGAGCCTCCGTCCACACTCCTGACCACGTACCAGAAGTGCTTCCGGACGACCGACATCGACGACGTCGGTCTCGACGGCTACCACCTCTCCTTCTTCGAGATGATGGGCAACTTCTCGGTCGGCGAGTACTTCAAGGAGGGCGCCGTCGAGCTCGCGTGGGAGTTCATGCGCGACCACCTGCGGATCGACTTCGACCAGCTCTGGGTGAGCGTCTTCGCCGGCGATCCCAGCCTCGGGCTCGGCGAGGACGAGGTCGCGGTCACGGCGTGGGAGTCGGTCGGCCTGCCTCGCGAGCGGATCGTCGGACTGCCGCGGACGGAGAACTTCTGGCAGGCGGGCGAGACGGGGCCGTGCGGTCCGTGCTCGGAGATGTATTACGACCGCGGGGCAGAGCTGTCGTGCGGCCGCCCCGACTGCGGCCCGGGATGTCCCTGCGAGCGGTTCCTCGAGTTCTGGAACCTCGTCTTCATGGAGTTCGACCTCGGCGCGGACGGAAAGCTGACGCCGCTCCCGCGGCCGGTGATCGACACGGGTCTCGGCCTCGAGCGGACGGCGGCGATCCAGCAGGACGTGATCACCGTCTACGAGACCGACGGCTTCCAGGCGCTGATGGACTGGATCGCCGCCGAGAGCGGGGTCGCCTGGACGGAATCCGAGCGCGCGACGAAGGCGCACCGGATCATGGCCGACCACGGCCGCGGCATGACCTTCCAGGTCGCCGACGGCGTGCTCCCGTCCAACGAGGGCCGGGGCTACGTCCTGCGGCGGGTGATCCGGCGGGCGGTCCAGCAGGCGCGAGCGATCGGGCTCTCCGACCTCTGGCGGATCTCGGGGCTCGTCGCCGACCAGATGTCCTACTGGTACCCGGAGCTCGAGGAGCATCGCGAGCGGATCGGGGAGACGCTCCGGGCCGAGGAGGAGCGGTTCTCGCAGACCCTGGAGCGCGGCATGGGGCTCTTCGAGGAGGTCGCGTCCGGCGGGTCGATCTCCGGCGAGGACGCCTTCCGGCTCCACGACACGTACGGGTTCCCGCTGGAGCTGACCCGGGAGCTCGCGCGCGAGCGCGGCCTGGCGGTCGACGAGGAGGAGTTCACGCGGCTCATGGCCGAGCAGCGCCGGCGCTCCCGCGCCGCCGCCGCGTTCGAGGGGGAGATCCGCGTCAGCGGGCCGCCGACCGAGTTCGTCGGATTCGAGACGACGGAGGTGCTGACGGCGATCCTGGCGCTCGAGGAGCTCGGCGACGGGACGTTCCAGGCCAAGCTGGAGCGCTCGCCGTTCTATCCGGAGGGCGGCGGCCAGGTCTCCGACCAGGGCTGGCTCGAGCACGAGGAGACCGGCGCCCGGGCCGAGCTCGTGCGGGCGACGCGCGTCGGCGACGACCAGGTCCTGACGTTCCGCGGCGAGGGCTTCGCCGTCGGCGATCGCGTGAAGGCCTCGGTTCCCTGGACGGTTCGCTTCCCCACGATGGCGAACCACACGGCAACGCACCTCCTTCACCGCGCGTTGCGCGACACGCTCGGCGAGCACGTGGTCCAGGCCGGCTCGGCCGTCCGGCCCGACAAACTGCGCTTCGACTTCCGCCACGACAAGGCGCTCACACCGAAGGAACGGGAGGAGATCGAGCGCGTCGTCAACGAGAAGATCTTCCAGAACCTGCCCGTACGCACGTTCGTGACGCCGATCGAGGAGGCGCGGAACCTCGGCGCGATGATGCTGTTCGGCGAGAAGTACGGCGACGAGGTGCGGGTCGTCGAGGTCGACGGCTACTCCCGTGAGCTCTGCGGCGGCACGCACGTGCGCTCGACCGCCGAGATCGGGCCCTTCGTGGTCATCTCCGAGTCGTCCGTCGGCTCCGGCGCGCGCCGGATCGAGGCCGTCACCGCCGGCGAGGCCTGGGAGTACCTGCGCGCCCGGTCCGAAGAGCTGGACGAGGTGCGGGCAGAGCTGGAACGTGTGCGCAAGGAGGCCGCCAAGGGGCCGAAGGCGCCTGCGGCCGCGGATCTGGTGTTCCACGACGAGTCGGGTCCGATCGTCGTCGTCGAGACGAAGGCGCTGAAGGGAGCCGCGCTCCGCGACCTCTCCGACCAGATCCGGCAGACGAAGAACGCCGACGCAGTACTGCTCGGCTCCGTCGACGACGGCCGTGCGTACCTCGTCGTGAACCTCGACCGCTCGCTCGTCGAAAAGGGTCTCGATGCAGTCGCGGTCGCCCGGAAGGCGGCGGAGAAGATCGGCGGCGGAGGAGGCGGGCGGCCGCACCTCGCCGAGGCCGGCGGGCGGGACCCGGCCGGGCTGGCCGACGCCTACGAGGTCGCCAAGAGCGAGATCGCATCGGCTGCGTGAAGGTGCTCGCGGTCGACTACGGGTCCGCGAGGACCGGCGTGGCCGTCTCGGACCCGACCGGAACCCTTGCGCGGCCGCTCGGCGTCGTCGAGCGCGCGGCGACTGAGGACGGGATGCGGCGGCTCGCAGAGATCGTTCGTGTGGAGGAGCCCGAGCGCATCGTCGTCGGCCTGCCGTTGACGCTCCGCGGCGAGCGAGGCGCCCAGGCCGAGGAGACCGAGCGTTTCGTGGAGTCGCTCAGGCGGGAAGTGGAGGTCCCGGTCGAAACCTTCGACGAGCGGTTCACCACGACGCTGGCCGGCCCCGGAGGCGACGATGACGCCAGGGCGGCCGCGCACCTGCTCACGAGCTACCTGGAATGGTGGAAGAACCGACAAGCGTGATCACGCCGCCGCGGCCGCCGCGCCGCCCTCGGGCGAAGGCGTCCCGGGGACGCATCCTGTTCCGGCGGCTGCTCGCGCTCGCCTTCGTCGTCGGCCTCCTCACGCTCCTCGTCGGCTCGGCCTGGGCGATCCTCGGCGGGCGCGGGGAGGAGGCCGCGCCGCCGCCGAAGCCGGTCGCGCCGGCGCCCAAGCCGCTTCGGATCATCTTCCCGGAGGGCTTCACCCGCGAGCAGATGGCCGAGCGGATCGGCGAGGTGAACGCGATCGCGCGCGAGAAGCGCAAGGTCCGCACGCGGCTCTCGCCGGATCGGTACCGCGCGCTGACGACGGGCGCCTCCCGCGTGCCGACGCCGTTCCTCACGGACGGCCGGCCGCCGCACCTCGAGGGCTTTCTCTTCCCGGCGACGTACGAGTTCACGGCGAAGACGACGACGAGGCAGCTCCTGAACAAGCAGCTGACCGCCTTCCGCCGCAGCTGGTCGCGGCTCAACCTGCGCTACGCGCGCTCGAAGAACCTGACGCCCTACGACGTCCTGATCATCGCCTCGATGGTGGAGAAGGAGGTGATCGCGCCGGAGGAGCGGGCGCTGGTCGCGGCGGTGATCTACAACCGACTGAAGGCCGGGATGACGCTCGGGATCGACGCGACGATCCGGTACGGGCTCGACGTGCCGGGGACGGAGTCGCTGCGAGAGTCCCACCTCGCCGACCCGACGCCGTACAACACGCGGATCCATCCGGGGCTGCCGCCGACGCCGATCGCGAATCCCGGCCTCGCCTCGCTCCAGGCGGCGGCGCACCCCGCGAAGGTGAAGTACCTCTTCTTCGTCCGCAAGCCGGACAAGATCCACCACTTCTTCACGGCGAATGAGTCCGAGTTCTTGCGTTATCTCGCCGAGAACGGCTACTAGGTTCTCCTTCGCCGAAAGTCTCACGACTTTCGGCGACCGTATGAAGCCGGGAACCGGCTTCGCCGGTGCGCGGCGAACGGGCAAAGCCCGTTCCTCGGCGGTTCGGCAAGCTCGAGGCGTGATCGGTCCGGACACGCGGCTGGTCGCGCTGATCGGGAAGCCGGTCGCGCAGTCGCTTTCGCCCCGGATGCAGAACGCGGCGTTCGAGGCGGTCGGGCTCGATTGGTGGTACGAGGCGCTCGAAGTCGAGCCCGGGGCGCTCGAGGAGACACTGAGACGGCTTCCGGCCTGCGGGTTCGTCGGTGCGAACGTGACCGCGCCGTACAAGCGCGAGGCGGCGCGGCTGGTCGACACGGAGCTCGAGTCGGTGAACACGCTCGTTTTCGACATGGGATGGCGTGGGCTGAGCACCGACGCGGCGATCCTCGACAGCCTCGTGTTCGAGCGCGCCGTGATCATCGGCGACGGCGGCGCGGCGGCTGCGTTCCGGCGCGCGATTCCCGCAGCGCACGTGTTCTCACGCCGCGGCCGGTGGCCGCCGGACGCGTCCAGCGCGGACCTGGTCGTCCATGCGACGCCGGTGCGGGACACGGTCGTTGTCGACGTGGCCGAGGGACAGTCCCTCGTCGACCTTCCGTATCCGCGATCGGCGACGGCCGAGGCGGCCAGGGCGGCCGGGGCGCGCGTGCTCGACGGGCTGGAGGTGCTCGTGGCGCAGGGCGCCGCGTCGTTCGAGCTCTGGACCGGCGTTCCGGCGCCGGTCGAGGTCATGCGGCGCGCCGTAGGCTTGCCTGGTGCTCCGCCTCGCGACAGCGGGTGAGTCCCACGGGCCGGCCCTCGTCGGGATCCTGACCGGCCTGCCGGCCGGTCTGACGCTCGACCGCGACGCGATCGACGCCGACCTCGCCCGGCGCCAGCAGGGATATGGCCGGAGCCCCCGCCAGCGCATCGAGCAGGACCGCGTCGAGCTGCTCGCCGGACTGCGGCAGGGACGTACCCTCGGGACGCCGCTCGCGCTCGTCGTCGCAAACCGCGACCACGAGAACTGGCGCTGGAGTATGAGCCCGTGGCCGCTGGAGGGCGAGCCGGAAGGGAAAGGCACGAAGCCCGTCACGCTCCCGAGGCCCGGTCACGCCGACCTCGCGGGCGCGCTGAAGTACGGCCACGACGACGTTCGCGACGTGCTCGAGCGGGCGAGCGCGCGCCAGACGGCGATGACCGTCGCCGTGGGTGCCGTCTGCAAGGCGCTCCTCCGTGAGATCGGCGTCGAGGTGACCGGGTCCGTCCTGGAGGCTGGAGACGTCGACGCCGCGCGCGCCGAGCGGGACACGGTCGGCGGCGTGGTCGAGGTCCGCGCGAGCGGCGTCGCACCGGGGCTCGGCTCGTACGCCGCGAAGGAGGACCGGCTCGACGCCCGCCTTGCAGCCGCCTTGATGGGCATCCAGGCCGTGAAGGGCGTCGAGATCGGCGCGGGATTCGAGCTCGCCGGCCTGCGCGGCTCACAGGCCCACGACGAGATCCTTCCGGGTCTGCGCCGCGAGACCAACCGCGCCGGCGGGATCGAGGGGGGCGTCTCGAACGGCGAGGAGATCGTCGTCCGTGCGGCGATGAAGCCGCTGCCGACGCTGATGCGACCGCTCCGCTCGGTCGACCTGCGAACGGGGGAGCCCGGGGAGGCGCTCGTCGAGCGCAGCGACGTCTCCGCGGTCGAGGCGCTCGCAGTCGTCGCTGAGGCATCGGTCGCCTTCGAGCTCGCCCGCGCCGCCCGCGAGAAGTTCGGCGGCGACTCGCTCGACGACTTCCGCGCCGCCCACCGGGCGTACCTCGAGCGCATCCCGTGGCAACCGCGCTAGACCGGCACATCGCGCTCATCGGCTTCATGGGAGCCGGCAAGACGACGCTGGGGGTCCGCGTCGCGAGTCTGATCGGCCGTGAGTTCTTCGACCTCGACCGCGAGATCGAGAAGTCCGTCCGCCGCACGATCCCCGACCTCTTCCGGCGGGAGGGCGAGGCCCACTTCCGGCTCCTCGAGCGCGACGAGGCCCTGCGCACGCTGACGCGCGAGCGGCCCGCAGTCGTGGCGCTCGGCGGTGGCGCGATCGAGACGCCGGCGATCCGGGACGCGCTCAGGGAGCACGCGCTCACCATCCTGCTGGAGGTCGAGCCAGACGCCGCCTGGGAGCGTGTCGCTCGGTCCACGCGCCCGCTCGCCCAGGATCCGGAGGAGTTCCAGCGTCTTCACAGGCATCGGAGCAGCCTCTACGAAGAGGCCGCCGATGCCCGCGCGCAGGACCTCGACGACGTCATGCTCGCAGCCCTCGGCGTGCGCATCGAGCCTGGCGCGCGACCGCACGGCGATGCGCTGATCGCGGACCCGCAGGCGCTCGCCCTGCACCCGCTCGAGCTCCCCGAGGTCCACCCCGTCCGCGAGAAGACGGTGGAGGAGGCCGAACGTCTCTGGCGCGACCTCCGCATCGGGCGCGACGGCACGATCGTCGGTTACGGCGGCGGCACGACGACCGATCTCGCCGGCTTCGTGGCGGCGACGTACCTTCGCGGCGTCCGGTGGATCTCGGCGCCGACCACGCTCGTCGGCCAGGTAGACGCGGGGATCGGCGGCAAGACGGCCGTCGACCTCAGCGAAGGCAAGAACCTCGCCGGCGCCTTCCACTATCCCGACGAAGTCGTCATCGATCCCGCCCTGATCGAGACCCTTCCCGACGAGGAACGCCGCGCTGGCATGGCCGAGGTCGTCAAGACGGGGCTCCTCGCCGGCCTCGACATGTGGAACTTCCCCGAGGACGTGATGATCCGAGCCTGCGCCGCCTACAAGTCGGCGGTCTGCCTCGCGGACCCCGTCGAGCAAGGCCGCCGCGCGATCCTCAACCTCGGGCACACCTTCGCCCACGCGCTCGAGGCGGCGTCGCTCTACACGGTGCGGCACGGAGACGCCGTGGCCCTCGGGCTGCTCGCCGCCCTCCGGCTCTCCGGCCTGCCGACCGACGTCGTCGAGACGGTGCTCGACCCCCGGCCCGTTCCGGTCGATCGCGAGCGGGCCTGGGAGGCGCTGAAGCGCGACAAGAAGGTCCGCGACGGCCGCATCAAGCTCGTCCTCCTCGAGGCCCCGGGTCGGCCGGTCTGGGGCGTCGAGCGCCCCGAGCCCGAGGTGCGCGCCGCCCTCGACGCGCTCATCTCGATCTAGGCTCTCGGAGTGCTCGTCGGCGTGCTCCACGGCCCCAACTTCAACGTGCTCGAGCGGCGTGACCCCGGCGTCTACGGCGGGGTCTCCCTCCACCAGCTCGAGTCGCGGATCCGGGACTGGGGCGCCGAGCTCGGCTGCGACGTCGTCTGCCGGCAGACGAATCACGAGGGCGAGTACGTCGAGTGGTGCCAGGAGCTCGGCGAGTCGGCGGACGGCCTGGTCGTCAACTCGGGCGCCTGGTCGCACTACAGCTACGCGATCCGCGACGCGCTCGAGCTCGCCCGCTGTCCCTTCGTCGAGGTGCACATCTCCGACCTCGAGCGCAGGGAGGAATGGCGCCGGCAGACCGTGATCGCCGACATCGCGGCGCACCGCGTGATCGGCAAGGGCCCCGACGGCTACAGGGAGGCGCTGGAATTCCTCGTTCGCGGATAGAACGGCTGCGCGGCCTGCTCGAGGAGCCGCTTCTCGTCTCGGCCCCGACGAACGTCTTCTACCTCACCGGCTTCGAGAGCTCGAATGCCGCGCTGCTCGTCGAGCCCGACCGCGTCCGGGTGTTCACCGACTTCCGGTACGCGGAGCGAGCTCGCGAGCTCGAGGGGGTGGAGCTCGAGGAGACGAAGCGCCACATCTACACCGACCTCTCCGGCCGCCTTCCGGAGCGCATCGGCTTCGAGGCGGCGGCCGTCAGCTTCGCGGACCACGAGCTGCTTCGGTCGAGCGGCGCCGAGCTCGTCCCGCGCTACGGCCTCGTCGAGTCGCTGCGGGCCGTCAAGGAGCCGGAGGAGCTGGACGCGATCCGTCGCGCCGCCGCGATCACGGACCGAGCGTACGAGCGCATGGCCGAGGAGCGGTTCGCGGGCTGCACGGAGAAGGAGCTCGTCTGGCGGATGACCGAGCTCTTCCAGGAACTCGGAGCAGACGAACCGGCGTTCGCGATCGACATCGCCGCCGGCCCCACGGCCGCGACGCCGCACGCCGTCCCGGGCGACCGCGTGATCCAGGAGGGCGACCTCGTCCTGGTCGACGCGGGCGCGAAGCTCGAGGGCTACTGCTCCGACTGCACGCGAACGTTCGCGGTCGGCGAGGTCTCCGACTCGCTGCGGGAGATCCACGACGTCACCCGGGAGGCCCAGCAGGCCGGGCTCGACGCGGTTCGCGCCGGGACGACCGGCCGCGAGGCCGACGCAGCCGCCCGCGCGGTGATCACGGACGCCGGCTACGGCGAGGGATTCGGCCACGGCCTGGGCCACGGCCTCGGCCTGCTCGTCCACGAGGCGCCGGCCCTCAGGCCCGAGTCGACGGACACGCTGCGCGCCGGCAACGTCGTCACGGTCGAGCCGGGGATCTACCTGAGCGGCGTCGCCGGTGTCCGGATCGAGGACCTCGTCGTGGTCACCGACGACGGCTGCGAGGTGCTGAGCGCGTTCACCAAGGATCTGATCACGGTTCGCTAGCCTCCTGGCGTGGCGGACGTCGTCAACACGAACCAGTTCAAGAACGGCATGCACATCGAGGTCGACGGCTCGGCATGGCGCATTCTGGAGTTCCAGCACGTCAAGCCGGGCAAGGGCGGCGCCTTCGTCCGCACGAAGCTGCGGAACCTCGACAGCGGCGCCGTCGTCGACAAGACCTTCCGCGCGGGCGAGAAGTTTCCGCGCGTGATCACCGAGGCGAAGAACGCGCAGTACCTCTACGACTCGGGCGAGGAGGTCGTGTTCATGGACGAGCAGACCTTCGAGCAAATCAGCCTCGCGCGGGACTCGGTCGCCGACGCGCTCGACTTCCTCCAGCCGTCCAGCACCGTGCAGCTGATGACCGTGGACGGGCGGCCGTCCGGCGTCCAGCTGCCCGCGTCCGTCGAGCTGACCGTCGCTGAGACGGAGCCGGGCGTCCGCGGCGACACGGTCTCGAACGTGACGAAGCCGGCGAAGCTCGAGACCGGCGCGATCGTCCAGGTGCCGCTCTTCGTGAACCAGGGCGACCGGATCAAGGTCGACACGCGAGAGCGCCGCTACATCTCACGGGCATGAGCGACCGGCGGGCGCTGGCGCTCGCTGCCCTGGCGCTCGCCTCGGCCTTCTGCATCGCCACGCTGGTCGCCCGCTGGGCGTACTCCGAGCCCGGCGCGTACCGGTTGCTCGCGTGGAACCTTTTCCTCGCCTGGATCCCACTGGTCGCCGCGGTGGGCGTCTACGACCTGCAGCGGCGCGGAGCGCGAATCGTCAAGCTCCTGCCGCTCGCGGCCGTCTGGCTGTTGTTCCTGCCGAACGCGCCTTACCTGCTCACCGACCTGATCCACCTCGGCTCGCGCGACGACGCGCCGCTCTGGTTCGACCTCGTCCTCTTCAGCGCCTTCGCCTGGACGGGTGCGCTGCTCGGGTTCCTCTCGGTGTACCTGATGCAGGTCGTCGTCCGGCGGATGGCGGGGGCGGCGTGGAGCTGGGCTCTCGTCGGCGCCAGCTTGCTCGCGAGCGGCTTCGGGATCTACCTCGGGCGCTCGCTCCGCTGGAACAGCTGGGACTTCGTCACCCGGCCGGACGCGCTGCTCTCTGACGTCTGGGCCCGTCTTGCCGATCCGCTGGCCTATCCGCGGAGCCTGGGGATGACGGTGGCGCTGACCGCGCTCCTCTCCGTGCTCTACCTCGTGCTCTACGCGTTCGCGCAGCTTCCGGCCGCCGAGCGAGCCTCTCGTTAGGGTCCGGCCGATGCCCGCGCTCGTTGACACCACCGTCCGCCTCGTCGGCCAGGAGCCGCTCGCCGGACGGCTGCCCACCTCGGCCATCCTCGACCTGGCCGAAATCCTTGACGGCGCCGGCTTCGCGTCACTGGAGGTGTCCGGCGGCGGCGTCTTCGACAGCGCCGTCCGCCGCGGCGTCGAGAGCCCCTGGGAGCGGATCCGCGCGATCAAGGCGCGGACGAAGACGCCGCTCGGGATGGCGGTCCGCGGGCGCTTCCTCGTCGGCTCGCGTCCGGTCGGAGGCGACTTCGTCCGCCGCTTCGTCCATACCGCCGCCGAGAACGGCATCGAGATCTTCCGCCTTCACGACCCCCTCAACGACGTCTCGAACCTGCGGGAGGCCGGCGAGGCGATCACCGCCGCCGGAGGCGAGTTCGACGCAGGCCTCATCTACAGCCCCGGCCCGACCGGGGAGACCGACGCGCTCGTGGAGCAGGCGCAGAAGCTCCCCGAGTTTGGCGCCGCGCGGATCCTGCTCCACGACCCCTCCGGGTCGCTCGAGCCGCACCGTGCGAGCGAGCTCGTCTCCGCGATCCGCGACGCCAGCGGGCTCCCCATCGGGGCCTACTGCCAGGGGTCGGCGGGCAACGCACTGTCGGCGGCGCTCGAGGCGGCGCGCGCGGGCGCGGACCGGATCGCCTGTGCCGTGTACGCGGTCGCGCTCGTCCTCCATCGGGTGGCGGGCGAGGGGCTCGGCGATGCGCTCGACGGCCTAGGGCTTGGGGCCGGCGTCGATACCGACCGGCTCTGGGAGGCGTCCGACCTGATCGACCAGCACATCGGCGACGAGCCTGTCACGCCGCTCGCGCCGCGCATCGCCGTCCGCGCGGCCCAGCACAACCTCCCGGCCGGTCTCGTGGCCGCCCTCGATGCGCACCTCCGCTCCCAGTCGACGGGGGACCGGCTCGACGAGGTGCTGGACGAGCTGGAGCGGATTCGCGGCGAGGCCGGTTGGCCTCCGCTGGCGGCGCCGATCGGCCAGATCCTCGGGTCCCAGGCGCTGATCCACGTCCTGTCGGCGAGCCGCTACGGGATCGTGGTCGACGAGCTGCGTGCGCTCTTCGAGGGCGAGTTCGGCAAGCCGCCGGGCGACTTCGACCCCGACGCGAGCCGGGCGGTCGAGCTGCGCTCGGACGGCAGGGACCAGCCCGTCGAGCCGGCCGTCGATCTCGACGACATCCGCGAGGACGCGCGCGGGCTCGCGACGAGCGAGGAGGAGCTGCTCCTCCTCGCGCTCTTCGGCGAGGAGGCCGAGCCGCTGCTCTCGACGATCCGGGGCCGCGCGAGCGGCGAGGAACGGCTGGTCGGCGGGAGCGTGGACCAGAGCCGGGCCGAGCGCATCCGCGAGATCGTCCGCATCGTCCAGGAGAGCGGCGTAGCGGAGATCGCCATCGAGGAGTCGGGCATGCGCGTCTCCGTTCGCCGGCGCGAGGAGCCGGAGGCGGGCGCCCTCCCTGCCGCCGCACCCGCCCCGTCGGTCCCGACCGAGCAGGACCTCACGCCGCCCCCGCTCGAGCCTCCGAGCGACGGCGTCGTCCGCGTCGAGGCGCCGATGGTCGGAACCTTCTACCGCGCCCCGTCGCCGGGCGCGCCGCCGTTCGTCGAGGAGGGCGCGCTGGTCGCGGCGGGACAGACGCTCTGCATCCTCGAGGCGATGAAGCTCATGAACGAGATCAAGGCGGAGCTCGACGGCGTCGTCCGCCGGATCCACGTCGAGAACGGGCAACCCGTCGAGTTCGGACAGGTTCTGTTCGAGATCGAGCCCGCGCTCGGGCGCCCGCTCGATGCCGTTTAACCGCGTCCTCGTCGCGAACCGCGGCGAGGTGGCGGTGCGCGTCATCCGCGCGCTGCACGAGCTGGACATCGAGGCGGTCGCCGTCTACTCGAAGGCGGACGAAGCCTCCATGCACGTGCGGATGGCCGACCGAGCCGTCTGCATCGGCCCGCCTGCCGCGTCCGAGAGCTACCTCCGCATTCCGTCGGTGGTCGCCGCCGCCGCCACGACCGGCTGCGAGGCGGTGCACCCGGGCTGGGGCTTCCTCGCCGAGAACCCGGCGTTCGCCGAGGCATGCTCCGAGAACGACCTCGTGTTTGTCGGGCCGACGCCGGAGGTCATGGCCCGGATGGGCAACAAGGCGTCCGCGCGGGACGAGATGCAGGCGGCCGGCGTCCCGCTCGTGCCGGGCACCGGGCCGGTTGCGCTCGACGAGGTCGCGCGCGCCGCCGGCGACCTCGGGTACCCCGTGTTGCTGAAGGCGGCGGCCGGCGGGGGCGGCAAGGGGATGCGGCTCGTCTCCTCTCCCGGCGAGGTGGAGCCGCTCTTCGCGATGGCGGCCGCGGAGGCGGAGGCGGCGTTCGGGGACGGGAGCCTGTACCTGGAGAAGGCGATCGACCCGGCGCGCCACGTCGAGATCCAGGTCCTCGGCGACTCGGGCGGCGGGATCCTCACGCTTGGGGAGCGCGAGTGCTCGATCCAGCGTCGGCACCAGAAGCTGATCGAGGAGTCCCCGTCGCTCGCGCTCGACCCGGGGACACGCGAGGAGATGGAAGCGACGGCCGAAAAGGCCGCGCGGGCGATCGGGTACACGAACGCCGGCACGTTCGAGTTCCTCGTCGGACCGGACGGGCGGTTCTACTTCATCGAGCTCAACGCCCGGCTCCAGGTGGAGCACCCGGTCACGGAGATGGTCACCGGCCTCGACCTCGTCCACCTGCAGCTCCGGGTCGCCGCCGGAGACGCCCTGCCGGTCACCGGCCGCGCGGAGCGTCGCGGTCACGCGATCGAGGTGCGGGTGAACGCGGAGGACCCGGCCCGCGACTTCATGCCGATGCCGGGTCGGCTCGAGCGCTTCCGGCCGCCGCTCGGCCCCGGCGTCCGCGTCGATACCTTCGTGGAGGACGGCGCGAGCGTGCCGCCGCACTACGACTCGCTGCTCGCGAAGGTGATCGCCTGGGCGACGGACCGTGAGCTGGCGCTCGCGCGATGCGTTCGTGCGCTGAACGAGTTCGAGGTCACGGGCCTGCCGACGACGATCGGCCTGGCCGCCGAGGTGATCCGCAGCGAGGCGTTTGCCCGCGGCGACTACTCGACCGGCTACCTCGACGAGCATCCGCCGCCCGAGGCGAGCGACACCGTGTTGCTCGGATCGGAGGCGCCGTGAGCCAGAGCCGCCGCGCATCCCGACGCGCCGCGCTCTTCATGCTGTTCCAGTGGGACGTGACCGGCCAGGATCTCGGCTCGACGTACGAGGGCGAGGTGGACGACTTCGCCTGGGAGACGGCCAGGGCCGTCGCGGAGAGGGCCGACCACCTCGACCGCCGGATCGACGAGGCCACGGAGGGCTGGCCGGCCGACCGGCTCGGCGCAGTCGAGCGGAACGTCCTGCGCCTCGCCATCCACGAGCTGGAGCAGGGCGAGATCCCGCCGGAGGTCGCGATCGACGAGGGCGTCCGGTTCGCGAAGCGCTACGCCTCGGACGAGGCGGGCAGGCTCGTCAACGGGATCCTCGGCCGGATCGCGCGAGAGGAGGCCCGTGAGCGATCCTGAGAACCCGAACCCGGAGGAGAGCCTGACGCGGGCAGAGGAGCTGCTCGAGCGGCTGGAGGAGGCACGTGGCCGGCTGGAGGCCACGTCCGACCCGGACCAGGCGATCGAGATCCTCAGCGAACTGGCCGAGATCGCGAAGGACGTGGAGGCCGAGATCGCGCGTGCGAAGCGCGCCGCCGATGCGGAGCCCTGAGGATCACCGGGCGGCCGTCGAGGACTACCTCGCCGCGCTCGAGCTCTCCACCGACCTCGGCCGGTTGCAGGACGTCCTCCGCTACGCCCTCGACGGCGGTGGCAAGCGGATCCGCCCGGTGCTCTGCCTGGCCACGGCCGAGGCGGCCGGCGGCGACCCCGAGCGCGCGCTTCCGGCGGCCGCGGCGCTCGAGCTCGTCCACTCGTTCTCCCTCGTGCACGACGACCTTCCGGCACTGGACGACGACGACGAGCGGCGAGGCAGGCCAACGGCGCACGTCCGCTTCGGCGAGGCCCAGGCGATCCTCGGCGGAGACGCGCTTCTCAACGAGGCGTTCTCGCTTGCCCTCCGGTACCCGGAGCCTGGGGTCGCGCGCGAGCTCGCGCTCGCGACGTCCGGGATGATCGGCGGGCAGTACCTGGACGTGGACGGCGTCACGGTCGACCGCATCCGTCTGAACCGGCTCAAGACCGGCCGTCTGTTCGAGGCGTCCGTCGGCTGCGGTCTCTGGGTCGCCGGCGTGCCGGCCGGGCGGCAAGAGCCCTGGCGCGCGTTCGCGGCCGACTACGGCCTGCTGTACCAGGTCGTGGACGACCTCCTGGACGACGACGGGCTGGTCCTGGAGCGCGGGCGGGACGCGACACTCGACCTGGCGCGGGAGACGGAGGAGAGTGCGCGCTCGAGCCTCGACGCGATCGACACGGACACGTCCGTGCTGGCCGACCTCCTGGCCGAGCTGAGCGCCCGGAGAGAGGCGCGGTGAGGAAGCGGCTCGACGTCCTGCTCGTGGAGCGGGGGCTCGCCGCCTCCCGGACGCAGGCGCAGGCGCTCGTCATGGCCGGCCGAGTGCCCGGGTTCGACAAGGCCGGCCAGCAGGTGGACGAGGCGGCCCCGCTCGAGGTCCTCGAGCCGCCGCGGTTCGTCTCGCGCGGCGGGGAGAAGCTCGCACACGCGCTCGAGGCGCTGGACGTCGATCCCGCCGGGCGGGACGCCGCCGACGTCGGCTCGTCGACCGGCGGCTTCACCGACGTCCTGCTCCAGTACGGCGTTCGGCGCGTGATCGCCCTGGACGTCGGTCGCGCACAGCTCCACGAGCGCCTGCGAGAGGATCCGCGCGTGACGGTGATGGAGGGCGTCAACGCGAGGCATCTGGAGGAGCTGCCGTTTGCGCCGAGCCTGGTCAGCTGCGACGTCTCGTTCATCAGCGTGCGGCAGGCGCTTCCGCCCGTGCTCCGCCTCGCCGAGCCGGGCTGGGAGGCACTCGTCCTCGTCAAGCCGCAGTTCGAAGCAGGGCGGGCGGACGTGAAGGGCGGCGTCGTCCGCGATCCGGAGGTGCACCGCCGGGTGCTCCACGAGGTGGCGGAGGCCGCGCTCGCCTGGGACGCCGAGACGCGCGCGGTCGTGGACTCGGGCCTTCCGGGGCCGAAGGGGAACCGCGAGTTCTTCCTCCATCTGGCCCACCGGCCGGGTGCGAGGCTGCCGGCCGAGCTCGACGACTGGATCGCCGGTGCCGTCCGTTAGCCGCGTCGCGGTCGTCTCCCACGACCGTGCCGACGTCGGAGATGCGGTCGCCGTGATGCAGCGCCTCGCGGACGAGCGGGAAATCGAGGTGACCGAGGACTCGCCCGACCTCGTCGTCGTCCTCGGCGGCGACGGCACGATCCTGCGGGCGCTGAAGCGGTTCCTGGGCGCCGGCGTCCCGGTTGTCGGCGTCAACTACGGACGTGTCGGGTTCCTCGCAACCATGGGCAGGGACGAGCTCGAGAGCGGTCTGGCCCGCGTCCTCGACGGGCAGTTCGAGCTCGTCGAGCTGCCCACGCTGGAGGTGCGCCTCGGAGACGAGCGCCATGCGGCCGTCAACGATGTGGTCGCGCACAGCGGCGTGCTCGGGCGGATGGTGGAGCTCCGCTGGGCGATCGCGGGCGAGGAGCTAGGAACCGTCCCCTGCGACGGCCTGATCGCGTCGACGCCGTCGGGCTCCACCGCCTACAACCTGTCGGGCGGCGGGCCTGTCCTCGTCTGGGGGCTCGACGCGATGGCCGTGACCTTCGTCGCGCCGCACTCGCTGCACGCCCGGCCGCTCGTCGTCCCTCGAAACCGCGAGCTCGAGGTGGCGAACCTCACGCCGGACGTCGAGGTCGCGCTGATCGCCGACGGCCACCAGGTCGCCTCCATGGGCCCCGAGCAGCCCGCGCGGATCCGGCTCGCGGACGAGGTCAGCCTCCTCGGGACGCTTCCCGAGAAGACGTTCTTCCGCCGCTACCGCGACACCTTCACCCACTAGCGTCCCGGCATGTCCAGGCGGGGGGCGGCGCTCTTCAGCGCGATGTGCGTGATCTGGGGAGTGCCGTACCTCCTGATCCGTGTGGCGGTTCGTGAGATCAGCCCCGCGAGCCTCGTTCTCGGCAGGACCGCGATCGCCGCGCTCCTCCTCCTGCCGATCGCTGCCGCGCGGAACCAGATCCGGCCGGTGCTGCCCCACTGGCGCCCCGTGCTCGCGTTCGCGGCGATCGAAATCGGTGCTCCCTGGCTCCTCCTGAACGCGGCAGAGCAGGACATCTCGAGTTCCCTCGCCGCGCTCCTCATCGCCGGCGTGCCGCTGATCGGCGCCGTGATCGCGCGGACGACGGGTGCGCGGGAACGGATGAGCCCCGAGAACCTCGCAGGCCTGCTCGTCGGCCTGGCCGGGGTGGCAGCGATCGTCGGGGTGAACGTGGAGGCGGCCGGCGTTCTCCCGATCGTCGAGGTCGGCCTCGTCGCCGTCTGCTACGCGGTCGGGCCGGTGATCCTGCAGCGCTGGCTTCGGGACGCGCCCGCGCTCGGCGTCATCACGGTCTCGCTGGCCGCGACCGCCCTCGCCTACGTGCCGCTTGCGGCGTTGACGTTTCCCGACGAGCGACCCTCGGCGAAGGTGCTCTGGTCGGTCGTCGCGCTCGCCGTCGTCTGCACGGCGATCGCGTTCCTCCTCTTCTTCGCGCTCATCGAGGAGGTCGGGCCTGTGCGGGCGACGGTGATCACGTACGTGAACCCTGCCGTCGCCGCGATTCTCGGGGTCGCGGTGCTCGACGAGCGCTTCACGGCCGGGATGGCCGTCGGCTTCGTGCTCGTCCTCGCCGGGTCGGTGCTCGCGACCCGGCCTGCCGGGACACGGCGTCTCCAGCCGTCTGGCTACCCGCCGACCCCCGGCGTACCCTGACCGCGTGCTGCGCCGGCTGCGCATCGAGAACCTGGTCCTGATCCGGGAGGCCGAGCTCGAGCTCGCACAGGGCCTCAACGCCATCACCGGCGAGACGGGCGCCGGAAAGACCATCCTCGCCCAGGCGGTGGGGCTCCTGCTCGGCGCGAAGGGCGACGCGAAAGCGATCGGGCCCGCCGCGAAGGAGGCGTACGTCGAGGCGGAGTTCGACGTCCCGGACGGGTTCTTCGAGGAGGAGGGCCTCGAGACGCTTGCCGAGCTTCGCCCCGAGGACGAGCCCGGTCTCGTGCTCGCGCGCCGGATCTTCCCCGACGGGCGGACCCGTGCGTACGCGTGGGGGAGGGCCGCGGCGCGCGAGGATCTCGCCGCGGCGACCGAGCTACTCGTCGGGATGTCGGGTCAGTTCGAGCAGCGCCGGCTCGCCCGCCCCGCGTACCAGCTCGAGGTTCTGGACGCGTTCGCCGGCGACGAGCAGCTGCGCGCGCGTGCCGCGATGCGTACGGCGTGGCGGGGGCTCGCCGCCGCCCGTCGCCGCCACGACGAGATCGCCGCCGACTCGGCCGCCGCCGAGGCTCGGCTCGCGGAGCTCGAAGCGCTCGTCGAGGACACGAGCGGCCTCGAGCGCGGCACGGAGGCGGCCCTCCTCGCCGAGCGCGAGCGCCTGCGCCATCTGACCGAGCTCGCGGAGGGGGCTGCCGCGGCGGCCGAGGCGCTGGCACCCGAGGAGGGCGACGGCGCAGCGCTGCTCGCGGCGCGCGCCGAGCGGGCCGTTGCGCCCCTCGAGTGGCTCGCGCCGGAGCTGGCGGCGGCCGCGGTCGAGCTGCGCGACGTCCACGTCCGGCTCGCCGACGTCGGCGCCGACCTTCGCCGCTTCCTCGACGCGCTCGAGGCAGAGCCCGACCGCCTGGACGACGTCGAGGGCGAGCTCGAGCGGATCTCGGCGGCCAAGCGCCGATTCCGCTGCGAGACCTACGAGCAGCTGCTGGAGCGGGCGGCGGCCGCGAGTCGGGAGCTCGAGGCGCGCGAGGCGGGGGCTGACCCGGCCGCGGAGGCCGCGGCGGCTCTGGCCGAGGCCGAGGCCGTCGTGGAACGGCTCGCGACGGAACTGCATCGAGCCCGTGCCGACGCTGCGCCGCGCTTCGCCGACGCGGTCGCCGCCGAGCTCCGTGGGATCGGGATGGGGGAGGGCGAGTTCCACGTCGAGCTCGAGGAGCGGGAGCTCGGCTCGACCGGCAGGGACGCCGCCGTCTTCTTGATCCGCCCAAACGCGGGCCTGCCGTTCGCCCCGGTCGCCGAGACCGCGTCGGGCGGTGAGCTGAGCCGCGTCGCGTTGGCGCTCGCCGCGGCCGCCGGCGGGAAGATGACGCTCGTGTTCGACGAGATCGACGCGGGGATCGGCGGCCACACCGCGCACGCGGTGGCGCAGACGCTGCGGCGCCTCGGCGAGCGCTCCCAGGTCGTGACGATCACGCACCTGCCCCAGATCGCGAGCGTCGCCGACCGCCATCTTCTTGTCGAGAAGGTGCCTGGAGATCCCACGCACACCCGAATCGAGCAGCTGGCCGAGGCAGAGCGAAGAGACGAGCTCGAACGTATGCTCGGCGGTCGAGAGTTCCTCTCGACCGTCCGCTGACCGTCGTCCGACGCTGGCGCCCGTCGGGGTCGCCGTCCTCCTCCTTCCCTACGATCTCCGCGAGAGGGCGATGCTGGGTGACGCGGGATCGATCGCGCTGGACGCGATGCTAGGCTTGAGTTCCGTGAGTCGACTCACGGAACGGGGTCGCCGGCCGGCGATCGGGGTGCTGGTCGGGCTCACTGTCCTCCGCGATCGACGCTCGCTCGGCGAGCTGTTCGAGCGAACAGGGCGTCGACCTTGAGAGAGCGGCCGCCCAAGTACGTCTTCGTCACGGGCGGCGTCGTCTCCTCGCTCGGGAAGGGCATCACCGCAGCGTCGCTCGGCCGGCTGCTGAAGGCGCGCGGCCTGAAGGTGCAGGTGCAGAAGTTCGACCCGTACCTGAACGTCGACCCGGGGACCATGAGCCCCTTCCAGCACGGCGAGGTCTTCGTCACGGAGGACGGGGCCGAGACCGACCTGGACATCGGCCACTACGAGCGGTTCATCGACGAGAACCTCTCGCGCAACGCGAACCACACATCCGGCTCGATCTGGTACTCGGTGCTCCGGAAGGAGCGCAAGGGCGAGTACCTGGGCTCCACCGTCCAGGTCATCCCGCACATCACGAACGAGATCAAGGACCGGATCCGGCGCGTCGCCGAGGCGTCCGACACCGACGTGGTGATCAGCGAGGTGGGAGGGACCGTCGGCGACATCGAGTCGCTGCCGTTCCTCGAGGCGATCCGTCAGTTCCGCCGGGAGGCCGGCCCCGAGAACGTGATGTACGTCCACGTGACCTACGTCCCCTTCGTGGACTCCGCCGGGGAGCTCAAGACGAAGCCGACGCAGCACTCGGTCAACGAGCTGCGCCGCATCGGTATCCATCCCGACGTCGTCGTCTGCCGCTCGACTGAGGCGCTGAGCCGCGACCTGCGCGACAAGATCGCGCTCTTCGCCGACATCGACCCGGAGGCGGTCGTGGTCAACCGCGACGTCCCCGACGTCTACCTCGTCCCGTCGGCGCTGCAGGAGGAGGGCCTCGACCGCCTCGTGGTGGAGAAGCTCGGTCTCCCGGACGTCGAGGCGGACCTCGGCGAGTGGCTCGACCTCGCCGGCCGCATCAAGGCGCTGGACGAGACGATCGAGATCGCGCTCGTCGGCAAGTACGTCCAGCTCCACGACGCCTACCTCTCGGTTCACGAGGCCTTGAAGCACGCCGGGATCCACCACGGCGCGACGGTCCGCGTGCGTTGGGTCGATGCCGAGGGCGCCTCGTTGGAGGAGCTCGAGGCGCAGCTCGAGGAGATCGACGGCGTCCTCGTTCCCGGCGGCTTCGGGTCGCGCGGGTGGGAGGGGAAGATCATGGCCTGCCGCGTCGCGCGCGAGCGGGGGATCCCGTATCTCGGCATCTGCCTCGGGATGCACGTCGCCATCTCCGAGTTTGCGCGGCACGTCGTGGGCCTCGAGGGCGCGAACTCGACGGAGATGGATCCCGAGACGCCCTATCCCGTGATCGACCTCCTCCCGGAGCAGAAGGAGATCGAGGATCTCGGCGGCACGATGCGGCTCGGCGCGCAGGCTGTCGAGCTCACGGAAGGGACGCGGACGCGCGAGGTCTACGGCGAGCCGGTCGTCAACGAGCGGCACCGCCACCGGTACGAGGTGAACAACCACTTCCGGCCGGCGCTCGAGGAGGCGGGCCTGGTCGTCTCCGGCACGTACCAGGAGGGCCGCCTCGTGGAGATCATCGAGCTGCCCGACCACCCGTGGTTCGTCGCGAGCCAGTTCCACCCGGAGTTCAAGTCGCGGCCGACCCGCCCCGCGCCCCTCTTTCGCGAGTTCATCGGCGCCGCGCTCGAGCGGTCGTGGTCCCGGACGGGCGCCGCCGCGCCCGCCCGGGTACCCGCCTAGCTCACGGGCCGACCGACTGCTCGACGGTCTCGCCGCGGCCGTCACCCGGCGTGCTGTCTCCGACGCTGAAGAACACGAAGGAGACGACACCGAGCAGGAGCACGACGAGCAACAGCACGAGCAGGATCCGCCTGAGCGTCATCGCCGGGGTCCTACGTCCACGCCACAGTCCTGTAGATGCCGCTCGGGTAGTACCGGACGCGCATCATCAGTGTGTCGTGGAAGTTGGGCCATCCGGTCGGGATCGACGCGCACGTCACCTCGACCCAGGCCTGGACCTCTACGAGTGACGAGTTGGCGCCGCCCAGCGTCTTGACCACGCTCGGACCGGTGTAGTTCCAGCAGAACAGGTCGTGGTCTGTCCTGACGGCGCTCAGCCGGTAGGTGATCAGCCCCGACTTGCCGCACCAGACCGTGTAGAGGAACAGCCGACGGCCCCACGGTCCCGAACCCTTCGAGCGCTTCAGCTCCTTGGAGAAGCACGTCGACCCGTAGAGCTGCCAGCTGCCGCCCGGGTTCGGATACCAGCTGCCGGCGCCTTCGCCCGGCGCCTCGTCCGGCAGCCACGGATCCCCGTCGGGCGGCGGAGGAGGCGGGGGTGGCGGCGGCGGGGGAGGTGGTGGTGGAGGCGGCGGAGGCGGTGGCGACGGAGGGGGTGGCGGCGGTGGTGGAGGTGGCGGCGGGTCGTAGCAGGCGCAGATGTCCGGCTGGCTCTCGTCCGCCTGCGCGGGCACGACGACCAGCAGCGATGCGGTGACCGCCAGGATCGCGACCAGCAGCGATCGTTTCATCGAGATCTCCTCGTGACGTTGACAGTGACGACAACGTATGGAGGAGGATCACCTGACTACAGGCCGGCGCAGAGACACGGCGCAGAATCGGCACGAATACGCGAGGTTCGACGAGAGGCGACAAGGAGGCCGACCGCCACGATCACAGAGCGGCGACGATGCCGCAAGACGTCCAGTCGGGACACGTCCCGAAGCTCGCGCGGCTCGCGAGCCGCCTAGCATGCGCGCATGCCGAGCGCGGCCCCCGACGTCCTCGCCCTCTTCACCGAGCTGGCGGCGATCCCGAGCCCGCCCGGGGAGGAGCGGGCGGTCGCAGACCGCGTTCGCGCCTATCTCGAAGGGCTCGGTGTGGAGGTCGAGGAGGACGACGCGGGATCGCGGATCGGCTCCAACGCAGGCAATCTGCTCGCCCGCCTCGCGCCGACGGCGGAAAACGGCGGCGTGCCGATCTTCCTCTGCGCGCATCTCGACACCGTTCCGCCGACGGGCGCGCTCGAGCCCGTGGTCGAGGACGGGGTCGTGCGCAACGCGGGCGGGACGATCCTCGGCGCCGACAACAAGGCCGCCGTGGCGGCCATGCTCGACGCGGCCGCGCGGATCCTGGACGAGAACCGGCCGCACGCGGGGATCGAGCTGCTCTTCACGCCCAAGGAGGAGGTCGGCCTCCAGGGCGCCAAGGCGTTCGACGCCTCCCGGCTCGAGGCGCAGACGGGGTTCGTCTACGACCAGGGAGCGCCGGTCGGCGGCGTCGTGCTCGGCGCGCCGTACGCGCGCCAGATCGAGGTCGTGATCAAGGGCCGGGCGGCCCACGCCGGCATGGCGCCGGAGGAGGGACGGTCGGCGATCGCGGCCGCGTCCCGCGCGATCGCCGATCTCAGACTCGGCCGGCTCGACGACGAGACGACGGCGAACGTCGGCCTGATCCAGGGCGGGACGGCGAAGAACATCGTCCCGGACCGGTGCTCGTTCTCGATCGACGTGCGCTCCCACGACGAGGGGAAGCTCGCCGACCTCGTTCGGGAGATCCTCGAGACCGTCACCTTCGCGGCGTCCCTCGAGCAGTGCGAGGCGGAGACGACCGTCTCCGAGAGCTACCGCGGGTACCGCTTCAACCGCGCCGACCTGCCGGTGGCGCTCGCCTGCGAGGCTCTCCGGCGGGCGGGAGTGGAGCCGGAGCTCGGCCTCACCGGCGGAGGCGCGGACGCCAACGTCTTCAACGAGCGGGGCAAGGCCTGCGTGAACCTGGCGAACGGGATGATGGAGATCCACACGCCCGACGAGCACATCGCCGTCGCCGACCTCGAGCGCATGGTCGACGTGACGCTGGCGCTCGTGGACGTGGCCCGCTCGAGCGCGATGAAACCGGAGGGCGCGGCGTGACCAGGTCGACCGGCGCATCGCCGCCGGTCGGGTCGCCTCAGGACGCCTAGCGTGCTGAGCCTCCGGCGCGGCACGGTCACGGGCATATCCGAGGAACACGACGGCCTCACCAGGCTCGAAGTGGACGGCCGCCCGGCGGTCGCCTACCCGCGCCTCACAGGGCCGATCGAGATCGGCGACGAGGTGATCGTGAACGTCCAGGCAGTCGAGCTCGAGCTCGGGTCCGGTGGCTTCGACGTCCTGTACGTGAACCTCACGCGCGGTCTCGGAGCGGTCGGAGAAGAGGGGGCGCACGTGATGACGCTCCCGTACACGCCCCTGCAGTCGGCGACGAGGCACGTCGAGGAGGACGGTCCGCTCGCCGAGAGCCTCGACGGGCTACCGGTCGTCTGCTGCTCCGCGCACGGCCAGGTCGCCCCGGTTCGGGCCGGGATGCGCCGGGTGCGCCGCGTCGCGTACGTGCAAACGGGCGGCGGGGCGCTCCCGGTGTCGCTTTCCGACACCGTCCGGACGCTGAAGGCCGAGGGCCTGCTCGACGTCGCCGTCGCCGCCTCGCCGTGCACGGACGGCGACGTCCAGGCGGTGACGGTCGCCTCGGCGCTCGCGTGGTCTGCCGCGCAGGACTTCGACGTCGTCATCTGCTCGGTCGGGCCCGGCATCGTCGGGACCGGCTCGCTGCTCGGCCACGGCGGGATCGCCGCAGCCATGGCCGCGAACACGGCGGCGGCGCTCGGCGGCACGCCGATCCTCGCGGTCCGCGCGTCCGAGGCGGACTGGCGGGAGCGCCACCTGGGCGTCTCCCATCACGCGCGGACGATCCTCGGCCTCTGCCTGGCCGAGGTGACCGTGGCCTGGCCGCGCGGGCTGGACGCGCCCGACTGGCTCGCGCCGCGCGAGGAGGTGGACGTCGAGGGCTGGCATGAGGAGTGCGCACGGCTTCCGATGTCCCACCCGGGTCGGCGGCTCGAGGACGACCCCTGCTTCTTCATGTGTGCGTTCGCAGCCGGCGAGGTCGCACGCGACAGGCTCGCCGCCTGATGGAGGAACGGCGCCTCGGCCCCGTCGTCGGGCTCGGTACCTGGAACACGTTCGGCGGCGACGAGGAGCTCGCCGCGGACGTCGTCTCGGCCGCCCTCGCGAACGGCGCGCGCCTGGTCGACTCCTCGCCGATGTACGGGCGGGCGGAGCGCTCGCTCGCGGCCGCGCTCCGCGACCGTCGCGACCGGGCGGACGTCGCCACGAAGATCTGGGCGCCGACCGTCGAGCAGGGCCGCGCCCAGCTCGCCGACCAGCTCGGGTGGTTCGGCCGGGTCGAGGTGGAGCAGGTCCACAACCTCGTCTCCTGGCGCGAGCACCTTCCCTGGCTCCGCGCGGAGCGCGGGGCCGGCCGCATCGGGCGTCTGGGCGTGACGCACTACTCGCCCTCGGCGTTCGAGGAGCTCGCGGTGGCGATGCGGACCGGAATCTTCGAGACGGTTCAGCTCCCGTACAACCCGTACGAGCGCCAGTGCGAGCGTGCGCTTCTGCCGCTCGCGGCGGAGCTCGGGGTTGCCGTGATCGTCATGCGCTCACTCGGCGAAGGCGAGCTCGTGCGGCGGCCGCCCGATCCGGACGAGCTCGAGCCCCTGCGGGAGTTCGGCGTCGACACGTGGTCGCAGGCGCTCCTCAAGTGGGCCCTGTCGGACGAGCGGGTGGACGTGGTCATCCCGGCCACCCGCAACACGCTTCACGCGGCGGAGAACGCGCTCGCCGGCGAGCCGCCGTGGCTCGGCCCTGAGGAGCGGCGCCTGGTCGAGCGGCTGGCGAACGCGTAATCGCGATAATCCGGCTCCGTGCACCTCGGTGTCGCCAAGGAGATCAAGCAGGACGAGTACCGCGTCGCGCTGACGCCCGCGGGCGCGCTCGAGCTGACGCGCCGGGGCCACACCGTTGTCGTGGAGCGGGGCGCGGGTGAGGGGAGCGCCTTTCCCGACGGGGCATACACGGCCGTCGGCGCCAGGATCGGATCCGTCGACGAGGTCTGGGAATCCGAGCTCGTCCTGAAGGTCAAGGAGCCGCTCTCCGAGGAGTACGACCGCCTCCGCGAGGGCCAGATCCTCTTCACGTACCTCCACCTCGCCGCGAGCGAGGAGCTCACGCGCGCGCTGATGGAGAGCGGCGCGGCCTGCGTCGCCTACGAGACGGTGGAGACCGACGACCGGGCGCTGCCGCTGCTTGCCCCGATGAGCGAGATCGCCGGCCGGCTCGCGTCGCAGGCCGGCGCGACGTTCCTCGAGAAGCCGCGCGGCGGGCGGGGCCTGCTCCTCGGCGGCGTCCCCGGCGTCTCACCGGGGAAAGCCGTCGTGATCGGCGGCGGCATGGTCGGCTACAACGCGGCCGTCATCGCGCTGGGGCTCGGCGCCGAGGTGACGATCCTCGAGCGATCGATCGACCGGATGCGCCACCTCGAGGAGGTGCTCGGGTCTCGCGTCACCCTGCTGATGTCCAGCGCGCTGCAGATCGAGGAGTCCGTGGCCGAGGCGGACCTCGTCGTCGGGGCGGTGCTGATCCCGGGCGCGCTCGCGCCGAAGCTGATCACGCGCGAGATGGTCTCCGGGATGAAGCAGGGCGCCGTCATCGCCGACGTCGCCATCGACCAGGGCGGCTGCGTCGAGACCTCGCGGCCGACGACCCACTCCGAACCGGTGTTCGTCGTGGACGGCGTGATCCACTACTGCGTCGCGAACATGCCGGGCGCGGTCCCGATCACGTCGACGAAGGCCCTGACAAATGCCACGCTGCCGTACGTGGAGGCGATCGCGGATCTCGGCCTGCGCGAGGCGATTGCGGCCGACCGTGCGCTCGCGCGCGGCGTCAACGTGCTCGACGGGCGGATCACCTACGAGGCGGTCGCGGAGGCGCACGGCCTCGGCCACACGCCGCTCGAGGACGTCCTGCCGCTGTCGCCGGTCTAGGCTGCGGGCTTCGCGGGCTTGGCCGAGCCGTTCTTCCGGCGGTTCGTCGGCGAGATCCGCACGATGGCGTACGTCACGCCGGCGGCCAGGGAGATCGTGCCGACGACGAAGAGCACCATGCCGATTAGTCCGAGGACGGTGTCCAAGACCGCCGTAGGATAGTCGCGTGAGTCGGGCCTGCGTCATCGTCCTCGACGCCGTCGGGGCGGGAGAGCTGCCGGATGCGTCCGAGTACGGGGACGAGGGCTCGGACACGCTCGGAAACGTCGCGAAGGCCGTCGGCGGCCTCGACCTCCCGAATCTCGAGGCGTTCGGCCTGGGGAACGTGAAAAAGCTCGAGGGCTGCCCGCCCCAGCCGGGCGCTCCGGCGGTCGCGGGGCGGCTCTTCGAGCGCTCGAAGGGTAAGGATACGACCGCCGGTCACTGGGAGCTCATGGGCGTCGTCACGGCGCAGCCGTTCCCCACCTACCCACACGGCTTCCCGTTCGAGATCATCGACCCCTTCTCGCACCGGACCGGGAGGGGGGTGCTCGGGAACAAGCCCGCCTCGGGGACCGAGATCATCGAGGAGCTCGGGGAGGAGCACCAGCGGACGGGCAAGTGGATCGTGTACACGTCGGGCGACAGCGTCTTCCAGATCGCCGCCCACACCGACACGATCTCGCTGGAGGAGCTCTACGCAGCGTGCGAGACGGCGCGCGAGCTCCTGACCGGGAAGCACGCGGTCGGGCGGGTGATCGCGCGGCCCTTCGTCGGGGAGCCGGGGAACTACACGCGGACGCCCGACCGGCACGACTGGTCGTTGAAGCCGCGCCAGCCCAACTACCTGACCCTCGTCCGCGAGGCCGGCCACCAGGTGCACGGCGTCGGGAAGATCCGCGACATCTTCGCCGGGGTCGATATCGACGAGTCGCACCCGACGCGGTCGAACGTCGAGGGGATCACCGTCACGGAGCGCCTGCTCCAGGAGCTCGACGGCGGCGTCATCTTCGTCAACCTCGTCGAGACGGACATGCTCTGGGGCCACCGGAACGACCCGGTCAACTTCCACCGCTGCCTCCAGGACTTCGACCGGCGGCTCGCCGACCTCCTCGCCGCGCTCCGCGACGGCGACCTGCTCGTCCTTACGTCGGACCACGGCTGCGACCCGACCACGCCGTCGACCGACCACTCGCGGGAGCACGCGCTGCTCCTCGCGTACGTCGAGGGGCGGAACGCGCGCGGCGCGAGGCACGACGGGGAGTTCGCGGACGTCGGCGCGACAGTGAACAAGTGGCTCGGTGGGCGCTCCGGCGTCCGCGGGCTGCCGGGCGCGCCGATCGTCGAGCCGTGACTCAGAGCGACCCGTCGGTCGTCCAGGCCGAGTACCACGACGAGACGCGACTCGCCGCGAGGAAGGCCGCACACGCATCGGGCGAGGGGCCGGACGCGCGCGAGGTGCTCTTCGCGGCGATTGCCGAGGCGCGGCCGCGGCGGTTCCTGGAGGTCGGGTGCGGCGAGGGCGAGCTGGCCGAACGGGTGCAGCGAGAGCTCGGCGCAGAGGTCGTCGCTCTCGACCAGTCCCGGCGGATGGTCGAGCTGACCCGGGCGCGCGGCGTCGACGCCCGCGTCGGTCGAGCCGAAACCCTCGAGTTCTCCGACGAGGAGTTCGACTGCGTCGTCGCTGCGTGGATGCTCTACCACGTGGCCGACCTCGACGCCGCGCTCGGCGAGATCGCGCGGGTGGTCGCGCAGGGCGGTCGCTTCGTTGCCGTCACGAACGGCCGCGACCACTGCGCGGAGCTCTACGAGCTGATCGGACGCTCGGGAATGCAGTCGCGGTTCCGGGCCGAGGAGGCCGCGGGCGAGCTCGCCCTGCACTTCTCGAGGGTCGAGCGCCGGGACGCGCACGGATGGCTCGTCTTCGCGGACTCCGGAGCCGCGCAGGCGTACGTCGATTCCCTCGTCCTCCTCGAGGGGGCCAGGATCCCACCCGTCGACGGCCCGATTCGCGTCCGCCGGTTGCCGTCGATCTTCGTCGCGGAGAAGACGTGATCCGCCCGGCGGAGCTGATCCAGCGGAAGCGGGACGGCGGCGAGCTCTCCGACGAGGAGCTGGCGGAGCTCGTCCTCGGCTATGCACGCGGGGAGATTCCCGACTACCAGCTGGCGGCGTTCTGCATGGCTGTCTACTTCCGCGGGCTCGATGGGCGCGAAACGTACGCGCTGACCGATGCGATGGTGCGCAGCGGCGAGACGATCGATCTCCAGGCGGAGGTCGGCCGCCTGGTCGCCGACAAGCACTCCACGGGCGGGGTCGGAGACAAGGCGTCCCTTGTCGTCGGGCCGTTGGTGGCTGCCTGCGGCGTGCCCTTCGGGAAGATGAGCGGTCGCGGCCTAGGCCACACGGGCGGGACGCTTGACAAGCTCGAGTCGATTCCCGGCTTTCGCATCGAGCTGTCGCGGGACGAGTTCGTGGAGCAGGTGCGCGAGGTCGGCATCGCGATCATCGGGCAGACGGCCGAGCTCGTCCCCGCCGACAAGCTGCTCTACGGCCTGCGCGACGTGACGGCGACCGTGGAGAACGTCTCGCTGATCGCCGCGAGCATCATGTCGAAGAAGATCGCGGCCGGAGCGAATGCGATCGTCCTCGACGTGAAAGTCGGCGACGGCGCGTTCATGAAGTCGCTCGAGGACGCGCGGCAGCTCGCCGAGGCGATGCTCGAGCTCGGCCGCCGCGCAGACCGGAGCGTCGTCTGTGAGCTGACCGACATGGACCAGCCTGTGGGGCAGGCGGTCGGCAACGCGCTCGAGGTCCGCGAAGCGGTGGCGACGCTTCGCGGCGCGGGCCCGGCCGACCTCACCGAGCTGGCCGTCGCCTCGGCCGCGCACCTCGTCTTGCTCTGCGACGGTGCCGAGCCGGCCGAGGCGCGCGACCGGGTCGAGGCGGCGCTGCGGGACGGCGAGGGGATGTCCGCTTACGAGCGCTGGGTCCGCGCGCAGGGCGGCGACCCGGACGAAGACGTGCTTCCACGCGCCGCGGTCGTGCGCGAGCTCACCGCGTCCCGCGACGGCGCGGTCGCGCGGCTCGGTGCGCTTGCCGTCGGCATGGCGTCGGTCCACCTCGGCGCCGGCCGGACGGTCAAGGACGAGCCGATCGACCACGCGGTCGGCATCGTCTGCCGCGCGAAGCGGGGCGACCGCGTGGCGGCCGGCGACGTCCTCGCCGAGATCCATGCCCGCGACGACGCCTCGGCCGAGGCCGCCCTGGGGGAGGTCGAGGCAGCCTTCGAGCTCGCTGACGAGGCTCCGCCGCCCGGCGGCGTCATCCTCGAGACGCTGACGTAGGCCCGTCCGACAACGCCACGGCTACGCTAGCCGGGTGCCGGAGCTGCCCGAGGTCGAAACGGTTCGCGCGCACCTCGAGCCGCTGCTGGTCGGTCGCCGGTTCGACCGCGTCGACATCCGTGATCCACGCGTGACACGCCCGGCCGAGCCACGGGAGGTTGCTGCCGAGCTCGAGGGCGAGGTCGTCGTCGCCGTCGACCGGCGCGGGAAGTATTTGATTGTCCGATTCGAGTCCGGTCGAGTACTCGTGATCCACCTCCGAATGACGGGAACGATGCGACACGAAAGAGAAGGAGCGCCCGAGCGCGATCCCCATCTCCGCGTCGTTGTCAACTTAGACGACGGATCGGACGTCACCTATCGCGACGTCCGCAGGTTCGGAACGTGGCTCCTCCTCGAGCCCGGCGAGGAGACCGGCTACCTCGCGCAGCGCCTCGGCGAGGAGCCCCTCACGCGCGCGTTCACGCCGGCCAGCCTCGCAGCGCGCCTCAACAGCCGCCGGGCCCCGGTCAAGGCCGCGCTGCTGGACCAGCGCGCTGCCGCCGGCATGGGGAACATCTACGCCGACGAGGCCCTCTGGCGCGCACGGATCCACCCGCTCCGGGCGGCCGGCGATCTCGACGCGGACGAGGTCAGACGCCTGCACGGGGCCGTGCGCGAGGCGCTGAAGGCCGGGATCGCCCGCCAGGGCACGACGCTGCGCGACTACCGGGCGCCAGACGGGGCGGAGGGATCGATGCAGGCCGCCCTCAAGGTCTACGGCCGGGACGGTGAACCGTGCTACCGGTGCGGTGCGCAGATCGGCAAGACGCGCGCGGCGGGACGCGGCACCTGGTACTGCCCGAACTGCCAGCCCCTCGTCCCGAACGGCGCCGGGGCCTGACGGTGCGGGTCGTCGTGACCGGCGGAGCCGGGTTCATCGGCTCGCACGTGACGGACGCCTTCCTCGGGCGCGGTGACGAGGTGCTCGTGGTCGACGACCTCTCGTCCGGAGATCGCGGGTACGTCGCCCCGGAAGCGAGGCTGGTCGAGCTGGACGTCGCCGACGCGGACGGCGTCGAGCGCGAGTTCCGCGAGTTCCGCCCCGAGTTCGTCGCGCACCTGGCCGCACAGGCCAGCGTCACGGTCTCGGTCAAGGACCCGCAACGCGACTTCGCGTCGAACGTCCTCGGGACGTTCAACGTCGTCCGTGCCGCCAGCGACCTCGGGGCGCCGACCGTCTTCGCCTCCACGGCGGGCGCGCTCTACGGCGAGGGGGCCCCGATCCCGACGAGCGAGTCGTACATCCCGCAGCCGCTCGCCCCGTACGGCGCGTCGAAGCAGGCGGCCGAGGCGTTCGTCGGCACGCTCCAGCGCTTCCACGGAGTCGACCACACGATCCTGCGCCTCGGCAACGTCTACGGGCCACGGCAGAGCCCGCACGGCGAGGCGGGAGTGGTCGCGATCTTCAGCGAGAGGCTCCTGCGCGGCGAGACGGTCGTCGCCTTCGGAGATGGCACCCCGACCCGGGACTACGTCCACGTGGCAGACATCGTCCGCGGGTTCACGAACCTCGCCGACAACCCGACGGCCGGGACGTTCAACCTCGGCTGGGGCCGGGAGGTCTCCGTTCTCGAGGTGCTGGACGGCCTGCAGCGCGCCGCAGGGACCTCGGTGGAGCCGCAACTCGAACCGCTCCGCGCAGGCGAGCTGACGAGGAGCGCGATCGACGCGTCGGCGGCCGAACGCGCCTTTGGCTGGCGCCCGGAGATCGACCTCGACGCCGGCCTGGCCGAGACGTTCCGCTGGTACGCCGAGACCCACGGCTAGCCGTGGAGAAGCCGACGGGGGCCGGCGCTACGCTCTGACCGAGGTGCGCGGAGCCCAGCCTCGGAGCCTCGAAGCCGACGCGGCCGCCGCCGCGCATCTACGCGCGTTCGCGCCCGATCTCGGGCACGTCGCGGTCGGGGTCGGAGCGGGGGCGGGGATCGCCGCGCTCGGCGCCGCCGACGGCGGCTACTTTCCGCCGGCCTGGGGATGGACGGCGCTGATCGCCCTCTGGCTCGTGATCGCCTGGCTGCTCCTCGGCCGTGCGGCGCTCCACGGTGGGCCGCTCGCGGGTTCGTTCGCCGGCGGCATCGCGGCGCTCGCCGCCTGGACCTGGCTGTCGCTCTTGTGGACCGACAACACGACGCAGACGGTTCTCGAGGGCTTCCGGATGCTCGCGTACGGAGGGGTCGCAGCCGCGCTCGTGCTCGTCGTCCGGTCGGACGCGGCTCCCGCGCTGCTCCGAGGCGTGCTGGGAGCCGTCGTTCTCGTCTCCGCCTACGGACTCGGGACGCGGCTCTTTCCCGACCGGCTCGGGGTGTACGACCCGATTTCGGAGTACAGGCTCTCCGAGCCGCTGGGCTACTCGAACGGGTTCGGGATCTTCGTCGCGCTCGGGCTGCTCCTCGCTCTCGCGACGGCAGCCCGGGAGCGGAACGTGGCCTTTCGGGCGACCGCCGCCGCTGCATTTGTCGTGCTCGTTCCGGCGCTCTACTTCACCTTCAGCCGCGGCGCCTGGATCGCGCTCGCCATCGGGCTTGCGGCGGCTGTCGCCCTCGACCCACGCCGGCTTCAGCTGCTCGTGGCGCTGCTCGTCGTCGGGCTCCCGGGGCTCGTCGTCGCCGCTATCTCGTCGAGCTCCGAGGCGCTCGTCCGCAGTGACTCGCCCCTGAGCTCGGCGGCGGACCAGGGCGCCGAGCTTGCCGTGGTCATCGTCGTCCTCGCGCTGGTCGCTGCGGGAGCGACGGTCGCGGTCGCTGCGGCCGAGCGGCGTTGGGTGCCGTCGCGCGCGGTGCGCCTTGGATTCGCGGTGCTGACCGCCGTCGTCGCCCTCGGCGCGATGACGGCGGTGGTCGTTCGCTTCGGCGGCCCCGTCAACATGGTCGAGGAGGCCTA
>DASSUI010000077.1:0-5213 GCA_035707105.1 Gaiellaceae bacterium | reverse complement strand
GGTCCTCGAGCTCCCGGACGGCGCGACCGCGCTCGACGCGGCGCGCGCGATCGGCCCGAAGCTCGCCGAGCAGGCGGTGCTCGCGCGCGTGGACGGTGAGACGCGCGACCTGCGCCTGCCGCTCCCCGACGGGGCGAAGCTCGAGCTGCTGACGACGCGCGACCGGAACGACCCCGACGCGCTCGCGGTGCTCCGCCACTCGGCCGCCCACCTCCTGGCCGAGGCCGTGCGCCGGCTCCACCCGGGGGTGAAGGTAGCCATCGGGCCGCCGATCGAGAACGGCTTCTACTACGACTTCGAGTTCCCCGAGCCGATCGGCGAGGACGCGCTCGACCGGATCGAGGCCGAGATCCGGCGGGAGCTCGAAGAGGGCCGCTCCTGGGAGCGAGAGCAGATCTCGCGCGAGGAGGCGCGCAGGCGCTTCGAGGAGGAGGACGAGCCGTACAAGGTCGAGCTCGTCGACACCGCCGAGGGCGATATCTCCCTCTACACGCAGGGTGAGTTCACCGACCTCTGTCGCGGCCCGCACCTGCAGGACTCGCGGCCGATCAAGGCGATCAAGCTCACCGGCCTCGCCGGCGCGTACTGGCGCGGCGACGAGAAGAACACGCAGCTGACCCGGATCTACGGGACGGCGTTCTACTCCGAGGACGACCTGAAGGCGTACCTGCAGCGGATCGAGGAGGCGCAGCGGCGGGACCACCGGCGCCTCGGCACGCAGCTCGACCTCTTCCACCTCTCTGAGCACGCGCCCGGGATGCCGTTCTGGCACCCGAAGGGAATGGTGATCTGGAACGCGCTGGAGGAGCTCCGCCGCCGCGAGAACGCGCGACGCGGGTACGTCGAGGTGAAGACGCCGCTGCTCTACGACGTCGACACCTGGGTCACCTCCGGCCACTGGGAGAAGTTCCGCGACGACATGTTCCTCGTTCCGTACGGCGAGGAGCGCACGCTCGGCCTGAAGCCGATGAACTGCCCGGGGCACATGCTGCTCTTCGGCAGCCAGCTCCGGAGCTACCGCGACCTCCCGCTGCGGTACGCGGAGTCGTCGACGCTGCACCGCAACGAGCGGGCGGGGACCCTGCACGGCCTGCTCCGCGTCCAGCACGTGACCCAGGACGACGCGCACATCTTCGTCACGCCGGAGCAGATCGAGGAGGAGATCTTCGCGTGCCTCGACTTCGGGAAGTACCTCTACGACCTGTTCGGGATGCACGCCCGGTTCGAGCTCTCCACGAGGCCCGAGAACAAGCTCGGCACGGACGAGGAGTGGGACTTCACCGAGGGCGCGCTGCAGTCGGCGCTCGAGCGGCGCGAGCTTCGGTACGAGCTCAACGAGGGCGACGGCGCGTTCTACGGGCCGAAGATCGACCTGCACATGACCGACGTCATGGGGCGCTCCTGGCAGATGGGGACGATCCAGCTCGACTCGCAGATGCCTGCGCGCTTCGGGCTCACGTATATGGGCGCGGACAACGTCGAGCACACGCCGTACGTCATCCACCGCGCGCTGCTCGGCTCGCTCGAGCGCTTCATCGGCATCCTGATCGAGCACTACGGCGGCGCGTTCCCGCTCTGGCTGGCGCCGGTCCAGGTGCGGATCATCCCCGTCGGGGAGGACCACCGCACGGCTGCCCGCGCGCTCGCGGAGAAGCTCTCGGGGTTCCGCGTGGAGGTCGACGACTCCGACGAGACGGTCGGCAAGCGGATCCGGAACGCCGAGGTCGAGAAGACCCCGTACACGATCGTGTACGGCGACCGCGAGTCGGAGGAATCGCTCGCCGTGCGCGAGCGCGGTGGGGAGCAATCGACACGGACTCTCGACGATCTGCTCCGCGAACTGGCTGCTAGTGTGTGACCCCTGCAAGCAGGGGCCCAGCCGTTCCTCACCTTCAGCGGCGCGGAGACGCGAAGCCGGGGGTTCAAGCGAGGCGAGGAAATGAGCGAAGCCGCTGCGTGCAGCGGTTTTGTCGTTGAGAGGGAGGAGCAGAAGAGCTTGGTGAACAGCCTTTGAGGCCACGTCGGTTCGCACGGCCGGAGCAACCACCACCCGAACCGCAGACGAGGATCAACGAACGGATCCGCGTCCCGCAGGTTCGGCTGATCGACGAGGACGGCGCGCAGATCGGCATCAAGGCGACGAACGAGGCCCTCGACTACGCCTACGGCAAGAACCTCGACCTCGTCGAGGTGGCCCCGCAGGCCTCCCCGCCGGTCGCCCGGGTCATGGACTACGGCAAGTACCGGTACATGGAGGAGCAGAAGGCCAAGCAGGCTCGGAAGCACCAGTCCCAGGTTCACGTCAAGGAGATCAAGCTCAGGCCGAAGATCGCCACGCAGGACTACGAGACCAAGAAGGGCCATGTCGTCCGGTTCCTCAACCAGCGCGCGAAGGTCAAGGTCACGATCATGTTCCGAGGGCGGGAGACGACCCACCCGGAGCGGGGCCGCGACCTCCTGATGCGTCTGGCGGAGGACGTCAAGGAGATCGGCGCCATCGAGTCGCCGCCGCTCCTAGACGGGCGGAACATGGTGATGGTGCTCGGGCCGACGAAGAACGCAGGAGTTTCGAGAGATGCCAAAGCAGAAGACATCGAGAGCGGCGAGGAAGCGGTTCAAGCTGACGTCGGCGGGCAAGATCCTGCGCCGGCGGGCGATGCAGAGCCACCTGCTCGAGAAGAAGTCCGCGAAGCGCAAGCGTAGCTTCCGCCGGCCGGCCGAACTTTCCGGGCGCGACTACCGCGAGGTCGTCCGCATGCTGGGCGGCAAGAAGGGCGGTCACTAGATGCCCCGCGTGAAGCGGTCAGTCAGCGCGCGCAAGAAGCGGCGCAAGGTCCTCGAGGCCGCAAAGGGCTATGTCGGGCTGAAGCACTCGACGTACCGCGCGGCCAAGGAGCAGGTCGAGCACTCGCTTTCGTACGCGTACCGCGACCGGAAGGCGCGCAAGCGCGACATGCGCCGGCTCTGGATCATCCGGATCAACGCCGCGGCGCGGGGCCACGGGCTCTCGTACAACCAGTTCGTCTCCGGGTGCCGGAAGGCCGGCATCGAGCTCGACCGCAAGGTGCTCGCCGAGATCGCGGTGGTCGATCCCGAGGCGTTCGGCAAGATCGCCGAGCAGGCGAAGGCCGCGCTCGAGCGCTGAGCGGCCGGCTCGAGCAGGTCTTCCTCCACCAGGCCGAGCAGTGCGAGCGGTACGGCTCGCCGCTCTACGCGGCGCTCTGCCGCCGGCTCGCGACCGAGCCGGCCGTTCGCGAGATCCTCGATGACGAGCGCTGGGACCGCCCGCTCCAGCTCCTCGGCGGCCTCCACTACCTCGCGCTGAGCGAGGGGTTGGACCCGTGGGACGATCCGGTGCCGGTGCTTCAGGAGCGGCGCGACTGGTTCCGGCGGTTCGCGCAGGAGCGCGGGGTCCAGACGAACGAGGTCCAGCGGAGCTGGGTGCTGCTGCCGTGCTTCCTCGAGATCGCCCGCCGCGCGGGCGTCGAGCGGCTCGACCTGGTCGAGCTCGGGTCGAGCGCCGGCTTCAATCTCGTCTGGGACCGCTACCGCCATCGCTACGCCGCGGGCGATTGGGGCCCGGAGGATGCGCCGCTCGTGCTTTCCGGTGAGGAGCGGGGGCCTGTTCCCGGCGACCTCCTGACCGTCCGGGTCGGCGTCAGGCACCGGCGGGGCATCGACCGGTCGCCGATCGACGTGACGAACCCCGACCAGGCGCTGCTTCTCAAGTCGTTCGTCTGGGCCGATCAGCGTGACCGGCTCGAGCGCCTCGACCGCGCCGTGGAGACGCTGCGATCGGACCCGCCGGTGCTCGAGGAGGGCGACATCGCGGAGCGCCTGTCCGAGGTCCTCGCCGAGCGACAGCTGGGTGCCCTGACCGTCGTCTACGCCACGGCCGTCCTCAGTTACCTCGGCAACCGACAGGGCGACGTGCTCTCCTCCGTGGAGACCGCCGGGCGCCAGTTCCCGCTCGCCTTCGTCTGGACCGGAGATCCGCGCACGGGCGAGCACAGCTACTGGGGGCTCCGGGCCCGCCTCTGGCCGGACGAGGACGAGCTGCTGCTCGCCCACGCGGGCTTCCACGGCCAGTGGCTCGAGTGGCTCGGGGCCTCGGCGTGATCACTTCACCGTCGAACCCGCGCCTCCGTCTGGTCCGGCGGCTCGCTTCGCGCCGGCAGCGCGATCGGCTGGGGCTGTTCGTGTGTGAAGGCGAGGACCTCGTCGAGGCGGCGCTCGCGGCCGGCCTCGACCCTGCCGAGCTCCTCGTCGACGCGGAGCGCCCGGTCGACGGCCTTCCGGCCGGCGAGGCGGTCGAGCCGCGGCTGCTCGCGGACGTCTCCGCGCTCGGGCATCCACCGCGTGTGATCGGCGTTTTCCGTCGGGACGATCTTCCTGCGCTCGACGCATCTGCACCGCCTCCCGTGGGTCTCGCTCTCTGGCACGTTGCCGATCCCGGCAACGTGGGCACCCTACTCCGAGCGGCGGACGGACTCGGGCCGGCCCACCTGGCTCTTTCGTCCGGCTGCGCCGACCCGACGGGCCCGAAGGCGCTGCGGGCGTCCGCCGGCGCGATCTTCCGCGTCCCGACCGCGCGCTTCGACAAGGCGCCGGGGCGGAAGATCGCACTGGTCGCCCACGGTGGGGCGCCTCTCCCCGAGCTCGACCTCGCGCCGGGCACGACGTTCGTCCTCGGCGCGGAGCGCGAGGGTCTTCCGGACGAGATTCTCGCCGACTGTGACGAAAGAGCGACGATTCCGCTCACTCCCGGTGCCGAGTCGCTCAACGTCGGCGTCGCGGGCGCGGTTGCGCTCTACGAGTGGCGCCGACGCGGCAGGTAAAGTCGCCGGGATGGCAACGGTTGCCGGACTCTGGACGTCGCCGGCCAAGGGCAGCGGCCGGATGGACGCGCGCGACCGCGCCGAGGCGATCGAGGAGCACGGGCTCGAGGGCTGCGCGCATGCGAGGCCTGGGACGAAGCGGCAGGTTCTCTTCGCCTCCGCGGAGCACCTCGACGCGCTCGGGATCGAGTACGGCCGGATTCGGGAGAACTTCACGATCGAGGGCGACGACGTCCACGGCTGGCCCGTCGGCCAGCGGGTGCGCATCGGCTCGGCCGAGTTCGAGATCACGATGGTCTGCGACCCGTGCGAGCGGATGGAGGCGATCCGCCCGGGGCTGCAGGCGGAGATCGACGGCCGCCGCGGGATGCTCGC
>DASSUI010000076.1:0-8855 GCA_035707105.1 Gaiellaceae bacterium | reverse complement strand
CGACCTCCTCGACCTCCTCGTCGAGCGCTCCAAGGTCGCGCATTCGCCCGACCTGTTCGATGCGGCCGTCGACGCACAGGACGAACGCGTCCTCCAGAACGTCGACCTCGCCGAGCGCGCTCCCGCGGAGCGGCGCGGCCGTGCCGCGCGGAGTCGCGACTTGGCGGAGGTCGCGCACCAGGAGCCGGCCGGCCCCGGACGCGGCCTTCGTCACGCGCCGGGCGGCGGCATCGGCAGGTCGAAGCCGTGCTCCTCGGCTGCCTCGAGCGCCTCGGGGTAGCCGGCGTCGGCATGCCGCAGGACGCCGATGCCCGGATCGGTCGTCAGCACCCGCTCGAGCCGCTCGGCGGCGTCGTCGGTGCCGTCGGCGACGACGACCATGCCGGCGTGGATCGAGTTGCCGATCCCGACGCCACCGCCCTGGTGGACGCTCACCCACGTGGCGCCGGCCGCCGTGTTCAGCAGGGCGTTGAGGATCGGCCAGTCCGCGATCGCGTCCGAACCGTCGCGCATCGCCTCGGTCTCGCGGTAGGGCGAGGCCACCGAGCCCGAGTCGAGGTGGTCGCGCCCGATCACGACCGGCGCCGAGACCTCACCGCGCCGGACGAGGTCGTTGATGGCGAGGCCGGCCTTCGCGCGATCGCCGAGCCCGAGCCAGCAGATCCGCGCAGGCAAGCCCTGGAACGCCACCCGTTCGGGAGCGATCTCGAGCCAGCGCTGCAGGAGCGCGTCGCCGGGGAAGAGCTCCCGCAGCGCCGCGTCGATCGCCTCGATGTCGCGCGCTTCGCCGGAGAGGACAACCCACCGGAACGGGCCGACGCCGCGGCAGAAGAGCGGCCGTATATACGCCGGGACAAAGCCCGGATATGTGAACGCGTCGTCTACGCCCGCCTCTCGGGCCTCACCTCTGATATTGTTGCCATAATCGAAAACGTAGCTGCCGGCCCGGACGAACTCGAGGAGTCCCCGCACATGCGTTGCGATCGAGTCACGGGCTCGGTCGAGATACGTCTCCGGATCGGCGGCGCGGAGCCGGGCCGCGGCCTCGACGTCCAAGCCTTGCGGCACGTAGCCGGTGAGCGGATCGTGCGCCGCCGTCTGGTCCGTGACGAGATCGAAGTGCTCGCCACGCCGCGCAAGCTCCGGTACGACGTCAGCGGCGTTGCCGGGGAGACCGACGGACAGCGGGCGTCCGTCCCGCGCCGCGGCGCGCACCCGGCCGAGCGCCTCCTCGAGCGACTCGACCGCCTCGTCGAGGTAGCGCGTCTCGAGCCGCCGCCGGATCCGCTCCGGGTCGACCTCGACGCACAGGATGGCCGCGCCGGCCATCGTCGCAGCCAACGGCTGGGCTCCGCCCATCCCGCCGAGCCCGGCCGTCAGGATCGTCCGACCGGCGAGGTCAGGCGTGCCGAAGTGCGTCTCCCCGGCGGCAGCGAACGTCTGGTACGTCCCCTGCAGGATCCCCTGGGTGCCGATGTAGATCCAGCTGCCGGCCGTCATCTGGCCGAACATCGTCAGGCCGAGGGCATCGAGGCGGCGGAATTCCTCCCAGGTCGCCCACCGCGGCACGAGCAGCGCGTTCGCGATGAGCACCCGGGGCGCGCCCGGATGTGTCCGGAAGACGCCGACGGGCTTGCCGCTCTGGACGAGGAGGGTCTCGTCCTCGCCGAGCTGCAACAACGAACGGACGAGCGCGCGAAGCGCGTTCGGATTCCGCGCGGCCTTCCCCGAGCCGCCGTAGACGACCAGGTCTTCGGGACGCTCTGCGACCTCGGGATCGAGATTGTTCAGCAGCATGCGAAGCGGCGCCTCCGTGGACCACGAGCGAGCGTTCAGGTCCGTGCCGCGGGGAGCGCGGATCCGGCGCGGGTCGCCGACGAGGCCCTCGACGGCGGCCTCGACCGAGTCCACGGTGGTCATCGCTTCGCCCCCTTGCGCCGCTCGCGCTTCTCGTCCTTGTACATCCGCCACCACGTCCACCCGGTCGCAAGGACGAAGGCGGCCGCGGCGCCGGCGGCGGCACGTCCCGCGCTCTGTCCCGTCAGGAGCAGGAAGCCGAACCCGACGATCGCGAGCCCGCCGTAGAAGAGGAACGCCGACCGGAAAGGCCGGTCCGGCCCCTTCGCCCGTGCGGGCCGTCCGTTCTGCCCCTCCGTCACGAGAGCTCGCCCACCTCGGACTCCACGGCCGCCCCGAGCGAGCCGTCGCGGATCGCGGCCGCAACGGCCTCGATGTCGGCGCCGAGCGGCCGGTCGTCCACGACCCTCGGCGAGAGCGAGCGCACGAAGCGACGTACCGCCTCGCCTCCGCGTCCGGCGCCGAGCGGCGCCAGGAACTCGACGGCCTGCGAACCGGCGAGCAGCTCGATCGCGACGACCCGCTCGGCGTTGCCGACCACCTGCCACGCCTTCAGCCCGGAGGCATTGCCCATCGAGACGTGATCCTCCTGACCGGCGCTCGTCGGGATCGAGTCGATGCTCGCCGGGTGCGCCAGCGACTTGTTCTCGCTCACGAGCGACGCGGCCACGTACTGCGGGATCATGAAGCCCGAGTTGAGCCCCCCGTCGGCGGCGAGGAACGCCGGCAGGCCGTCGGACAGGCTCGGGTTGACCAGCCGCTCCGTCCGCCGCTCGGAGATGCTCGCCAGCTCGGACGCGGCCATCGCCAGTACGTCGAGCGCGAACGCGACGGGCTGGCCGTGGAAGTTGCCGGCGGACACGATCTCGTCCTCGTCGACGAGGACGAGCGGGTTGTCGGTGCCTGCGTTCAACTCGACGCCAACCGTCTGCTCGACGTGGCGGAGCAGGTCGCGGCACGCCCCGTGCACCTGGGGCGCACACCGGAGCGAGTATGCGTCCTGCACGCGATCGCACCATCGGTGCGACTCCATCACGGACGAGCCCTCGAGCAGACGGACCACGTTCGCGGCCGACTCGGCCTGGCCGCGGAGCGGGCGGACGGCGTGGACGCCGGGCGAGAAGGCCTTCCGCGACCCCTGCAGCGCCTCGACGGACAGTGCGCACGCGATGTCGGCGGCCACGGCGAGCCGCCGCACCCGCACGGCGCCGAGCGCCCCGAACGCCGCCATGAACTGCGTTCCGTTGATCAGGGACAGCCCTTCCTTGGCTCGAAGCCGGATCGGCTCGAGGCCGGCCCGCGCGAGCGCCTCGGAGCCGCCCAGCAGATCGCCGTCGAACCATGCCTCCCCCTCGCCGATGAGCGGCAGCGCGAGGTGCGCCAGAGGCGCGAGATCGCCGCTCGCCCCGACCGAGCCACGGCTCGGAACGCGCGGAAGGACGCCGCGGCGGAGGCACTCGAGCAGCAGTTCGGCCACCTCGACGCGCGCACCCGAGACCCCGGTGGCGAGGGCGTTCGCGCGCAGCAGCAGCGCCGCGCGGACGATCTCGTCCGGGTACGGCTCCCCCACGCCGCACGCGTGGCTTCGGAGCAGCCGCACCTGGAGCTCCTCGGCGAGCTCCGACGGGATCGTCTTCGTCACGAGCCGGCCGAAGCCGGTGTTGACCCCGTAGGTGCGCTCCGGCGAGGCGGCCGCGCGCTCGACGACGTCGCGCGCGGCGCGCATCCGTTCCCGCGCGGGCCCCGAGAGCTCCGCCGGCGCGCCGTCGACCGCGACGGCCCAGACCTGGTGGACCTCGAGGTCGTCGCCGGTCAGGACCTGGGTCTCGACCACGCGAGGGATGCTAGTCCGCGAGTAGACGCGTCTCGATCAGACGAGAGGCGTCGAAGCCGTCGATCCGCAAGGCCGATCCCGCGGCTGCCGCCGCCGCTCCCGCCGGCATCAGCCCGACGAGCTCGGCCCGGTCGACGGCGACCCCGAGCGCCGCCGCCTCGGACTCGATCCGGGCGACGATCTCGTGCAGCGCGGCGGCCTCCCAGTCCTCGACGTTCATGCTCACCTGGACCCGGCCGGAGCTCGGCAGCTCGAGACCGAGCGCTCGCACTCCGGGGAAGCCGCCGTCCCGCTCACGGATCGCCGACGCGATCGTCCGCGCGTCGTCCAGCGTGGCGCTCCGCAGGTCGACGTTGAATGCGATCAGCGGCCGGCGTGCGCCGACGAGGACGCAGCCGGCGCTCGAGTGGAGCTCGTCCGGACCGAAGTCCGGCGTGAGACCCTCGGCGAGCCGGCGTGCCAGCTCCTCCGTCCCGCCGCGCCGGAAGAACGCGGGGCCCCTGCCGCCGCCCAGCTCCGCGTAGAGGAACACGGGAACACCCAGCTCGCCCACGCGGCGAGCCAGGTGCATCCCAGCCGCCTTCGCCCGGTCCATGTCGCCGGGGCGCAGCGGAACGAGCGGGACGACGTCGGCCGCACCGACGCGCGGGTGCGCGCCCTCGTGCCTCGCGAGGTCGATGCGGTCGCGGGCGACGCCGATCGCGTCCACGAGCGCGTCCACGAGCGGCTCGTCCTCGCCGACGACGGTGAAGACCGAACGGTTGTGATCCGGGTCGGAGTGGACGTCGAGGAGGCGCACCCCGCGGGAGAACGCGGCGGCGATCGCATCGATGGTGGCCGGGTCGCGCCCCTCGGAGAAGTTGGGCACCGACTCGAGCGGCAGCACGGCCGTACTCTAGGTTCGGTGAAGGCCTACTACGAGGCCCGGGCGCGCGAGTACGACGACTGGTGGCTCGGCCGGGGCCTCTATGCCGATAACCGGCCGCGCGACTGGCACGCGGAACGGACGCTGCTCGAGGGGTGGATCGCGGAGCTTCCGCCCGCGCGCACGCTGGACGTCGCTTGTGGGACGGGGTTCATGACCCGGCATCTCCTCGGCGAGGTCGTCGGCCTCGACCAGAGCGAGTCGATGCTCGAGGTCGCGCGCGAGCAGGCGCCCAACGCGAGCTTCGTGCGAGGCGACGCGCTCCACCTGCCCTTCGCGGACGCGTCGTTCGACCGCCTCTTCACGAGCTATTTCTACTGCCACCTCGAGGAGCCGGACCGTGTCCGATTCCTCGCCGAGGCGCGCCGAGTTGCGCACGAGCTTGTCGTCGTCGGGACGATCCTGGACGAAGGCGAGGAGCCTGCGCGCTGGGACGAGCGCGTGCTCAAGGACGGCACCCGCTGGAAGGTGTTCAAGCGGGTGTTCGTCCCCGACGAGCTCGCCGCGGAGCTGGGCGGCCGTGTCGTCCACCGGAGCCGGCTCTTCGTGATGGTCGCCGCTCCTTGACGAGGCGCCGCTCGTCGTACCGGTCGATCGCCTCGCTCCAGCGCGACAACCGCGTGTGCCGGGCGTGCGTCGAGGCCGGCTACCCGCTCGAGTCGCTCCCGATCGTCCAGCCGTACACCGGCCAGCGCGCGTACATCCACGGCCAGGCGCCGGGCGCCGTCGAGGGCGTCGAGCGGCTGCCCTGGCGCGGCCGCGCGGGCAGGACGCTCCGCCGCTGGCTCGAGATGGACGAGGACGGGTTCTACGGGACCTTCTACTGCGCATCGGTCACGCGCTGCTACCCCGGCAAGGCCCGCTCGGGCAACGGCGACCGGACGCCCACCCCGGAGGAGCAGGCGCTGTGCTCGTTCTGGCGCGAGTGGGAGCTCGAGCTGATCCGCCCGGAGCTGATCCTCGTCGTGGGCGGGCTGTCGGCACGCCGGTTGCTCGGGATCACGAACCTCGGCGAGACGATCGGCCGCCGCTACGAGCTGAACGGTGCGACGGCGATCCCCCTGCCGCACCCGTCCGGCACGTCACGCTGGCTCAACGACCGCGCGAACCGGGCACGGCTCGGCGAGGCGCTGGCCGTGGTCAGCGAGGAGCTCCGGCGCCTTCGAACTGCGCCTCCTCCGTCGACCCCTTGAGCGCGAGCGTGGACGACTCGCCGCCGGAGATCGTCTGTGCGACCGCGTCGAAGTACCCGGCTCCGACCTCGCGCTGGTGGCGCGTCGCCGTGTAACCGTCCTCCTCCAGCTCGAACTCGCGCTCCTGCAAGCGCACGTACGCCGTCATCCCCTCGTCGACGTACCCGCGCGCCAGCTCGAACATCGACGCGTTCAGGGCATGGAAGCCGGCGAGGGTGATGAACTGGAACTTGTAGCCCAACTCGCCGAGCGTGGACTGGAAGCCTGCGATCTCGTCGTCGCCCAGGTGCTTGCGCCAGTTGAACGACGGCGAGCAGTTGTAGGCGAGCAGCTTGCCGGGGAACTCGGCATGGATCGCCGCCGCGAACTCCCGGGCCTCGCCCATGTCGGGCTTGGACGTCTCGAACCAGACGATGTCCGCGTAGGGCGCGTAGGCCAGCGACCGCTTGATCGACGGTTCGAGCCCGGCGCGCACGTGGAAGAACCCCTCGTGGCTCCGCTCGCCGGTCAGGAACTCGTGGTCGGCGGGGTCGACGTCGCTCGTGAGGAGCGTCGCCGCATCGGCGTCGGTGCGTGAGATGAGGACCGTCGGAACGCCCATGACGTCCGCGGCGAGCCGCGCCGCCTTCAGGGTGCCGACGAACTGCGACGTCGGGACGAGCACCTTGCCGCCGAGGTGGCCGCACTTCTTCTCGGACGCGAGCTGGTCCTCGAAGTGCACGCCGGCCGCGCCCGCCTCGATCATCCCCTTCATCAGCTCGAACGAGTTGAGGTTGCCGCCGAAGCCAGCTTCCGCATCGGCGACGATCGGGACGAACCAGTCACGCGAGACCTCGCCCTCCGCCTTCTCGATCTGATCCGCCCGCTGGAGCGCGCGGTTCAAGCGGCGGACGTGCGCAGGCACCGAGTTCGCCGGGTAGAGCGACTGGTCGGGATACGTGTCGCCGGCGAGGTTCGCGTCGCCCGCGACCTGCCACCCGGACACGTAGATCCCCTTCGCGCCCGCCTTGACCATCTGCACCGCCTGGCCGCCGGTGAGCGCGCCGAGGGTGGGAAGGTAGTCCTCTGTGTGGAGCAGCTCCCAGAGCCGCTCGGCTCCCCGCCGCGCGAGCGTGTGCTCGATCTGGACCGACCCGCGCAGCCGATCGACGTCCTCCGCTGCCCAGTCGCGCCGGATCCCCTCCCAGCGGGTGTGCCTGCCGTTGCCGTTGCCGTCCATGGATCGCTCCCCTCAGTCGATGTAGTCGTAGGCCGGGAGCGTCAGGAAGTCGACGAAGTCGTCGCTCAGCGCCACCCGTTCGAAAATCTCCTGCGCCTCGGCGAAGCGCCCGCCGTCGAAGCCCTGCTCGGCGATCACCTCGCGGACGCGCTCCGGCGTGAAGACCCCGTGCTTGACCCATTGCCAGACCTGGGACCGCGAGATCTCGGCCGTCGCCGCATCCTCCATCAGGTTGTCGATCGCCGCAGCGCCGACGCCGCGCAGCCACGACTCGAGGTACCGGATCCCGACGCTGACGTTCTGGCGCAGGCCGTCCTCGGTGACCGCGCCGCCCTCGACGCGCAGGTCGAGCAGGTCGCCGGCCGACACCGACACCTCCTCGCGCAGTCGGTCGACCTGGTTCGGCCGCTCGCCGAGCACGCCGTCGAAGACCTCCGTCGCGACGGGGACGAGATCCGGGTGCGCGACCCACGTGCCGTCGAACCCGTCGCCGGCCTCGCGGACCTTGTCCTCGCGCACCTTCCCGAGCGCGCGCTCGTTGACCTCGGGGTCGCGCCGGCTCGGGATGAACGCGGCCATCCCGCCCATGGCGTGCGCGCCGCGCCGGTGGCAGGTCTTCACGAGCAGCTCGGTGTAGGCGCGCATGAACGGCGTCGTCATCGTCAACTGCCCGCGGTCCGGGAGCACGACGTCCGAGGCGCGCAGCTTCTTGATCAGACTGAAGAGGTAGTCCCAGCGGCCGGCGTTCAGGCCGACGATGTGGTCGCGCAGCTCGTAGAGGATCTCGTCCATCTCGAACGCCGCGAGCACGTTCTCGATCAGCACCGTGGCCTTGATCGACCCGGGCGCGAGCCCGAGCTCCTCCTCCGCAGCATCGAACACGGCGTTCCAGAGGCGTGCCTCGACGTGGTTCTCCAGCTTCGGGATGTAGAACCACGGCCGCTCCCGGTTGTGGAAGACGTAGAGCCCGAAGTCGAAGAGCGACGCGGAGACCGGCGCGCCGTCGACGAAGACGTGGCGCTCGAGCAGGTGCCAGCCGCGGGGCCGGACGAGCAGCACGGCCGGGCTCTCGTACAGCTCGTAGCGCTTCTCGCCGGTGTCGAGCGAAATGGTCCGGGCGTTCGCGTCCACCAGGTTGACCTGGCCCTCGACGTTGTTCGCCCAGGTGGGCGAGTTCGCGTCCTCGAAGTCCGCCATGAAGACGCGGGCGCCGGAGTTCAGGGCGTTGATCACCATCTTCCGGTCGACCGGACCGGTGATCTCGACGCGGCGATCCTGGAGCTCCGGCGGCGCAGCCGCCACGCGCCAGTCGCTCTCCCGCAGCTCGCGCGTCGCGGCGAGGAAGTCCGGGCGTTCGCCGGCGTCGAGCCGCTCCTGGCGCTCGGTCCGCGCGGCAAGGAGCCGACCTCGCTCCGGGTTGAAACGCCGCTGGAGGTCCGCGACGAACGCGAGCGCCTCGGGCGTCAGGATTTCGCCCGCCCTGCCCTCGACCGGCCCGAGGATCTCGGCGGGACTACTCGTTTCCGTGATCGCGCTCACAGGGCTCCGGGCACGTGCAGGGCGCGTGCTCGCTCTTGAGATACAGCGCCGGCTTGGGCGCGTGCTGCATCGGCTTCTGCCGCTTGAACCGCTTGAAAAGAGTCACCGCCTGCTCCTTGTCCGTTGGAGACGCTCAAGCCTAGGAGTTTTCCGATATAAATCAAAGCGAATCTTTCGATCCTAGCAATAGAAGAATTCTATTTATGCGCATGGAACAGCTTCAGGCCCTCGTGGAAGTCGCCCAGCGGCGGAGCGTCAGCCGTGCAGCGGAGGCGCTCTTCGTCACGC
>DASSUI010000075.1:0-41202 GCA_035707105.1 Gaiellaceae bacterium | reverse complement strand
ATGTCGTAGAGCGAGCCGCCGTGCCGCCGCATCAGCCGCAGCTCGCGGATCGAGTCCGCGACGTCGGAGCGGTTCGTCGTCACGAGTCCGCCCTCCCCGGCGGCGACGTTCTTCGTCGCATAGAGGGAGAAGCAGGTCGCGTCCGAGAGGCCGCCGATCTTTCGCCCGCGGTAGGCGCTCTCGACGGCGTGCGCCGCGTCCTCGACGACCGGGACGCGGAGCGCCCAGAGCGGGTCGAGGTCGGCCGGCTGACCGGCGAGGTGGACGGGCAGGATCGCCCTCGTCCGGTCGGTGACCGCGGCGGCGGCGAGGTCGGGGTCGATGTCGAGGTCGGACTCGCGAACGTCGACGAAGACCGGCGTGGCGCCGGTGTGAACGATCACGTTCGCGGTCGCCGGCCAGGTGATCGGCGTCGTGATCACCTCGTCGCCCGGCCCAATCCCGAGGGCGACGAGCGCCAGGTGCATCGCGGCCGTCCCCGAGGCGACCGCGATTGCGTGGTCGGCCTCCACGTACTTGGCGAAGCGCCGCTCCAGCTCGGCGGCGTTCGGCCCGGTCGTCAGCCAACCCGAGCGGATCGTCCGGGCGACCGCCTCGACCTCCTCCTCCCCGACGGCGGGAGGCTGAAAGGAGAGCATGGTCGCGCGTCTAGAGGACAGCTCGGTCACGGGCCGTCGCGAAGCGTACGAGAGCGGCGGCCGCCCTCGCCCGCTCCAAGGCCCCGCCGCGCGTCTCCCCGACGGCCTGCACCGCCCCGACGCGGTCGGCGCCGCGTCGCAGCTCCTGGATCTCGAAGCCGGGTCGACGGTATACGCGGACGCGCATGACGCCCTCCGCCGCCTCGGCCTCCTCGACGCCCTCGACGGCCTGCAGCTCGCCCGGCACGGCAGTGAGGAAGACGGTTGCGGCGCCGCCCACGCGCGGCTCGGCGACGAGGGCGGCCGGGTCGATCTCCTCGCCGAGCGCGGCCGCGAGCGCGAGGCGGTTGAGGTCGACGCCCAGCGCCGCCTCGCAGAGCTCCGCGTCGTGGCCGCCGCCGAGGCGGGCGGCGACCTCGAGCACCTGCGGGCCGTCGCGGGTGACGCGGAGCTGCGTGTAGGTCGGCCCGTCCGCGATCCCGAGCGCCTCGACGGCCCGGGCGGCCACCTCGGCAGCCTCGCCCGCCGCGTCGCCCTCGGAGGGCCAGACGTGGGCCAGCGCGACGCCGAAGGCCGGTGGGTCGGCGGTCAGCCGGTCGGTCACGGTCAGCGGGTGGAAGCGGCCGGCGAGGGAGAAGCCGTTCACCGTCACCTCCGGCCCCTCGGCGAGCTCCTCGACGAGCGCGTGCCCGTTCCGCGACTCGTGCAGCGCACGGTTGACCGAGGCCTTCAGGTCTGCGGCGTCCTCGACGAGGCTGAGTCCGCGCTGTCCCTGCCGGTCGGGCGCTTTGACGACACAGGGGACCGGCAGTCCCGCTACGACGTCCGACACGAGCCACCAGGTCGGCTGCGGGACGCCTGCCTCCCCGAGCCGCTCGCGCTGGCGCGCCTTGGACACGGCGAGCCCCGCGGCAGCCGGCGAGAGCGGGTGCGGGATGCCCGCCTTCTCCGCGACCCGCGCGGCGATCGCGACGGGCCAGTCGATCCCCGGCGCGATGATCCCGTCGACCCGCTCGGCCTGCGCGAGCCGCTGGATCCCGCGCTCGTCCTCGGTGGAGATGATCGCCCGGCGGTCGGCGAACGCGAAGCCGAGAGCAGACGCGTCGCGGTCGAGCGCGATCACCTCGAGGTCGCCGCGCGCGCGTGCCGCCTCCAGCAGGCCGAGCTGCGCCGGCCCCGCCCCGAGGACGAGCAGCCGCCTTCCGTGATGTGCCCCCGCCAACGCAGCCATTGTCGCTGGGCGGGGCGACGATGCGATGATCCCACGTGTCGGTGACTCGTCTGCTCGTCCTGTCAGGGGCCGTCGTCGCCGCGGCCGCGGTAGCGGCGCCCGCCGCAGGACGCCCCGAATCTCCAGTTGCGACGGCGAGCTTCGCTGTGAGCCTCACGGGAGAAGTCGACACGAGCCTCGAGTACGTGCGCGGCGGGACGAGAGACGACGGGTGCGACTACGTGCAGATCGGCCGCACGTGGCGCTATTCACGAGTGATCAGCACCAGCCCCACGATCATCCGTGTCCGAAGCGAACGGCGACGGAGGTACGCGCCTTCCGAGATCCGGTCGCTGCGGTTGCGGAAGCGCGACTACCCGGGCGACGTCGAGACGACGGCGCGCTGCCCCGACGGCAGCACCTCTCGTGTTACGAGACGGTGTGAGCCACTTCAGGCGATCACGACGGAGACTCTTCCGCGGCTCCCGTTCCGACGGACGAGCGGCGGGCGGATCGCGTGGACGGGGCCGGCCCGTCGAGAGATCGCCCTCTGCGGCCTGGAGCCGGCGACCGTCGATGAGGGTTGGCTCGATCTCGCGACCGGAGAGGTCGACGAACGCGCGCTCCTCACGTCCCGGCGAACGATCGTGCGCGTACGAGGCGGGGGACGCGTGAACGACTTCGTCATTCCGACCCCGGGAGGCACGCAGATCCGCAGAACCATCTGGATCAGCTGGACGTTGACGTTCCGCCGGCTTCGCTAGCGAGCCGGGACGGCGCGCGCGGACTCGCCCAGGCAAGATCTGACCCACCCGTCGTTGCGGCGGTACCAGGCGACGGTGCGGGCGAGGCCGTCCTCCAACGACGTCCTCGCGCGCCAGCCGAGCAACCGCTCCGCCTTGTCCGTCGACCCGACGTGCCGCGCGACCTGGCCGGGCCGTTCCTCCACGTGCTCGCGCAGCGACGTCGGTCTGCCCGTCAGCTCCAACACGAGATCGGCGATCTCCGAGACGGACGCGTCCCGGCCGGTCGCGACGTTGATCACCTCGCCGGAGACCGAGTCCAGATCCGCCTCGATCACGGCCTGAATCGCCTCCGCGTCGTCCTCGACGAAGAGCCAGTCGCGGCTCGCGGTGCCGTCCCCGTGGACGGTCAGCGGCTGCTCCGCGAGCGCCTGCAGGATGAACCGCGGGATCAGCTTCTCGGGATGCTGGCGCGGCCCGTAGTTGTTGAAGGGCCGGACGATCACGACCGGCAGGTCGTATGTCGCTCGGTAGGCGTACGCGAGCCGGTCGGCACCCGCCTTCGTCGCCGCGTACGGGCTGCGCGGGTTCAGCGGGTGCTCCTCGTCCATCGGATCGGACTCCGCCGTCCCGTAGACCTCGCTCGAGGAGATCAGGATGAAGCGCTCGACCGGCTCCTCGCGCGCGGCGTCGAGCAGTACGCGTGTCCCCTCCACGTTCGTCGCGACGAACTCCGCCGCGCCCTCCGCGATCGACTTCTCCACGTGCGACTCGGCCGCCGCGTTCACGATCACGTCCACCCCCGCCACGACCTCCTGGACCAGCTTCTCGTCCCGGATGTCCCCGTGCACGAACGAGAGCCGCTCGTGGAACTGGACGTCCCGGAGGTTCTCCAGGTTTCCCGCGTAGGTCAAGGCGTCGAGCGAGACGACCTCGTACGGCGTCGCCCGCAACAGGTGACGGATGAACGCGGACGAGATGAAGCCGGCGCCGCCGGTGACCAGGACTCGTCTCATAGCTCTCGGTCGATCGTGTACAGCGGCCGTCCCTCCACGTCTCGCTGGATCCTGGCCAGATACTCGCCGATCAGGGCGAGGATGAACCCTTGCACGCCGAGGACGAAGATGACGCCGACGCCGCCGAAGAGCGGCCCGGGAAAGTTCGACTCGGCGATCCAGTAGACGACGCCGTAGACGCCGAGGACGAGGGCCGCGACCGTGCAGAGCGTCCCCAGCGCGACCCCGATCCACTGGATCGGCTGCGGCCAGAACCCGGCGAGGACGTGGAGCGCGAGCCGCGTCAGCCGCAGCGGCGAGTAACGGGACGAGCCCCGCCGCTGCTCGTGCGCGACGTCCACCTCGGTCACGCTGGCGCCGCCGGAGAGCACGAGCGCCTTCGTGAACTTCTGCCGGCCGATCGCGCCGAGCATCGGCTCGACGGCGGAGCGGCGATAGGCGTTGAAGGCGCAGCCGAAGTCGGCGATCTCGGCGCCCGTGAAGCGGCGGAGCATGCCGTTGACGAGCCGTGACGGCAGGGTGCGGCCCCACGAGTCGCGCCGCGCCGCCCGACGGCCGCTCGCGACGTCGGAGCCGTTCCGCACGACGGCGACGAGCTTCGGAATGTCCTCCGGTGCGTTCTGCAGGTCGCCGTCCATCGTCACGATCACGTCGCCCCGCGCCCGCACGAGACCGGCGTGCATGGCGGGGTGCTGGCCGAAATTGCGCTTCAGCCGGACGCCGTGAACGCGCTCGTCGGCGCCGTGCGCGCGCTCGATCTCGTCCCAGGTGCCGTCCGTCGAGCCGTCGTCGACGAGCAGCAGCTCGAACGGCTCGCCGTCGAGCGTGGCCGTCGTCCGGCGCACGAGCTCCTCGACGGTGCCGCGCTCGTTGTAGAGCGTCACGACCACGGAGATGTCGGGGTCCACGGGGCGACACTACAATTGGGTGTCCGGTGGCCGCCGCCTTCCAGGACAGAGTCGCGGAGCTCCGCGACGATCGCCGACACGGTGCCAGCTGGATGGCCCGGCGGGCAGTCGAGGCCCTCTCGGATATCGCCAAGCAGCACCGTGGGTCTTCCGACGCGCTCGCGGCGGAGCTTCAGGTCGCCGCGCGGCAGCTCGCCGCGGCGCGGCCGGGCGTCGGCGCCGTCGCCGGGGCGGTCGGGCGGCTGGTCGCAGCCGTCCGCCACGAGGCGCACCTGGAGCACGGGGCGCTCTGCCAGTGCCTGCAGGAGGAGGCGCATGCGCTCACCGAGGGCCGGATCAGGGCACCCGCCTCGATCGCGATCCAGGTCCGCGAGCGGCTCGAGGGTGCGATCGTGATGACGCACTCCGCATCTGCCACGGTGCGCGAGGCGTTGCAGCACAACCCACCGCAGAAGGTCCTCTGCACCGTCTCGAGCCCGGTCGAGGAGGGCCGCGCGTTCGCGGACGACCTGCGCGAGGCCGGCGTCGAGGTGGAGCTCGTCGAGGACGCCGAGGCCCCGGAACGCGTCGCCGAGACCGACCTCTTCCTGATCGGCGCCGACACCGTCTTCCGCGACGGCACGATCTGCAACAAGGTCGGGACGATCCCGATCGCGAGGGCGGCGCAGTCCGCCGGCGTTCCGACGGTCGTCGCCGCCGAGGTGGTCAAGCTTGCGCCCGTCCCCGGCGCGCAGGCGCCCGATCTCGCCGAGTTCGAGCGCGAGCTCTTCGAGCTGATCCCCGCCGACCTCCTGATGGAGTTCGTGACGGAGGAAGGCGTCTTCCCGCCGGAGGAAATCGCCGTTCTCGTCGACCGCGTCCCGTTCCTCGCCGAGGGCTACGACCTCGTCGCACCGGCGCCCTCGACGGCCGGCTAGCCCGGCCGACGCCGGCGGAGGCCCACCGCTCCCTACTCGCTCACGTGCGCCGTCAAGACGCCGGCGACGCGGTCCACGTCCTCCTCGGTCAGCCTGGCGTGGAACGGCAGCGCCAGGGCGTGTTCGAAGGCCGCGTCGGCGCCGGGGAACGGCCCCTGGTCGGCGTAGGCGGCGAGCCGGTGGAGCGCGTACGTCCCGATCTGGGCCTGGATGCCGGCCTCGGCGAGCGCGTGCAGCGCCTCGTCTCGCCGCTCCACCCGGGCGACGTAGGCCTGGAGACCGTGCCGGTCGCCCTGGTCGGCGGAAGGCAGCCCCACGATGCCCTCGAGCCGCTCCGCATAGGCGGCCGCCAACCGTTCGCGCTCCTCCAGCAGCTGCTCGAGCCGCCGCATCTGGCTCGTGCCGATCGCGCAGAGGATGTCCGGGAGGCGGTAGTTGAGCCCGGGCGAGCGGATCTCGAAGTCGCCGTGCGGCTCGATCCCGTGATGGCGGAAGCGCGCGATCGCGTCCGCGATGTCCTTCTCGTTCGTGGTGACCGCGCCGCCCTCGCCGGTCGTGACGATCTTGCGGGGGTGGAACGACAGGCAGCCGAGGCGGCCGAGCCCGCCGCACGCACGCCCCCTCCGCCGCGCGCCGAGCGCTCCGGCGGCATCCTCCACCAGGGCGACCCGGTCCGGGACGGCGGCCTCGATCTCCTCCCACGGCGCCGGCCGGCCGAACAGGTGGACGACGAGCACCGCCTTCGTCCGGTCGGTCACGGCCGCGGCCGCCGTCTCGGCGGTGACGTTCATCGTCCCCGAATCGACGTCGACCAGCACCGGCCGGGCGCCGGCCAGCGCGACGACGTTTGCTGTCGCCGGGAAGGTGTAGGCGGGGACGATCACCTCGTCGCCGGGCCCGATCCCGAGCGCGAGCACCGACAGGTGCAGGGCCGCCGTTCCGGAGGAGACGACCACCGCGTGCTCGACCTCACATGCCTCTGCCAGCGCCGCCTCGAACTCCTCGACGCGGCGACCCATCGTCAGTTGGCCGCTTTCGAACACCTCGGCGACCGCGGCGACCTCCTCCGGGCCCAGGTCGGGCCAGGCGAGCCGGATCACGCCGGTGCCGGCTGGCGCTCTCTGTACCACGCGATCGTGCGGGCGAGGCCTTCGTCGAGGTCGACCTTCGGCTCCCAGCCGAGCACGGACCGAGCCTTGTCGATGTTCGGGATCCGCATCTCGACGTCCGTGTAGTGGAGCGGCCGGTGCGTGATCTCGACCTCCACCTCCATCAGCCGCCGGATCCGGGCGGCCAGGTCGAAGACGGTGACGACGGACCGCGGGTTTCCGATGTTGAAGACCTGGCCCACGGCCTCCGGCTGCTCGAGGACGAGGAGCAGCGCCTCGACGAGGTCGTCCACGTAGCACCACGCGCGAATCTGCGAGCCGTCGCCGTGGATGACGAGATCCTCGCCGGCGAGCGCCGTCTCGATGAAGGCCCTGATCGCGCCGCCGCCGATCTGCCCCGGGCCGTAGACGTTGAACGGCCGGACCGCGACGGTCGGAAGGCCGAACTCGTCGTGGTAGGAGTGAGCGAGGTGCTCCCCGGCGAGCTTCGACACTGCGTACGTCCAGCGCGCCTCGCCGACAGAGCCCTGCGCCGTCTCGTGCACCTCCTCGACCTTGTACGCGTGGCGCCCGAACACCTCGCTCGTCGAGAAGTCGACGAGCCGCTCGACCGTGTCGCCGGTCGCCTGGGCCGCCTCGAGGACGTTGTAGGTCCCGATCAGGTTCACGCGCATCGTCCGCACGGGGCTCTCGAGGACCGTGTCGACGCCGGCGATTGCGGCAAGGTGGACGATGTGGGTCGCGCCCTTCGCCGTCTCCTTGATCAGCTCGGCGTCGAGCACGTCGCCGTGGACGAACCGAAGGTTCGGGTGACCGGCGAGCTCCGTGCCGCCCATCGCGTCCCGGTGGAGGTTGTCGTAGACGACGATCTCGTTGTCGTCGATGAGCCGCCGGCCGAGCGTCGTGCCGATGAACCCGGCGCCCCCCGTCATCAGAATGCGCTTGCCTTGAAGTGGCACGCGGCGAGTGTAGTCCTGGCGGTCGCGATCCTGGCCGGGTGCGGCGGAAACGGCCTGCCCGACCAGCCGAAGACCGAGCTCGACATCACGGTCTGGCCGAAGGGCCGGTCAGGCGATAAGGACGAAGCCGAGCTTCGCTGCTCGCCGGATGGCGGAACCCTCCCCGATCCGGATGCGGCCTGCCGGCGGCTGGAGCGCATGGAGCGGCCGTTCGTGAGGCCGGCGGGCCAGGTCGTCTGCACGGAGATCTACGGCGGCCCGGCGGTCGCCGAGATCCGAGGAATGTTCGACGGCTCGGAGGTGGACGTGACCTTCGCGAGAACGGACGGCTGCGAGATCGCGCTGTGGGACCGGCATCAGTTCCTGTTCCCCGTGCAGCCGGCTCCGCCCTAGTTGGAGGGGCACTAGGTGAGTCGAATTCTCGGGTCGATGACCGCATAGAGCAGGTCGACGACCAGGTTGCAGGTGATGATGGCGAACGTCGCGAAGACGGTGATCCCCATCACCGTCGGCAGGTCGAAGCCGTCGAGCGCGATGATCGCGCTGCGGCCGAGGCCCGGCAGGCCGAAGACGGTCTCCGTGAAGATCGCCCCGCCGAGCAGCACGCCGATGTCGAGGCCGAGGAGCGTGACGATCGGGAGCATCGCGTTCCGGAGGATGTGCGAGCGCATCACCACCCATTCCGGCGCCCCCTTGGCGCGGGCGGTCCGCACGTAGTCCTCGTTCATCGTCTCGAGGACCGTGGCGCGGATCATGCGTGTGTAGAGGGCCGCGTACAGCAGCGCGAACGTCACCCAGGGGAGGATGAGCGAGTGCGCCCACTTCAACGGCCCTCCGCACTCTGTCACCGGGTTGAAGAAGTCGCAGTAGCCGCCGAGCGGCGTCAACCCGGCCTTGTAGCCGACGAAATAGATGAGGAGCAGCCCGATCCAGACCGGGTGCGCCGAGATCCCGAGCAGCACGAAGGTCATCGCACTGCGATCCAAGAGCGAGCGGGGCCGAAGCGCGGAGAGGATCCCGATCGGCACCGCGACCAGCATCCAGAGGATCACCCCGCCGACGATGATGCTGGCGGTGATCGGCGCGGCGTCCTTGATGATCTCGGTGACCGGCTGGCGGGTCGCGTACGAGCGGCCGAGCGACTGGTGCACGACGATGTCCTTGAGGAAGTCGCCGTACTGGACGTACACGGGCCGGTCGAGGCCGACCTCCTTGCGCACGCGCTCGATCTGGTCGGGCGGGCACTGCGCGCCGCAGATCAGCCGCGCGGGCTCGGCCGGAACGAGGAAGAAGATGATGTACGACACCATGGTCACGGCGATGAAGAGCACGCCGGCCCAGAGCAGCCGTCTCACGAGGTACTTCAGCATCTCTCTCCTGGTTGGTGAGACTCGGCACGAAAGGGCCGGTTAGAGGTGATTAGCAGCGCTAATCGGGCGCCCGAGGACGCCACGATCCTCTTCGTCGGCGCGGGGCGCCACCAGCGGCGCGCGCTCGCCCGGCTCAAGGAGCTCGGTGTCCGGCTCGTGGCCGTCGACCGGAATCCCGACGCGCCCGGTCTTCGCATCGCAGACCACGCCGACCTCGTCGACATCCTCGACGTGCCGGCGGTGGTCGAGGCGGGCCGGCGCCACGCGGTCGACGGCGTGATGACCTACGCGTCAGACCGCGCCGTTCCGGTCGTCGCGGCCGTCGCGGAGGCACTCGACCTCCCCGGGATCGGGGCGGAGACCGCCCACCTGATGACGAACAAGATCGCCATGCGGAGGCAGCTCGCCGGCGCCGGTGTCCCCCAACCGCGGTTCGCAGCCGTGCGGACGCTCCACGAGGCGCGTGCGGCCGGGAGCGCGGTCGGGTTTCCCTCGGTGCTGAAACCGGCCGACTCGGCGGGCCAGCGCGGCCTCTTCCTCTGCGAGTCGATGGACGACCTCGAGCGGCACCTCCACGCCTCCCTCGTCCAGTCCACCGAGCAGGAGGCGATCCTGGAGAGCTACCACCGCGGGCTCGAGGTGAACGGCCTGCTCGTCGTGCGGGACGGCGAGCCGGTGGTCGTGACCCTGTCCGACCGGCGGCGGCCGCCGGGAGTCGGCTTCGGGGTCGCGATCGCACATGTCTACCCCTCGACCCTCTTCGGCGACGCGCTCGAGGAGGTCCGCCGGACCGGGGTCCATACGGTCAAGGCGCTCGGGCTGCGCGACGGCATCGCCTACCCGCAGGTGCTCTGGAGCGACGACGGTGTCGCGCGCCTGATCGAGGTCGCCGCGCGCATCCCTGCGGGGCAGATGGACTCCGTCGCGCGCTACGGTGTCGGCGTCGACCTGATCGAGATCGCGCTCCAGCAGGCGCTCGGACTGCCGGTCCCGGACGAGCTCGTCCTGCCGAAGACGGAGCAGCCGATGGCGATCTCGTTCCTGACGGCGAACCCGGGCCCGCTTCCCACCGGCAAGCTGGTCCGTGTCAGCGGGCTCGACCGGGTGCAGGCCTTCCCCGGCGTCGTCGAGGCCGAGCTCTACTTCGAGGACGGCGAGACGATTCGACCGGTGCAGCGGGACGGCGACCGCCGCGGCTACGTGATCGCTCTGGGCGCAACGAACCTCGAGGCCGTGGAGCGCGCCGAGTCGGCGGCGCGGCTGCTCGACGTGGAGGTGGAGGCGGCATGAGCTGCGGCTTCTCGCTCGACCACTACCGGGAGCTGCTCGAGTCGGCGCAGGAGGGCGGCTATCGGTGGACGTCGTTCGGCGACGCGCCGAAGTCCGGCGACCTGCTGCTCCGGCACGACGTCGACCTCTCACTCGACGCGGCGCTCGAGATGGCGGAGCTGGAGGCGTCCGTCGGCGCGCGGGCCACGTACTTCCTGATGACGCAGTCGGTCTTCTACAACCTCGGCTCGTCGGAAGGGCGCCGCGCGCTCAACCGGCTGCGCGAGCTCGAGCACGGGGTCGGCCTGCACGCGGTCTGGCCGAACCTGGAGCTCGACGACCGCTTCGACCCCGTGGTCGCCTGGCACAACCCGGACCCGGACTACATGACCGAGCCCGTGGACGGCGCCGTCAACGTGATGCAGCGTCCGTTCTTCGACCCCGACCGCTACCGCTCGGATTCCAACCAGCACTGGCGCCACGGCTGCCCGCACGACGACCTCCGCGCGGCGCGGTTCGAATGGCTCCAGCTCCTTGTCCACCCGGAGATCTGGGTCTACCCGGGCGAGACGATGGCCGAGACGATGGACGCGATGCTCGACGCCGAGCGGGCCAGGCGCCGCTCGCTCCTCGCCGAGGACCGCATCGACCTCTCGTGAGCGCGCGGACGCCAAGTAACACTGTGTCACCAGCCGGTCCCGCGGCCGGGATCGGCGCAACGATGCGGCTCCCGGCGCCCCCAAGGAGCAAGTAACACAGTGTTACTAGGCAAGAGGCTCGGCGAGCTCGCGCGCCACTCGGCCGTCTACGGCCTCGGGTCGCTCGTCTCGCGCTTCATCGCCGTCCTGCTCCTGCCCGTCTACACGCGCTACCTCTCGCCGGCGGACTACGGGCTGATCGAGACGCTGATCGCGCTCTCGGCGATCCTGACCGTGCTGCTCGCGGCCGGGGTGAAGAGCGCCTTCTTCCGCTTCTACTTCGACGAGGCGGATGAGGCAGGCAAGCGGCGCGTCATCCGGACGTCGTTCTGGTTCACGATGGCCATGGGCACGGCAGGCCTCGCCGTCGGCCTGGCGCTCGCCGGCGCGATCTCCGACCTCCTCTTCGGCACGGCCGACCACGCGAACCTCGTTCGCGCGGCATTCGTCGGCCTCTGGGCCCATGTGAACTACGAGCAGATGACGTCGCTGTTCCGCGTCGAGCAGCGCTCTGTCGCCTACCTCATCGCGACGCTGATCAACCTCGGACTGACGGTCGGCGCGACCCTGCTGCTCGTCGTCGTCTGGGAGCAGGGGCCGGTCGGCGTGATCGTCGGGAACTTCACGGGGACGCTGGCCGTCTACGCCGGCCTGCTGCTCTACCGCCGCGAGCAACTCGGGTTCGAGTGGGACCGGCCGCTGCTCCGCGAGATGAACCGCTTCGGCATGCCGCTCGTCCCGTCGGCGCTCTTCCTCTGGGCGCTGAACTTCAGCGACCGGTTCTTCCTCGTGAAGCTGGCCGGGCCCCGGGAGGTCGGCCTGTACTCGATCGGCGTCCGCCTCGCCTCGGCGATCGTGCTCCTGCTCGCCGCTTTCCGAACCGCCTGGCCGGCGTTCGCCTACTCGATCGAGGACGACCGCGAGGCGGCGCGGGCCTATGCCTTCGTCCTGACTTACCTCGTCGCGATCACGTCGTGGATGGCGCTCGCGCTCGGCGTCCTGGCGCCGTGGCTCGTTCAGCTGCTGACGACCGAGGACTTCTATTCCGCCGAGCGTGTCGTCGCGCCGCTTGCGTTCTCCGCCGCGGTGTTCGGCGCGTACATCGTCGTCGTGATCGGGATCGGCCGGGCCCGCAAGACCCGCTCGAACTGGATCATCACCGGCGCCGCCGCCGTCCTCAACATCGTGCTCAACCTTGCGCTGATCCCCGAGTTCGGGATGATGGGCGCCGCAGTCGCAACCGCCGGGGCCTACGCGCTGCTGTTTCTCGGCATGGCCTGGAAGGCGCAGCAGGTCTTCCCGGTGCCGTATCAGTGGCGCCGCGTCGCGACGGCGCTCGGTGCGGCGATCGCGCTCACCGTCGTCGGACGCGCGCTCGACGTCCCGCTCGGCGTCGCGATCGGGCTCGTCGCCGCCTATCCGATCGTCCTCTTCCCGCTCGGGTTCTTCCTGCCCGAGGAGCTGCGGCGCCTGCGCGCGCGTCGACTCGCCGCGTGAGCGTCGAGAAGGACGGCCGAAGACGTAGGCGCGGGTAGCATCCCGCCGCGATGGACGGGGTGGCGACGACGCCGGAGGACGAGGTTCGCGAGAGCGGGCTGCTTCCACATCTCGAGGGGCAGGCAGCCCACTTCTGGGATGTCGTCCAGGGCGAGACCCAGCGTGGTCACCGGTACAACACCGGCCGGGTCACCGGGCGCGACGGCTACGACGAGGGCCTCCGGCTCTACCGGCTCCTGCGCGAGATGAAGCCGCTCGTCGCCGTCGAGACCGGGGTCTGCAACGGCGTCTCGACCGCGTTCCTCCTGCTCGCGCTCGAGCGGAACGGCACCGGCGAGCTCCATTCGATCGACCTTCCGGAGGTCGCCGGGGAGGAGTACGAGGCTGGGACGTTCTGGGACGGGAAGGGTGGTGCCGTGATCCCGCCCGGCCGCGAGCCGGGGTGGATGGTGCCTGGGGACTTGCGCGAGCGCTGGAGCCTCGTGCTCGGCCGGAGCCAGGACGAGCTCCCCCCGCTCCTGGAGCACACCGGCCCGATCGACTTCTTCATGCACGACAGCGAGCACTCCTACGAGTGCATGTCGTTCGAGTTCGAGCACGCCTGGGAGTCGATGCGCGACGGCGGCGCGCTCGTCGCCGACGACGTGAACGTCAACACGGCGTGGGACGAGTTCACGCAGCGCGTCGGCCGGCGATCGCAGCCGCTCGGCGCCAAGCTGTCGCTGATCGTCAAGTGACCTCGCGTTCCTGGGACGCTGCTGAGAGTGCGCGGCCGGAGGGGACAGTGTTCCCAACACGGCCCCGGAGAGCCGCGTGCGCTCAGGGGCGTCAGGCGGCGGCGGAGCCGGGCTTCGCCCGGCGGGAGCCGCAGCCGGCCAGGGGCGCGAGGTGACGACGGTCCTTGTGTCCGCGGCGGGGGCTCCGGGGACCGCCGCGCTCGTCCGCGCCCTGCGCGAGAACGGCGAGCGGGAGGTGCGCGTCGTCGGGACGGACATGGCCCAGCGGTCCGTCGGCCGGCACATCGCGGACGCCTTCCACCTCGTGCCCTCGGGGTCGGATCCGGGCTTCGCCGACGCGATGCTCGACGTCGTCGAGCGCGAGGGAGTCGACGCGATCCTGCCGCAGTCCTCGTTCGACCTCCTCGGGCTGGCCGAGGCGAAGGAGCGGTTCGAGGGCGTCGCCGTCATGGTCTCCTCCCCCGAGGCGATCCGACGCTCGAACGACAAGGCCGAGAGCTACGCGCTGCTCGACGCGCTCGGCGTCCCCGGCCCCCGATGGCGGCGCGTGGTCGGCGGCGAGGCGGTCGCCGAGGCGGCGCGCGAGCTCGGGTACCCCGGCGAGGACGTCGCGATCAAGCCTGCGTTCTCGTCCGGCTCACGCGGCTTCAGGATCCTCTCTGCGGGCGCCGATCGCCGGGAGCAGCTGCTGAAGAACCGGCCGGGCGTGGCGGAAGCGCTGCGGCTCGAGGAGCTCGTCGAGCTCCTCGGCGACGACGACACGCCGCTGCTCGTCATGGAGCTCGCGAGCGGGCTCGAGCGGACGATCGACGGGATCGCCGAGCGCGGCCGCATCGTGCTCGGCCACCCGAAGACTCGGGAGTCGATGCGCGCCGGGCTCGCTATGTACTTCGCGACCCTCGACGAACCGTGGCTGATGGAGATCTCGGAGCGCATCGTCGAGGCGCTCGCGATCGACCACTTCTTCAACATCCAGCTCGTCGGCGACAAGGTGATCGAGATCAACCCCCGGATCTCGACGATCGTCTACCAGGAGGACCTGAACCTCCCCTGGCTCGGCGTGAAGCACGCGCTCGGCGAGATCGGCGCCGAGGAGCTCGCCGAGCTCCGGTTGCGCGTCCGCCCTACGCGGCGCGCCCTGCGGTATTTCGACCAGGTCGAGTGGGACGAGCCCTCCGCGTAGTCCACACCCCGCTGAACGTGGCGGGGATCCCGTGGACGAACGTGCAGGCCCTCCGTCGCAAGGGCGTCGAGGCGACGCTCGTCGTCGTCGAGCGCCAGCGGATGCATCCGGAAGCCGACGTCTCGCTCGATCGGCCGGCCGGGTTCTGGGGCCGGCAGGCGGTGCAGTGGCCGGCCTTCCTTCGCCTGCTGCCGCGGACGGACGTCTTCCACTTCTACTTCGGCTGGACGCTCGTCCCTCGGCGGCTGACGTGGCCCATCCTGAAGGCGACGCGGCGGAAGTCCGTCCTCCACTTCCTCGGCTCCGACATCCGCGGGAAGTCGCCCGCTGAGCTGCGGTACGCGGGCGGCGCCGACGCACGCATCGTCGGCTCGTACGACGCGCTCCGGTGGGTTCCGGACGCGCATGTCGTCCCTCCCGGCCTCGATCTGCGGGACTACGTGCCGGCCCCGCCGGAGGACCGCGCCAGGCCTATCGTCCTGCACGCGCCGTCGAGCCGGCGGCGCAAGGGCACGGAGCACGTGATCGAGGCGTGCGAGGGACTCGACGTCGACCTCGAGATCGTCGAGGGGCTCCGGCACGACGAGGCGCGCCGCCGGTACGAGCGGGCGGACATCGTCGTCGACCAGCTCAACGCCGGCTGGTACGGGATGTTCGCGCTCGAGGCGATGGCGCTCGGGAAGCCCGTGCTCGGCTACCTCCGGCCCGAGGCCGTCGAGGAGACCGAGCGGGCGCTCGGCGTCGAGGTCCCCGTCGTGCCGGCCACGATGGAGACCCTGCGCAACAGGATCGAGGAGCTCGCCGCGGACTCCGAGAGGCGACGCCTGGTCGGCGCCGCCTCTCGGGCCTACGTCGAGCGAGTCCACGACGCCGACAAGGGCGCCGGCCGCCTGCTCGAGCTCTACCTCTCGCTCTAGGGCGTCAGCACGTTCGCGGCCCCTCGCGTGACCGTCGTCGTGAACGCCCAGTCCGACGCCGCGTCGTTCGTGTCTTTTCCGTCCGGGTGTCGGATCAGCGAGCCGGCGACGGTGTTCGAGTCTTCGACGGACGTCGGCAGGACGGTGCCCTCGACCAGGTTGTAGGTCTGGCCGGCGATCGTCGCGGCCGTGATCGCGCCCTCGTAGGAGAGGGCGTCGAGCAGCGTCGTGCCGTCGAGCAGCGCGATGCCGTCGGGCGCGCCGTTCTGCAGCTCCACGGCGACGTCGAGGTGGCCGCCCGCGGCGATCGAGCCCGTCAGCGCGACCCGGTCGTACTCCGCGTTGTCGCCGCCGTTCACGGCGACCAGGACGACGTTCGAGAGGTCGGCCGCCGCGGTGCCGGCGTTGTGGATCTCGACGAAGCCGTTGCCGTCGGTCCCCACCTGGTCGTAGTCGACCTCGTTGATGACGAGCTTCGCCTGCTCGGCCGGCGGCGGCGGAGGAGGAGGCGGAGGCTGCTCGTCCGGCGCCGCCTCGCACCTGAGCGTGACGTCTCCGCCCGCGCCCACCGTGACCTTGATCTCGCCCGCCGCGGAGTCGTCGGCGACGCACGGGACGCCCTCGAGCGTCTTGAGGCCGGAGACGACGGTGCCGGGGTCGCCCTTGTCCCCCTTCGGCCCCGCGGGCCCGGCCGGCCCCGGCTCACCGGGATCGCCCTTCGGCCCTTCGATGTTCCAGCTCACGGGCGTCTCGCGGCGGCGGCACTGCGTGGGATCCGCCACCTGCCGGAGCCACCCGCCCGACGGGTGCTTGCAGCCGTGGATCACGTTCGCCGTGCCGGCACCCGTGCTCGCGGCGACGGCGACGCCGGCCGCGACAGACACGAGGCCGGCCACGGCGGCCAACAGGATCGTCTTCATGTTCCTCCCTCGGTTGCTTGGCGGAGAGGGAGGTAAGCCGCGGGGCGGCGCGGACGCCAGACCCCGTGCCGAAGTCGTCGCTATGTCGGCACGGACAAGGGCGATACGCTGGAGGCCGCTCCGTCGGCATGACCCTCGCCGAGCTGAACGCCGCCCTCCAGGACGCCAAGCGTCGGCAACACGCTGCCCGCCTCGACTGGCGCATCGCCCTCGAACGTCACCCGAAGGGCGATCCGCGGATCCGCGAGGCGCTCGCCGGCTACAAGCGGGCGAGGGCCGTGCGTCGGCGGCTCGACGCGCAGATCGCCCGCCTGCAGTCCGCGAAGCAGGCGTCGGGGAAGGGCCTCGCGTTCCTGATCGCAGAGGAGGGCTTCGTCCCCTGGGCGTACAACGACCCCGCGAACCATGCGAGCTTCGGGGTCGGCCACCTGCTCCACCGCGGCCCCGTGACCGCGGCCGACCGCGCGCAGTGGGGAACGAAGGCGAAGCCGAAGCCGCGCGCGCTCGTCGAGCGCGTCCTCCGCGAGGATCTCGCGAGCCGCTACGAGCCCGCCGTCTGCGAGGCGGTGAAGCGTCCGGTGAAGCCGCACCAGTTCGACGCGCTGCTGTCCCTCTGCTTCAACATCGGGACCGGCGGGTTCAAGCAGTCGACGGTCGTCCGGCGGCTGAACGAGGGCGACTTCGCCGGCGCGGCCGACGCGATCCTCATGTGGAGCAAGCCGCCGATCCTGGCGCCGCGCCGCCGCCGCGAGCGCGAGCTCTTCCTGAACGCGAAGTACCGCTAGCGGCCGACGACGCGGAAGACCCGCCGGCCCGCGCGCTCGACGGGCTCGGGGAGCCACGCGCGCCTCTTCTTCAGGACCCGCGTCACCGCCCCGAAGATCGCCTTCGTCGCCTGCACGCGCCGCGCGTGCAGCCGGTCGTAGGTCGTGTTGTGCGCGACCTTGGACGCGATCGTCGTCGAGCCGATCACGAAGCGGACGTCGCGGAAGTTCCGCGAGCCGAAGATCTTCTGTGCGACCACCTTGCGGACACCGGGGTGCCAGGTCGTGTCGTGGAACGCGACCGTGCCGCCCTCGACGACCTTCGGCACCCAGGTCTCGAAGTCGTGACGGACGTCCTCCTCCTCGTGCGAGCCGTCCACGAACAGGAGCTCGATGGGCTCGTCGAAGTCGTCGACGACGTCCTGCGACAGACCCTTCACCGGCGTGACGAGGTCGGCGATCCCGGCCCGCTCGATGTTTTCCTTGAACTCGCCGTGCCGGTAGTCCGCATGCGGATCGACCGCGAAGATCCGGACGCCCTCGCCCGCCCGCGAGCCCAGGCCGAGGCAGATCGTCGACTTCCCCTTCCACGAGCCGATCTCGACGATCACGCCCTTGCCCGTGCACTCCTTCGCGAGCTCGTAGAGCGCCTCGCCCTCCTCGTCGGAGAGCCAGCCGGGGACGTCCTTGATCAGCCCCTTGACCGGAGCGAAGTCGCTCACGTCTCGCCGTCGTAGTAGTCCACGTGACTCTCGCGCCGGACGAGGACGTGGTCGGCGCGGAACTCAGGTCCCGGCCAGGCGCCGATCTTGTCGCTGTCGGGGTAGACGGCGATCGCGGGGTCGTTCTTCGTCGAGAGCAACATCACGCGGACCGGCTCGTCCGTCCGATTCGTGAACTTGTGCGCGCCCTCGGGGCCGTTCGGGAAGCACACGACGTCCATCGGCCCGACCTGCTGCTCGCCGCCTGGATGGCGCAGGATCGGCCGGCCCTCGAGCACGATCGCCCACTCCTCGTTGCCGTACTCGTAGTGGTACGGGCAGATGCTCTGGCCGGGCGGGAGCTCGTAGACGGTCGCGCCGAGCATGGAGGCGCCGATTGACGACCCGAAGCGGGCCATGCCCGCCCGGTACCCCTCCGGGTCCTCGTCGTCGTGCTCGAACTCGAGGTCGTTGAGGTTGATCCTCTTCACGCGCCCGATTGAATCAGCCGACGAGGAGGCCCGTCACGTACATGACGGCCACGCCGGCGAGGAAGCCGCCGAGGACGTGCGGCGAGGACAGCCCGCCCGGAGCCTTCCGCGCGACGTAGCGCGCCACCTCGACGACGACCTCGAACGCCGCACCGGCCGCGGCGGCGAAGAAGACGACGCCGAGCAGGTCACTCGTCAGGAACCCGCCGAGCCACGCGCCGAGGATGGCGGGGCCCCCGGCGACCGCGACGAGCAGGACGAGCCGCTGCCAGCGAACGCTCCGCCCCTCGGAGAGGGGGGCAGCGATGCCGAGCCCCTCGGTGACGTTGTGGATCATGAAGCCGACGATGAAGAACGTCCCGAGCGCGAGCTCGCCCAGCGCGAACGACGAGCCGATCGCGAGGCCCTCGCCCATGTTGTGCAGGCCGATGCCGATAGCGACCAGCGTCGCGAGCGCTAGGCCGCCGGCCCCGCCTCCACCCTCCCGGCCGCCGAGGCGCGAGGAGACCGCGGTCAGGAAGAGATAGCTGAACGCCACGCCGAGCAGCACCAGCCCCGCGCCGCCGAGCGCGCTCGGGAGCCGGGCCTGCAGCGAGAGCGCCTCGGACAGCGCCTCGACGGCGAGGAACGCGAGCAGTCCCGCGGTCAGCGCCATGAACGCCGCGAGCCACTCGGGCGCCGCACGGCGCAGCGAGGGCAGCCAGAGCAGCCCGAGCGCGACGGGAACGACCCCGACGAGGAAGCCGATCAGCCCGTAGCCGAAGACGCTCTTCGCCGAGGCCTCCGGCGTCTCCGTCGCGGCCGCGATCTCCTCCGTCGTCTGGATCCCCGTCGAGCTCGTGACGCCGACCGCGATCGGCTCGCCGTTCACCCAGTCGTAGCGAACGACGATCTCGCTCGACCGCAGGCGGCCCAGCGTCCGCGGTCCGTCGAGCTCGAAGGGGACGATCGCGTCGTCCACGGTGACCGACGCGATGGTGAGGTCGTCCCGCTGCGGGTTCGTGACGCGGATCCGGATCTCGCCGGGGTGGAACTCGACCCGGCGGACGTCGAACTCGTCGAGCGACGGAGGGTTCTCTCCGAGCAGGCCCGTGATCGACGAGCCGCCCGCCGTGAACAGGGCGACGACCGCGGTCAGCAGGATGAGCGGCACGAACGCCCACAGCCGCCAGCTGCGACCCGCCCGGACCGCGGCGACCGACTCGCTCATCAGTCCGTGACCTGGAAGAAGCCCATCCAGCCGAGCTCGGCGAACTCCGACTGGTGCGCGTGGAACATGAAGAGGCCGTTGTTCGCGAAGTCGATCTCGATGATCCCGCGCTGGCCCTGCGCCTGGACGACCGTGTCCGTGTACTCGAACTGGTCGCCGGTTCCGGTCGGGTAGTAGCGGAAGAAGTCGCCGTGGAGGTGGAAGGAGTTGACGAGGTCGAACTCCGTCAGGTTCGCGAGGTAGATGCGGACCGTCTTCGACCTGCTGACCCGGATCGGGTACTTCGCGTAGTAGAACGCCTTCCCGTTGACCGTGTAGAAGTTGTTCTCGCCGTCGCCGTCCGTGTCGAAGCCGTTCATGACCATGACGAGCTCCTGCGCCGGCCGCCGAGGCTTCTTCGGGTCGATGATGAAGGCGCCGTACAGGCCCTTGTGAATGTGTTTCTTCAGCGGCGTCGCGTGGCAGTGGTAGAGCTGCATCCCCGCCGGGCGCGCGGCGAACTCGTACGTGAACTCGCCTCCCGGCTCGACGACCTCGAAGACGCCATCCATGTTCGCCGGGTGGATCCCGTGGAAGTGAATCGTGTGCGGGTGCGAGCCTCCGTTGGTGAAGTTCACGCGGAGGAGGTCGCCCTCCGTCGCGCGGATGATCGGGCCCGGGACCGTGCCGTTGTAGGTCCACGCGTCGAACTCGACTCCCTGCGCCACCTCGATCGTCTTGTCCGTGGCGAACAGGTCGTACTCCCGCACGCGACCAGGCTCGTACGGCAGGGCAGGCGTGGGCAGCAGCAGGTCGTCCAGGTCGTTCGGCCCGCCCGGTGCCGGAACGTCGGGCCCGACCATGGCGGCATGGCCGGCGGCCGAGTGGGCATGCCCGAGATGGGTCGCGCTCGGATCCGCCGACGCCGTGTCCGGCCAGGCGAGGCGCGCGAACGGGGCGGCGGCGGCACCGGCGGCCGCGCCTGCGATCAACCCCTTCCGCGTAAACTTAGGCATGCCTAAACTCTAACTGAGAGTAATGGAACTGAGCGACGCGATCCAGGACTACGTCAAGGAGATCTACAAGCTCGAGGCCGCCGGCCGACGGGTGACGACCTCCGCCCTCGCCGACGAGCTCGGTGTCTCGGCGCCGTCGGTCACCGCGATGCTGAAGAAGCTGGCGTCGCTCGGCCTCGTCGAGCACGAGCCCTACCGTGGTGCGCGGCTGGCGCGGAAGGGCGAGCGGATCGCGCTCGAGGTCATCCGCCACCACCGCCTGCTCGAGCAGTACCTCTCGCAGACGCTCGGCCTGCCGATCGACGCGCTCCACGACGAGGCCGACCGGCTCGAGCACGCGCTCTCCGAGGAGCTCGAGGCCCAGATCGACCGCACGCTCGGCTTCCCCACGCACGATCCGCACGGGGACCCGATCCCCGGGCCCGACCTGAAGATCTCCGCGACCGCCTCGTCGCCGCTCTCGTCGCTCGAGCCCGGCGAGAAGGCGATCGTCTCCCGTGTCCCGGACGGCGACGGCGAGCTGCTCCGCTACCTCTGCGAGCTGAAGCTCACGCCGGGCAACCGGGTCGAGGTCCGGGACTCGGCGCCCTTCGAAGGGCCGCTGACGATCCGCGTCGAGGGCCGGGAGCACGCGATCTCGCGCGAGCTCGCCGCAAGGATTGCCGTCAGCTAGGCGGCGCATTCTTCTTCGGCAGATGTCTGTGCCTTGACAGTTACGTAACCCTATGGTTACGCTTGCCCGGTGAGCGCATTCGACGCCCTCGCCGACCCGACCAGACGGCGGATCGTCGAGCTCGTCTCCGACGGCGAGCGCTCGGCGGGCGAGATCGCCTCGGCGTTCGAGATCTCCCGGCCCGGCGTCTCGAAGCATCTGCGGGTGCTCAGGGAGCACGGGCTCATCCGTGCGCGGGGCGAAGGCACCCGGCGGCTGTACTCCTTGGACGCGGCCGGGCTCACGGAGGTGGATGACTGGCTCGGCCGCTTCTGGACGAACCGGCTCGACGCACTGGAAACCGAACTGAGGAGGGGACAACGTGGACGAGGGACGGCTCAGGACTGAAGGCGACCGGTGCGGCGTGCGCTTCGAGCGCCGCTACGACGCGAGCCCGGAGGAGCTCTGGTCGGCGCTGACCGAGCCCGACCGGCTCCGTCGCTGGCTCGCGGACGTCGCGGAGCTCGACCTCCGGGTCGGCGGCCGCTTCCTCCTGCGCTGGCAGGAAAGCGACGGGACGCAGGAGACGGACGGCACGATCCTCGCCCTCGACCCGGGCCGGGTGATCGAGCTGAACTGGACCTACCCCGGCGAGCCGGACAGCGTCGCCCGCTTCGAGCTGCGCCCGGACGGCAACGGCACGATCCTCGTCCTCGACCATCGCGGACTGCCGCCCGGCTCGATCGCGGGCTACGGCGCCGGCTGGCACTCCCACCTCGACTCCCTTGCCGCGCACCTCTCCGGCGGGCAGGCGGACTGGTCGGCCCGGTTCCAGGAGCTCGGCGCGACGTACGTGCGTCAGGCCGAGGCGGTCACGGGCTGAGCGCGTGGTCGCCCGACACGACGGGCTACCCGGCGAAGTCGAACCGGGTCGCGGTCCGCGGAAAGTCCCGCTCGACCCATGCGACCGCCCGCCGGGGGCGAAGCACGAACCACCCTTCCGTCACCGTCGGGCGGTAGGAGTACTTGGCGTCGTAGGCGTCCAGCGCGTCCGGCGGAAGCGTGTCGCGCTCCATCTCCCCGTAGAGGATCACGACCTCGTCGCCGCTCTCGAGGTGGATCACGACCCGCGGATCACGGGCGAGGTTGCGCGCTTTGAGTGACTTCGGATTGGTGCCGAAGTACACGGCTCCCTCGAACCACACGCCCCACACCGGCGCCGCCGCCGGCGCTCCGTCCTCGCCGGTGGTCGTGATCCAGTAGTTGCGTGACCCAGTGAGCCGATCCTCGGCCCAGGTCCAGTCGAGCATCCCCTCCGGATCCGTCGAGATGCCGTAATGCGGCCCGAACCGGGGCCGGCTTCGCCGAGGCACGTTCACGCGACGACCCGGTAGACCTCGAACACCTCCGCGTACTCGCGGTTGACGTTGACGCCGTGCGTCCTGGCGAGGTTCCAGACGTACTCCGGGTCGGAGTAGCGCCGGTGCTGCTGCGACTCGTATTTCGCGAGCGCCCGCACCTTGCGCTCGACGTGCTCCTTCTCGAGGGCGACGTAGGCCTGGTAGTCGAAGTTGAAGTTGTTCCAGGGGATCTCGTAGCCGAGGATCGTCGTCCGCTTGAACGCGCGCAGGCCCTCCGCGGCGATCACCTGGTGGTCCTGGTGGATGTCGCGCAGGCTCGGCTGCAGCACCGCGTCCGGCTTCCAGTCCTCCCAGAGCGCGATCAGCAGCTCCAGGATCTCCTGCCGGTGCTGAGGGAACGTGCGCACCTCGAAGTCGTGGACATCGAGGAGCGACTCCGGGATGCCGAGCTCGGCGGTCGCCTCGCGAACCTCGCGTGCCAGGGTGTCCGGCGGGAACCCTTCCGGCAGCGAGCGTGTCGCGATCGAGAACGCGACGTAGCGGACGTCCGTCCCGCCGTCGACGAGGCGCGCGAGGGTCGCACCGCAGCCGAACTCGCCGTCGTCGGTGTGCGGCGCGAGCACGAGCACGCGCTTCCAGCCGTTGATCACGAGTGTCCCGTCCAGGAATGCCGCCGAGCTTCTGGGTCGCGAGCACCAAGCCGGAGGCCGCGATCCGACGAGCCAAGGTCAGCAGACCTGGGTGAGGAGGAGGGTGGGCTCCGGCGCCGCGTGATCACGGGCCAGAAGCCGGCATGTATTGCTGGATCGGGCACTGGGGAACGATTTCGACGGAGGGACGTAGTATCCGGCCCCGGGGATGGACGAGGCCGGACTGGCGGAGCTCGCGGGGATCGTCGGCGCCGGCGGCGCCGCGCTCGCCATCGTCGCCGGCCGCCGCGTCTTGCTGTTCGCCGGCTTCGGGCTCCTCGCCGCCGCCGAGGCCCTGCTCGCGATCTCGATTGCCGGCACGGATGCTCTCGACAAGGCAGCTTCGCCAGCCGCTGTCGGAGCCGGCGTTGGCGGGTTGCTCGTCCTGGCCGCAGCCGCCGCCGTCTTCGTCCGGTTTCCACTCCTCACCGTTCCCGCGCTCGTTGTTGCGGCGCCCTTCCGCCCTCCTGTCGACTTCGACCGCGACCACCGATTCTTCTTCGCGGTGGCCGAGAGCGGGAAGCTGGGCCGCCTGATCCCGCTGTATGCCGTGCTCGCCGCCTCCGCCCTCGCGTTCCTCTACCGGGCGCTTCGGCGGCCGGAGCTCGCCGCGCCGCCACGACTCATCGCGGTCCCGGTCGCCGCCTTCCTCGCCTTCGCCTCGGTCTCGCTGCTGTGGACGCGGGACATCGACGCCGGCTCGAACCTGCTCGCGTTCTTCCTCCTTCCCTTCGCCGCGATGGTCGCGGTCGTCGCGCGGGCCGAGCTCGCCGCCTGGCTTCCGAGGGCGCTCGCCGCGATCGCGGTCGGCCTTGCCTCGATCTTCGCGGCCGTCGGCCTGTACCAGCAGGCGACGAAGGAGCTGCTCTTCTACGAGCCCGCGCTTCAGGTCGCGAACGCGTACTCGCCGTTCTTCCGCGTCACGTCCCTGTTCACCGACCCGAGCCTCTACGGCCGGCACGTCGTGCTCGGCTTCGCGGTGCTGCTCGTGCTGATCTGGGCAGGGCACATCCGGCTCCTGTACGCCGCGCCGCTCATGGCGCTGCTCTTCGCCGGCCTCTACTTCTCCTACTCCCAGTCGAGCATGGCCGCGCTCTTCGTCGTGGCCGCCGCGGTGACGATCGCCGCCGGCGATCCGCTCGCGCGCCGCATCGTCCTCGTCGCGACCGCGGCCGCCGTCCTCATCGCGGCCGGGTTCGTCGCCGTCGAGGCGCGCGACAAGTCGATCAGCGAGCTGACGAGCGGCCGCTGGCAGCGGGCGGAGCTGACCGTCGACGTGGCGCGCGAGCAGCCGCTCGTCGGGGTGGGCCTCGGCGCCCAGCCGAAGGTGAGCCGAGAGCTGGGAGCCGGGCGCAGCGCCCGCGAGGCCCGATTCGTGTCACACACGACTCCGCTGACCGTGGCCGCCGAGCTCGGCCTCGTCGGCTTCGCCCTCTACGTCCTGCTGCTCGCTGCGGCGGCCCGGATGCTGTTGATCCTGCGCCACGCCTGGCCCACCCTGGCCCTCGCCCTCGGGGCCGTGCTCCTCGCGCTCTTCACACACGCGCTCGCGTACAGCGGCTTCTTCGAGGATCCGATCACCTGGCTCACGCTCGGGATCGGCGCCGCGTACCTCGCTGTCCCAGCGCCCGTGCAGGCGCGGGCGACCGCTCCCGCCGAAAGCTCCCCGATCCGCGGACCGCAACCAGTGCCGACGAAGTGACGCGGCGCGAGGCTGCGGCGGTCCTCGGCGTCCTCGGGATCCTCGTCGCGATCACGATTCCCGAGCTTGGCTCGGAAGCGTGGCCTTTCCACATGCGCTCCGGAGGGACCGACCCGCAGGGCCCGTTCCGGCTGCTCGTCAAGGCCGCGGACCGCGACTTCGACATCGCGCTCCTGCGGGCGGCGGCACTCGTGGGAGGGCTCGTCATCGGCCTCGGGGCGGCCGTGCTGCTCGCGCGGCGCGTCGTGCGCCCGGCGCTCGTCGCCGTGGTCTGCGCGGCGGTCGTCGGGCTCCTGATACTCCCGGCGACCTTCCTGCAGGTCGGCCTCAGGGACTCCACGGCGCCCTGGTACCACACGAACGACTCGACGTACCAGATCGAGATCGCGGGCGAGCTCCTCCTCGACGGCGACAATCCGTACGGCCACGACTACCGGGACACGGGCCTGCGGCGGTGGTATCCGGCCGCCCAGCCGGAGGCGCGGATCCCGCAGGTCGCGCTCGACCACTTCGCATACTTCCCCGGCACGGCGCTCACGGCGGCGGCGTGGAGGCTGCTCCCGGAGCCGTTCGACGACTACCGGATGCTGGTGCTTCTCTGCACGCTCGGCCTGTTCGGCGCTGCGCTCCTGTTCGACGCGCCGCTCCACTGGCGGCTCGCGCTCGGCGCGGCGCTCGCCGCCAACCCGCTCGCGACGACGGCGGCGTGGTTCGGCACGGCGGACGCGCCGAGCCTGCTCCTGACGGTGCTCGCCTTCGCGTTCGTCGCGAGGACGCGCTACCTGGCGGCGGCGGCGTGCCTCGCCGGCGCCGTCCTCCTGAAGCAGTTCGCGCTGATCGCGCTCCCCTTCCTGGCGGTCGCCGTGGTGGCGCGCGCCCCGCGCGCCGTGCTCTGGCGCGCGGCCGCGCTCTTCGCGGGCATCGTCGTGATCGGGATCATCCCGTTCGCGATCTGGGACCCGGGCGCACTCTGGGACGACACGATCGCCTACGGGGCACAGACCTACCGAATCATCGGCTACGGCCTGGCGGGCGTGCTCCTCGAGATCGGCGTGCTGGACGACCGCTTCGGCCCGTACCCGTTCCTCCCGCTCGCCGCAGTCCTCTGGCTGCCGGTCACGGCATGGTTGTTGTGGAACCAGTGGCGGTCCGGGCGGCTGTGGATCGGGGCCGCGAGCTTTGCCGTGTCGATCTTCGGGCTGCTCTACCTTGGCCGCGTCTTCCAGAACTCGTACTTGATCTGGCCTTTGACCGCCGTGCTCGTTGCTTTCTTGCTTGCTTACGCCGAGCGTGACGACGCTTCGGCGCGAAGCTGAAGACGCGCGAGCGGCCGACGATGTAGAGGTGCTGGCTGTCGGCCACGGCAGGGCTGAACACGCCGTCCGGCCAACGCCATACGAGCTTCCCCGTGCGCGCGTCGAGGGCGTACGTGCCGCGGTCCCCCTGGAGGGCGAACCGCGACGCGCGGCGCGCGCAGCGCGGGCAGGCGGCAAAGTAGACGAGCCCGTCGATCACGCTCGGCGCCCCGTGGATCGCGGACGACGCCCGGAAGCGCCAGAGGCGGTCGCCGGTCGCGGCGTCGAAGGCCATGAACCAGCCGTCGTACGTCCCGACGAAGACGCGCCTCCGCCAGACCGCCGCCGCCGTGTAGATGTACGTGCCCGCCCGCTGCGCCCAGAGGATCCGGCCGCTCGAGGCGCCGAAGGCGTAGAGCGTGCCGTCCGTGTTGCCGATGAAGACGCGCCCGTAGGCGACGGTGGGCGTGGCGTAGAAGTACTCCCGGCGACCGAAGCGCGCGAGCGCCCGCGAGCGCCAGCGGAGCCTGCCGGTCCGCGCGTCGAGCGCGTAGACGGAGCCGCCGTCGGTGCCGAAGTAGATCTTCCCGTTCGCGAAGGCCGGCGAGCTGTTGACCTCGGCGTCGGCCTTGAACGCCCAGCGGACCTTGCCGGTGTAGATGTTGATCGCGTGGAGCCGGTGGTCCCACGACCCCGCGTACAGCGTCTTCCCGACGACGAGCGGCGACGACTCGAAGACGCCGGCCCGGTAGCGCCAGACGATCTTCCCCGTCCTGGCCGCCATCGCCGTGATCATCCCGGGCTGGTTGCGCGGGTAGCGGTTGCAGGGGAGCGGCTGCATCCACGCGTGGTAGACGACGCGGTAGGCAATGGTGGGCGACGCCGCGGAGCAGTGGTCGAAGCGGCGCTGCCACACGATGTTCCCGGTCCTATGGTGGAACGCGAAGAACCGGCCGCGCTGCTGTGCGAGGTAGAGCCGCCCATACGCGATCGAGGGCGGGAACTCGAGCACGTGCCCTGCCTTGAACGTCCATCGGAGGCGGAAGGGCGGGCGCAGGTGGAAGTCCGCGGCCGTGTGCGTGCGCTGGACGCGGAGGCCGTACGTCGGCCAGGGCAGGCGCAGCACGACCTTTCGCGGCCGCGGGGCCTCCGGCGCCTTCGCCGTCTGGGTCGTGACGAACTCCTCCGTCGACGAGCCGCGCTTGTACTCGATCGTTCCCTCCTCGTGGAGCCAGACGCCCGCCAGGAACCCCGGCACGACCGTGGCGACCGCGATGCCGGCCAGCGCGAAGAAGCGGTTCCGGGTCATGGCCGCCGGACCACCACGAGGGCCGTGTCACGCCGTCCCGAGACCTCGACGACGAGCGAGTAGCGGCCGGGCTGGGCGGGAGCGCGGAGCCGCAGGATCCGCACGCGCGCCGAGCCGCGACGGCGTCCAAGCCGCCACGCGTAGCGGCGTGCGTCCGTCGAGACTCGCACGGAGAAGCCGGCGCGCGGCCGGGCGCGGATGACCTCGGCCGCGATGTCGACGTAGCGGATCCGGACGTCGAACGGCCCGGTCGGCCGGGTGCGGTTGCCGGCCTGGTCGAGCGCCGCGACGGAGAGGCGGTACGACCCGCGCCTCCGGCCCTTCGGAGACCAGACGATCGCGCCGGTGCGCCGCAAGGCCGTCTTGCCCTCCCGCCGGTCGCCGACCAGGAGTAACGCGTGAATCGGCTCGGAGGCCCGGAAGCGCATCGTGATCGTGTCGGCCCGGCCGTCGCCGTCGGGGGAAACGACGCGCGGCGCAAGGCGCGTGATCTCGATCCGCGCGGGGGTCGTGTCGACGTGGATCACCCGCGGGAACTCGATCGCGCGGTCGAGCTTGTCGAGCTCGATCCGCGGCCGGTACCGCCCCTCGGGCACGACCCGGCCCCGGTCGTCCCGCCCGTCCCACCCAAAGGCGTGGTTCCCGCGGCCGAAGCCGGCGTTCCGGAGCAGCGTGCGGACGACCCGGCCCTGCTGATCCTCGATCGTCAGCGTCAGGCGATCCGGCTGCCGGAGCCGGAACGCGATCTGAGCCGTCTGGGTCTCGCACCGGCAGACGGGCGAGAAGGTCGGAGTGATCCTGGGACGGGCGATCGGGTCGGGCTCGAGCTTCAGCTGCTCCGTGACGACGAACGCGGCCGCCGTCGCGGCAAGCAGGAGCAGAACGAGGATCGTTCGGAGGTGCCGGGCCACGCCCGCCGAGTGTAGAGAGGGCCTCCAGATGTCCCGCCGGTGAGGTGACGCGGCGCCGAACGTCGCTTTACATGCGCTGGCTACCATTTCGCGCCGTGAGGCGACTGCTCCTCGCCGGGGTCCTGGCGATCGCGCTCTTTGCCGGAACCGCACAGCAGGCGCGGGCGGCGGACGCCTGCGGTCTGCCCGAGCGCGGGGCGTCGACGACGGCGTGGGTCGACTTCGCTGACGGCTCCGTGCCCTTCTGGTACCGGTTCGGACGGCCGGGGATCATCGCGGCCGCCTCGAACTTCATCTACCCGCCGCGGCTGCGCTCGGCCGGCGCGAAAACGGTCTACTTCGACCTCTACCTCAACAGCCGGGCCGGCACCCCGGCGAAGCCGACGACCGAGCAGGAGACGGTCGACTGGGCGCACCGGATCTTCTACCGGGCTGTCGCCTCCGCCGACTGCCCGAGGCCGTGGATGGCGCTCAACGAGCTCTTCGGTGCCTCGACGACGACCCCGTGGACGTCGAACAACGCGCAGTACAGGCACAACGTGCTCGTCTTCGCGAAGACGCTGCACGAACTCGGCGCGCGGCCGTTCATCCTCATCTCGAGCCGCCCGTACACGGGCGGCGACGCGGCGAACTGGTGGCGGGAGACGTCCCACTATGCCGACCTCGTGCAGGAGGTCTACTTCACCGGACGGCTGATCCACCGACAGGGCCCGGCCGCCGGGAGCCGGACGCTCAGGAACCGGTTCCGGGAGTCCGTGCGCGCCTTCACGGACATCGGCATCCCGTCCAGGCGGATCGGGCTCATGCTCGGCTTCCAGGCGTCGAACCGCGGGACGATGCCGCCGATCGCCTGGTTCGAGCACGTGAAGCTCCAGGCGCTCGCCGCGAAGCAGGTCGCGCGCGAGACGGAGATCGGGACGGTGTGGTCCTGGGGGTGGCAGGCACGGAACACCACCCAGGCGGACCCGGACAAGGAGGTCGGCGCGTGCGTCTGGCTCTGGGCCCGGGATCCCCGCCTCTGCGACGGTCCGCAAGCGGCCGGGCCGGACTTCGACAAGACGCTGACGCAGGGACAGATCACGCTTCCGCGGGGCGTTCGGTGCGAGGTCGGCGGCCACCCGATCACGTACGGCAACGTCCGCCGGCTGGCCCGCGTGATTCGCGACGGCGGCGTCGCGTTCTCCGCCGCGTACTCGCAGGCGGTGCTCGCCGGGCTCGTCGAGGTCGAGGGGGCTGACGTGCTCGCCGCCGAGCGCGCGATCATCCGCACCCGCTTTCGAGGGAGCCGGGCGGCGTACCGCCGGGCGCTCGCCCGGGCGGGCGCGAACCAGGCGCTCGCGCGCGAGGTCATCGCCGACGAGCTGCGCCAGCAGCGCATGGGCCGGCGGTTCCGCGCGCCGAGCCCGACGAGCGAGCAGATCTCGGAGTACCACGAGAACTTCGCCGACCAGCCGGCCCGGATGGTGCAGGTCAAGCCGCATGCGTGGTGGCTGGGCGACCGCCGGAAGGGGCTCGCGATCGGCTCCCTGGCGCCGCCGCAGGTGTTCGACCTGCCCGCCGGCAAGAAGGTCAAGATCCGGACCGCCGACGGCGTCTACGAGGTCAGGGCCGAGGACGAGACGATGCCGCTCGGCGCCTTCCCTCTCGGGATCGCCCGCAACTCCGTCGTGGCCGCCCTGAAGGAGATCTCGCGGCGACAGCTCTTCGAGCGCTGGTTCACGCGGCCGCTGAACGACCAGCTGAAGGACCTGCGCTGCGCCGACGACCAGCTGCCGGCCGTCGCCGTCGTCGACATGACGACGTTCCTGCCGTTCCTGACGCTCTAGACGCGGAGAGCGCCGGCGGTCGGCCGGCGCTCCTCCCATCGAGATCGCTACAGGCCGAACTGCGATCGCCTTCGTACACCGAAGAAGTGTCCTCACTTTCCCCCTTCGGCTCTGAAGGCGGGAGCGCCGAAAACGAGGAATCTCTACGACGCGCGCGTCGCCACGAAGACCCGCGTGCCTCGCTCGAGGTCGAGGCGCTCCGCCTCCGCCTTCGTCAGCTGCACCCACACCTCCCGCCCGTCCTCGAGCAGCAGGTCCGCTCGCACCTCGAAGCCGAGGTGCGCCACGCGCTCGACCGTCGCGCGCTCGGAGGAGCCGTTCCGCTCCCGCCGCACCTCGAGATCGTGCGGTCGGACGAGCGCGTCCCCGAAGCGGCTGACCGGGCCGATGAAGCTCATGACGAAGTCGTTCGCCGGCCGCTCGTAGAGGTCGCGCGGACCCGCGACCTGTTCGACCCGGCCCTCGTTCATGAGGACGATCTGGTCGGAGAGCTCCATCGCCTCCTCCTGGTCGTGCGTGACGAAGATCGTGGTGACGTGCACCTCCTCGTGCAGGCGCCTGAGCCAGGCGCGAAGCTCCTTGCGGACCCGAGCGTCGAGCGCGCCGAACGGCTCGTCGAGGAGGAGCACCTTCGGTTCGACGGCGAGCGCGCGGGCGAGCGCCATGCGCTGGCGTTGCCCGCCGGAGAGCTGCGCGGGATAGCGCTCCGCGAGGCCGTTGAGCTGCACGAGCTCGAGGAGTTCCGCGACGCGCTGCCGGGTCTCGCCCTTCGGGCGCTTCCGGATCATCAGCCCGAACGCGACGTTGTCCCAGACGGTCATGTGCTTGAACGCCGCGTAGTGCTGGAAGACGAAGCCGACCCCGCGCTTCTGGGGCGCGACGCCGGTCGCGTCCTCGCCGGAGATGAAGACCTCGCCGGCGTCGGGCTCCTCGAGGCCGGCGATCACGCGAAGCAGCGTGGACTTCCCGCTGCCGCTCGGCCCGAGGAGCGCCGTCAGCGAGCCGCTCCCGACCTCGACCGAGACGTCGTCGAGGGCGCAGAAGTCGCCGAACCGCTTCGTCACGTTCCGGGCCTCGATGGCCATCAGGCCTCCTCTCTCCGCAGGAGCGTCATCGCGAGCAGCGTCGCCACGGCGAGCAGCGAGAGCACGACGGACGCGGCGTACGCACCGGTCACGTCGAACGACTGGAACCGCTCCTCGACGTGCAACGTCATCGTCTCCGTGCGGCCGGCGATCCGGCCCGAGACGACGCTGACCGCGCCGAACTCGCCGAGCGCCCGCGCGGTCGTCAGCACCACGCCGTAGGCGACGCCCCAGCGGATCGCCGGCAGCGTGACGCGCCAGAAGGTCTGCCACGACGACGCGCCGAGCGTGGCCGACGCCTCCTCCTGCTCGTCGCCGATCTCGCGGAGCACGGGCACCACTTCCCGGACGACGAACGGCAACGAGACGAAGATCGTCGCGAGCACCATGCCGGGCAGCGCGTAGATCACCTGGAAGCCGCTGTCGATCAGCCAGCCGCCCCACCAGCCGTTGCGCCCGTAGACGAGGACGAGCGCGAGCCCGACGACGACGGGCGACAGCGCCAGCGGCAGGTCCACGACGCTGTTCACGAGCCCGTGGCCGGGGAACCTCCGTCTGACGATCGCGAGCGCGCAGAAGATCCCGAAGACGGTGTTGGCCGGAACCGCGATCAGCGCGATCAGGACCGTGAGCCAGAGCGCGTGAAGCGCCTCCGGCGTCGTGACGGCGGCGACGAACGCGTCGACGCCGTCCGCGAACGCGCGGTGCACGACCAGGCCGACCGGGACGACGAGCAGCGCGCCGAGGTAACCGAGCGCAGCTAGTCGGAGGGCGTACCTAGCCATCGTGCCTCGTGGCCCAGCGGCGGACGGCGCCGATCCCGAGCAGGACGGCGAGCGACGCCGCGAGGAGGACGACCGAGACGGCGGCCGCCCCGGTGACGTTGTCGCTCTCGATCTGGCCGAAGATGTAGACGGACGCGACCTCGGTCCTGAACGGCTGGTTGCCCGAGATCAGCACCACCGAGCCGAACTCGCCGAGCGAGCGGGCGAAGCCGAGCGCGGTCCCGGACAGGATCGCGGGGAAGAGGTTCGGGAAGACCACCCGCCTGAACGTCTGGAGCGACGTGGCGCCGAGGGACTGCGCGGCCTCCTCCATGTCGCGGTCGAGCTCGAGCAGCACCGGCTGCACCGTGCGGACGACGAACGGCAGGGTCACGAACAGCAGCGCGAGCACGAGCGCCGCCGTCGTGTAGGCGACGTTGACGCCGATCGGGCTCCGCGGCCCGTACAGGGCCAGGAGCGTCAGCCCGGCCACGATGGTCGGCAGCGCGAACGGCAGGTCGATCAGCGCGTTGACGACGCTCTTGCCCCGGAAGGAGTCTCGGACGAGGACCCACGCGATCGCCGTCCCGGCCACCGCGTTGACCAGCACCACGGCGAGCGAGACGAGGAAGGTCAGCTTCAGGGCGGCGACCGCCTGGGGGTCCGTGACGGCGTCGAGGAAGGCCGCCGCACCGTCCTCGGTCGAGCGAAGGACGAGCGCAGCGAGCGGCACGAGGACGATCACGCTCAGATAGCCCGTCGTGATCCCGAGCGACAGCGACGCCTCCCGCCGGCGCCTCGCCGCGGGGAGGGCGACGCTAGTCAAGGGCCGCACCGACCTCTCGCTGGATCGCGGCCATGATCCCGTCCTCGCGGTCGAAGAAGCGCTCCTGGACCTCGTCCCAGCCGCCGACGTCCTCGATCGTGAAGAGGCCCGGCGGCCTCGGGAAACGGAACTCGGCGGCGGCCGCCTCGTTCACGGGCCGGTAGCCGGCCTTCGCGAACACGCGCTGCGCCTCGTCAGAGCGGATGTACTCGAGGAACGCCGCCGCCGAGTCGGGCGCGTCCTTCGTCACCGCAACGGGGTTCTCGATCAGGATCGTCTGCGGCGGGACCACGTACTCTAGGTCCTCGCCCTTCTCCTTCGCGAGGATCGCCTCGTTCTCGTAGGCGAGCAGGACGTCTCCCTTTCCGCCGGTGAACGTCTGGAGCGACTCGCGGGCGCTCTTGTCCTGCACGGAGACGTGCTCGAAGAGCTCGCGGAGGTACCCGATGGCCTGCTCATGCGTCTTCCCCTGCTGCCGCTGGGCGCCGTAGGCGGCCATCACGTTCCAGCGCGCGCCGCCGGAGGTGAAGGGATTCGGCTCGATGACCTCGACCCCGTCCTCGACGAGGTCGTCCCAGGTCCGGATCCCCTTCGGGTTGCCCTTCCGGACTGCGAAGACGACCACCGAGTTCGTGACCATCCCTTCGTGGTCGTCGGCGGCCCAGCCGTCGGCCACGATTCCGGCCTCGACGAGACGGTCGACGTCCGGGGCGAGCGAGAACGCGACGACGTCGGCGGCCAATCCCGACTCCACCGCGCGGCTCTGCTCGCCCGAGCTTCCGTAGGACTCGTCGAAGCTGACGCCCTTGCCCTGCGGGGTCTTCGCGAAGTCCCTGGTCAGCTGCGCGTAGACCTCGCGCGGGGTCGAGTAGGCGACGAGGGTCAGCTTGCCGCCGCCGCCACCCGCCTCGGCCGAGTCCTCAGATGTTCCGCCGCAGCCGGCGACGAGCGACGCCAGCGCGAAGCACGCTGCAACAATACGAAGCACGGGGCCTCCTTAGAATTGGAACCGCTAATCTCACCCATTAGCGCGTTCTATCCGAGGAGGCCCCGCTCTGTCAAACGGCGTCCGTCTGCGCGACGCGCCCGTTGATGCGCTTGTACTCCACGGTTGCGGCCACCGCGCCGCCGACGACGAGGATCGCCGGCACGAGCAGGTCGTACGCCGGAACCTCCAGCAGCCGAACGCCGCTGGCGAGGAGCACCGTCGCCAGGGCGACCCGGAGTGAGCGATCGGGCAGGCGGACGGTGATCCTGCTCCCGACGATGATTCCGGGAATCGAGCCGAGCAGCAGCCAGCCCATCGCGCCGAGGTCGACGTTGCCGTGGATCAGGTGGGCGCACCCGGCGACCCAGAGCAGCGCGGCCGCGTGGAAGATGTCGGTGCCGACGATCTTCGCCGCGGTCAGCGGGAAGACGAGCAGCATCACGAGCGCGAAGAACGTGCCGCTGCCGACCGACGTCAGGCCGACGATGTACCCGCCGACGGCGCCGAGCGCGAACGCGATCACCCGGTCGCGGTTTCGGAGCAGGAACGGCGCGTCGCTCGACTGGACGCCCCGGTTCACGAAGGTCTTCGCCAGGAAGCCCAGCCCCCCGAGGACGAGCGCTGCCCCGATGACCTTCGCCGAGGTCGACTCGACGCCGTCGCCGTAGCGATTCTCGAGCCACTCGGCCGTCTGCACGCCGGCCAGCGACATGGGGCCGGACCCAAGGAACATCCAGAACGTCATCCGTGCGTGCACCGTTCCGAGACGGCGGTGCTGGACGGCGCCGAAGGTCTTGAAGACCGCGCCGTGCAGGATGTCCGTGCCGACCGCGAGCGTCGGCTTGAACCCGAAGACGAGGATCAGGATCGGCGTCATGAGGGAGCCCCCGCCCATGCCCGTCACACCGACGAGCAGGCCGATCAGCAGACCGGTGAGCGAGAGCTCCCAGGTCATCTAGCTCGCGTACGCGCGGATCAGCACCTCTGCGACCTCCGGCCGCGAGAACTCGACCGGCGGGATCTCGCCGTTCGTCAGCAACTCGCGCACCTTCGTCCCCGACAGGAACACGTGGTCGTCGCCGCCGTGCGGGCAGGTCTTCGGCGAGACCATGCCCTCGCAGCGCTTGCAGTAGACGGCGTGCTCGAAGAACATCGGCTCGATGTCGAGCTCGTGCGGCTCGAACTCGTCGAAGATCAGCTGGGCGTCGTACGAGCCGTAGTAGTCGCCGACGCCGGCGTGGTCCCGGCCGACGATGAAGTGCGAGCAGCCGTAGTTCTTGCGGCAGATCGCATGCCAGATCGCCTCCCGCGGGCCGGCGTAGCGCATCGCCGCCGGGAAGGCGGACACGACGACTCGGTCGGCCGGGTAGTAGTTGCCGACGAGCACCCGGTAGCACTCGACTCGCGTCGCGGCCGGGACGTCGTCCGACTTCGTCTCACCGACGAGCGGGTGGATCAGGAGCCCGTCGACGGTCTCGAGCGCCGTCTTCGTCAAGTACTCGTGCGCCCGGTGGATCGGGTTGCGGGTCTGGAAGCCGACGACGCGCCTCCAGCCCCGCCGCTCGAACTCGGCCCGGGTCTCGGCCGGATCGCGGGCGAGCTCCGGGAAAGGCGGCTCGGCGCGCCCGAAGACCGTGACGCGGCCGGCGAGGTAGAGCGGCTTTTGCGCGTAGAGCCGGGCGACACCCGGGTGCGCGTCCTCGGTCGTACGGAAGCACTGCTCGGCCTCCCGCTCCTTGTCGTACTCGTAGACGTCCTCGACGTCGAGTACGGCGAGCGCACGCCCGTCGCCGTCCGCGAGCGCGACGCGCTCGCCCTGCGGCGCGGCGTCGACCGCGAGGCACACCGGGAGGGCCCAGGCGAGTCCGTTTTCGAGCCGCATGTCGGCGACGACGCGCTCGTAGTCGTCGCGGCCCATGAATCCCTCGAGGGGGCTGAGGGCGCCGGAGGCGAGCATGTCGAGGTCCGAAAGCTCGCGGGACGTCAGGGTCAGCGTCTCGAGCGACTCGACGTCGCCGGGCCGCTCGCCTGTCCGGTCGACGAGCTCGCCGCCGTGCGGCCCGATCAGCCGTCTCGTGGCCGTGATGCTCACGCCGCCACCTCCGCCGGGATCAGGCCGAGCTCCTCGAGTTTCGTGAGGATTCGCCGCGCGCTCTGCTCCGCCGACTCGTGCTCCGAGTCGACGCGGATCTCCGGGCTCGCAGGCGCCTCGTACGGGTCGTCCACGCCCGTGAAGCCCGTGATCTCGCCCGCGAAGGCTTTCTCGTAGAGGCCCTTGACGTCCCGCTTCGCACACTCGTCCACCGAGCAGTCGACGTGCACCTCCACGAACCGGCCCCACTCCTCGACCATCCCGCGAGCCTTCTGCCGGGTCTCCTCGTACGGCGAGATCGCGGACGCGAGCACGGCGGCGCCGTGGCGCGTCAGCCGGGAGGCGACCCAGCCGATCCGCTCGATGTTCGTGTCGCGGTCCTCCTTCGAGAACCCGAGGCCCTTCGACAGATGCGTCCGGACCGTGTCGCCGTCGAGGTACTCGACGATGTGGCCGCGCTCCTCGAGCGCCGGCCCGACGAGGTGGGCGATCGTCGTCTTCCCGGCGCCGCTCAGCCCCGTGAACCAGAGCGTGAAGCCCCCGTCCCGCGCGCGATCCGACTCCGGATGCTCGTGGGCGTAGATGTGCTCAGCCATTCCTCTCCTTCGCGTCGATGATCGGTGTGTCGAGGTGGATGCCGCACTCGAGCTTGTCCGAGCCGGCCCAGCGCCCTGCCCGCTCCTCCTCGTCGGGGCTCACCGGCCGGGTGCACGGCATGCAGCCGATCGACCGGTAGCCGCCCTCGTGGAGCGGGTTGAACGGAATCTCGTTGACGTGGATGTAGAGCCAGACCCGCCGCTCGTCCCAGTCGACGAGCGGGTGGATCTTCCAGACGCCGTATCGCTCTGACCACTGCACCTTCGGCGTCTGGGCGCGGCTCGGCGACTGGTCTCGCCGGATCCCGGAGATCCAGGCGTCGTAGGGCTTCAGCGCCTCGAGCAGCGGCTCGACCTTGCGGATGTGGCAGCAGCGGTCGGGGTCGCGCTCCCAGAGGTTCGGGCCCTCCTGCTTGTGCTGCTCGGCGACCGTGATCACCGGCGGCGGCGGGAGCAGGCTGAGCCCGTAGCGCTCGACGAGCCGGTCGCGTGTCTCGTAGGTCTCGCGGAAGAACAGGTGCGTGTCGAGCTCGACGATCGGGATGTCGAGCCCGAGCTCGGAGACCATGTGGACGAGAACGGACGACTGCTTCTGCCACGAGCAGGTGAGGCAGAGCTTGTCGCCGTACTCCTCATGCGCCCAGCGGAGCAGGTCCTCCGCCGACATCGCCTCGAAGTCGACGTCAGGTAGCGACGGTGCGGTCGCCACCGAGCAGCACCTCCTTGATCGTGTCGGCGCGCAGCCCGAGCCTGAGCGTCTCGAGCGGGATGACCTCCTCCGGCGGGATGTTCCCGAGGTTGACCTCGGGGCCGAAGTGCTTCACGAACCACGCCTGAGCGGCCTTGGTGGGCGCCTCGAAGATCAGGTCGTCGATCGCGATGTCGTGGGCGATCTCGTCGATCAGCCCGGTGCGCATCTCGCCCGTCGGGCGGAAGATGCCGGCCGTCCCGCCCTCGCGCGCCTCGGTGATCACCTTCCAGGAGCCGGCGTCGAGCTCCTCCTTGATCCACTCGACCCAGAGGTACGGCGCGAAATTGACCTCCGCGTCCTTCGAGCCGACCTCGGAGAGGACGGTGAAGTCCTGCCCGAACTCGGCAATCAGCTCGAGCTTCCGGTCGCGCGGGATCTCGACGGCGCCGTCGGAGATCTCGACGTGCGAGAACCGCTGGTCGGTCAGCCAGCGCTTGTACTCGTCGAGCTTGCCGCGGGCGTAGACCGCCTCGAAGAGCGTCCCGCCGCAGACGACCGGCGTCGAGAACGACCGGTAGAGCGCGATCTTCTTCTCGAGGTTGTTCGTGACGTACGACGTGCCCCAGCCGAGCTTGACGATGTCGACGTAGTCGCCGCCGGTGTCGAACATCCCCTCGATCTCTCGGAGGTTGAGCCCCTTGTCGATGACGTGGGTGAGGCCGCTTCGCCGCGGCTTCGGCGAGCGGGCCGGAACGTCGAGAAAGCCGTCAAATCCGGGCAAGGATGTCCTCCAGTCGCTTGTGCGCTTCCTCGTTGACGTCGTGGAAGAGCGAGTTGCCGTGCGAGTCGATGCCGACCCAGAGCGGCCCGAAGTCCCTTACGCGGAACTTCCAGAGGCACTCGGGCATGAGCTCCTCCCAGTAGACCTCCTCGATCTCCTCGATCTGGGTGGTCTCGAGGGCCGCCGCGCCGCCGACGATGGCGAAGTAGACCATCCCGTGCTCGCGCATCGGCTCGATCGCCTCGTCCGGCAGGCCGCCCTTGCCGCAGATCGCGCGGACGCCGTACTCGCGGCCGAGCGGCTCGGTGAAGCGCACCATCCGCGCGCTCGTCGTGGTCCCGATGCAGAGAGGGTCGTAGCCTCCGTCGTCACGCTTGCGGACGTTCGGCGCCGTGTGGAGCAGGAAGGCGCCGCTCAGGTCGATCGGCGGCTTCTGGCCCTGGTCGAAGATCCGGATCTGCGTCCGGTCGCGGATCCCGATGATGTGGCCGTCGACGGTGACGAGGTCGCCGGCGCGGAGCGTGCGGATCTCTTCCTCCGTGGCCGGGAATGTCAGGCGATGCTCGGCCACGGCTACTGCAGACCCCGAGGGACTGTCCCTCGGACCCGGCTCGCGGGGACATGGAGTTCGTAACGAGTGTGTGACATCTAGGCCTCGCGGTCGTAGTCGATGGACCCGTCTGCTGTGATGTGCGCCGACGCGCGCCTGGCGGCCCAGCACTGGTAGTTGACGGCCACCGGGTTCAGCGTCATGTGCGTGTCCGCGTGCTCGATGTGGCACTGGAGGACGGTGACGTCGCCGCCGAGGCCCATCGGACCGATCCCGGTCTCGTTCAGGAGCTGGAAGAGCTCCTCCTCGAGCTTCGCGACCTCGGGATCCGGGTTGCGGGTCCCGACGGGCCGCGCGATCGCCTCCTTGGCGAGATGCATGGCGTAATCCGCCGAGCCGCCGATCCCGACGCCCACGATCCCGGGCGGGCAGGGCTTGCCGCCGGCGCCGACGATCGACTCGAGCACGAACTGCTTGATCCCCTTCACGCCGTCGGCGGGGACGCACATCTTCAGGAAGCTCATGTTCTCCGAGCCCGACCCCTTGGGCACGCACTTGACGTCGAGCCCGTCCCAGTCGGCCACGAAGTCCCAGTGGACGATCGGGACGCGGTAGCCGACGTTCGGCCCCGTGTTCTCGCGGGTGAGCGTGTGGACGGTGTTGGAGCGCAGCGGGTGGTCGAGCGTGGCGCGCATCGTCCCGTCGTAGAGCGCCTGGTAGATCCGCGCCGGGTGGAGCGGGAAGTGCTCGCCGACGCGGCAGTAGTAGACGGCGATGCCGGTGTCCTGGCAGACGAGGTTGTTCTCCCGCTCCGCCACCTGGACGTTCTTGAGGATGGTCTGGAGCACGCGCTGGCCGGGGACCGATGTCTCCTTGCCGGACGCGTCCGCGAGCGCGTCGCGGAGGTCCTGCGGGATGTCCTTCAGCGCCCAGACGTACAGGTGCGCCGCCGCGTCCTCGACGGCCTGCTGGAGGTCGAGCTCGACCGTGCTCATGCTGCGTCCACCATCCCTTCGATCTGCGACCACCGGTCGGCGATTGCCTCGGGCTCGACCGGCTCGCGGCCGAGGTCGACCTCCTCGGTCGACGTCCAGCGGGCGAGGTCGAACTCACCCCCTGCAGCCTCGAGCACCCGTCCTGTCACGGTGCACCGATCGGAGGCGAGGAAGAGGACGCCGGGCGCGACCTGCTCCGGGTCCAGCTCCCCCGGCTCGACGGCCCGCCGCAGCATTCGCGTCGAAGCCGCGGGCGCGACCGCATTGGCGAGGACGCCGTGCCGTTCTCCCTCACTCGCGGCGACGATCATCAGCGCGAAGTGCGCCATCTTCCCGACGGCGTACGCCGCCAGGCCCGGCCGCGTACGGTCGAGGGACATCGCCCGGCCCGACGTCGTGAACACGAACCGGCCGTACTGCTGACGCCGCATCAGCGGGAAGGCGGCCCGCGTGACGTGGAACGGAGCATCGACATTGACGCGGCGCATCACGTCCCAGCTGCGGTCCGCCTCCTCCAACTCTTCCCAGACGAGGAGCCCGGCGTTCTGCACGACGACGTCGAGGCCGCCGAACGCCTCGAGGGCGGCGTCGACGGTTCGCCCGCACGCGTCAGCCGACGCGAGGTTCTCGTAGCAGGCGACTGCCGTGCCCCCCGCGTCCGCGATCTCGGCGACGACCGTGTCGGCGACCGCCGGGTCTCCACCGGACCCGTCCGCCTCCACCCCTGCGTCATGGACCACGACGGACGCCCCGCGTCTCGCAAACGCCCGGGCATACGCCGCGCCGAGACCTCGTCCTGCGCCGGTGACCAGCACGACTCGCTCGTCGAATCGAATCTCGCTCATGCCGCCGCCTTCTCGGCGGCCGCCTTACCGGAGCGCCGGCCAAAGACCGTGCACTCGAGCAGTGAGTTGCCCATCATCCGGTTCCTTCCGTGTGTTCCGCCGGCGATCTCGCCGGCCGCATAGACCCCTTCGATCGTCGTCTGGCCGTGCTCGTCGATCACGAGCCCGCCGTTCTGGTAGTGGAGCACCGGGTACGTCAGGATCGGCTCCCGCAGCGGGTCGATGCCCCCGGCCCGGTAACGGCGGAGCATGTACGGAAGCGACACCTCGGCGTCCGCCTCCGCGATCCGCGTCGTGTCGAGGTACACCGCCGGGCGGCCGTCCTCCGTCTCGACGCCCTTTCCCTTCCCGACCTCCTCGAAGATCGCCTGCGAGACCTCGTCGCGCGGGCCGAGCGAATCGGTGAACTCCTCGCCGTCGGCGTTCAGGAGCACCGCGCCGTACGCGCGCGTCGTCTCGGGGATCGAGTAGCCCTGCATGTTCACCGGCCACTTGCCGCCGTTCGGGTGGTACTGGAGTGCGTCCAGGTCGCGCGCCTCGGCGCCGAGCCCGAGCGCGATCTCCGTGACCTCGCCGGTCGCGCCGGGGTGGTTCGTCGAGAGCTCACCGCGCTCCTCGGCGACGCGGTAGCAGCGCCCGCCGGCGGCGAGGACGACGGTTCCCGCAGCGAGCGTGTGCTCGCCGCAGCGCGCGCGCCAGCCGTTCTCTCCGGGAACCAGCTCCGTGAGCGGCGACTTCGGGAACGTTTGCACCGACGACGCCTCGACCGCCTCGCGCAGCGCGTGGGTGATCGCGTGTCCGGTGCGGTCGCCGACCTGCAGGAGCCGCTTTCGCGACGCACCTCCGCACCGTGCGAGCCGGTACCCGCCGTTGTCCCGCGTGAACTCGACGCCGAGCTCCTCGAGCCAGCGGATCGCGCTCGGCGCCTCCGACGTGAGGATCTCGACGAGACGCAGGTCGGCCGTCTCGTGACTCGACCTCCAGACGTCCTC
>DASSUI010000074.1:0-11425 GCA_035707105.1 Gaiellaceae bacterium | reverse complement strand
GATGGCGTCGTAGACCATGTAGCGCTCCTGACGGCGGCTGGGGAGCACGAAGTCGCCCGTCCCGCGGGGGTCGGAGCTGCCGCTCGCGCAGACCTGCAGCGTCGTCCAGACCGCGCCGCTGGGCGTGACCGATGCGATCGTCTGGGTCCAGGCGCCGACCTCGTGGAGGTCTGGTTCGGGGTTGGCGAAGGTGACCGGGTAGTGGTCGACGCCGTGGACGTCCGTAACGCTCGTGTACGGCGCGAGGTCGGCGGCCGTTCCGCGCGGCGCCTGGATCGTCACCCAGAGATGCTCCTCGTCCGCCGGCGCTTTCCCGGCGCACCAGCTCGGCAGGCCGCGCGACGTGCCCAGGCAGTAGGCGAACTGGAGCGCCGACGGCTCCGTTCCCGCCCACCACGGCTCGTCCGCGCCCTTCCACATGGCGAGCGCCGTCCCCGACGAGTCTGACTCGAGCGCGTCGACGACATCCCGGAGGCGCTGCTCCTTGACGGGCGTGTCCGGAGTCGCGTCGCTCAGGGTCGCCAGGTTCACCCAGGTGTACGCCCCTCGCTCGGCCGCCGCCCGGTCGTACTCGACCGCGTCGGCGATGTCCTCCGGCCACCACGGCCGGGAGGCGGGCCCCGTCTTGAAGACGTTGACGCCGGCGTCGACGACCTCGTCGAGGGCGTCGGCGCCGGACGGCGTCTTCATGCCCGGCTCCGGCCCCTTGGCGAGAACGATCGGGAACACCTTGTGGCCGTCGATGAGCACCGTTCCGTGCTCGTCGAGTCGCGTCGTCGCCGCACCCGCGGGATCCGCGAGCACGGCGACGAGAACTGCGATGACGGCGAGGCCCCTCTTCACACGCCCGACCCGCCGTCAGGGTAGCCCCGAAGGGCAGCCGCGGCTAGGCCTTGACGGCCTTGACGACGGCGCTGTGCATGCCGTCGGCGACGCCGCGCGTGAACTCGACGGACACGTCGCGGAAGCCCGCCGCCTCGAGGCCCGCGGCGTACTCTGCCTTCGAGAGGGCGCCGGCGATGCAGCCGACGTAGCTCCCGCGGTCGGCCCGCTCGTCCGGCCCGAGCCGATCCTCGGCAACGATGTCGGTGATCCCGATCCGCCCGCCGGGCTTGAGCACCCGCGCCATCTCGGTGAGCGCCGCCGCCTTGTCCGTCGCGAGGTTGATCACGCAGTTCGAGATCACCACGTCGACCGAGTCGGCCGGAAGCGGCACGTCTTCGATCAGCCCCTTGAGGAAGTGGACGTTCCGCACGCCCGCGTCGGCCGCGTTCCTCCGCGCCAGCGCGAGCATCTCGTCGGTCATGTCCACCCCGTACGCGGTGCCGTCCGGCCCCACGCGTCTCGCCGAGAGGATCACGTCGATCCCGCCGCCGGAGCCGAGGTCGAGGACGACCTCGCCCTGATGGAGGTCGGCGACCATCGTCGGGTTGCCGCAGCCGAGCGACGCGAGCACTGCCGCGTCGGGAAGCTCGCCGCGCTGCTCGATCGAGTAGAGCCGCTGCCCGAAGGAGCCGTCCTCCCCGTCGCAGCCCGCGTTGCCGCAGCAGCCGCCGTCGTCGGTGCAGCCGCAGCCGCCCCGGTCGACGGACACCGCCGCCTCGGCGTACCGCTGCCGCACCTGCTCTCGCAGATCTTCGGCCGTCGTGCTCATCGAACCACCTCCGGAAGTCGAACGAGGCTCTCGAGATTCGAGACGGCCTCGGGATTGAGACTGAAGTACGCCCACTTGCCGCGCCGCTCGCGGTCGAGGAGGCCGGCGTCGGTCAGCTTCTTCAGGTGATGGCTGACAGTCGCCTGCGAGAGGCCGAGGCCCGGGATGAAGTCGCACGCGCACACCGGCTCGTCGGCACGCGCCAGCACGTTGACGATCTTCACGCGCGCCGGATCCGCAAGCGCCTTGAAGACGTCTGCGGTCGCCTGCGCCTCCTGCTCGTCGAGCGAGGGCGCTCCGAGCGGCCGGCAGCAGTCGATGACCTCGAGCGTTCTCATATCGACAATCATCATAACGATGTTTATCGATGTGTCAAGACAAACGAAAGGCCCCGCGCGGCGACGGGGCCTTTCGCATCTTGCTAGTCGAGCTCGGCGGCGGGGACGCCGTGCATCTCCGCGGCCTCCGCGCCAGGCGCGGCCCTCGTCCGAAGGAAGACCACACCGACCGCGGCCGCCAGTGCGGCGAACAGTGCCCCGAGGAGGAAGGCCGCGTGGTAGCCCGTCGTGAGCGCCGAAACCGTGTCGGCCCCCGAGGCGAGCTCGGTCTCCGTGCGCGACGCGGCGACGCTGGCGAGCACGGCGAGGCCGAGCGCACCGCCCATCATGAACGCCGTGTTCACGATCCCGGAGGCCAGCCCGGCCTCGGTCGGCTCGACGTCGCTCATTGCCGCCAGGAGGACGGGGTTGAACGCGATGCCCGCGCCGATCCCGAGCAGCACCATGCTCGGCAGCACGTCGACGACGAAGTTGCCGTCGACCGGCGCCCGAGCGAAGAGCAGGAGGCCGATCGCGGCGATCCCGAGCCCCATGCCGAGGGGCTGCCTGATGCCGAAGCGCATAACGAGCTTCGCCGAGACGCCGATCGAGAGCGCCATCATGATCAGGTTGCCGGGGAGGAACGCGAGGCCGACTTCGAGCGGGCTGTAGCCGAGGACGAGCTGCAGGTAGAGGGCAGACAGGAAGAACCACGCGAACATCGCCGCGGCCCACAGGACGCCGACGACGTTCGAGAACGCGAGGTTCCGCAGGCGGAAGAGGCCCAGCGGCATGAGCGGCGAGTGCACGCGCGCCTCGATCGCGAGGAAGGCGCCGAACAGCGCAGCCGCAGCGGCGAGCAGGCCGAGGGTGCGCGTGGTCGTCCATCCCACCTCGTTGCCGTTCACGATCGCGTAGACGGCGAGCATCAGCGCGACGGTCACCGTGACCGCGCCGGCGACGTCCAGCCGCATCGAGGCCGTCTCGACTCGCTGGCCGGGGATCAGCCGGAGCGACAGGAGCACGACCGCGACCCCGATCGGGACGTTGACGAGGAAGATCCAGTGCCAGTCGAGGACGTCGGTCAGGACGCCGCCGAGCAGCACGCCGACCGATCCGCCGCCCGAGGCGACGAAGCCGAAGATGCCCATCGCCTTCGCGCGCTCGCCGGCATCGGTGAAGAGCGTCATCACGAGCGACAGCGCGACCGCGGACACCACAGCCGCGCCGAGCCCCTGCACGGCGCGCGCGCCGACCAGGAACGCCTGGGTCGTCGCGAGCCCGCAGGCGAGCGACGCGGTCGTGAAGAGCCCGATCCCGAGCAGGAACAGCCGGCGATGCCCGAAGAGGTCGCCCAGTCGCCCACCGAGGAGGAGGAAGCCGCCGAAGGTGATGAGGTACGCGTTCACGACCCACGCGAGCGAGCTCTCGGAGAAGCCGAGGTCCGTGCGGATGGACGGGAGCGCGACGCCGACGATCGTCACGTCGAGCACGATCATCAGGTCTCCGAGGCACAGCACGTAGAGGGCAAGCCAGCGGATGCGGCTGTCCAGGTTGCTCATGGGATGTGTCCTTTCGGTGCGGTCATCGTGTTCGGAGGCATAGACCGTGCAACGACTCGGAACTCATCGGTAGTCCGGCGATGAGTTTTTCGGGCGGGGTCGGTCCTACTCGCAATGGGCGCTCCAGCGCCATCGACGGTCGCCCTTGCCATTCGCGGCCCGATCACCCGTGCCGACCTGCCCGGGCTTTGCGACCGTGTCTGCGCCCGCCTGAGCGCAAGCCCCGGGAGCATCGTGCTCTGCGACGTCCACGGCGTCGAGCCGGACGCGGTGACAGTCGACGCGCTCTGCCGGCTCCAGCTCGGCGCCCGCCGCCACGGCTGCGAGATCAGACTGCGCCACGCCTCGGCGCAGCTCCTCGAGCTCGTCGCGTTCATGGGGCTGACCGACGTCTTGCCGGACTGAAAGGAGCAGGAATGACCGAGCTCAACTCCGTCGGCGACGTCGTCGTCACCGAGTCCGAGACGATGCGGGCACTCGCCGACCCGATCAGGATCTCGCTGCTCGACCGTCTGCGCCGCGAGGGACCGATGAATGCGGCCGAGCTGGCGTCCCTGCTCGCCTCCCAGGAGCCGGTGATCCGCGGCCACCTCGACGAGCTCGAGCGGGTGGGACTGGTGGCGAGGGACGTGCGCGGGTGGTCGGCCGTCGGCAAAGGGCTCGTGTTCGAGATCCCGGACGATCCGGACGGCCAGCAGGCGGCCCGGGCGCTGACGGGCGTGATGCTCCTGCACTACGTCGACGTCCCCCGGCGATGGGTCGCGGACGACGAGAGCCGCGTGACGCTCGACTGGATTCGGGCCGCGGGGATGTCCAACGCCAGAGTGACCGTGACCCCGGACGAGCTTCGCGGGATCCAGGAGGCGCTCGAACGTCTGCTCGAGCCGTTCATCACCCGCGAGTCCGACGCGGTCCCCGTGGGGGCCGGCGACGTTCGGATCCTGAGCTACTTCCTGCCCGAGCCCTAGGCCTCGAGCCGAGGCGGGAGGCCGAAGAGCGGGAACACCCGGTCGGTGTCGAGGAAGAAGGTGAACTCGACGATGCGGCCGTCCTCGATCTCCAGGACCTGGAGCGCCCACGGCTCGTAGCCGCCGTCGGGGCTCGGCTTGTACTGGCCGAAGGCCGGCGCGCCGTTCGCAGCCGGGGCCGGGATCACGCGCGAGCCCTTGCAGCCGATCCCCGGGCCGTACCACCACGCAAAGATGTCGTCGCGCCCGCGGAGCCAGAGGTCGAACGGCGGCATCGACTGCGTCGCGTCCTCTTGGATGAGCGCCGTGAGCCTCTCCATGTCGTAGGCCTCGAATGCCTCGACGTAGCGGGCGAGAAGCTTCTCGTCGCCCTCGTCGAGGGATGGCGACTCCTCGTCTGCGCTGACGTTGCTCGCCTCCAGGGTTGCCCGTGCACGCTGGAGCGCGCTGTTCACCGACGCCACGCTCGTCTCGAGGAGCTCGGCGACCTCGCTCGCCTTCCAGCGCAGGACCTCGCAGAGGATCAGCACGGCGCGCTGGCGCGGCGGGAGGTGCTGGAGCGCCGCCACGAAGGCGAGCCGGATGGTCTCGCGCGCCTCCGTCACGGCGGCAGGGTCGCCTTCCGGCACGACCCGGCCGTCGGGGATGGGCTCGATCCAGGTGACCTCGGGCAGCGTGTTCAGGTTCGACTCGACCGGCTCGCGGGCGGGGCCGAGGTCCATCGGGCGCGCCCGGCGCTCACGGCTTCCGAGCATGTCGAGGCAGACGTTCGTCGCGATCCGGTAGAGCCACGACCGCAGCGCCGCCCGGCCCTCGAACTTGTGGAAGCTGCGCCAGGCGCGGAGCAGCGTCTCCTGGACCGCGTCCTCGGCCTCGAAGGGCGAGGCGAGCATCCGGTAGCAGAAGGCGGTCAGCTCGGACCGGTGCTGCTCCAGCTGGAGCTCGAGCTCCGCAGGGGCCGGCGTCGCATGCACGACGTCCATCCTAGGCGTAGCCCGTCCGACGGTCGCGGTCGCCGCGAGAGAAGCCGCATGGTTACGCGCGAATCAGCAGCGGCGCAGCTTGACGCAGGCGCGCTCGATGCGGATCGCGAAGTTGATGTTCTCGCCGCCGCCTGAGACGAGAACGCCGACGACCCGTCCCTTCCGGTCGACCGCCGGGCCGCCCGAGTTCCCGGGGTTCGCGGCGGCGTCTGTCTGGACGGTCTTCCGGGTGACCCGACTGACGATCCCCGTCGTCACCGTGCCGCCGAGGCCGTACGGGCTGCCGACGAGCAGCAGCTGGTCGCCGGTCCTCGGCCGTGCGCGCCGCGCCTTCGGCCACAGGGCGGGCGCGCCGTCGGGCCGGCCGTCGACACGCACGAGCGCGAGGTCGTTCTTCCGGTCGCGCCGGACGATCTCGCCGGTCCAGTTCCCGCCCTTCCGGATCAGGTCGACCGGCCCCTCGTAGCCGTCGACGACGTGGTTGGCGGTGATGAAGAACGTCCCCTCCCCGGTTCGCCAGGCCGCGAATGCAGTCCCGAGCCTCTGCCCCGCGGCGATCGTGAAGACGCTCCGCTTCGTCCGCGCGGCGACAGGCCCGACCCGGAGCTGCCGCTCGGTCGACCGGACGCGGCCGGCGAGCCGGTCGTTGTCCTTGTGCACGAGCCCGAGCTCCCGCTCGATGCGCTTCGCGGACAGCTGCGCGACGTTCGCGGCGTCGATCGCGCGCTGTTGGCGGACGAACGAGGTCGCTGCGAGCGCGATAGCGACGACGGCGATGCCGAGGGCCAGGAACGGGCTCCGCAGCCAGGGCGCGCGGACGGTGTCGTACTCGTCGTAACTCATAGGCGACTAGGTTCGTATCGCCCGTCGCGAACGGGCGCCGATCCCTCGTCCGGGGGATGGGTTGTTACTCGCCGATCGCCTTCAGCAGGACGCGCTTGCGCCGACGGCCGTCGAACTCGGCGTAGAAGACCTGCTCCCACGGGCCGAGGTCGAGGCGTCCCTCTGTGATCGCGAGGACGACCTGGTGCGCCATCAGCTGCCGCTTCAGGTGTGCGTCGGCGTTGTCCTCGCCGTTGTTGTGGCGGTACTGGGAGACCGGCTCGTGCGGCGCGAGCCGCTCGAGCCAGTCGTCGAAGTCCTGGATCAGGCCCCGCTCGTCGTCGTTGACGTAGACCGCGGCGGTGATGTGCATCGGGTTCACGAGGCAGAGGCCGTCCGTGATCCCGCTCTCGCGGACGAACTCCTCCACGTCGGGCGTGATGTTGAGGTAGGCCCGCCGCTCCGGGACCTCGAACCAGAGCTCCTTTCGCGCGTGCTTCACCGGGCGGCCGCCAGCACTCGCAGGGCGTTCAGCGTGATCATCACGTTCGGGCCGCGTCTCCCCCAGTCCACGACGTCGATGAGCATCCTGCTCCCCGGCCGCCGCCACCAGGAGCTCCCGGCCGCCCAGCGGCCGTCGGGCAGACGCCGCTGCTCCACGAGCTCGAGCGCCTCGACGGCCCGCGGGTCGCCGACGAGCCCCATGCGCGAGAGGATCAGGAGCGCCTGCAGGACGTCGTAGTGCCAGTACGGCGGGTAGTGGAACGCGAGCCACGCGCCGTCGATCACCTCGCCGGTTCGCAGCGACCGGAACAGGCGGTGCCCGAGGAACAGCTCGGCGGTGCGCAGCGCGGCGTCCCCGGCCCAGTCCGCGCCGGTCGCCTCCGCGAATTCGTGGAGCCCCCACATCGGCGCGAGCGACTCGTGGAACGAGGAGCGGCGGCCGCTCGCGCGCTGATCGCAGTTCCAGCCGCCGTCCGGCCATTGCCAGTCGACGAGGGAGCGGGCGAGCCGCCCCACCCGGTCGTCGTCCGCCATCCCGAGCCGCGAGCACGCGGCGAGGGCGTTTCCCTCCTGCGAGGCGCAGCGGCGCACGAGGCCGTCGATCGTCTTCAGGTTCCGCCGCCGGCCCGGGCCGTCGAGCCAGGCCAGCACTCGCTCCGCGGCCGCCAGGAGGCGCGGCTCGCCGGGCGGCGCCGCGAGCTCGACGAGCGAGACGAGCCGCCAGTGCGCGCCCGTCCACTTCTTGTACGGATGGCCGCCGAAGCCGCCGTCTCGTTGCTGCCCGGAGAGCAGCGCGCGCACCCATCGGCCGGAAAGGATCTCCTCCGGGTCGGGGTCGATCTCCTCGCCGAGGACGTCGCGGCGGGTCAGGTACTGCACCGCCGGCTCGTCCGACGACAGGAGCCAGTCCACCGCCGGCGACTCGATCGCGCTCGTCGCGGCCACCCGATCAGAATCGCCGCTCCGGTCGAACGAGGTCAAGCGGCTTCATCCCTCCTGGACGATGACCCGTCGCGCGTCAGAGGCCGATGCTGTCGGTCGGAGTCGCGAAAGGAGAACCCGAATGACCACTGTCGCGCCGAAGACCGAACTGGGCGTGAGCTCCGAAGTGGGGACGCTGAGGACGGTGATGGTCCACCGGCCGGACATCGCCCACGAGCGTCTGACGCCGACCAACTGCCACGAGCTGCTCTTCGACGACGTGATCTGGGTACGGCGGGCACGGCAGGAGCACGACGCCTTCGTCGACCTGATGCGAGAGCGCGGGGTCGAAGTCCTCCTGTTCCACGAACTCCTCACCGAGACCCTCGAGGATCCCGCGGCCCGCGAGTGGGTGCTCAGCCGCAGGCTGCGGCCGGAAGAGGTCACTGCCCTCTTCGCCCGCGAGCTCACCGCCTGGATGACCGAGATGCCGGCCGCTGAGCTGGCCACGAAGCTGACCGGCGGCGTGATCCTGGGCGAGCTGCCCGCCGACATCGTCGAAGCAGTCGGCCGAGCGCTGCGTCCCGTCGACTTCGTGCTGCCGCCCCTGCCGAACCAGCTCTTCACGCGCGACACGAGCGCCTGGATCTACGGCGGCGTCTCGATCAACGCGATGTTCTGGCCCGCGCGGCAGAACGAGACCCTGAACGTCGAGGCGATCTACCGCTTCCATCCGCGCTTCCGTGAGGCCGGATTCCCGATCTGGTTCGGCGGGGTCGACCACGACTGGGGCACGGCCGCGATGGAGGGCGGCGACATGATGCCCGTCGGCGACGGCGTCGTCCTCGTCGGCCTCGGCGAGCGGAGCAACGCCAAAGCGGTCAGCATCCTGGCGCGCAACCTCTTCGAGGCGGGCGCCGCCCGGCTCGTGATCGGCGCGAAGCTGCCCCGCGAACGCGCGGCGATGCACCTCGACACCGTCTTCACCTTCTGCGACCGCGACGTCGCGACGCTCTACGAGCCGGTCGTCGAGCAGATCCTGCCCATCCTCTTCACGCCGGGCGGCGAGGACGGCGTCGCCGCGGAGATTTCCGAACGCTCGTTCCTCGACGAAGTCCGCGAGGCGCTCGGCGTCACGGAGCTGAAGCTGGTCCCGACCGCCGGCGACGAGTTCGAGGCGGAGCGGACGCAGTGGGACGACGGCAACAACGTCGTCGCCCTCGCGCCGGGGGTGGTGGTCGCGTACGAGCGGAACGAGGCGACGAACGCGAAGCTCGCGAAGGCCGGCGTCGAGGTGCTGCCCATCGCGGGCCAGGAGCTGGGCCGCGGGCGCGGCGGAGGCCACTGCATGACCTGCCCGATCTCCAGGGACGCATGAAAGGAGCACCGAGATGAAGACCGCAACCGACCTCCGGGGCCGGCACTTCCTGAACCTCGCCGACTACACGCCGGAGGAGATCACCTACCTGCTCGACCTGGCGACGGACCTGAAGGCCGCGAAGAGCGAAGGTCGGGAGGAGCAGAAGCTCGCCGGCAAGGAGATCGCTCTCATCTTCGAGAAGGATTCGACCCGGACGCGGTGCGCGTTCGAAGTCGCGGCCTACGACCAGGGCGCCCACGTCACCTTCATTGGGCCGGCCGGCTCGCACATGGGCCACAAGGAGACGGTGAAGGACACGGCGCGTGTGCTGGGCCGCATGTACGACGCGATCGAGTACCGAGGCTTCGGGCAGAAGACGGCCGACGAGCTCGCCGAGTCGGCCGGGGTGCCGGTCTACAACGGCCTCACCGACGAGTGGCACCCGACGCAGATCCTCGCCGACTTCCTGACGATCCGGGAGCACGTCGCGAAGCCGCTCTCCGAGGTTGCGTTCTGCTACCTCGGCGACGCCCGCTTCAACATGGCGAACTCGTACCTCGTCGGCGGCGCGAAGCTCGGCATGGACGTTCGCATCGCGGCGCCCGATTCCCTGTGGCCGGCGGACGAGATCGTCGCGCTGGCCCGGTCGATCGCGGACGAGACGGGCGCGAAGATCGCGATCACCGACAACGTCGAGCAGGCGGTCAGCGGCTGCGACGTCCTCTTCACCGACGTGTGGGTCTCGATGGGAGAGCCGGAGGAGGTCTGGGCGGAGCGGATCGAGCTGCTCAGGCCGTACCAGGTCAACGCCGAGACGATGGCGGCGACCGGCAACCCCGACGCGAAGTTCATGCACTGCCTGCCGGCGTTCCACAACACCGACACGGAGGTCGGCAAGGAGATCGGTGAGAAGTTCGGGATGGAGTCGATGGAGGTCACCGAGGAGGTCTTCGAGTCGCCGGCGTCGCTCGTCTGGGACGAAGCGGAGAACCGCATGCACACGATCAAGGCAGTCATGGTCGCCACGTTGGGGAGCTGAGGCGATGCGCGTCGTCGCGGCACTGGGAGGCAACGCCCTGCTGCGGCGGGGGCAAGAGCTGAGCGCGGAGAACCAACGCGAGAACGCGCGTGTCGCCTGCAAGGCGCTCGCCCCCGTCGCGCAGGAGCACGAGCTCGTGATCTCGCACGGGAACGGGCCCCAGGTAGGCCTGCTCGCGCTCCAGGGCGCGGCGTACGCCGACGTGGAGACGTACCCGCTCGACGTGCTCGGCGCGCAGACCGAGGGGATGATCGGCTACATCATCCAGCAGGAGCTCGGCAACGAGCTCCCCTTCGAGCGCCACCTCGCGACGCTGCTGACCATGATCGAGGTAGACGCGACCGACCCCGCGTTCGACAACCCGACGAAACCGATAGGCCCGCTCTACGGGGCGGAGGAGGCGAAGCGGCTCGAGGCCGAGAAGGGCTGGACGTTCAAGCCGGACGGAGACAGCCTGCGCCGCGTCGTGCCCTCCCCCCTCCCGAAACGGATCTTCGAGATCGATGCGATCAAGGGCCTGCTCGAGGCCGGCTGCGTGGTCATCTGTGCCGGCGGCGGCGGCATCCCGACCGTCTACACCGACGAGCCGGCGCCGGCTGGGCGGCGGCTCGTCGGCATCGAGGCCGTGATCGACAAGGACCTTGCGAGCGCCCTCCTCGCGATCGACATCGAGGCGGACGTGCTCGCGATCGTCACCGACGTCGACGCCGTCTACGAGGGCTGGGGGACGCCGGCGCAGCGCGCGATCCGGCGGGCGACCCCGGAGGACCTTGCTCGGTCGGAGTTCGCCGCAGGCTCCATGGGCCCCAAGGTGAGGGCCGCCTGCCAGTTCGTCGAGCGCACCGGGAAGGTCGCGGCCATCGGCTCGATCACCGACGCCGCCGCCATCGTCCGCGGCGACGCCGGCACCCTCGTCACGCGCGACGCCGACGGTGTCGAGTACGCGTACCAGGCGGCGGGTGCCGGCGCACGGGCATGAAGCCGGAAAACCGTCGGGAACCGGGCGGGACGAGCCGCCTCGACGGGACGTGACGAGGGTCTCATGAGCGAGCACGCCGCAGTTGAAGCACCCCAAGCGAAGCGAAGCCGGTTCGCGCTTCCCTCCGCGTACACGATCTTGTTCGCGCTGATCGTGCTGGCCGCGATCGCAACCTGGGTCATCCCTGCCGGAACGTACGCCCTCAACGCCGACGGGGAGCCGCTTCCCGGGACGTACCAGGAAGTCGACTCGAAGCCCGCGCGGATCCTCGTCGACTCCGTCACGGCGCCGATCAACGGCCTCTACGGGATCGAGG
>DASSUI010000073.1:0-10295 GCA_035707105.1 Gaiellaceae bacterium | reverse complement strand
CGGGGGCAACACCAACTACAAGGACGACGTCCGGCGCGGCCAGGAGCTGGCCGCCCGCGGGCTCCACTACGTGGACGCCGGCACCAGCGGCGGGATCTGGGGCCTGAAGGTCGGCTACTGCCTGATGGTCGGCGGCGAGCCGGAGCCCGTGCAGCGCCTCGAGCCGATCTTCCTGACCCTCGCGCCCGAGGGCGGCTACCTCCACGTCGGTGGTCCGGGCGCCGGTCACTACGTGAAGATGGTCCACAACGGCATCGAGTACGGCCTGATGCAGGCGTACGCCGAGGGGTTCGACCTCATGCAGGCCTCCGAGTTCGACCTCGACCTCGCCGCGGTTGCGGAGCTCTGGCGGCACGGATCCGTCGTCCGCAGCTGGCTCCTCGACCTGCTCGCGAAGGCGCTCGGGGAGGACCCCGGCCTCGAGAGCATCCGCGGCTACGTCGAGGACTCCGGCGAGGGGCGCTGGACCGTCGAGCAGGCGATCGACCACGCCGTTCCCCTGCACGTGATCACGGCGGCGCTCTACGCCCGCTTCGCGTCCCGGGAGGACGAGTCGTTCGCGGCCAAGGTGAACGCCGCCCTGAGGAACCAGTTCGGTGGACACGCAGTCCGTCACTCAGGCTGAGGCGGCCGAGAACCCGCTCGCCGAGGGGCTCGAGCTCCGGCGCCGCCCCGAGCCCAGCGTCCTCACGATCTTTGGTGCCTCGGGCGACCTGACCCGACGGAAGATCTTCCCGGCGCTCTACGCGCTCGCCTTCCGCGAGCTCCTGCCCGAGCACTTCGCGATCCTCGGAGTCGCGCGCAGCGCGATGGCGAACGAGGACTTCGTCGCCGCCATGGAGGCCGCCGTGCGCGAGTTCGCGCGCGACGAGTTCAAGCCGGACGTCTGGGAATCGCTCGCGAGCCGGACGCGCTACGCCGCGACGGAGTTCGCCGACGAGGAGGGCGAGGACCGCGTCGCGCGCTGCCTGCGCGAGCTCGACGAGGACTTCGGGACGCAGGGCAACCGCGTGTACTACCTCGCGGTCCCGCCCGACGCGATGCCGAAGCTCGTCGAGGAGCTCGGCGAGCGTCGCACGACGTCGGGCTGGACGCGGCTGATCGTGGAGAAGCCGTTCGGCCACGACCTCGAGTCGGCCCGTGAGCTCAACGAGCTGCTGCGCCGGAGGTTCAGCGAGGACGAGGTTTTCCGCATCGACCACTACCTGGGGAAGGACACCGTCCAGAACCTGCTCGCGCTTCGCTTCGCGAACGGGATCTTCGAGCCGGTCTGGAGCCGCCACTTCATCGACCACGTGCAGATCACGGTCGCAGAGTCGATCGGGATCGAGAACCGCGCCAACTTCTACGAGCGCGCGGGCGCCATCCGCGATGTCTTCCAGAACCACCTGCTGCAGCTCGTCGCGCTCACCGCGATGGAGCCGCCGATCGACTTCTCCGCGGAGGCCGTCCGCAACGAGAAGCTGAAGGTGTTGAAGGCGCTCGGCAGGCCCGGCCCCGGCGAGGTCGTCCGCGGCCAGTACCGCCCCGGCTTCATCGAGGGGTTGCCGGTGCCGGGCTACCGCGAGGAGGAGCGCGTCGCGCCCGACTCCGACACCGAGACCTTCGTCGCGGCGAAGCTCCGGGTCGACAACTGGCGCTGGGCGGGGACGCCGTTCTACGTCCGGACCGGCAAGCGGCTACCACGGCGGGAGACCACGATCGCGATCCAGTTCCAGCGCGTCCCGCACTCCCTGTTCGAGGACGCGTCCGAGCTTCGGCCCAACCTGCTCATCGCGCACATCCAGCCGAACGAGGGAGTGTCGCTCGCGATCGGGGCGAAGGTGCCCGGGGAGGGGATGCGCGTGCGGACCGTGCACATGGACTTCCTGTACGGCGGCTCGTTCCGCACCGGCCTCCCCGAGGCGTACGAGCGGCTGATCCTCGACGCCATGCTCGGCGACGCGACCCTCTTCACCCGGTCGGACGAGATCGAGGAGCAGTGGGAGCTCGTGGATGCCGTCATCGCCCGCTGGCGGCGCGACCGGCCGTCCTTCCCGAACTACGCGGCCGGCACCTGGGGCCCCGACGCGGCGCAGGAGCTCGTCGAGTGGCATCGGTAGCGCACGTCGAGGAGTGGACCGACGCCTGCGCGTCGGTCGCGGAGATCGAGGCCGCGCTGGCGGACCTGCGCTCCGCCCACGCTCACGGCGGCGAGCCGGATCTCATGACGAGCGTGCTGACGCACATCGCCTGGGTCCCGCCGGAGTGGCAGGAAGCGGCGACCGAGACCCTGTCCGGGATGGGCGAGCGGCACCCGTCGCGGACGCTGCTCCTCTTCCCGCAGCCCGGCGACTCGGACGAGCTGGCGGCGCGGGTCCTCCTGGAGTGCTACGACGTCGCCGGGCTGGAACAGCACCTCTGCAGCGAGGTCGTCGAGCTTCGGCTGCAGGGTGCCCGCGCGGAGGCGCCCGCGAGCATCGTCGTGCCGCTCCTCCTGCCCGACCTGCCCGTCTTCCTGCGCTGGCGCGGGCGGCCCGACTTCGGGTCGCCGGTCGTGGAGCAGCTCCTCGGGATCGTCGACCGCCTGGTCGTCGACTCCTCCGAATGGGACGACGTCCCTGCCGCCTACCGCGAGCTGAAGCTCCTGTTCGACCGCGTCGTCGCCTCGGACATCGCCTGGCGCCGGACGCTCCCGTGGCGACGCGCGCTCGCAAGTGCGTGGCCCGAGCTGCCAGACCGGCTCACAGGGCCACCCGCGGAGACCGCGCTCGTGACCGGCTGGCTCCGCTCCCGCGCCGGCATCGACGTTGCGACGGAGCGTGCCGACGAGCTTCCGATGCGGGACGACCAGGACCCGAGCGACGTCCTCTCGGACGAGCTCGACGTCTTCGTGCGCGACCGGGTCTACGAGGCGGCCGTCAGCGCCGCCCGCCCCGAGGATCGTCCTTGATCGCCATGCCGGCGGGCCCTCCGGGAAGCTTCTCGACCACCGCGTAGCCGTCCTTCTCCTCGATCACCCGCTCGTAATCGGGCTCTTCGTGGCCGGGCACGATCACGAACCACTTGGGGTCGGACCGGACGTGCTCGTAGGCGCTGAGGGACATCTTGAGCCGCTCGGCGCACGCGGTGTTCGCGCACTCGCACACGAACTCGGCGACCTCGCTGACGAGGCTGAAGCTCTCGCCGAGCTCGCGCAGTCGCTCGTTGACCTCGCGGAAGACGATCTCGTTCCGGCCGATGCGGCGACCCCGTTCGTCCACGAGGCGATTATGGCCGGAACGCCCCCTTCGAAAAAAGGCCGTGGCACTGGTTTCCGGCGGCCGGATGCGCGGCATCATTCGGTCATGGCCGACGCACGACCGTCCGCGACGACTGTCGTCCTCGAGGCGCTCGCCTCCGAGCGAACCCGCGAGCTCGAGGACGAGCGGGCACTCCTGGAGACGGTGATCGAGAACGTCCCCGCCGGCCTGCTCCTCGTGAACCGCGAGGGCCGGCCCGTGCTCGCCAACGGCGAGGCATTTCGCATGACGGGGCGCGAGCCCGGCGACCTCGCCGCGTTCGAGGACTGGCGGGAGGCCGTGGCGCACACCGTCGACGGGCGGCCGGTGAGCCGCGAGGAGTGGCCCATCTCGCGAACCCTCGCGACGGGCGAGGTCGTGAGCAGCGAGAGGTACGAAGTCAGAGTCGACGGGCACCGCCGGATCTTCGAGATCAGCACGACCCCGATCGTCCCCGCCTCGGGCGACCTGACCGGTGTCCTTGCGGTCTTCGTGGACGTCAGCCGGCGGGAGCGCGGAGAGCGGGCCGAGCGGGACTTCGTCACGAACGCGGCGCACGAGCTGCAAAGTCCGCTCGCGGCGATCGTCAGCGCGATCGAGGTGCTCCAGGCGGGCGCAAAGGAGGGGCCGCAACGCGACGTCTTCCTCGACCACATCGAGCGTGCCGCCGACCGGCTCGCGCGGCTCGTCCGCGCGCTGCTCATCCTCGCCCGCACACAGAGCGGGCTGGAGGCGCCGCGGGACGAGCTGGTCGCGCTCCGGCCGCTTCTGGAAGAGGTGGGGGCGGACCTCCACCTGTCCCCCTCGGTGACACTCGAGATCGATTGTCCCGACGATCTGGCCGTCGTTTCGAATCGCCCACTCCTGGAACAGGCACTCGTGAACCTCGCCGAGAACGCGGCCAAGCAGACGGCGACCGGGCGTGTCGTGCTGAAGGCGCGCGCGGGCGCGGCATCGAATGTGGAGCTCATCGTGGCCGACACCGGGCCGGGAATTCCGGCGTCGGCGCAGTCCCGGATCTTCGAGCGCTTCTATCGAGGGGACGAGAGCGGGAGCCAGGGCTTCGGGCTCGGCCTGGCGATCGTCCACTCGGTCTCAGACGCGCTCGGCGGCGAGCTCGAGCTCAGCACCGCCCCGGGCGCGGGCACGAGCGTCACGCTGCGGATCCCGAACGCGGCCAGCATGGTGACTGCGTGAGCCGGGTCCTCGTCGTGGACGACGAACGGGCGATCCGCGACGCGATCGAGTATGCGCTGCGCAACGAGGGCTTCGAGGTCGAGAGCGCCGACGACGGCGAAAGCGGGCTGAAGGCCGCGCTCGACGATCCATTCGACGTGGTCGTGCTCGACCTGATGCTTCCGCGCATGTCGGGCACGGAGGTCTGCCGTCGCCTCAGGACCGAGAGCGCCGTGCCGATCATCATGCTGACGGCGAAGGGCGCAGAGCTCGACCGCGTCCTCGGCCTCGAGATCGGGGCAGACGACTACGTCACGAAGCCCTTCTCGATGGCGGAGCTCATCGGCAGGATCCGGGCGATCATCCGCCGCCGCGATCTCGACCGCTCCGGAGCCGGCAGCGTGCTCCGCGTCGGCGGCCTCGAGCTCGACCCGATCCGTCACGAGGCCAGGATCGACGGAGAGCAGACGCGCCTCACACCGTCCGAGTTCAAGCTGCTGCTCCTGCTCGCCCAGGAGCCCGGCCGTGTCTTCAGCCGGCGCGAGATCATGCAGCACCTCTGGGACTCGACGTACGTCGGCGACCAGCGGGCATGCGACATCCACATCTCGAACCTGCGGCAGAAGATCGAAGCCGATCCGGCCAACCCCGACCGCGTCGTGACCGTACGCGGCGTGGGCTACAAGCTGGCGGTCGTGTAAGCAAATCCAGACCTTCCGAGGGCGGAAAGCTCAGGGCCCTGCGGTTACGGTGGGTTGCATGGAGCCCGGCTTCGAGGTCAAGACGGCCCAGCTCGGTCCGGAGACGTTCGTCGTCTCCGTCACCGGCGAGGCGGACTTGCACACCGCACCCGAGATCGAGCAGGAGCTCCGCGAGGTGCTGCGGCTCGGCGGCCGGGCGGCCGCTCTCGATCTGGTCGAGGTCGGCTTCATCGACTCGACGACGCTGAGCCTGCTGCTGCGGTTCCAGCCTCGCTTCCGCGCACGCGGCGGCGATCTCGTGATCGTCTCGGACGACCGGCGGGTCCTGAGGACGCTCGAGATCACGGGCATGGACCGGATCTTCCGGACCGAGCGGCGGCTCGGCGACGCCCTGGCGGCCATGCTCGCCGACGGCGTCTCGGCCAACGGGACGGCCGTAGCCGCGCAGAGCGCGCCCGAGCCCGCCTAGCCCGGGCGTCTCGTTCGCATCGTTCGGATGCCCAGCGGAGACGCGAGAGGCAGACGACGTCGAATCGGAGAGCGGCGGAACCGCACCCCGCAGCACGGAACTCGACGAGCATCCTCCGGTCGGAGAGCGGAGGTCTCGGTCGTCTCCGCTGGGATCGGCACGGTAGCCCCGCTCCGGTGAGCGTTCGAACCGCGGTGTGTACGACTTCGCTTACCGGGCGAGCTTGGCTTCGAGCGCGGCGCCCACCGCCAGGACGAGCGCGTCGTGGCCGGGTCGCCCGACGAGCTGGAGCGAGGCCGGCAGACCGTCCTCCGCTGGGCCGGCCGGCAGCGCGAGCGCGGGCCAGCCGAGCACGTTGAACGGGTACGTGAACCGGAGGATCCGCTCCCTCACCTCGACCTCGTCCTCCGGGACCGGCGGGGCGACGAACGCCAACGTGGGGACGAGCAGGAGGTCGAAGCCCTCGATCGCGCGGGCCGCGGCCTGGCGGTAGTCCTCCCGGCGGCGCGCGGCCTCGGCCGCCTCTGCCTCCGTGACGGCGAGGCACAGCTCGATCTTGCGGCGGACGCTCGCGCCGTAGCTCTCCGCATTCTCGGCGAACAGGTCGCGGTGCACGCCGGCAACCTCGCGCATGAAGAGCGGGCTCGTGCCGTGGGCGGTCGGGAAGTCGACCGGCGTCGCGCCCGGGATGAACCCGGCCGCCCGCTCGAGCTGCCGAAGCACGAGCGGATCGCAGTGCTCCAGCCAGGCGATCGCGACGTGCAGATCGTCGAGCGGAGGCGCCTCGGTCGGCGTGAAGCGGTCGACGAGCACCTCCAGCATCCGCGCGCAGTCGCCGGCGGAGCGCGCCATCGGGCCGGCGTGGTCGAACGTCGGTGCCAGCGGGTAGCAGCCCTCGAGGGAGACGAGGCCGTAGGTCGGCTTGAAGCCGACGATCCCGCAGCAGGCGGCCGGGATGCGGATCGAGCCGCCGGAGTCCGTGCCGAGCGCGGCGTCGGCGAGCCCCGCTGCGAGCGCCGCGGCGGAACCCCCGCTCGAGCCGCCCGCGATCCGGCCCGGCGCCAACGGGTTCGGAACGGTGCCGAAGTGCGGGTTCTGGGAGGTGACGCCGTACGCGAACTCGTGGAGGTTCGTCTTCCCGACGTTCGCGTAGCCGGCGGACTCGAGCCGGAGGACGGCCTCGGCGGTGGTCTCGGGAACGTGGTCGGCGAAGAGGATCGACCCGTACGTCGTCGTCAGGCCGGCCGTGTCGAAGAGGTCCTTGACGGCGAGCGGCGTGCCCTCAGCGATGATCGGCTCGGGCCGCGCGAGCCAGATTCCCGGAAGTGCGTCACTTGGTTCGATTTCGGCGCGCATGCGTCCGATTCTGGCGGCTAGCGTTTGCGGTGGGTCGAGCGGGTCCCCCACCCCGGGCGGGGGAGTGCGTCAGTCGAGCGCGAGATAGATGAACGCGACGAGCCAGGTGCCCGCGAACAGCAGCAGCGCCAGGCCGAACAGCATCCAGCCGAGGAGCGTGTTCTTCCGCGCCAGCTCGGCGTGCGCGGCGTCCGCCTCGACGGGCTCGACCGGCTCGGGCACCTCGTCTGTCGGGCTCGGCTCGTCGAGCGGCTCCGTGAGCTCGCTCACAGCATCACCATCGGGTCGATCGCCATGGCGACGAAGAGCAGCGCCAGGTACGCCAGGGAGTAGTGGAAGAGCCGTCCCGCCTGTGCCGGCACGGTCGCCCGCCGAAGCCCCAGGGCCAGCCGGATGAACTGCGCGCCGAGGAGGGCGGCTGCGCCGAGGTAGAGCCAGCCGAATGTCCCCGTCAGCACCGGCACGAGCGTCAGCGCGACGAGCAGCACCGTGTAGAGGAGCACCTGCCGCGCCGTCTCGCGATCACCGCGCACGACCGGAAGCATCGGGATCCGCGCCGCCTCGTAGTCGCGCTTGATGAGCAGCGCCAGCGCCCAGAAGTGCGGCGGCGTCCAGAAGAAGACGATCAGGAAGAGGAACAGCGCCGGCAGCGCCAGGTTCCCGGTCGCCGCCGCGTAGCCGACGAGCGGAGGCACGGCGCCGGCTGCGCCGCCGATGACGATGTTCTGCGGCGTCGACCGCTTCAGCCACCGCGTATACACGAGCACGTAGAAGAGGTTCCCGACGAGTGCGAGGCATGCCGTCAGCACGTTCACCGCCGACGCGAGCAGCACGAACGAAAGCGCCGACAAAGCGAGGCCGAACTCGAGGGCGAGCTCGGGGCTCACGCGCCCCTCGGCCACCGGCCGCGAGCTCGTGCGCTTCATCGAGCGGTCGACGTCGCGGTCGAGCACGTGGTTCATGGCGCTCGCGCCGCCGCAGGCGAGCGCGAGGCCGACCATCATTGCCACGAAGTCGCCGGCGACCGGGAGTCCCTGCGCGCCGACGAACATCCCGGCGGCGCCGGTCAGGAGGAGGAGCGACATGATCCGCGGCTTCGTCAGCGCGACGTAGTCGCGCCAGGCCACCGGCGCCGGGCGCCTCCCGCGATACAGCTGTGCCGTGGCGACGGCGGTCCCGGCCGCCGCGAGCCCGGCGAGCGCGACGTGGAGCCGCGGGGCCCACCAGGTGGCCAGCGCCGCGAGGTACAGGACCAGGGCGGCGCTCGTCGGGCGGAGGACGGCCCGGTGCGCCCACCACGATCCGACCGCCATCGCGACGAGGAGTGGCAGCGCCACGACGACGAGCGCGCGATGCGTGAGGCCGAGCTCGCCGCTCGCGACGACGAGCACCACGGCGCCGGTCGCGCCGAGCCCGCACAGCCGCATCCAGGGCCCGGCCCTCACCGGCGCTCCCCGATCCGGCGGCGCAGGTCGCGCAACGGTCGCGCGCTGGTCACGTACGGAACCTTGTCGAAGTTGTGCGGCGGCGGCGGCGAGGTCGTGTACCACTCGAGCGTGTCTGCGAGCCAGGGGTCGTTCGGCGCCCTCGGCGTCCGCCCGCGCCGCGACCAGAAAACGTTGATCACGAAGATCAGGATGCCGACTCCCATCACGTACGAGCCGATGGTCGAGATCAGGTTGTACTCGGGGAGCAGGTCGCGGTCCGCGTATGTGTAGATCCGTCGCGGCATTCCGTCGAGCCCCATCATGTGCTGCGGGAAGAAGGTCAGGTTGAAGCCGACGAACGTCAGCCAGAAGTGCCACTTCCCCAGCGTCTCGTTCAGCATCCGGCCGAACATCTTCGGCCACCAGTAGTAGAGCGCCGCGAAGATCCCGAAGACGGAGCCGCCGAAGAGCACGTAGTGCAGGTGGGCGACCACGAAGTACGTGTCCTGCACCTGCCAGTCGAACGGGAACACCGCCAGGAAGATCCCGGAGAGCCCGCCGATCGTGAAGACGGCGACGAAGCCGAGCGCCCACAGCATCGCCGTGTCGAAGATCAGGTTGCCGCGCCAGGTCGTCGCGATCCAGTTGAAGATCTTCACGCCGGTGGGCACGGCGATCGTCAGCGAGGCGATCATGAACCAGACCTGGAGCCCGGACGGGAGGCCGACCGTGAACATGTGGTGGCCCCAGACGAGCAGCGAGTAGAAGCCGATCGCGACCGTCGAGAAGGCGATCGCCTTGTAGCCGAAGATCGGCTTGCGCGAGAAGACGGGGATGACCTCGGAGATGATCCCCATGGCCGGCAGGATCATCACGTAGACCTCGGGGTGGCCGAAGAACCAGAAGACGTGCTGGTAGAGGATCGCGTCGCCGCCCTCGGAGGGGACGAAGAAGCTCGTCAGGTTCGCGCGGTCGAGCAGGAGCATCGTCAAGCCGGCCGAGAGCGCCGGCAGCACGAGAACGAGCAGCCCGGCGTAGATCTCGATCGACCAGACGAAGAGCGGCAGGCGCATCCAGGTCATGCCCGCCGTGCGCATGTTGTGGATCGTCGCGAGGAAGTTGATGGCGCCGGCGAGGGACGAGAGCGTGAGGATGTGCAGCCCGACGATCCAGAGGTCCTGGCCGTTTCCGGAGGCCTCGGCCGAGAAGGGCGGGTAGGCCGTCCAGCCGGTCCGGGCGGCGCCGCCGGCGGCGAAGAAGCTCCCGAGCAGCACGAGGCCGCCGAGGAGGAACAGCCAGTAGGAGAGCGCGTTCAGGCGCGGAAACGCCACGTCCGCGGCGCCGATCATCAGCGGCACCAGGTAGTTCGCGAATCCGGCGAAGATCGGGACGACGACGAGGAAGATCATCGTCGTCCCGTGCATCGTGAAGAGCTGGTTGTAGTCGTCGCGGACGACGAAGTCCATGTCGGGAGTGGCGAGCTGCGTCCGGATCAGGAGCGCCATCACGCCGCCGGCGAGGAAGAAGAGCAGGCTCGTGCCGATGTAGAGGATTCCGATTCGCTTGTGGTCGACGGTCGCAATCCAGCTGGCGAAGCGGCCCTGGGTCCACGGGACCGGATAGGTCGGAGTTTCGGCTCTAGTTGCCAGAGAACCGCTCCTTCAGGTGATCCGTCAGCGCCTTCATCTGGCGTTCGTCCCACTCCTCGCCGATCGCCGGCATCTTGCCGCGCCCGTTGCGCACGATCTCGGCGACGACAGCCGCGTTCGCGACGGTGCTCGCGCTCAGGCCTGGCCCGATCAGGCCTTGGCCCTCCAGGCCGTGGCACTTCGCGCAAGCGCCGTCGAAGATCTGCTCGCCGAGGTCGGAGTCACCGGTCTCCTGGCGCTGGGCCTCCTCGGTGAGC
>DASSUI010000072.1:0-48764 GCA_035707105.1 Gaiellaceae bacterium | reverse complement strand
CGTCCGATCCATCGGCGGGACCGCGACCCAGGGCGGCTCCGTTCGCACGCTCAGCCGCGGTCCCGGGTGTGACGGGTCGCTCCGCCGGACGTGCGCGCCGCAGCGTGCCACGGTGCGCGGTTCCACGGTCCGGCTCACGAGTCCGAGGCCGGGCGTGGCCCGCTTCGCCCGACTTCGCGGCGCGGCCGCGGTCCGGTTCGGCGGCGCCTGCCCCGAGCAGCCTGCCGAGGTGCGGGCGCTTCGGACGGATCTCGATCTGGCCGATGCGCCGCTCGGGGCGTCCGACGTGTTCAGCAGAGACGTGCCGCGCTTCTTCATCAGCGGCAACACGACGCAGGAGACGACGATCGAGGGCGAGTACGGCGGCAAGGTGACCGAGCGCGTCCGGTGGACGCTCACGTTCATGCGCATCCGCTAGGCCACCAGCTCGCCGCAGAGGAACAGCCGCCCGTCGCGGACCTCGGCCTCGTCGAGGAGACGATGCGGCTCCACGCCGCCCGGCGTCAGGTGCAGGACCTCGTGGCCGCGGGCGAGGAGCAGCTCGGCGATGAACCGCCGATGGCATTTCGTCCACGGCGTCTCTGCGCACATGACGCACGGCGCCGGCTCGGCGAGGACGGACGCGAGCGCGTCCTGCCAGCCCGGCGCGGCCATCCGCGCGGCGTAACTCCGGAAGGCAGGGACGCGGATGCAGGCGAACCGCTCCTCTCCCGGCTCGCCGCTGAGGCGGCCCCCGAGCGCCGCGAGATGCCGGTAGCCGATTCCCGCGTCGGCCAGCGTCGCCTCGAGTGCGGCCCGGTTGTACTGCGGGTTCCGACGGGAGCCCGGGTACCGGCGGACGTCCACGAGCGTTTCGACTCCGGCGGCTTCGAGCATCTTTAGGAGAGCCTCAGCAGGCCTGGTCCCGTGACCGACCGTCCAGATCCGCATCACGAATAGAATCGCGCTCCTTGGCTAGCTCCGTGACCTGGGACACGCTGCGGCAGCTCGCCGGCTTTCGAGCCGCGAAGGGCTGCGCGATCAGCCTGTATCTCGACCTCGACCCGAGCAGCTCACCGACGGCCGGCGACGCCGCCACGCGCGTCAACTCGCTCGTCGACCAGGGGATGAAGTCGAACGGCGCGAACAGGAGCGAACAAACCCACGAGCAGCGGGTCGGGCTCCGCGAGGACTTCGAGCGGATCAAGCACTTCTTCACGGAGGAGTTCGACCGCGACGGCGCCCAGGGCTTCGCGCTCTTCTGTGCCGGTCTCGACAACGTCTGGCAGACCCTGCCGCTGACCGAGCCGGTGCCCGACGAGATCAAGGTCGGTCGTGACCTCTACCTGGCCCCGCTCGTCCCGCTCGTCGGCCGCGGGGAGGGAGCAGTCGTCGCGGTCGTCAGCCGCGAGGAGGGTCGCCTCTACCGCCTGCGCGCCGGTCGGCTGGAAGAGGTCGCCGACCTCTTCGAGGAGCAGCCGGGGCGTCACGACCAGGGCGGGTGGTCTCAGGCGCGGTTCCAGCGCCACATCGACGAGCTCGCGAAGAACCACCTGAAGACGGTCGTCGACGAGCTCGAGCGCCAGCTCCGGCAGCTGCGCTACCCGCGGGTCGTCATGGTCTGCCCCGAGGAGCAGAAGAGCGAGTTCGCCGCCATGCTCGCTGGCGACACCCGGGGCGCCGTGATCGGCTGGACGACCGCGAAGGCCCATGCCTCGCCGACCGAGCTCTACGGGCTCGCGTTGCCGGTTCTCGAGCAGTGGCGGCAAGGGCGCGAGAAGGAGATCGTCGAGCGCTGGAAGGAGGAAGCGGGCCGCAACGGCCGCGCTGCCTCCGGTTGGGAGGAGACGCTGGAGGCGGCGTCCGACGGCCGAGTCGAGTGCCTCGTCTTCCAGGAGGGCGTTGAGCACTCGGCCTGCCAGTGCCCCGCGTGCGGCCGGGTGAGTCTGCGGGGCGGCCGTTGCCCCCTCGACGGGACGGAGATGGAGGAGCGGGCCGAGGGCCTCGACCTCGCCGTCCACCAGGTTCTCGCGCACGGGGGCCAGGTGCTCGCGATCCGGCACCGGCAGGACCTCGACCCCGTCGGCGGGATCGGCGCGATCCTCAGGTTCTAGCGCTAGTCGGCCAGGAGACGGCGCAGCACGTACGGGAGGATCCCGCCGTGGCGGACGTACTCCCGCTCGCGCGGCGTATCGAGCCGGAGGCGCGCCCTGAATTCCTTGTCGTCCGCGCGGACCCTCACCTCGCGCGCCTCGCCGTTCTCGACGCCCTCGATCGAGAATTCCTCGCGGCCGGTGAGGCCGAGCGTTTCGGGGTTCTCCCCGTCCAGGAACTGCAGCGGCAGGATTCCCATCATCAGGAGGTTCGAGCGGTGGATCCGCTCGTAGCTCTCGGCCAGCACGGCCCGGACACCGAGGAGCTTCGGGCCCTTCGCCGCCCAGTCGCGTGACGAGCCGGAGCCGTACTCCTTGCCCGCGATGACGATGAGCGGCGTGCCCTCCTGCTCGTACTTCACGGACGCGTCGTAGATCGTCATCTCCTCGCCGCTCGCGACGTGGACCGTCCACGTGCCCTCGCTGCCGAGCACGAGCAGGTTCTTCAGCCGGACGTTCGCGAAGGTTCCGCGAACCATGACCTCGTGGTTGCCACGCCGTGAGCCGTAGGAGTTGAAGTCTTTTCGCTCGACGCCGTGCTCGATCAGGTACTTGCCGGCGGGGCTGTCCGGCTTGATCGCGCCTGCCGGCGAGATGTGGTCGGTCGTGACGGAGTCCCCGACACGGACGAGGCAGCGGGCCCCTCGGATGTCCTCGACGGCGCCCGCCTCCGGCGACATCCCGTCGAAGTACGGCGGCCGGCGGACGTACGTGGAGTCCTCGCGCCAGTCGTACAGGTCGCCCTCGGGGATCTCGAGCGAGCTCCAGCGCTCGTCGCCCTTGAAGACGTCGGCGTAGGTTCGCCGGAACATGTCGCCCTCGACCGCGGACGCGATCGTCTCCGAGATCTCCTCCGTTGTCGGCCAGACGTCTGAGAGGTACACGTCCTCGCCGTCGCTGCCCTGGCCGAGCGGCTCGGTCGTGAGGTCGAGGTCCATCCGCCCGGTGAGCGCGTAGGCGACGACGAGCGGGGGAGAGGCGAGGTAGTTCGCCTTCACCTCGGGATGGATTCGCGCCTCGAAGTTCCGGTTGCCGGAGAGCACCGAGCAGACGACGAGGTCGCCGTCGGCGACCGCCTTCGAGATCGGCTCCGGGAGCGGCCCCGAGTTCCCGATGCATGTGGTGCAGCCGTAGCCGACCGTGTGGAACCCGAGGTCCTCGAGGTACGGGGTCAGGCCGGCGCGCTCGTAGTACTCCGTGACGACCTTCGAGCCCGGCGCCAGGCTCGACTTCACCCACGGCTTCCGCGTCAGCCCTCGCTCGCTGGCCTTCTTCGCGAGGAGGCCCGCGGCGAGCATGACACTCGGGTTCGACGTGTTGGTGCAGCTCGTGATGGCCGCGATCACCACGGCGCCGTGCTCGAGCTCGAAACGCTCGCCGTCCATCTCGACCTCGACCGGCTTCGCGCGCTCGGCGACCACGCTCGACGGGACCGCGACCGGCGCCTCGGGGAGCGTGACGCCGTCCGTCAGCGGGTGCTGGCCGGTCGTCGGGTCGCTGGCGGGGAACGTCTCGGCGACCTGCTCGTCGGTCCCGCTGCCGTATTCGACACCGAAGGTCTCGAGCGAAGAGAGGAAGGAGCGCTTGGCGTCCGTCAGCGGCACCCGGTCCTGTGGCCGCCGCGGGCCGGCCAGGCTCGGCTCGACGTCGCCGAGGTCGAGCTCGACGACCTGCGAGTACGTCGGGTCGTGGTCGGGGTCGTGCCAGAGCAGGTTCTCCTTGCAGTACGCCTCGACGAGCGCGACCCGCTCTTCGGGCCTGCCGGTCAGCCGGAGATAGTCGAGCGTCACCTGGTCGACGGGGAAGAACCCGCAGGTCGCGCCGTACTCCGGCGACATGTTCCCGATCGTGGCGCGGTCCGCGAGCGGCAGGTTGGAGACCCCGGCGCCGAAGTACTCGACGAACTTTCCGACCACGCCCGTCTGCCGCAGGATCTGGGTGACCGTGAGGACGAGGTCAGTGGCCGTCGCCCCTTCGCGGAGCGCGCCGGTGAGGCGGAACCCGACCACTTGCGGCACGAGCATCGACACGGATTCGCCGAGCATCGCCGCCTCGGCCTCGATTCCGCCCACGCCCCAGCCGAGGACGCCGAGCCCGTTGATCATCGTCGTGTGCGAGTCGGTGCCGAGGAGCGTGTCCGGGAACGCCTGGCCGCTTCGGGATTCGACGACGCGGCCGAGGTACTCGAGGTTCACCTGGTGGACGATGCCCGTCTCCGGCGGGACGACCTTCAAGTCGTCGAACGCCTGCTGGCCCCAGCGGAGGAACGCGTAGCGCTCGCGGTTGCGGTCGTACTCACGGTCGGTGTTCACGCGGATCGCCATCCGGTTCGCGAAGGCATCCACCTGCACCGAGTGGTCGATCACGAGCTCGGCCGGGAGCTGCGGGTTCGTCTTCGCGGCGTCGCCGCCGAGGTCGTGCATCGCGTGGCGCATCGCGGCGAGGTCGACGATCGCCGGGACGCCCGTGAAGTCCTGGTGGATCACGCGGGCCGGCGTGAACGAGATCTCGCGCGACGGGTCCTCCTTCGCGCCCCACTCGGCGACGGCTTCGACGTGCTCGGGCGTGGACGTCCGGAGGACGTTCTCGAGCAGGATCTTCAGCGTGTACGGCAGCCGCTCGATGTCGTAGCGCTCCTGGAGCGGCGCGAGGCGGAAGATCTCGTAGCGCTCGCCCCCGACGTCGAGCGTCGAGCGTGCTCCGAACGGATCGGCGGCGGCCACGCCTCGATTCTAGGCGCCGGGCTACGGCGCAGGCTCCGGCCGTTCCGGCCGTGTCCCGGGGTCAGACCCCGGGCCGTGTCCGGGCGGGACGGATCGAGGAACTGAGATCGCGGCCGCGTCGCGGCGGAATCGCCTGCACACGCCGGAGACACGTGGCGGGAGGGCCGTGTCCCGGGGTCTGACCCCATGGCACGCCCTTCGGAGGCAGGCACCTCGCCCTACCGGACGCGCGCCGTTAGGCCGCGTCGAGGGCGCGCGGAAGCTCGGCCTGCGCCGCGGAGGCCTCGACCGCCTCGGGCTCCCACTCCGTCGCCCGCTCGAGGCTCGTGCCGAGCCGCTCGAGGCGCCGGTCGGCCTCGCCGTACTTCGACTGCGCGTTCGCGATGTGCTTCCCGACGACCTCGAAGTCGCCGCGGAAGCGCTCGAAGTCCTTCGCGATCTGGGCGCAGAACGCCATTACGTCCTGCGCATGCCGCTCGATCTGCAGCGCCCGCAGTCCCTGCGTGACCATCACGAGGTAGGCGTGGAACGTGCTCGGCGAGACCGGGAAGACGCGTTTCGAGAGCGCGAACGCGGAGAGCGCGCCCGTCTTCCCGCAGACGAGCTCGTAGTACACCGACTCCGACGGCAAGTACATGAACGCGAAGTCGAACGTGCCCTCTGCGGGCCGGATGTACTTCGACGCGATCGCGTCGATGTGGCCTTTGACGTCTCGCGCGAACGCCTTCTCGTGCAGCTCGCGCTCGGCGTCGTCGTCCGCGTTCACGAGCCGCTCGAAGTTGTCGAGCGGGAACTTGGCGTCGACGGGGAGCAACTTGTCGACCCGCACGACCGCGTCCACCCGCTCGCCCGAGCGGAACGTGTGCTGGATCCGGAAGGCGTCCGCCGGAAGCATGTCCCGCAGGAGGTTGGCGAGGAGGATCTCGCCCACCCCGCCCCGGGCCTTCGGCGGCCGGAGCGCCTGCTCGAGGCGACCGAGGTCGGCCGCCTTCTGGAGCATCTGCGCGGCGGTGCCGTCGAGCTTGCCCAGCCGGTCGACGATCTGGGTCGCCGTCTGCCCGGCGCTCTGCTGACTGGAGAAGAGCCGCGTGTCGAGCCCTTCGAGCCGCCGGTCGACCCCCTCGTGCACCTCCGACAGCCGCCGGTCGAGGCGCTCCTCGACCGTGCCGAGCCTCGCCTCGATCAGCTCGCGGATCGTGCGCACGACGACGGTGCCGGCGATCACGACGGCGGCGGCCAGGCCGATGGTCAGCAACGCGGTGCCCATAGGACCTGGAAACGCTAGAGACGGCGTCGGACGGAGCGGCGCTGGCCGCCCCGCCGGGGATCACATCGGGTCGTTGCGCTCGGCGCGGTGCTCGGCGGCGTCCTCGCGGGCCTCCTGCGCCATGTCCTCCGCACGTTCGGCGCGGTCCTCGGCCGTGCCCTCCGCCTCCTGGTGGGCGCCCTCGCGGCGCATCTCCGGACTGTCGGTCAGGTCGCCGGCAGCCTGCTTCCCGCGGCCCAGCAGCTTGTCGAGAAAGCTCATGTCCTCTCCTTCGGTCGTTGGCGGCCGTCGAGAGTATGGGTGATCCCGGCTGCGGATGCGGCCAGCCCACTCGCGAAGCGCCATCCCGGCGGATCCGCGGCCGCCCTCGCTACCATCAACCGCGCCGATGGCCAGGAAGGTCAAGACACCGCCGCCGCCCAGACGGACGGTCCAGGCGCCCAAGCTGCGCACCGCGCCGCGCGACGACAGCCGGAACCGGAAGATCCTCTACGCGATCGGGGCGTCCGGTTTCGTCATGCTCGCCCTCGTCGTCGGTTTCTTCGTCTTCGCGGGGAACAGCGGCGGCAACAACACCGACAGCGCCATCGAGACGCTGCGCGCCGCAGGGTGGACGTACCAGCACCCGAAGTCCCAGGGCCGGCAACACGTCGCCGGCTTCACGAAGGGATTCAAGTACAACACGGTGCCGGGCACGAGCGGCGAGCACTCCAACCAGACGGTCATCTACGGCGCCTACGACCAGCCGGTCTCGGAGATCAACTTCGTCCACAACCTGGAGCACGGTGCGGTCGGGATGTTCTACGGGCCCAAGGTGCCGCAGTCGACGATCAGCGCCATGCAGGAGTACTACTCGAGCGATCCGAACGGCCTCGTCCTCGCGCCGGACCCGCGGCTCGGCGACCAGGTTGCGCTGACCGCCTGGGCGCAGATCGCGAAGGGCAAGACCTTCACCGAGGAGATCGGCGACGCGTTCGTGGACGCCTTCGGTTTCAAGGGCCCGGAGTCGTGCAAGAACGACATCGAGCAGGGCTGCTTCCGCCGCTCCAACATGCAGCCGAGCAACGCCTAGCCGAGGCTATCCTGGCCCCCGCCGGGGTGGCGAAACTGGCTATACGCGGCTGACTTAAAATCAGCTGTCCCCTTCGGGGGCGTGCGGGTTCGAGTCCCGCCCCCGGCACCTCCGATCCGCGTTGCTCCTCGTTCTCGCCATCGTCGTCGCCGTCCTCTGGTTGCCGACGGGGTGGGGCATCGCGCTCGTGACGGCGGCCGCGCTCGTCGAGCTCGGCGAGGCCGGCTTCTGGATCTGGCTTTCCCGCCGGCGGAAGGCCGTGACGGGGGCGGAGGCGCTCGTCGGGTCGCGCGCGGTCGTCGTCCGCGATTGCCGGCCGGACGGGCAGGTCCGCGTCGACGGTGAGCTCTGGCGCGCGAGATGCGCCGACGGAGCGGGCGTCGGTGACGAGGTCGTCGTCGAGCGGCTCGACGCCGACCTCACGCTGGTCGTGGCGAAAGACCCCCGGAACTAGACTTTCCGGCCCGTGGCGCTCGACCTCGAACACGCCGCTCTCGAGTGGGACTCGCCCCTCTTCCGTATGGCGATCGCGCAGTTCGAGCAGGGGCTGGAGCACGCGGACGTCGACGAGGACGTCGCCGAGCGCCTCCGGTATCCCGAACGCGCCGTGATGATGTCGGTCCCCGTCCGGATGGACGACGGGTCCCTGCGCGTGCTCCCCGGCTACCGCGTCCAGCACTCGACGGTGCTCGGGCCGACCAAGGGCGGGCTGCGCTACGACCTGCACGTGACGCTCGGCGAGTGCGCCGCGCTTGCGATGTGGATGACGTGGAAGTGCGCGCTGCTGCGGCTTCCGTACGGCGGCGCGAAGGGCGGCGTTCGCTGCAACCCGCGCGAGCTGTCGGCGGGGGAGATCGAACGGCTCACACGCCGGTACACGGTGGAGCTGCGGCCGGTCATCGGCCCGGAGAAGGACATCCCCGCACCGGACATGGCCACGAACGAGAAGACGATGGCCTGGATCATGGACACGTATTCGATGGTCGAGGGCCACGCCGTTCCGGAGATCGTCACCGGCAAGCCGATCTCGATCGGCGGGTCGGTGTTCCGCCGGGAGGCGACGGGCGCCGGAGTCGTGATGGTGATCGAGCGCGCCTGTGGCCGGCTCGGCTGGCATCTCGCCGACCAGCGGTGCGTGGTGCAGGGCTACGGGAACGTCGGCGGCGTCGCGGCCCATGAACTCGCCGCCCGCGCCGCGACGGTGGTTGCCGTCTCCGACATCTCGGGCGGCGTCTACTCGGAGGCGGGCCTCGACCTCGACGCCGTCGACGCGTGGATCGCGGGGCACGGCTCGCTCGAGGAGTACCCCGACGCCCAGCACGTCTCGAACTCCGACCTGCTGGAGCTCCCGTGCGACATCCTCGTCCTCGCGGCGCTGGAGGACCAGGTCACGGCCGAGAACGCCGGCCGCATCGAGGCGAGGATGGTCGCCGAAGGCGCCAACGGACCGACGTCGGTGGAGGCGGACGCGATTCTCGCCGAGCGCGGAATCCCGGTCCTGCCCGACGTTCTCACCAACGCGGGCGGCGTGACGGTCTCCTACTTCGAGTGGGTGCAGGATCTCGGGCGCTTGTTCTGGTCGCGCGACGAGATCAGGCAGAAGCTCGCCGAGAAGCTGGGCGACGCCTTCGACCGCGTCTGGACGGTCTCCGAGCAGCTCGACGTCACACTCCGGCAGGCGGCGCTCGTCGCGTCGATCCGCGAGGTCGCCGGCGCCCTGACGGCGCGCGGGATCTACCCGTGACCCCGGTCCGCGAGGCAATGGTCTCCGACCCTCCGACCCTCGGCGTGACCGCGAGCGCGCAGGAGGCGGGCGAGGCGCTGGCCCGGCCCGAGGTCCGGGCGGTCTTCGTGTGCGACGACGAGCGGTTCGTCGGCGTCGTCACCCGCAAGACGCTCGTCCAGGAGGTCGTCGCCCGCGGCCGCGACCCGAAGGAGACGACGCTCGGGGAGATCGCCGAGGTGCCGCGCTGGACGATCGACGCGGAGATGGCGGCGGACGACGCCTTCCGCTTCATGGAGGAGCGCGACGCCGAGCGGGTGCCGGTCGTCGAGGGCGAGCGTCTCGTCGGCGTCCTCTCGCGCGTCGTCCTCCAGCGCCGGCTCGCCGAGGACGAGCCGCCGCCCGAGCCCGACCTCGCCCTCTAGCAGCAGGTGTAGGCGCCGGGAGGGGCGTCGCCCTCCTCCGGCTCGGGCAGAAGCGCCGCCTCGAGCGCGATCCCGTGGAGGATGTCGCGCTCGCTCACGGTGAGGCCGTCGAGGCCGAGCTGCGCCAGGGTCTCCCGGACGATGATCCCGCCGGCCACGATCACCGGCGCGCGGTCCGGATGGAGACCCCGCACGCGAACCCGTTCGGCGAGCGGCATCCGCGCGAGCCGGTCGACCTCGCGCTCGATCGCCTCGAGCGTGAGCCGGTACCCGTGGATCCGCTCGCGGTCGTAGACGTCCATGCCGAGCTCGATCGCCGCCAGCGAGGTCACCGTCCCGGCGACGCCGATCGCGTCCCCGACGTCGAGGCGCTCGGGGATCGCGCGGACGACGTGGGCCGCGCAGGCGGAGAGATCGCCCTCGGTCGGGGGGTCGCCGTGGAGGAACCGCTCCGTGAGCCGCACGGCGCCGATGTCGACGCTTCGGCGCGAGACGATGCCGTCGGGACCGGCGACGACGAGCTCGGTCGAGCCGCCGCCGATGTCGAGCACGAGCGTCGGCTGCTCCAGCCGCCGGTCGCTCGTGACGCCGCGAAATGTCAACTCGGCTTCGTCCTCGCCGTCGAGGAGCCGCGTCGCGAACCCGTAGCTCCACTCGATTTCGCCGAGGAACGCCTCGCCGTTTTCCGCGTCGCGGACGGCGCTCGTCGCGACCAGGAGCACGCGCTCGGCGCCAAGCCGGTCGGCCTCCCGCCGGTAGTCGGTGAGCACGTTGCGGACGCGCGCGATGGGGAGGGGGAGCAGGCGCCGACGGGAGTCGACCCCCTCGCCGAGCCGCGTGATCTCCGAGTGGGCGACCACGTCCTCGACGCGGCCGTCGTCGACGTCGGCGACGAGCAGGCGGGTCGTGTTCGTTCCCTGGTCGATCCCTGCGACTCGCATGCGCGTGGCTACGCTAGTCGCATGTTCCTGTTCAGAGAGAAGAACGTCGAGATGGTCGAGCCCGACCGCGCACTGCCCGGCCGCGACGCGCCGATGTCGGTGGCGGCGCGGCACGAGGTGCTCGGAACGCCGATCCAGCCGCCCTTCCCGGAGGGGCTCGAGCGCGCCGTCTTCGCCCTCGGCTGCTTCTGGGGCGCCGAGCGCGTGTTCTGGCAGGCGCCCGGCGTCTACACGACCGCGGTTGGGTACGCCGGCGGCTACACGCCGAACCCGACCTACCAGGAGACGTGCAGCGGCCAGACCGGCCACGCGGAGGTCGTGCTGGTCGCCTTCGATCCCAAGCAGACGAGCTACGAGGAGCTGCTCCGGCTCTTCTGGGAGAACCACGATCCCACCCAGGGGATGCGGCAGGGGAACGACGTCGGGACGCAGTACCGCTCCGCGATCTACGTCGAGAACGACGAGCAGCGCGAGGCGGCCGAGCGGTCGCGCGAGCTGTACCAGGGCGAGCTGCGCGACGCGGGCTACGGCGAGATCACGACGGAGATCGCGCCCGCCGGACCGTTCTACTACGCCGAGGACTACCACCAGCAATACCTGGCGAAGAACCCGAACGGCTACTGCGGGCTCGGCGGGACGGGCGTCAGCTGCCCGGCCGGGCTCGTCCGTTCCTCGTAGGAGGCGCTACAATGCGCCCTGCGACGCGGGGTGGAGCAGTCAGGTAGCTCGCCGGGCTCATAACCCGGAGGTCGCAGGTTCAAATCCTGCCCCCGCTACTTGGAAAGGCCCTGGAAACAGGGCCTTTCGCTTAGTAGGCCAGATATGGGTCGCAGAAGGCTCTTCTCCGGTTAGAGGCTTGCCGCGCGATCATGCGTCCGGCCAGGCCCCATGGTCCGTCGGCTGCGGTCGGACCTCGTCGAGGCGCACCGGCTGGATGGGCGGAACATGGTGCGCCGCTACTTCGAGCCGGCGCTGCGCAAGGCGGGCTACCGCGCATCCGCTTCCATGACCTTCGGCACACGTTCGCGAGCTTGCTGATCGCTCAGGGCGAGCATCCGAAGCTGATCGCTAGCAGCTAGGCCACGCGAGCATCCAGATCACACTCGACCGCTACGGTCATCTCATGATCAGTCCGTCGGGAACGCGAGTGATCGCCTCGAGGTGACGTTGTTCGCGAGCTCAGAGCCGGAGGCGTCGGCGGCGCAGAGCTAGAGTCGAGTGCGTCTTCACGCAATGAGCGCACCCGGGCATCGCTTCTTCGAGAACCTCGGCCAGGGTGAGGGTGCACCGCATCCTGAGGCAACAAGACATGCGTTCATCCCGCTTAACTACACGGGTAATGCAATAGGGACGAGAAAGAGTGAGTGGGCGGCTGTCTCAGGGGCGGGCGCTTGTTAGGCAGCGCGATCATCGGCGGTCGCAGGTTTCCCGTGTGAGACTTCGTTTCGTGGTCACGGTGACCCAACTGAAGCCAAGTGAGGTCGCGACGGTTGATCGCCATCTGCCGCTCAGCCGCCTTTGTCAGCAATTCGAGGAGCACTCGACTTACCTGATCGCATGGGAGGACGCTCAACCGGTCGGACACGCTCATATCGCCTGGAGCGGAACGCACCTCGGACTCCCGGAGATCCAGGACGTCTTCGTGTTGCCCGAAAAGCGCCGCCGCGGGATCGCGACTCAGCTCACGCACGCCGCTGAAGACGAGGCCTGCGCGCGCGGCTGGAACAGGATCAGCCTCAGCGTCAGCCAGGAAGGCAACGCTGCAGCAAGGCTCCTGTATACGAAGCTCGGTTACGTCGACGCAGGGGCCGATCCTGTCCGGGTGTCCGGGCCGATCATGCTGCGGGGCCGTCCCTTCGACGTGGACGACACTCTCGTTTACCTCACGAAACACCTCTATCGGTGAACTCGTCGTGTGGCTGAACGTCGATTCTTCGCATGAGCCACGAGAGAGTGCGCGTCGGCGCGAATACCGAGAAGAGAGAGGACACCTCTGACGGCGTCACATGACCGAGCACAGTGCGCAGGGCGCGTGAACGAACAACGCACGAGCTTCATCGTGGCGACACAGTTTGTGCTGCAAATCCGGGTGTTGCAGGGCACTTGAGAAGCGTCGCGAGACGTCGCGCGTGTCGTTTTCGGATGTGTCCGTTCTGTGTCCGCGCCGCTGATGCCGACCGGGCAACGCGCCCCATGCGGCGCGCACGGGCGTCAGTGCGCGGAGGGATTGTGAGGCACCGCGGGCACAGAGAGCCTGCGTTGGAGGCTCTCTGTGCGTTGCGTTGCCCGCGTTGGTGCGGGTGTGTCAGGGAATCAGTGGGTGCGTGCCCCAGTCGGGCGTCCCGTCCGCCGCTCCTCCGTGGGTGACCTGGCTGAGGCCGGTTCCGTCCGCGTTCACCGTATAGAGGTTCTCTACCTCACCCGTTGCGGTCTCCGTGAAGATGCTGAAGATGATCTTCCCGCCGTCCGGCGACCAGCGGGGATGGATGCAACCTCTGGAGGCCGGGTCGGAGATAGGCCCACCGCAGGCCGGTTCTTCCTGGAGCCGGATCTCGCGCAGCCCGCTTCCGTCCGAGTGAACGACCCACAGCGAGCTGCGCCTGTCGGCGCTCACGCGGCGGGAGAACACGATCGCGTTCCCCTGCGGCGACCAGTCGCCCGACGAGCTGACGATCGTCCCCGGAGGCGTGATCTGGCGCAGATGGCTGCCGTCGGTCTTGACGACGTACAGGCCGACCGGATCGCCCTCCTGGACCAAGCGAGTGAAGGCGAGCCGCTTGCCGTTGGGCGAGTACTCGACGGGAAAGTCCGCGCCTCCAGGATTGGACGTCATCCGCGTCAGGCCACCGCCGTCGGAGGAGCGAATCGTGTAGATGCCGTTCCGGCTCGAGTCCGGTTCGCCAAAGCCCGCGCAGGCGAGTCGTTTGCCGTCGGGCGACCACTGGAGGCAGCCGGTGAAGAGCGTGGGGTCGGGCATCTTGAGCTGCCGGAACGTCCCGGTGTCCGGATTGACGATCGTCGTCGCGCAGTTCCCTTGTCCGTCCGTGCAGGGGGCGAGGATGGCGACGTAGCTGCCGTCCGGCGACCAGCGGGGCTCCCCGGAGGGAGAGCCGGAAAGCAGCTGCTCCACGTGGCTCCCGTCCGGGTTTGCGGTGTAGGTCACCGTGCCGTCGAGGGCGGGATCGAAGAGGGCGAACGCGATCCGGCCGTTCTGTCCCGGAGCCTTCCCGCCGGCGGGCATCGCGGTTACCGCCGCGACTGCGACGGCGCTCGCGAGCAGTCCGAGAACGATTGGCCTGCCCATCGTTCCTCCTTTCTTGTCGGTCATTGCTTTCGTCGACCGACGCTACGAGCGGCCGGGCCCCGCGAAATGAGGCAGACCACAGTCTTCGCTCCGTGCAGTCCCGAGAATCCGGACACCCGTGATTGCGGTTAGCCACAATGCGTCTGCAGGTGACCTTTGCGACGATCCGCTTGTGCGCCGAACCGTCGTGATCGTCGACGACCATCCTGAGTTCCGGGAGTCCGCCACGGCGCTGCTGGATGCGGAGAGACATAGAGGGCTTTCAGTCCCGCTCGCTCACTGCTTGCCCGCGAGCTTCAGCTTCCCGGAGAGCGTGGACGTGCGAGTGGTGAGATCGACGCTGCCCTCACCGCTGCCGCGCGCATCGGCGAACGCACCGGTGCTCGACGCCCCGTCCACTGTCCACGTGCTCGCGGCCACTGGGCCCGACGCGGTCTGGCAGACGTACGCGAGCTCGCGGATTACGAGCGTGCCCGCGGCGACGGTGATGCGTCGGATGGCGGCGTTTGTCCAGCTCCCAGGCCCACACGGCTGGACCGACCGGTCCTGCGTGACGCCGAGGACCATCGTCGCGGGTCCGAATCCCTCGAGCGTTCCTGTTCCGGTGTTAATGATCTGGAAGACTCCGAGGTCGGCGATCCGGTTCGTGATCGACGCAGCGGACTCCGTGAAGCTCGCCTCAAGCCGGTTGCCGTCCGTCTGAGCTCCGGCCGCCGAGTGCAGGGTGAGGCTGCTCGCGACCGCAACGAGCGCGAGGGCGAGGAGCGAGAATCTACGTGCCTTTTTCATTGCGTCCTTCTCCTTTTCAATCGTGTGGCGAGCCAGGTTCGGCTCGTCCCAGCTCGAGACGTCCACGTCAACCTGCCGGCGAACTCGCTCATAGAGCCTCCCTTTCGGCGATTGCAGTCCCGACGACGACGTGCGCCGCGCGAAGACCGCGGAAGGTCGGTTCTGGTCGCGCCGGCCCGCCGAGGGCCGCGATCGCGGGCGCGAGCCGCTTGGCCTGAAAGTGTTCCCAGGCCTGCTCGCTCTCCCAGACCTCGATGGTCCGGAAGCCTTCGTCGGTGGGGCCGGCGACGTGGAGGATCAATCCGGCCGGGGCCGGCTCCATCAGCGACGCGGCGATACGCTCGTACTGGTCCCAGCTCGCGGCCACGTCCTGGACGAAGGCGTAGGACAACGGCTCCTCCTTTCATTCGGGGCCGCGTCCTCTGCGGCCGACGGTGCACGATGGAGGAGGCCGGTCTAGCCTTGGTATAGCCGCGCTCTCGCGAGTTCGTCCCGCACGCGCGAGAATGACCTTTGAGCGGAGGTCGCACGGTGGAGGTTCGGGTTCTGGGGCCGGTCGAGCTCGTCGCTGAGGACGGGCCGGTGCCGCTGGGCGCGCTGAAGCAGCGCCGGCTGTTGTCGGCGCTCGTCGTCCACGCGGGCGAGGCCCGCTCGTCCGACCTGCTGATCGACGCGATCTGGGGATCCTCGCCGCCTGCCTCGGCGGCAAAGCTGCTGCAGACGTACGTCTCGCAGCTCCGCAAGGCGCTGCCGGCTCCGGCGCGGATCCGCACGCGGGGGGCGGGCTATGCGCTTGAGCTCGCGGACGCATCGCTCGACGCGGCCCGCTTCGAGCGGTTGCTCTCACAGGGCAGGGCCGCCTCGCGAGCGGGAAACCCGGCGCTTGCAGCCTCGTTGCTGCGACGCGCACTCGGGCTCTGGCGGGGGCAGGCCTACGACGAGTTCGCGTACGACGAGTTCGCGCGAGGGGAGGCAGAGCGCCTGGAGGAGCTGCGCTTCGAGGCGGTCGAGGAGCGGATCGAGGCGGAGCTGGAACTCGGCCGCCACGTCGAGCTGTTGCCTGAGCTCTGCAGCCTCGCGGCAGGCCACCCGGGGCGCGAGCGTCTCCAGGCACAGGCGATGCTCGCGCTGTACCGCTGCGGGCGACAGTCGGAGGCTCTCGAGCTCTACACCGATACCCGCGCCCGTCTGGTCGATGAGCTCGGGCTCGAGCCGAGCGCCGAGCTGAGGGAACTGCAGCGGCGGATCCTCCAACAGGATGCGGAGCTCGCGGCCGCGCCCGCCAAGGAGGTCGCGGCAAGCGCCCTGCCCTCGCCGCCGAACCGGCTGCTCGGCCGCGGGCGTGAGCTCATCGAGCTGCGCGAGCTTCTGCTTCGGGATCAGGTTCGGCTGCTCGTACTGACGGGAGCGGCCGGTTCCGGGAAGACGCGGCTGGCGCTCGAGGCCGCGCGCGACGCGGCGTCGTCGTTCGCCAACGGCGCCGCCTTCGCTGACCTTGCGCCGCTACGCGACCCGGCGCTCGTGGTCGGGGCGATCGCCCGCGCCCTCGGAATCCCGGACGTCTCCGGCGAAGACCCGCTGGAGACGCTCGCGGCCGCCCTTCGCGGGCGGGAGCTGCTGCTCCTCGCAGACAACGCCGAGCATGTGCGCGCAGCCGCGCCGAGCTTCGTCGAGCTGCTCGCCCGGGCGCCACGCCTGACGTTGCTCGTCACCAGCCGGGTCGTCCTCCACCTCTCCGGCGAGCGCGTTTACCCGGTCGAGCCGCTCGCAGCGGAGCCCGCGGTCGCGCTCTTCATCGAGCGGGCACGCGAAGCCGAGCCCCGCTTTCGACCTGACGCCGCGGACGAGCAGGCGATCCGCCGGATTTGCAAGCGTCTGGACGGGCTGCCGCTCGCAATCGAGCTGGCCGCGAGCCGCGTGCGCACACTCACTCCCGTGGAGCTGCTCGACCGGCTCGAGCCGCGCCTGCCGCTGCTCACCGGCGGCCCGCGCGATCTGCCCGCACGCCAGCAAACGCTGCGGGCGACACTGAGGTGGAGCTACGACCTGCTTGACGACGACGAGCGACGCGACCTCAACCGACTGGCGGTCTTCGCAGGCGGCTGCACCATTGAGGCGGCCGAGGCGGTCTGCGGAACCACCCTCGAGCGGCTCTCCTCGCTCCTCGACGCCAACCTCCTACTCCACGCCGCCGCGAATGGGTCGCGCTACTCCATGCTCGAGACGATTCGCGAGTACGCGGCCGAGCGGCTGGACACACTCGCAGGCGTCGAAGCGCTGCGCCGGCGGCACGCCGAGTACTTCCTAGAGCTGGCGCAGTCGGCGAACCTGACGACCGAAGCTCGCGGTGAGCAACGACACGACGTTGTCATCTCCGAGCAGGCGAACATTCGCGCGGCGATCGACTGGGCTGCCGCGACCGGCGATGTTGCGCTTGCGCTCGAGCTCACGGTCGCACTCGAGAACTTCTGGACCACGAGCGATCCCTTTGAAGGCGTTCGCAGAATGGAGACGCTACTCGCCCGCGCGGGCGACGTCCCCATACCTCTTCGCGCTCGGGCCCTGCGAGCGCTCGGGAGCTCCGCGACCACGGTCGGCAAGCTCGGGCTCGCAGAGCAGGTTTTCCGGGAAAGCCTCGCCGCGCTTCGCGCAGTCGACGATGAGCTCGGGGTCGGTATCGTGCTGCACCGACTTGCCACGAGCGCGATCAACCTCGGCGAGCCGGCCCGCGCCCGGGCGCCGCTCGAGAAGAGTCTGGCGATCTTTCGGCGCCACGGCTTCCGCAAGGGCGAGCTGCAGGCGATCGGCTCACTCGGCGACCTCGCTCGAATGCAAGGAGACGCCGGCCAGGCCGTGACCCTGCTCGAACAGAGCGCCACGATGGCCGCCGAGGAGGGATTCACGTGGTGGGAAGCCAACACGCGCGCCAACCTCGCCGAGCTCGCACTGGCACAGAACCAGCCCGAGGAGGCGACTACACGCGCCAGGCAGACTCTCCGCCTCAGCCGACGGATCGGCGACCGGCAACTGACTGTGTACGCACTCGCCTACCTCGCCTGCGCCGCCGCCGAAAGCGGAGACGCGCACCGGGCAGGCCGCCTCTGGGGCGCCGTCGAGGCGGAAGAGGCGCGGCGGCCCCTCGGACACTGGGAGGGCGCACGGGAACAGTACGCCGTGCGCGTCCTGGAGCGCAGGGCGTCCGAGCTCGAGAGCGGGCTACGAGAAGGAAGGCAGCTCCCGCTAGCGGCGGCGGTCGAGGAAGCCCTCGCCGACGGGATTCCCTAGCGATTTACGCCCTTCGCTTTCATCCGGGGGCGCTTCCTCTGACTCGGCTGCAAGCGTTCTGCAAGCATCGGGCTTCCGCAGCGATGTCACCGTGTTCCGCCTAAATGCACTGTCGCGGCGGAAAACTGGCTCGGAGCCTGCGTTTCGGCGGAATACGGCGGAACGCGTGTACACGTTAGAGGCGGCTCATAACCCGGAGGTCGCAGGTTCAAATCCTGCCCCCGCTACTCCCGAAAGGCCCTGTTAACAGGGCCTTTTTCTCTGAGGGTCAGAGCGCGATCCCGATTGCTGCAAGCGTTTTTCCAGGCACCGGCCAGATTCGACGCACGGCGGGTAGTTGTCCTTTGCACAAAGAAGACCGACCCGCGCCCACGAGGCTCGCGTCGACGTGCTGCAAATCGACGCGAGGTAACTCGTAGTGACGAGAACGCCGAACTTCCGCTACTTCGACCGATTCTCCGAGGCGCTAAGAGAGATCATCTACGCGCGCATTCTGGGCGGGCCTCCACTACCCCAGCACCGACGTACAGGTGGGTGTGGTTCTGGGCAGTAAAGTCGCCCACTACATGGAAACTCACTACTTCCAGCCGCTCGACTGACGAACAAACAGGGCTGGGAGATCCGCGCGATGAAGGTCCGCCGACTGGAACCGGGCGACGAGCCGCGGCTGCAGGAGCTCTGCCGCCGGTTCAAGGAGCGTCTCCCTTCCGACGAGGAAGCGGCGCGTCTGCTCGCTCGGGACGACGTCCACATCTGGGTCGCGGAGGTCGATGACGAGCTCGCCGGCTTCACCTGCGCATACGTCTTGCTCAGGATCGACGGTGACACCAGCGTCTTCCTCTACGAGCTCGACGTCGACGAGCGTTTCCGCCGCCAAGGGATCGGACGCGCACTCGTCGACGAGGCGCGGAATCTCGCGGAGCGCGAAGGCGTACTGAAGATGTGGGTCGACACCTCCTACGACAACGAGCCGGCAAAGCGCACGTACGCCGCCGCCGGGGGAAGGCCGGTAGACGAGCCGACGCTCGTCTACGGCTGGCGCTTCCGCTGACGTCGGTCGCGTGAGAATCAGACGCGGGACTCCTGGCGCCGAACGAAGACGACTACTCCGCTGCCACCAGCCGGCCGCCGTTCGTCGCCTCCGTATTCGCGGTTGCCGTCGGGCTCGTCGCTCGCGGCTGGTGCCTGAAGCAGTGACACGTCCCGTGTCGTTCCTCATGGCCTAGGCGCGGCTGCTGGCGCATGACCGGTTTTTCCGGTGCCGACCGGAACACCATCGAGATCCAGCGCATACAACTGCTTCATTTGCTTCTGCAAGCGCTTGGCTCGAACGTCAGATGCGAAAGTTGCCTGCAAATCGCACGCCGCTGCAGCCACGCTTGAGGGGCCCGCCGGTGCAACGCAATGTTGGAGGAGACGCGGGCCCGGCCGGCGCAGAATGGGCGATCGTCACGAGATGCTTCAGGTTGTGAAGCCGGACGGCGAGGGATGTGGCGATCGGCGAACGCAGCAGCCGCGCCTTGACGGGCCACCCCCGCTCCTGGCCGGCAGGTAAGCCCGATGGGTATCGCTGCACCGCCGCACGAAGTCGACCACGTCGACTGCTCTCAAAGACCTCGGACCTGGGCTGACGGCCCCTCGTACTCAGCGCTGCCATCGCGCTCACGGTGAAGAAACGTCTGCCGCAGCGTCTGCGGGTCGATGTGCTCGACGTGGACCCGATCCGTACCTTCTATCGCCAGCTCCTGCGTCCGCCGCTTGGCGTGCTTGATCTCCCGGAGAAGGTACCGCGCGGTTAGCGATGCGGCTGACGCTCGCACGCTGGAAGCGGGCGACGAAGTCGGCGGCGTCGGGAGCTAGAGTGGCGAGAGCGGCGACGGCCACGTCGAAGTCGTTCGTCTCGCGCAAGTTCTGGGGTTTCCGAGCCCCGCGAAGAGACGCCACCGCAGTTTCTCACCGCACTTCTCGGACCTCGGGCTGATAACGCCGCGGGCGCGTCCGCCCGGGAGCACCGGCCCGACGCGGCCCTTCGCCGTCGCACAGGAGATCGTCTGCGCGAGGCGGCGAAGCTCGCGGGACGAGCCCGGCACGCTCCGATCGGCCTAGCGGATGCGCTCCTTCGCCTCGTTCACAACCACGTAGGTGCATCGGCCCACGACGAGATCTCCGCGCCGCTGCATGATGTCGAAGCGCGCCTGCGCTCTAGGCCTCGGCGTGAGGCTTCACCCTCGGGACACCGCCGCGCCCGGACGGATCCATCCCCGGTCGGAGCGCGCGACTCGGCCCCGAGGAGGACGTCGCGTCGGGAGCCGCGCAGTACAGTCGGGGTGTGGCTGGAGGGTCCGGTCGAGGTTGGTTCGAAGCCCAAGGCCTTCGCCATGTTCTCCCGTTCTTCTCGCTGGCGTTTACGCTCGTCGCGACGATCACCCAGCCGTCGTCCGGCGCCGACATCGCCCTAGCTGTGGTGCCGGTCGCTGCCTGGAGCCTCTGGGCTTTCGCTCGCAATGTGCCGCTCGCCGCCGTCTCGTTCGCCATCGTCGTCCCGGTGGTCGTGGCGCAGCGTTCCGGAGAGCTCGAGCCGGTCATGTTCAATGCGTCGCTGCTCGCTTTCGCAGCCGCCCGTTGGTCTCGCTCGCTCGCGGCGGCCGCGGCGCTCGGTCTGCTCGCGGCGGCCACTCCTCTCCTCGTGGCCGTGCTCCAGGATCCCATGGAGGTCGCCACCGGCATCTGGGTCGTGGCGATCATCTTCATCTGGGTTGTCGGTCGCGCCGTCGCTCGCCAGGAACGACTCGTGGACGAACTCGAGCGAACGCGGCGTCAGCTCGCCCACCAGGCGCTCCTGGCAGAGCGCCGCCAGATCGCTCGTGACGTTCACGACTTCGTCGGTCACGGCCTTGCGGCCGTGATGCTGCAGGTGACGAGCGCCCGACACGTGCTGCACCGCGACGCGGACGCTGCGGAGGAGGCGCTGAGATCCGCGGAGGACGTGGGCCGCCGCAGTATGCAGGAGCTTCGTCGGACGGTGACGCTGCTGCGCAGCGACGATGAGGCCGGCGTGGCGCCGCCTGTCCCCACGGCAAGCGAGATTCCGGCGCTCATCGAGCACGCACAGGCGGGAGGTCTCGCCGTCCAGCTGCACACGCGAGGAGACCTGTCCCGAATCCCGCCCAGCGTGGGGCTCGCGCTCTACCGGATCGCGCAGGAGGCGCTCGCGAACGCGGCTCGCCACGCGCCGCGTGCGCGGACGACGCTCGGGCTCAAGCTCGAAGACGGACGAGTCACCCTCCTGGCGGAGACCAGCGGACCCGTCGTCCCAGGATCCTCGTCCGAGCGAGAACGACCTCATTACGGGCTGATCGGGATGCAGGAGCGGGCAACGGCGCTTGGCGGCGAGTTTGCCGCGGGGCCGACCGCCGACGGCTGGCGCGTGAGCTGCGAGCTTCCCGTGGAGGAGGGAGGCAATCCGTGATCCGAACCGCCATCGTCGACGACCAGGCAATCGTGCGAGCCGGCCTGGCGCGGCTCCTCTCGCCCAACGACGGCTTCGAGGTGGTCGCCGAGTACTCGGACGGCCTGCGAGCGGTAGAGGAGCTCCCCGCTCTCCGCCCGGATGTCGTCCTGATGGACGTCCGGATGCCGGGTCTCGACGGCATTGCCGCAACCGCGCAGCTGCGCGGCCTCGACGACCCTCTGGAAGTCCTCGTCCTCACGACGTTCGGTGAGGACGAGGTGCTGTGGGGCGCGATCGAGGCGGGCGCTGCCGGGTTCGTGCTGAAGGACTCCTCGGCCGAGGATCTGATCGCAGCGGTCCGGGCGGTAGCCGGCGGAGGCGCGTGGTTCGATGCGGGAGTGACCCCGCGGCTGCTCGATCGCTACAGGCGGGTCGTCGCCCCAGCCGCGCGCGACGCGGCCAGGCTCAACGAGCTCACCGACCGGGAGCACGACGTGCTGCGGCTGATGGCACGCGGTGCGACGAACGCCGAGATCGCAGCGGCGCTCTACGTCGCCGAGGCGACCGTCAAGACCCACGTCGGCAACATCTTCGGCAAGCTCGGCGTACGCGACCGTGCCGCGGCGATCGTGTTCGCGTACGACCACGGCGTAGTCAGTCCCGGCAGCGAGGCGACGTAGCAGCCTGACCTCCTCCGGTGGGGGGAGTGCAACTCGGGTCTAGGGACCGATGCCGCGGGGCTCTTCGGGGTTTACCGTCATCGGCATCGCGACTCGGCCGGCGCGCCGGGCGCTCCGCGCCGATGACGGAACGAAGGAGGCGCACGTGATCGAAGGGGTGAGCCAGGTCATCGTCGACGTGGAGGACCAGGACCGCGCTGAGGGAAGGTGGATCGAGGTGCGGACGGGGGACAAGGCCACATCCTGGTGCTCCGGCTCGGGCGCGGGGATCGTCCGACGGCGCCCGAAGAGCTGCCCACGTCGAACGCGGCGATGACGGAGAGGCTTGCTCGATCGAGCAGCCGGCGGCCTTGGCTCGTCGTAGGTCTCTGGCTGATGGTCATCCTCAGCTCTTTCGTGCTGGTGGCGACGTTCCTCGCGTTCGAGGGCGAGGCCGAGATCACGAGGACGACCGAGTCGAAGCAGGCCGAGCAGATCCTCGACGAGGGCTTTCCTCCGGAGGCTGTAACCGGGGAGGCAATCACCGAGGTCGTCGTGGTGCGGGCAGAGGACGGCGAGGTCGAAACGGCGGCGACGCGCGCGCGAGTGGCCGCGCTCGCGGAGGCGCTGCGTACGGCGGGAGCAAGCCGGGTCGTCACCTACGGCGAGGAGCGGCGGCTGGTCTCACAGGACGGGGACTCGACGGTCCTCCTCCTGGCCCTCGGCAGGGACGGAGAGGGAGACGTCGGGGGAGTGGTGGACGTGGTCGACCGCCTCGACGACGAGCTCGGCTATCGGGCAGCGGTGACCGGCGAGCGGACGGCGGACGCCGACGAGGACGCTGCGTCGCTGGAGGATCTGAAGAAGGGCGAGCTCTTCTTCGGCGCTCCGCTCGCGCTCGTCATCCTGCTGCTCGTCTTCGGCGCGGTCGTCGCGGGCCTCGTTCCATTGATGCTCGCGATCGCCTCGACCGTCGTCGCGCTCGCGCTCGTGGCGCTCTTGGCGCAGGCGTACGACCTCTCGGTCTTCACTCAGAACATGCTGATCGGGATGGGGCTCGCGCTCGGGATCGACTACTCGCTGTTCACGCTCTCCCGCTATCGGGAGGAGCGGCTGCAGAGTCGGGAGAAGCTGGACGCGATCGCCACCGCGGGAGCCACGGCCGGGCGCGCCGTGCTCTTCAGCGGGATCGCCTTCGTGCTCGCGATGCTCGGGCTCCTGCTCGTCCCCAGCACGCTCTTCCGCAGCTTGGCCGCGGGCGCGATCCTCGTCGGGATCGTGTCCGTGATCGCGGCGCTGACGCTGCTCCCCGCTGTCCTCGCACTGCTCGGCGACCGGGTCAATGCGCTCCGCATCCCGTTCTTCGGACGCGCAGCCGAGCAGGCGGGCCGGCAAGGCCGCTTCTGGGGCGCGGTCGTCGACCGGGTCATGCGCCGCCCCCTCGCGAGCCTCGTGCTCGCCGCCGGGCTGCTACTCGCGTTCGCAGGCCCCGTGCTCGGGCTCGACACGGGCACGTCGGGCGCTGCCACGCTGCCCGACCGCTTCGAGTCGAAGCAGGGCTATCTCCTCCTCCGCGAGGAGTTCCCGAGGCAGTCGACCGAACAGGTCGAGATCGCCGTCGCAGGCGACGTCCGCGAGCCCGCCGTAGAAGGCGCACTGGCCCGGCTCGAGCAAGAGCTCGCGCGCCGCCCGATCTTCGGAGAGTCGACCGTCGAGACGAACGAGACCGGCACGGTCGCCCGCGTCACGGCTGCTATCGCGGGGAATCCGGACGGAGGGCGCGCGATCGCGGGCGTTCGCGAGCTGCGCGACTCGGCCGTGCCCGGGGCCTTCGCCGGGGTCGACGCCGAGGTGTACGTGGGTGGCGACACGGCCGAGGAGCTCGACTACCACGAAACCGTGAACTTCTGGCTTCCGCTCGTGCTCCTGTTCGTGCTCGGGCTCAGCTTCGTCCTGCTCACGCTCGCGTTCCGTTCGATCGTCGTGCCCGCGACGGCGATCGGGATGAACCTGCTCTCGGTCGGTGCGGCCTACGGGCTGCTCGTGCTCGCCTTCCAAGAAGGGATCGGCAACGAGCTCTTGGGACTGCGTGAGGCCGAGACGATCGATGCCTGGGTGCCGCTCTTTCTCTTCGCCGTTCTCTTCGGGCTCTCGATGGATTATCAGGTCTTCCTGCTCAGCCGCATCCGCGAGCGTTACGCGGAGATCGGCGACACTGACGCCGCGATCTCCTCCGGCATCGGCTCCACCGCTCGTCTGATCACCGGCGCCGCGCTGATCATCATCACCGTCTTCTGGGGCTTTGCGATGGGCGACACGATCGCGTTCCAGCAGATGGGCTTCGGCATCGCCGTCGCGCTGCTGATCGACGCCACCATCGTCCGTTCCATCCTCGTCCCGGCGACGATGAAGCTCCTGGGCGAGCGCAACTGGTACTTGCCCTCCTGGCTCAATTGGCTTCCCGACGTCCGCGTCGAGGGCGCCGAGCCGCGGCCGGCGACGGCGCTTCCGCCGATGGCCGGCGAAAGCCGGTGATGACCGAGAACTCGAGCGAATCCCTGGAGGAAGCTCGGCGGTACGTTCGCCGCAAACGGATCTTCTACACGGTCTTGGGGGTTTCCACCCACGGTCGCAGCGGAACGAGGGCTCGCGGGGCGATGCGGAAACGTCGCTCTCTGGCTAGCGTCGGCGACGTGGCGAACAGCGATCGAGATCGCCAGAAGAGATCACGTCAGGGCGTGGACATGTCCGCGGAACTGATCACCAGCGACGCCCAGCGTGCCCACGCTCCGTCGGAGGTTCGACGACCGCACGCTCACGATCTGGGGAGCGAAGTCGGGTCGCCGGCGGACTTCAAGGGCACGTTCGGCGATGACCGGAACGCGATCTGGAGTCGCTGGGGCTGGCCGGGCGGTGGCTACAGCGCGATGCTGACCAGGGCCGGATGACCGTGACCGGCGCGCCCTCGAGGAAGATCATCGCGGCGCTCCAGGTGTCGCTTGACGGGCTCATCGAGGGGCCGAACGGCGAGCTGGACTGGATCGGGTCGTGGGAGGACTCGTTCGACCTCTTGCCCGAGATCGACACGTGCGTCCTCGGCGGGCGCATGTATCCGGGTTACGAGCAGTACTGGCTCGCCGTCCTCGCGGAACCGGAGGGCGTCTTGCCGTTCACCGGCAGGGCGCCCACCAAGGGCGAGGTCCAATACGCCTGCTTCGCCGACAAGACACCACACGTAGTCCTGTCGAGGAGTCTCCAGGAGGCGGCGTGGCAGACGACCCGCATCGTCCGCGACGTCGCGGAGATTCGAGCGCTGAAGCAGCAGCAGGGCAGGCACATCCATGCGGTTGGAGGCGCGTCGCTGGTATCAACGCTGATGAACGAGCATCTCGTCGATCAGCTGCGGCTCACGGTCCACCCCGTTGTCCTCGGATCGGGCAAGGCGCTTTTCAGAGACGTGGAGGCCGTGCATCACCTCGAGCTCCTCGAGACAGGGCGACTAGAGGGCGGCAGGGTCGGCCTGACCTACGACGTCCGCGTGAGCCAATGAGAGCCACGACGGGGCGGGTGCGTCGGTTGCTCCTGGTCGCGGGCGGCGTCCTCGCCCCGCTCGTCGCGGCGGTGCTCGGCGTCTACGGCTGGGCATGGTCGGCGACCGACGAGTCCACGATCGCTCGGGCTCTGATCTGGCGCGAGTCGGATGTGGGCGACCAGCACAGGTTCCCTGCGCGGCGGATACCGGCGGGTGCTCGCGCGAGTCCTCTTCCCACCGGCGTCGAGGCGAACCTCGTCCTGAGCGGCGAAGAAAAGGGGCTCGACGAGTTTCTGCGCGAGACGGAGACACGCGCGTTTCTCGTGATCCACGAAGACCGCCTCGTACGGGAGCGCTACTTCGGCGGCTCTACTCGCGAGACGCTGCAAACGTCGTTCTCTGCCGCCAAGTCGTTCGTGTCGACGCTGGTCGGGATCGCGATCGAGGAGGGGCTGATCAGAAGCGTCGACGATCGGTTGACCGAGTACCTGCCCGAGTTGGCGGCGCGGGATCCCAGATTCGGGCAGATCACGCTGCGCGACTTACTGACGATGACGTCGGGCATTCGCTACAGGGAAGGCGGCTTTCCCTCGCTCGGCGACGACACGTACACGTACTACGGAGTCGATCTCCGGGACGTCGCGTTGAACCGGGTCCGAATCGACGGGCCGCCCGGGATCGCGTGGGAGTACAACAACTACCACCCGCTGCTGCTCGGGCTCGTGCTCGAGCGGACCGCCGGTGTCTCCGTCTCGGAGTTCATGGCGACGAGGCTCTGGCAGCCACTGGGAGCCGAAGCCGATGCCACGTGGAACCTCGACTCTGAACGTTCCGGGTTCGAGAAGCTGGAGAGCGGCCTGAACGCGAGGGCGGTCGACTACGCCCGCTTCGGGCTGCTCTTCCTCCACGACGGGGAGTGGAACGGCAGACGGATCGTCTCCGAGGATTGGGTGCGTGCTGCGACCGGCGCCGACACGCGCAGGGACCCGGCTTTCTACCGGGGTTACCGGTATTTCTGGTGGATGGACGTGGAGCGGCCAAGGCGGTTCTACGCCCAGGGAAAGTACGGGCAGTACATCTACGTAGCGCCCGACGCAGAGGCAGTGGTCGTTCGCTTCGGTCGTGACTGGGGTGTCGGCAACATCAGGTGGTTGGCGACCTTCCGTGACGTCGCCGACCAGCTCGCAGGCCGACCCTGACCGTCGGAGGTCGCGGCGCTCTCTCTAGCGCAGGCGCCGGACCTCGTATGCGGGCACCGGGCGGCCCAACCCCTGAGGTCGAGCGTGCCGACGGGGGCCGCAACGTTGCGTACCCGGCCTCGATCCTGATTCCGAGGCCAAGATCTGATCCATGTTTTTCGCCACACGTCGGCGAGTTCGCCGAACCGATCCTGAGCGGCGAGCGCGAGCCGGATCGCCGCGGCCTGGTCGGCGAATGTCTTGACGAGCGCGATGTGATCGTCCGTGAACGGCTGGTCCGGGATCTGGGCCGGCTTTCGCTCGACCCCCGCGCGGCCGGCCGCGGTCGTCCGGTCGAGGGGATGCGGATGCTCCGGTCGTAACGCGCACCCTCCCCATGGTGAGCGCCCAGATGCAGAGGCCCATCGTGGAGAAGCCACAGGGCCCCGTGGTTGGCCTCGCAGGCCGCCTGCATGCTTCGGCCACCTCGCCGAGCACGGGCTGGAGCCCGGCAGGTGTCGGCATGCCGCGTCGGCTTCCACCCACGGTCGGAGCGGAACTGGGGCCCCTGGGCCGATGCGGAAACGTCCCCTCCTGGCTAGCGTCGGCGGCGTGGAGAACAAGCGATCCATGGCCGGCTCAGCATGAGCCACGTACGCTCGAAGGACGGCACGCCGATCGCGTTCGATCGCGTCGGCGAGGGGCCCGCGGTCGTACTGGTCGGAGGGGCGTTCAGCTACCGGGCGTTCCCGAAGATGGTCGAGCTCGCCGAGCTGATGGCGGACCGCTTCACGGTGATCAACTTCGACCGGCGCGGGCGAGGGGACAGCGGCGACACCGAGCCGTATGCAGTCGAGCGCGAGATCGAAGACCTCCAGGCGCTCCTGGACGAGGTCGGTGGGTCCGCGTCCGCGTGGGGCTGGTCGTCCGGCGCCGTGCTCGTGCTCCGGGCCGCAGCCCACGGGCTCGAGCTCAGACGGCTGGCGCTCTACGAACCGCCGTTCATGGTCGACGCGAGCCATCGCCTCCCGCCGCCCGACTTCGCCATGCGTCTCGCGGAGCTCACCCGCGCCGGCCGACGGAGCGCCGCAGTTCGTTACTACATGAGGAAGGGCATGGGCATTCCTGCCCCGATCGTCACCCTGATGCGGTTCACGCCGTTCTGGTCGAAGCTCAAGGCGGTCGCGCACACGCTCCCCTACGACACTGCCGTAATGGGCGACACCATGGCCGGCAAGCCGCTCTCGGCACCGGAGTGGGCCTCGGTCACGGCGCCGGCGCTCGTGATCGCGGGCGAGAAGAGTCCGACGCAGCTACGCCAGGCCGCGGGCGCGCTCGCCGCCGTGCTGCCGAACGCCGAGCAGCACTCGCTCGAGGGCCAGAGCCACAACCCCTCGATGCCGGCGCTCGCTCCGGTGCTGAAGGCATTCTTCGCCAACGGGTGGCCGCGGGGAGCGGAATGACTACCTCGGCCGACATTCCTTGCCGGCGGAGTAGGACATGAGAGAGCCTGCACAGGAGGGAACGATGAGCGCAAAGGACGCCACGCAGACATCCGCCGTGAGCACCACCGCGAGCGGCAAGAAGTCCAAGGGATTGACGGACGAGGAACGCGCTGCGATGAAGGAGCGCGCCAAAGAGCTGAAGGCGGAAGCGCGCGCGAACAAGAACAAGGCGGACGGGGAAAGCGACGTGCTCGCCAAGATCTCCGAGATGCCGGAGCCCGATCGCGCGATGGCCAAGCGGCTCCATGCGATCGTCAAAGCCAGCGCGCCGGCCCTCTCGCCGAAAACCTGGTACGGGATGCCCGCGTATGCCAAGGACGGCAAGGTCGTCTGCTTCTTCCAAAGCGCGGCGAAGTTCAAATCGAGGTACGCGACGTTCGGCTTCAACGACACGGCGAACCTCGACGAGGGCGGCATGTGGCCGACCTCCTTCGCGCTGAAGGAGTTGACCGCCACCGAAGAGGCAAGGATCGCCGCGCTCGTGAAGAAAGCGGTGAGCTGAGCCCCGCCAACTGGGTGAGCGTAGAGGTGGACGCAAGCATCCTCGACACGTTGCTGCGATCAGCCTGCTAGCCCGGGAAGGCCACGCTACGAGCTGACCAAAGCCTTCGACCGTTCCGTCAACTTCTTCTGGCACACGGTGCAAGGCCAGATTTTCCCCGAGCTTTCGCGCCTCGCCGCTGCCGGCCTGATACGCCAAACCAGCGCCGGCCCACGCGGCGCCAAACGCTTCGACGCAACCGAGGAAGGCATCGCAGAACTACGCCACTGGATCAGCGCCGTCGAGCCGGCTCGCGGCATACGCAACGAGACGCAACTACGAGTGTTCTTCGGCGCTTTCCCCCCGCGTGAGAAGTCGAGAGTCGGGCGCAGGCACCACTAGACCGCCGACCCGATCGGCGGCCTCCTGCACCCGACCTCAGCCCGGCCTGTAGGAGCACGATCCCGGCCGCGAGCTTGTTCGGGCCGAGCCGATCACAAGACCCCTGCTCACGCGCGCAGCCGGCGCAACGGCGGGCTGAGCGCCTGGCCGCCCTGTAACACGGGCTCGAAGAGGTCGCCGTGCCGCTCCACCCGCTCAAGCGTCTCGCGCATGCCGAAATCGCGCGGGCGCACCTTCTCACCGAGCTCCTCCCAGCGCAACGGCGTCGACACCGGCGCGCCTGGCTTCGGCCGCACAGAGTAGGCGGCAGCGATCGTCTTCCCGTGCCCGTTCTGTCGGTGGTCCACGAGCACGCCACGGCGCTTCTTCTTGAGCCACTCGGTGGTCACGAGGCCGGGGTTCGCCGCCTCCAGCCCGCGCGAGACACGCTCGGCGAACTCGTACGCGTCCGGGTAGGACGAGCGCCGCGTGATCGGCACCAGCACGTGGATGCCGTCCGCCCCGCTCGTCTTGACGTACGAGCGCAGCTCGAGCTCCTCCAGTGCCTCGCGAATGAGGTGCGCCACACGGATCGCCTGTGCGAAGCCGTTGCGCGACTCCGGAGGATCGAGGTCGAAGACGACGTAGTCCGGGCGCTCGGGCTTGTCGACTCGCGAGTACCACGCGTTCATGTCGATGCAGTTCATCTGCACCATCCACACGAGCGCGGCGGGCTCGTTGACGAGCGTGAAGTCGACGAGCCGCGATTCGCCCTCGCGTGGCCAAGTACGGAACTGCCGCGTCGGAATCCACGAAGGCTTCCCCTTCGGCGCCTGCTTATGGAAGTACGGCTGGCCGTAAATGCCGTGGGGATACCGCTTGAGCGTGAACGGCCGGTCGCGCAAGTGCGGAACGATCGCATCCCCGATCTCGCCGTAGTACTTCGCGAGGTCGCCTTTCGTGACGCCGTCGTCGGGGAACAGGACGCGCTCCGGATGCGTGAGCCGGACCCTGCGCCGTCCGATCTGGATCTCGTCGCTCATCGGGGAGGCCGCGTCCAGGTGAGCTCCTGCCGGAGCGGGAGACAGCACGGGCCTGCGAGGAGGGAGCCGCGCGAAGAGCGCGGCGCGCTCGTCGGCGCGCTTAGCGAAGAGCCTCCTCGAACCGCGGGTCGTCGCGTACGGCGGCGAAGTCGTCGTCTCTGCGCGCGTCTTCGCGGAACCGCGGCAACAGCTCGACGGACCGCCGGAGGTGCGCGAACGTGTCGTCACCGGTGTCGCCCGCGAGCGTTGCGAAGCACGCGTAGTTGTAATTCAAGCCCGCGTGGTCCGGCATGTGCTCGAGGGCGCCACGGACCGCTTCGAGCGCGTCGGCGTAGCGCTGTTCGCCATACGCCTTCATCGACTCGTTGTGGAACGGCCACGCTTCACCCCAGTCGATCCCCTCGTACGCCTCGCCGGGTGTGGCGCCGATCGCGAGGACGGTTCCGTCCCCGGTCGCCTTCCGCCGCGACTCCGGCCCGACGAACACGAATGTTCCTGCGGGCGCGTCGACCGCCTCGCTGTCGACCTCGAAAGTCGCCTTGCCGTCGAGCACGAGGTACAGCTCCTCCTGGCCCGACCCGGCCTCGTCGTGCTCGCCGATCAGCGTCCCATCCTCGCCGGGCGTGTAGGCGTTGATACCGAATGCGTGGATCCCGAGGTGCTCGCGCACCGGGATATCTCTGCCGCGCCGCTCGATGTCGTCGAGGTGCGCGACGTGCCAGTTCGGCTTGTCGTTCATCCCATCACCTCCGTATCGCGCGTCGGTGCGAATTGTCGATCGTAACCGTCGTCAAGCACGTCGGACGAGAGGGTGCAGCCGCGGACGCGGACCCTCGGCTGAGGTCGCGGGGCCGTTCTGCGGGATGCTGCGGCATGCGTGGCTCAATCGAGGCGACTCGGAGGTCCTTGGTTTGGCGGCGAGGTCTTCGAAATCCGTGTCGCCGAAGACCAGCAGACCCGGGGCATGCGCGTGAGCGTAGGCTCCGCCTGTCGTCGAGAGGAGGGACTATGAGCGTCCCACGCGAGGGCGGTTGCGCCTGCGGAGCGGTTCGCTACCGGCTGACGTCCGATCCGCTCTTCATCCACTGCTGTCATTGCCTGAACTGTCAGCGGCAGACGGGAAGCGCCTTCGTCATCAACCTGCTGATCGAGGCCGACCGTGTGCAGCTGCTGGCGGGTGCCCCGCAGCCCGTCGAGGTGCCTCGCGACGATGGCGGCACACAGCGGATCTTCCGGTGTCCGACCTGTCAGGTGGCGGTCTTCAGCGAGTATGGACGCCCCGAGGTGCGGTTCGTTCGCGGCGGTACGCTCGATCAGCCTTCGGGAGTCACGCCTGACGTTCATATCTTCACGAGGTCGAAGCTGCCCTGGATCGCGCTCCCGGACTCGGTGCCGGCGTTCGAGGTCTACTACGACAGCAAGGCCTTGTGGCCGGCCTCGAGTCTCGAGCGGCTCGAAGCCACGCTGGCGCCGGCGGGGTGAGGCGCCGAGCCCCTGTGTAGGGGGCCCGGGCGCACGGTGCCGCTCAGCCGATCCGACGTCTAGCGCCCGGGCAAGCCGTGCATTCAGCTGAAGGTCTCAATCTCGCCCCGGAGCAAACGGGCGGAATGCGGGCTCGCGGTCAGACGGGATCGGGCGCCCGCAGCCGCAGACGAGGATCGCCGCCTCCGTGAAGGCGGACAGGCCGAGGCGCCGGTCGATGTCCTGCTCGTTGACGGCGGCCGAGACGAAGGCTCCGAGTCCGAGGTTGGCACAGACGAGATACAGCGTCTGGCTCAGGTGCGCAGCGTCGAAAAGGAGGGCGCGGTACGCCTTCGCGTGTGCCTGGTACTTCCAGAAGTTCCTCGCGAAGCGCGCAGTGAGCAAGAAGAGGGCTTGGGCGGCGCGGAAATGCTCCTGCCCCGCGGTGAGCTCGACGACGAGATCGGCCGCGTCCTCGCCCCGCAACGGTTCGAGGAGCTCCAGCTCGTGTGCGTCGACTGCGTAGTGGTAGAGGCCGGGGTCGAGGCCCTCGACCGCCCGCACCAGCGGATACACCTCCACGGGGTGTTGTGACCCGCCAGAGGGACTCGTCTTCTTCACGATCGTCAGCTCCGGCGTCACTTCGTGGATGCCGTGGCACCCCCACACGTACCGCAGCACGGTCGCGAGCTCCTCGAGCGAAAGCGACGCGCCGGCGTCGAAGCCACGGGTGGTCTTTCTTCGGCGCAAGAGGTCGTACAGCGGCCCAGACGGGTCGACCAGGGGGAGCCGGTTCGTGGCTTTCGGCTCGGGGACCCGATGGAAGTGTGGAGGAGGAGGCCAACGGCCGGGCGCCCGCGGCAGCGGAGCCTCGCCGGCGACGACTGCACGGACGCCCTTCCAGCGGGTCATCGAGTGGTAGAGCGCTGCGTAGCGATTCCAGGCGGGCGCCGCCAGCTGTTCGTCGCGGCGACGAAGTTCGACGAGGTCGTCGTCCTCGCCGTCGGTGACAACGAGCCCTTCCCGGGCGAGCTCCAGCAGGGTCGTCGAGTCGGCGTTCCCCTCGAGGCGGATCCACCGATCGGCGGGAACCGTGCGCAGAGCGCGCACCTGCTCGTCGCTGAGCGGGATCTCCCCGCCCTTCAGAACCGACACCGCAACGAGCGAGCCGTCGTCCTGAGGACGCAGGAAGAGGTATCGCGTGCGCCGGACGTACGCGGGCCGGCGCGGACCAGTCGAAGGTCGGGTGGGCGCTAGAGGTCCTGCGGCGGCTCGATCGACGCCGACTCCTCGTCGGCCTCCTCTGCCGGCGCCTTCGGTGGTTCGATCGACGCCGACTCCTCCTCGGCCTCCTCTGCCGGCGCCTGCGGTGGTTCGATCGACCCGGTCTCCTCGTAGGCGTCCTGCCCCGGCGACTCGGGCTGCTCCCCAATCGTGCTCATCCCGTGCTCCTCTCGCTGGAAGGGCCGCGAGCGTATCCCCACTGCGAGACGGCCGTCAAGCGGGCCGCAGGTCGGCGGCCGACGCGCGAAGGAGAGCGCGAGTCTGCTCCGCGAGGACAACGTGGCCCTTCGCCTCGAAAAGCAGGAGCGCGTCGTTCGCCGCCCGCACGAACGAGGCTGAATCGCCGGCCAACCGATGCACCTCCGCGAGATCCAGCAGAGCCTCGCCGCGCCAGACGAGGAAGTCGGTCCTGTCTGCAATCGAGACCGCCTCCCGCGCCAGCTGCCGGGCCTGCTCGAACTCGCCGCGCCGGGCGAAAATCCGGGAACGCACCCCGCGCCACGTCGTCTGGGAGGCGAGGTCGTCGCGTGAGGCGTTCCGCTCGCTCAAGAGCGTCTGCTCCTCCGCCTCGTCGAGCTGCCCCGTGCGCTCGAGCGTGCGTGCGAGGAGCGCTTGGGTCGTCGAGAGCACAGACGTCTCGCCCAGCTCCTCGAGCGCGCGGCAACCCGCCCGCAGCTCCTGCTCCGCTGCTTCCGGGTCTCCCCCCAGCAGCTCGATCGGTCCGGAGTAGTTGGGCAGCGCCCCAAGCACGGGACCGACCCCGAACTCCTCGCCGACCGCCCTGCATTGAAGGTAGAGCTCGCGAGCCAGCTCGAAGCGACCTCGCATGGCCTCCAGCCCCGCGATCTTCGCCCGCGTCGAGACCTCGATCGCTGCGTGACCGCGCCCGAGCTCGAGAATCTCCTCGCAAAGCGCGATCGCCTCCTCGACCGGCGTCGGCCCGTGGCAGTAGACGAGCGCGAGCATCCGCAGGATCCACCCTTCCTCGCGAGGGTCCCCCGCTCGCCTCGTGGATTCGAGCGCGCGCGTGAACGCCTCCTCCATCCGCTCACTGCGACAGAGCAGCCAGTTCGCATGCCCGATGAGTGCCCAGGCCCGTGCGAGAGCAGCTTCGTCGCCGAGCTCCTCGAACACGGCGAGGGCCCGCTCGGCCACGCGAATCGTGTCCTCCGTCTCGACGCCGGGATCCGTGTTCAGGCGCAGGAATGCATGCTCGACCTGGCTCAGGAGCACCAGGCGGCGATCGCCGGTCGCCGTTGCCCTGTCGATCGCCTCGCGCAATATCGCCTCGGCGTCGGCCGCGTGGCCGGCGAACCGTAACGCCCGCCCCAGCTCGGGCAGAAGCTCCAGCCTTCGGGGCGGATCGAGCTCGAGCAGCGCCGCCGCCCGGCGCAGGAGGCCGGCAGCGGCGGCCATGTCGCCGCGGGCGAACGCGCGTCGCCCCGCGACCGTCAGCAGGTCGGCCGCCCGCGCGGCCGCCTCCAGCGCGTGCGCGTCGGCGGCGCCGAGCTCTGTCGCGTATCGGTAGCTCTGCTCGAGGTGATAGCCGACGAGCTCCTCTCGCTCCACCAGCGCGCCCCCATGCTCCTCGAGCCAGCGTGCGAAGCGCTCGTGCAGCTCTGCGCGCGTTCGCTTCGGCAGCGCCTCGTAGGCGGCATCGCGGATGAGGAGGTGGCGGAAGCCGAATGCGTCCTCCCCCTCGAACTGTGGCCGCTCGTGCCGCAAGAGCTCCTTTCGAACGAGCGCTTGGAGCCGGCCGCTGAGCTCGGGCTCGTCGGGCATGAGCGCACGCAGCGCGCCCCAGTGGAAGACCTGGCCCTCGATTGCGGCCCGTTCGAGCACGGCGCGCTCTCCGCCGGGGAGCTGGTCGAGCCGAGCCGCGAGCAAGGCGTGGATCGTGGGCGGGAGGACTGCGACATCGCCGCCGTGCTCCACCATCGCCACCATCTCCTCGAGGAAGAGGGGGTTGCCTTCTGCTGCCACGAGGATTCGCCGGCGCACGCGCTCGTCGTCGGGCCCGCCGAGCCCCTCCAGGACCCGCATGGACTCCCCCGGGGAAAGTGGCTCGAGGAGCACCGAGGTGGCGTTCGGTCTGATGCCCATCCAGGCGGGGCGTCTTTCGACGAGATCGGGCCGCGCGAGGCAGAGCAGCAGAATCGGGGCCTCGCGGGTCCAGTCGGCAACGTGCTCGACGAGGTCGAGGAAGGCCTCTTCTCCCCAGTGCACGTCGTCGAACCGGACGATCAGCGGCGCCCGGGCTGCCGCGGCCTCGAGCGTCTTTCGCACCGCCCAGAAGAGATCGTCCACCGAAGACGCCTCACTTCGGCGTCCGAGGAAGGAGGCGATCCGCCCGGCGGCGATCGTGTCGACTCCGAGCTCCTCGAGGCGCGCCGCCGGTTCTTTCCCGAGTAGCTGGACGAGGATCTCGACGACCGGCCAGAACGTGATGCCGTTGCCGTAGGAGAGACACTGACCCCGGAGGACCCGTGCGCCTGCGAGCGAGCCGAGGAACTCGTCCGTGAGACGCGACTTCCCCACGCCGGCGGCACCGAGCACCGTGAAGAGATGGGGTGTCCGTTCGGACGCGACGCGTTCCCAGGCTTCTGCCAGCAGTCCGCGCTCGCGCTCCCGCCCGATGATCGGCGCGTGAAGACGCCGCGGAAGCCCCCCTCCGGTTCCAACCTCTCGCAGCCGATAGACCGCCAGAGGCGCCGCTTTCCCCCTCAGCTCGACCGGCGGCAGCAGCTCGGCATCCGCGGCGTGGCGGATGAGGCGATAGGTGGCCTCGCCGAGCAGGATCTCGCCGCCTTCCGCGAGCTGCTGGAGCCGCGCAGCAACGTTCGCCGTGTCACCCGCGACGAAATTGTGGTCGGGGATGAGGCCGACTCCCGCGACCGGCCCGGTGTTGACACCAGTTCGGGTCGAGAGGGTGAGGCCGAAGCGTCGTTCGAGCTCCGCATTGAGCCGTCCGAGCTCCGTCCGCATCTCGACCGCCGCCCGCACGGCCCGCAGGGCATCGTCTTCGTGCAAGGTCGGGATCCCGAAAACCGCTAGGACAGCGTCGCCGACGAATTTTGCGAGCGTCCCGCCGTGGCGCTCGACGATCGGCCGCATCCCGTCGAAGTACTCGGTCATGACCTGCGAGAGCGCTTCCGGATCGAGCTGCTCCCCGAGCGAGGTAGAGCCGACGACGTCGGAGAAGAGGACGGTGACCGTCTTGCGGAACGGCTCTGCTGCCTCAGTCAAGGCGACCGGCCGGCCGCAGGCGTCGCAGAACCGTGCGCCTTCACGGTTCTCGGCGCCGCAGTTCGCGCAGGTCAGCATGCGTCGATGCTAGGAAGGCCGTTCGGCGAACACAAGGCGCTCGACGACGGTAGAGCCTGTCTAGAGAAGCCGCTTTCGCATCCCGATCGCGAACTCGACGTATTCGAGCGAGCGATAGAGCTGGCGTGCGGTCTCGTTGCCGCCGAAGACGTTCAGCCGGATCTCGACGAACCCGCGACGGCGCGCCTCCTGCTCGACGAGCAGCATCGCCTCGCGGCCGAGCCCGCGACCCCGGGCGCCTTCCTCGATGTGGATGTCGTAGAGGAACCCAATCGGCCCGGGGCTGCGCTCTCCGAGCCAGATGCGTCCGAGACGCTCGCCCGTCTCCGTCTCCTCGAGGATGAAAAGCTGCTGGCCTGCGACCGGACGCCCTTCGCGGACGAGCAGCGCGAAGTCCCGTTCCGCCTTCTCGTCGGCTTCCTCCTCGCCCATGCCGGCATCGTTGACCATGCTGCGCGCGTAGCCGTCCCTGGTCGAGGCCACAAACGATGCGAGCTCGTCGTCGGCGACTGGGCGCAAGCGGAGCGGCACGCGTACTTCATAAGCCGCGCGACGTGATTCGGCAAGTCCGATCCCTGCTCCGAACGACACCTTTCGCTTCGCGCTCGCGAGAGGCGGCACGCACGAGGGCCTGCTACAGCAGGCGGCGGCTTTCGACCAGCGCCAGCGTCGCCCGACCCGCGCGGTCGGCTGCCTGCTCGATCGCTTCCTCTCCGTGGCCGAAAGCGCCGTCGAGGAGCAACCTCGCGTGACCATGAGCCGTGGCCTCGATCGCAGTGGCCAGGTTACGGGTTCGGGTTTCTTCGCCGCGGGAGATCGCGCGCACGCATTCGAAGAAGGCGTCGTCGATCGGCTGCTCGGCTGCCTTGACCGCCGGATGGCGGTCCTTGTCCAGCCCGGCCTCGAAGAGCAGGTCGAAGAGCGGCCGGTGGGCACCGGCGAATCGCACGTACGCGCGGGCCACGGCGGCCAGGCGATCGCCAGGGGTCTCGAACCGGCCCACTTCTGCCAGGAGCTCTGCATGGAAGACCTCGTAGGCATGAACCGCGACTGCCGCCAGGAGGTCGTCACGGTCGGCGAAATGGGCGTAGGGCGCGCTGACGGCGACACCGAGCCGGCGGCTCGCTTCGGCCAGGGAGAAGTTGTGAACACCGCCCTCGCCGATGAGCTCGACGGCGGTACTGATCAGTGCCGCCCGCAGAGCGCCGTGGTGGTAGCGCCCGGCTCTGCCCTGCCCGGAAAGCGAGCGGGAGCCGCGAGGCGCTGCGGAGCCCTCGCTGCCGTTCTCGAGGGTCAATCGCATCCTCCGTCGTCGCCCTCCGGCCCGGACGCCTTCGGAACGCGGTACGTGACCCCGGTCAGCCGCTCGGAAATCTCCCAGAGTCTCCGCCGGTCGACGGTGTCGCGTGACCGAGCGCTCGACTGCACGCGGGTCGGGTATCCGCTGAACTCGAACAGGCCGGAGGGGCCGTAGTACTCGCCGCCCCGGGCGGACGGATCGACCGCAGCGCGTAGCGTGGGCAGGGCCCCCTGCTCGGGGCTCTGCGCCAGCCAGAAGTTGAGCACCCGCAGGCGGGGGCTGATCAGCGCGCGCTCCAGCCTCGAACTCGTCTGCCACAGGGCGGTAGGAACGTTGCCGGGATGGGCGGCGAGCGCGACGGTGCGCGCGGCAGCCGCTTCGAGACGGGCCTGCAGCTCGTACGTGAACAGCAGGTTGGCCAGCTTCGACTGGTCGTAGGCCTCGGCCGGCTTGTAGCCGCGCTCGGATTGAAGATCGTCGAAGCGGATGACGCCGCGCCGGTGGGCCAGGCTGCTCACGGTCACGATCCGCGAGCCGGCGGCCGCCAGGAGTCGGTCCAGCAACAAACCGGTGAAGGCGAAGTGGCCGAGGTGGTTGGTGGCCAGCGTCCGCTCGAAGCCGTCTTCTGTCCGCTGGTAGGGAACCGTCATCACGCCCGCGTTGTTGATCAGCAGGCCCAGCCGGGAGTGGGCGGAGCGAAGCTCTTCGGCGGCCTCGCGAACCGACGCGAGCGAGACAAGATCGAGCCGCACGATCTGAACGTCCGCTCGGGCGGCACCGGCCTGGATTCGTCTCCTCGCCCGCACGGCCTTCACGCTGTCTCGGCATGCCAGGACGACAGTGGCCCCTCGCGCGGCGAGCACCTTCGCAGTCTCCAGCCCGAGGCCGCCACCGGCGCCGGTCACCACGGCGATGCGACCCGACTGGTCCGCGACGTCGGCGGCCGTCCACGGTTCATTCTCGTCGCCATGTGCGCGCATCCGGCGACATCTGATAGTCGATCAGAATCTGAGTGTAACTAAGATTCTTCCGGCGCGAGCCTGGAGGCCTGGAGGTCCTCGATCGCCGGCGTCAGCTCGACCACCACCGCGTGGTACGCCTCGATCAGCCCCGAGACCTCGGCCGCGTAGTCCCGCTGCCACTCCTCGCTGCCGTAGAACGCGCCGAGCAGCTCGTCCCGCTCTGCAGCTGACGAGAACGCGCGGATGAGGCAGTAGCCGTCGTCGTCCGCGGTCGACGGGCCGTAGAGAACGACCTCGATTCCCAACCGCTCGAGCATGGGCAGAGCCTCCTCCCGGAAGATCCGGTCGAAGTCCGCGCGAGCGCCTGGAACGAGCTTGTACGTCCTGATGTCCAACACGGGCATCGGATCGTCGGACGCTCCCGCGCTCGACCTACGCTGCGTCAACTCGTGCAACGAGGCCTCGGTGCGTGCTGTCCGCGACCCAGAGGTGCGTCGCCGCGAACGCTCGCCACGGCCGCCAGCGCTCTGCGAGCTCGCCGAGTGAGGCGGCGCGTCGGCGGACGCGTCGCGAGAGGGCGCGCTGCAGGCCGACGTCTGTGATCGGCCAGGCGTCGCGCTCACCGAGCCGCAGAGCGAGGTACTGGGCCGTCCAGGGCCCGAGCCCGTCCACTGCCATGACGGAAGCGACGAGCCGGTCGAGGCTGATGCTGCGGTCGAGGCGAATCGCGTCGCCCGTGACGGCCTCTGCGAAGGAGCGGATCGCGCTCGCCCTCGCGCTGGTCAGGCCGAGACCATCGAGATCGGCGGTCGCCAGCGTCTCCGAGGACGGGAACGTGTGTGTCAACCCGAGCTGGCCGAGGCCGGCGACCGGGGTGCCGAGGCGCTCGACGAGCCGGCCGGCGATCGTGTTCGCGGCAGGGACCGTGATCTGCTGACCGATGATGGCCCGGACTCCCGTCTCGAACGCGTCCCATGTGCCCGGGACGCGGAGTCCCGGCCTGGCCTGCACGAGCGGCCCGATGATCGGGTCGTCACCGAGGTGGCCCGCCGGCTCGTCGACATCCAGATCGAGGCTCGGGATCCGCCGGGCGCGCTCCACGATATGGATCAGATCCCTCCAGTGCGGCAGGTGCGCGCGCAGCAAGAGGTGATCGTCCGCTCCGGGGAGGAGCTCGAGAACACCCGGGTCGCCCTCGAGGATGATCGTACGCCGGTAGATCCCTCCGGAGACATGCTCGACGCCCGGGATTGCGCGTGAGGAGAAGTAGTCCAGCATCGCTTGCCAGTCGAGCGGGCCCCTGAACGGCAGCCGGAGGACGAGGCCGCCGTCGGCGGCCAGGCGGTCGGTCACGCGCCGCCGTGCGCGCAGCTCGCGCGGCGCCATGCGGAAGACGTCGCGGCACGCTCGGTTGAGCTGCCGCACGCTCCCGAAACCGGCGGCGAATGCGATCTCCAGGATGCTGAGATCGGTGTCGTCGAGCAAGCGCCGGGCGAAATGCGTCCGGGCCGAGCGCGCGAGCCCGTCCGGCGTCACGCCCAGGTGGTGGACGAAGAGACGACGAAGGTGCCGAGCCGAGACGCCGAGCCGAGCACCGAGGCCGACTTCGGTTCCGCCGTCGAGGGCGCCGTCGAGGATCAAGCCGACGGCGCGGCAGACGAGCTCCGGGCCGCTCGCCCACATCGGCTGCGCTGACCGGTAGGGGCGGCAGCGGAGGCATGCCCGGTACCCGGCTGCCTCCGCTGCGGCCGCCAGCGCATAGGTGCGGACGTTCTCGGCGCGAGGCTGGGCGGTGCAGCCGGGTCGGCAGTAGATGCCCGTCGTGACGACCGCTCCATACGCGTTCACACAGTCACGTATAGCGATCGCAGCCGCCTCCGACCGGTCGGATCCGGACATCGTGGAGCCGGATGGAAGGCGCGGCGCAGGAGCCGGGCCGGCCCGGCCGACCCGGCTCTGCGGGAGAACGGGGGAGGCCCCGTCGAGATCTATTCGATCGTCAGGTGGTACGTGAACCGCTTGTCGTGGCCGATCGTGTTCGTGCCGTGGACGACGATCGTGTGCTCGCCCCGTGTTAGCGGCTTGAACATCAGGAAGAAACCGTCTACGACCGCCGGTTGGGGCGAGCCGGTGATGCACGGATCGAGGTTCAGGCGCAGGCTCGGGTCGCCCGTGATCGTGAAGAGATCGTCCGATGCGAACCGGTAGTCCATCACGTCGTTCACCTGCCGACCGTCGAGTGACACCTCGAGAAAGTCGACCGTGTCCATCCAGAACTTGGCGTCTGCGATCAAGAAGTCGTAGAGCGACTGACCGGGGGCCGGATGCCAGTCGAACGGGCACGGGTACGTGTCGACGACGGCGCCGATGTAGAGCAGGAGCGACTTGCCGTGCGGGATCGTGCACCAGCGTTCGCCGCTGAACACGGGCGGACCGGCGATCCGCGCGACATACCACACAGGGCCCTCTTGGGCGACGGCGCAGTTCGCGCCGGTCGGATCGAAAAGTGGGCTGCGGTCGAGCGGCTGGGCGTACACCCATTGCGATGCTCGTTCTCCCCAGGTCGCCATGTCGGCGCCGTAGGGATGCGAGAACCGCGGGAAGACCGCCGCGTTCGGGTTGCCGTTCGACGCCTGGGTCGAGACGGCGGCGAGTGCGGCAAGGGAGCCGGCGAGCAGGATGAGGTACGCGATTCGACGCATAGGGTCCTCCTTCGAGGAGAGCCGGTTGGCGGGGGCGGCTTCGTCCGTCAGCGTGGAGGAATGCCGGCGCGAACTCGCGCCGGATCCGGACAGATGCGGGGGCGCTGCGGAGGCGATTACAGGTGTGCCCGGATCACGGCGGCCAGTGCCCGGGCGGCGGGTTCCACGGCCGACTCGTGCAGCCTTCCGTACCCGATCACGAGGCCACCCTGGTTCGCCGGCTTGACGCAGAACGACGAGAGCGGCGGCACACGGATGCGCTCTCGGGTCGCCGCCTCGGAGATCGCGACGTCGTTGACGCCCGCAGGGAGGCCGAGCAGCATGTGAACGCCCGCTGCGACTCCCTCGATCGGCAGTTGGGGAAGACGGCGGGCGAGCGCCGTGAGCAGACGGTCTCGCCGTCGTCGATAGGTGCCGCGCGCGCGGCGAAGATGGCGGTCGTACTGACCCCGGCGAAAGAGCTCGGCGAGCGTCAGCTGGTCGAGGGACGGGGAGAAGTCGTCCAGGAGCCGCTTCGTCTGGGCCGCCTCGTCCGCGAGCTCGGCCGGAACGACGACCCAGCCGAGCCTGAGGCCGGGCGCGAGTGTCTTCGAGACGGTGCCCAGGTGTACGACTCGGCTCGGCGCGAGACCCTGTAACGCACGTACCGGCGCTCGGTCGTACCGGAACTCCGAGTCATAGTCGTCCTCGACGATCAAGCCGTCGTGTTGCTCGGCCCACGCGAGCAGCTCCCGTCGCCGTTCGCCGCTGAGCACCGAGCCGGTCGGAAACTGGTGCGCAGGAGTGACCAGGACTGCGTCCGCTTCCAGACCCGTCAGGAGCATCCCGTTGCGGTCGACGGGTTGCGGTTGAAGGCGGAACCCCAGCGCACGCGCCCGTTCGCGCTGGGTCGTGTGCGATGGATCCTCCACCCCGATCCGCATCGCGCCTCTCGCACGCAGGACGCGCAGCAGCAGGTCCACACCCTGTGCGGTGCCTTGGACGACGACGATCTCCTCCGGGTCCGCGATCACGCCGCGCGTGCGGCCGAGGTGGTCGGCCAGCGCCTCCCGCAGCGCGCGTTCGCCCCTCGGTTCCCGGTAGTCCAGCGCGAGGGACCCCGCCCGACGAGCGACCTGCTGTGCCGCGGCCAGCCACCGGTTGAGGGGGAACAGTGTCACGTCGGGAGTCGTGGGCGTGAGGTCGAACCTCGGGGGCGGGGACGTGAGCTCCGCAGGACGCCGGCGTCTCGTGGGGCCGGGGATGGTCGCGGCGACGACCGGGGCCGACCGCGGGCGGACCACGAGGAAGCCCTGAGCCTCAAGCTGACCGTACGCGTCACTGACCACGCCACGCGAGGCGCCGATCTGGCGGGCGAGCGTTCTCGATGCCGGCAGCCGTACGCCTTCGCGCAGCGCTCCAGCCAGGATCGCGTCGCGAAGCGTGCGCACGAGTGCGGCGCGAAGCGTCTCGTCGGGCGAGCGCTCGAGCTGCAGCCATCTGGCCTCATCGATTGTCTCCGTCGTGGCCCTGTCCACGAGGCCAACGTACCGGCACCATTTCCGCCGTGTATGGCCAGGCACAGGCCTCGACGGGCCGGTCGCCGATCGTCGAGCTCCGTCAGTACGCCCTTCTGCCCGGGCGGCGCGACGAGCTGATCGACCTCTTCGACTCGACCTTCGTGGAGTCGCAGGAAGCGGTGGGAATCGACGTCATCGGCCAGTTTCGCGACCTCGACCACCCCGATCGGTTCGTCTGGCTGCGCGGGTTCCCGAGCATGGACGCGCGGAGGCGGAGCCTCACCGACTTCTACTCCGGCCCGGTGTGGCGCGCCCACAGGGACGCGGCCAACGCGACGATGGTCGACTGCGAGAACGTCCTGCTTCTGCGCCCGGCCCGCTCGGATTCCACGTTCAGGCTTGGGGGTTCGTTCCGCCGCGCCCTCGGCGGCGACGGTCGCGGCGTCGTGGAGGCGGCGATCTTCAACCTCGAGGCCGGAGACGAGGCGGCATCGGCTCTCACCTGCATCGACGAGGCTGTCCTGCCTGCGGTCGCGGAGAGCGGCGGCTCCATTCTCGGCTGCTATCTCACGGAGGCGAGCGAGAACACGTTTCCCGCCTTGCCGGTGCGGGAGGGCGAGAACGTACTGGTGTGGTTCGCAGGCTTCGCCGACGGCAGCGGCGCGGAGCATGTCTGGCGCTCGAGCCAGGCGGTCTCCCGGGCCGTGCGAAAGCTCGAGCCGACGCGGCCGCCGCAAGCGCTCCGTCTGGCTCCGACCTCCCGGTCCCTGCTCGACGGCGACTCGCCGGCATGTCTGGCGCTACCGCCCGAGGCGGCACGCGCGCTGTAAGCGACGTCGAAGGAAGGAGTCAACATGGCTGAGCAAACAACCTCGGTTCCGGCCCGCCAGGTCGACGGCCGCAGCGACTTCGACTTCTTGTTCGGCCGCTGGCGGATCGCGAACCGCAAACGAGAGGATCCGCTCGCTGAGGAACCCGGCCTCTGGCTCGAGTTCGACGCCAGCTCCGAGTGCAGGCCGATCCTTGGGGGACTCGGAAACGTCGACCTGTATTCGGCGCCCAGCTTCCCGGGCCGCGAGAACTTTCACGGCTGTGGGTTCCGCCTGTTCGAGCCCGGTGCGAACGTCTGGCGGATCTGGTGGGCCTCGACCGTCGGCGGCGGGCTGCTCGACACTCCCGTCGTCGGCAGCTTCCACGACGGGGTCGGACGCTTCGAGTGCGACGACACCATCGATGGCCACGAGCTCAAGGTGCGCTACGACTGGACCGGGATCACCCCGTCGTCCGCGCACTGGGAGCAGTCGTTCTCGTTCGACGGCGGGCGAACCTTCGACCCGAACTGGATCATGGAGCTCACGCGGATCGCCTGATCTCGGCCGGCTTTCAAGCGGCCGCTGTGCGTTGACATATTCCTATATGGGTATATCATGCCAGCATGGCACGAGCAGCAACGACCGCGGACGCGTTCAACGCGGTGGCGGAGCCCCGGCGGCGGCAGATCCTGGACGCCCTTGCCGGCGGCGAGCGCCCCGTGAACGACCTGGTCCGTCAGCTGGGGCTCGCCCAGCCGCAGGTGTCGAAGCACCTGCGGGTTCTACGAGAGGTGGGGGCGGTCGACGTGCGCGACGAAGGACGGCAGCGGCTGTACCGGTTGAACGGCCGGGCGCTCAAGCCCATCCACGACTGGGTCAAGGAGTACGAGCGCCTGTGGTCGGATCGGTTCGACCGGCTCGACGCCGTGCTCGAGGACCTCAAGGAGAAGGAGGAGGCAGATGAAAGCGACGAGTAGCGGAACGGCGACGGTGACGCTCCCGGCCGACGAGCAGATCCTGATCACGCGGGAGTTCGACGCGCCGAAGGAGCTCGTCTACAAGGCGTTCACGACGCCCGAGCTCGTCAGGCAGTGGTGGCACGCGAAGCGCGGCGAGATGACGGTCGCCGAGATCGACCTCCGGGTCGGCGGAAAGTGGCGGTACGTGATGGTGGCCGACGGCGGCACGGAGGTCGGCTTCCACGGCGAGTACCGCGAGATCGTCCCGAACGAGCGGATCGTGTCGACCGAGATCTTCGAGGGCTACCCCGACGAGGAGGCGGTGAACACGGCCACCTTCACCGAGGCCGACGGGCGCACGACGCTCGAGATCCTCGTCCAGCACTCGAGCAAGCAGGCTCGGGACATGCACATCGAGTCCGGGATGGAGGAGGGTCTCCAGGACGCCCTCGACCTCCTCGAGCAGGTCGCGGTCTCGCTGCGCTGAGCGACGCTTGCGGGCTCGGGGGTCCGGCCGATCCCCGAGCCCGCTTCAGCGCATTCCCCGATGGCCCGGGACCGTCGGCGCGCCATGCTTCTCGTGGGTCGGAAGGAGGATCCATGGATGGCAGCCTCCTCGTCTACGGGGCGGCGGTCGCCGTCGCCTTCTGGGGTGTCGCGCACCTGATTCCGACGAGTTCGGTCGTCGCGGGCTTCGGCCGCATCTCGAACGACAACCGACGCCTGCTCACGATGGAGTGGGTCGCGGAGGGCATGACCCTGATCTTCGTCGGCGTGCTCGTTGCCGCGGTGACGCTGGCGGGCGGAGCAGACGACGACGTGGGCGTGGCGGTCTACTGGACGTCGGCCGGCCTGCTCGCCGCGATCGCCGTGCTGACGACGTTCACCGGCGCACGGACGCCCGTGGCGTGGTTCAAGGCGTGCCCGGTCGTGCTCGGCGCATGCATCGCGCTCCTGGTTATCGGAGGAATCCTGTGACGGCGACGTTCCTGGCCTACGTCGACGCGGTCCCGGGGCGGCTGTACCCGCTCGTGCCCACCTTGCTGGAGCTCCGCCGGCGCGGCCATCGCGTCGCCGTGCGCTGCGGCGCCCACGAAGCAGCGCTCCTCCGCGCCGAAGGGCTCGACGCCGAGCCGCTGGCGCCCGAGATCGCGACCTTCGAGCCGGACGACTGGCGCGCCCGGACACGCTTCGGTGCGCTCGTCTCCGGGCTGCGCCAGTTCGGCGAGCGCGCGCGCTTCCAGGTCCCGGACCTCGAGCGCGCGATCGAGGCCGAGCACCCGGACGTCCTCTTCGTGGACGAGGGCGCCTGGGGCGCCGCCGCGGCCGCCGAGCGCTCGGGTTTGCCCTGGGCGTTCTCGCTCGTCTCCGCAGTGCCGCTTCCGTCGCGGGACGCGCCGCCGTTCGGGCTCGGGCTCGCACCGCGGCACGACGTGATCGGCCGGTTCCGCGACCGCATGGTCCGAACTGTGGCGCTCGGCGGACTGGAGCGCATGATCGGCTCGCACCTGAACCCGATCCGTGCCGAGCTGGGTCTCCCGCGCGTCCGGACGCTCGACGACGTCTACCTCGCCGCCCGGCGGGTGGTCGCCTACACGGCGGAGCCGTTCGAGTACCCGCGGCGCGACTGGCCTCCGCAGCTCGAGCTCGTCGGGCCAGGGATCTGGGAACCGCCGGGCGAGGCTCCGGCCTGGCTCGAGGAGGCAAGGCGGCCGGTGGTCCTCGTCAGCTGCTCGACCCTCTTCCAGAACGACCGGCGACTCGCCGAGGTCGCGTGCGAGGCGCTCGCCGGTGAGCCGTTCGAGGTCCTGGTGACGACCGCGGACGTGGATCCTGCCGGTCTGCCGCAGGCCGACAACGTGCACGTCGAGCGGTACGTACCCCACCTCCCGGTGCTCGCCCGCGCCGCCTGCGTCGTCTGCCACGCCGGAATGGGCAGCACACAGAAGGCCCTCGTTCACGGCGTTCCGGTCGTCGCGATTCCGTTCGGACGAGATCAGCCGGAGGTCGCACGCCGCGTTGAGACGGCGCGCGCTGGCGTTCGTCTTCCGGCGCGGAAGCTCAGCCCTCTGCGGCTCCGTGAGGCGGTCTACCGCGCGATCGAGCTTCGGCCGGGCGCCGAGCGGATCGCCGAGGCGTTCGCAGCGGCGGGCGGGCCCGGCGCGGCCGCCGACGTTCTCGAGCGGCTCGCCGAAACTGCGCGGCTCAGGACGGCTGCGGCACGATCCTGATGTACGGGCGGGGCTCCTCCCAGCCCTCCGGATACGTCTCCTTCGCCTCGTCGTTCGACACCGAGCCGGCGATGAACACGTCGTCGCCCTGCTGCCAGTTCGCCGGGGTGGCGACCTTGTGCTTCGCCGTCAGCTGCAGCGAGTCGATCACGCGCAGCACCTCGTCGAAGTTGCGCCCGGTCGTCATCGGGTAGACGAGGATCAGCTTGACCGTCTTGTCGGGACCGATGACGAAGACGTTTCGCACCGTCTGGTTGTCGGCGGGCGTCCGCTCTGACGCGTCGCCCTCGACGGTCGCCGGCAGCATCCCGTACAGCTTCGACACCGCGAAGTCCGGGTCGGCGATGATCGGGTAGTTCGGAGCGTGGCCCTGCGTCTCCTCGATGTCGCGAATCCAGCCGTCGTGGTTCTCCATCGGATCCACCGAGAGGCCGATCACCTTGACGTTCCGCCGGTCGAACTCCGGCCTGATCTTCGCCATGTAGCCGAGCTCGGTCGTGCACACGGGCGTGAAGTCCTTCGGGTGCGAGAACAGCACCGCCCAGGAGTCGCCGACCCACTCGTGGAACGAGATCGGGCCCTCGGTCGTCTCGGCCTGGAAGTCCGGCGCGGTGTCGCCGATTCGGATGCTCATGCGCGCTCCTCTCCGTGACTGTTCCGGCCGAACCTACCGGTGGGAGCGAGGGTCGCGGAAGGAAACGGGGCTGCGCGCGCGACGCTCGTAGTAGGTTCGCGGCGTGGAGGCCGGACCGCCCACCAGCCGCATCAGCCGGGCGTACCCGGACCGGGTCGAGGTCCGGGGTCGAGACCTGACTGGCGACCTCATGGGCCGACTCACGTTCACGGAGTACGTCCATCTCCTGCTGACCGGAGAGGAGCCGACCGAGGAGCAACGCTTCTTCCTCGACCTGCTGCTGGTCTCGATCGCCGAGCACGGGATGATGCCGTCGAACGTCGCCGCGCGGATGACGCTCGCGGCCGATCCCGGGTCGCTCCAGGGCGCCGTCGCCGCGGGGATCCTCGGGTGTGGGCCGGTTGTCCTCGGAACCGCCGAGGAGTGCGCGCGGCTGCTCGAGCGCGCGCGGGCCGACGGCCGGGACGTTCACGACGTCGCACGCGAGATTCACGCGGCCGGCGGGAAGGTGCCCGGCTTCGGGCACCCTGTTCACCGGCCGCTCGACCCCCGAGCAGAACGGATCCTGGAGCTGGCCGACGCCCGGGGCGTGAGCGGGCCTCACGTCGAGCTCGCCAGGTCGCTGCGGGGAGCCGTCGCCGAAGTCTGGGCGAAGCCGCTGGCGATGAACGTGTCGCTTCCCATCGCCGCCGTGATGCTCGACCTGGGCTTCACGCCGAGCGCGGTCAAGGCGGTGCCGATCCTCGCCCGGACTGCCGGCTTGCTCGCGCACCTGGCCGAGGAGCGGGACCACCCGCTGGGGTTCACGCTGGCCCGTGCCGCCGAGGAGGCGATCGAGTACGAGCGCTGAGCCCGAGACGCTTCCGTGGGAGGAGCAGCTCGCGCTCGACGACCGGAGCTACCGCACGCAACTCGAGTACCTGCTCGAGCGCTCGCCCTTCTACCGCCGGAAGCTCGCAGGCGCCGGCGTCGGCGCGCTCGCCGAGATCGGCCAGCTCCCGCTGACCGAGAAGGACGAGCTGCGCGCGACTGTCACCGCCGACAACCCCTTCGGCGCCCATCTGTGCACCGAGCCGGCCGAGATCGTCCGCATCTACTCCACCAGCGGCACGACGGGCACGCCGAGCTACATCCCGCTCACCGCGTCCGACCTCGACGACTGGGTGACCGGCTCGGCGCGGAGCTATGCGGCCTCCGGCGTGACGGCCGGCCAGCGGATCGTGAGCACGTACAACGCCGGGCCGTTCGTGGCCGGCGCCGCCCTTGCCGCCTTCGACCGGATCGGCCTCACGCACATCCCCGTCGGGACCGGGAACACCGACCGGCTCCTGCAGGCGATCGAGCTGCTCCGCCCCGAGGCGGTCGTCCTGACCCCGTCGTACGCCGCCTACCTCGCCGAGAAGGCCGACCTCCGCGGCTCGAGCGTCGAGCGCGTCCTCGTCGCCGGCGAGCCGGGCGGCGGCGAGGCGGCGTTCCGCGCCCGCCTGGAGGAGGGCTGGGGCGCCCGCGTCACCGAGGCGATGGGGATCGGCGACATCGGCGTCTCCTTGTGGGGCGAGTGCGAGGAGCAGGACGGCATGCACCTCGGCGCCCGCGGCTTCGTCCACGCCGAGCTGATCGAGCCCGAGACGGGCGACGCGATCGAGATGGCCGACGGCGCGGCCGGCGAGCTCGTCCTGACGCATCTCCGCCACCGCGCGGCGCC
>DASSUI010000071.1:0-25703 GCA_035707105.1 Gaiellaceae bacterium | reverse complement strand
CCGCCTGCCAGCGCGCGCACGCGGTCGACGGCGTCGGCATCGGGACGGCCCAGCACGATCACGGGGACGCCGGACACGCGCCGGCAGAGCTCCAGCGCCAGCGAGTCGCAGGCGAGGACGAGATCCGGGCGCGACCGCTCGACGAGCTCGACGGCCTCGCGGTCGCCCGCCCCTACGACGTTGAAGCCGTCTTGCGTGAGGTGCCGCTCGAGGAAGCCCCGCGTCGCGGACTCCGGTTCGGCCAGGAGCAGCGCGCTGGTCATGCGGGCGACGCTACCAACGCCCTTTCGCGCCGGACAGATGTCCTTTCGCGCGGATCTGCGCCGAAGAATCCAGAGGCGGCGCGACCCTAAGCGACCAGCTGCAGGCCGAGCTCGCGCCGCGCCTCGACGAGCGCCTCGACGACCGCCGGGTCGAACTGCGTGCCGCTGCAGCGCCTGAGCTCGGCGACGGCGTGCTCCTCACTGATCGCGGCCCGGTACGGACGGTCCTCGACCATCGCGTGGAACGCGTCGCAGGCTGCGATGATCCGGGAGAGCAGCGGTATCTGGTCGCCGGCGAGCCCGTCGGGATAACCCATCCCGTCAACACGCTCGTGCGTAAAGCGCACGACCCGCGCGATGCGCGCCAGGGCCGGCGCCGAGGAGAGGATCCGCTCGCCGATTACCGTGTGCCGGTGGACGAAGACCCACTCGTCCTCGGTCAGCGCACCCTCCTTGGACAGGATCGAGTCGGGGATCGCCAGCTTTCCGACGTCGTGCAGCTCCGCGGCGAGCGCCAGGTCGTTCAGCTCCGACTCGGCGAGATCGAGCTTCGCGCCCACGGTCCGCGCGAGCCGCGCGACGGCAGAGTGGTGGCCGAGCAGGCCGGCGTCGCGCTCGCCGAGCGCGCTGAGCAGCACCTCGCGCGTCTGCCGGCCGGCAGACGCCCGCCGGCTGTCCTTGTTGCCGTACAGGCGCGTGTCGGCGATTCGCATCGCTTCGGAGAGCTCGATCGCCTCGTCGGGCAGGATGGCCGCGCCGTACGCCGAGCCGATCTCGAACCCCTCCCCCGCCTCGCGCAACGCCCGCAGGGAAGCGGAGATGATCTGGCCCCGGCCGAACGAGCTGCCGTCGGCGATCACGCAGAACTCGTCGCCGCCCATCCGGTACGCGCGGCCGTACGGCTCCGCCGCGGCGCCGAGCCTGAGCGCGAGCCGGTGGAGGAGCGCGTCACCGGCGGGGTGCCCGAAGGCGTCGTTGTACGACTTGAAGCCGTCGAGGTCGAAGAGCACGAGGATCGTCGGAACCCCCGCCGCGATCCGGTTCTCGAGGTCGAGTAGGAGGCGCCGCCGGTTCGCGAGGCCGGTCAACGCGTCCGTCTCGGCGTCCCGCCGGCTCGACTCGAGCAGGTGTGCGTTGCGCCTGAACGTCAGAACCATGCGCCCGATCACCGCCGCCACCGCGCACGTCGCCAGCACGAGCGCGACCGTGTGGATCGGCCGGAAGTGGTCGTAGACGAGGAGTGCGAGGGCCGTCGTTCCGAACAGGGTCGGCAGGGCGAAGGCCCAGAAGCCCTCCACCCGCGTGGCGAGGACGGCGCGGCGCGGCTGCCAGGCCGCAACCGAGACCAGGGCGATCCCCGCCACCCAGCCGGCGTCCATCAGCGACCCCTCGCTGTACGTTCCTGCGGCGGTCGCGTAGAGGTACGCGGTGTCGGCGACGCCGAAGACGAGGCAGCCGACCAGGATCAGCGCCCAAGCCCGGTCGACCTTCCAGCCGGTCATCGCGATGACCGCGATGACGGCGCCGATGAGGCCGAGGTCGGCGGACGGATAGGCGAGGTTCGTCCAGAACGCCCACGGGTCACCACCCGTTCCCTCGACGACGACACCGAACACGAGCGCCGCGCCGAGCGCGGCGATCGTGAGGCCGGCGATGAGTCCGTCCACCCAGATGTCCTTGCGGATGTCTTGCAACCGGTTTCGAAGCAGGAGGGCGAGCCCGACGTACAGGGGCGGATAGAAGGCGAGGTAGAACGCGTCCGCGACGGATGGGAACGGCACCTCGTCGGCGTTCTTGAACGCGACCTCGTAGTAGAGGTCGCCGACGACCCAGGCGGCGAGCCCGATCCCGACCAGGGCCCAAGGAACCCGCGCGTCGGCCCGCACGACCGCGCGGGCGAGGCAAAAGACCGCCGACGCAACGAGCAGCGCGTTGTAGAAAAAGACGTCGCGCACGGCGCTATAGCCGCTCCCGCCGACGTCCGTCAGCAGCAGCGCGACGTAGACCGCGACGCCCGCGAGCAGAGCGGCCGAGACCGTCGATGGGCCGTGCAGGTGTGAGGGCAGGCGAAAACCGGGCCGCACCTCTCCACTATCCGCCCTCTCGCGGGCCCGGCGCCTCCCTCGAACGGGGGAAGCGAGCTAGAGACGTCCGGAGCGCAGCACGCCCCACATCAGCCAGATCCCGAGAATCCCCGAGAGCACGAAGCCCACGACGGAGAGGGCGTTGATGCCGAGGATCTCGGGACCGCCCGTGGCGAAGATCCCGAGCAGACTCGAAGCGAGCAGGCCGGCCGCGACGACCAGGGCGATGACGAGCCGGTTCATGGTGTGGACGAGACGATCCATGAACTCGTCGAGCCCCTTGTGGACGAAGCCGACCTCGATCTGGCCGTCACGGGCCTGCTCGAGCACGTCGTGCATCTGGTACGGAACCTCGGCCGCGATGCGGGCGAGGTTCCAGCTCTCCCGCTGCGCACGGGCCGCGATCCGCGCCGGCGTGTAGCGGTGGATCATGAGGCCGCGGGCGTACGGCTTGGCGACCTCGAAGACGTTGAACTCCGGCGACAGCTCGACGCCCACGGAGCCGAGAGTCGCGATCGCACGGTCGAGGAGGACGAACCTCGTCGGGAGCCGGAGGTTCATCCGGTAGATCATCCCGAAGACCTCCCGGACGACCTGCATCGGGTCGATCTCCGCGAGGGTGGCGCCGTAGTAGCGGTAGAAGAGCTCCCGCAGCTCAGCGACGAACTCCTCCTCCCGCTCCTTCGGATACCGGACGCCGAGATCGGCGAGCCGCTTCGGGAGCGCCTCGATGTTCTCGTTCGAGACGTCGATGAAGAGCCGGGTCGCCTTGCTCACATCCTCGTCGGTCAGCCGGCCGGCGAGGCCGAAGTCGACGAGGCCGACCCGGTCGGGCGCGAGGACGAGGATGTTCGCCGGGTGCGGGTCGCCGTGGAAGAACCCGTGCCGGAAGATCATCGTCATCCACGCCTGCGTGAGAACCTCCGCGAGGCGGAGCCGGTCCTCCGGCTCCCACGGAAGCGTGTCGATGTCGGCGAGCTGCGTGCCCTCGATGTACTCGAGCGTCAGCACGCGGGGCCGCGTGTAGCTCCAGTAGACGCGCGGCACCTTGACGTGGGGGTGGCCGGCGAAGTTCTTGCGGACGGTCTCGGCGTTGCGCGCCTCGAGCCGGTAATCGAGCTCCTGGCGGATCGAGCGCGCGAACTCGTCGACGAGTCCGTGCGCGTCGATGAAGTCGAGCGCACGCACGCGCTCCTTCGCGAGCCGCGCCGCCTGGTACATCAGGTTGAGGTCGGCCTCGATCTGACGCGGCGCTCCCGGCCGCTGAACCTTGACGGCGACGCGCCGCCCGTTCGGCAGCACCGCTGCGTGCACCTGGCCGATCGAGGCCGCGGCGATCGGGATCGGGTCGAACTCCCGGAAGAGCCGCTCGATCGGCTCGCCCAGCTCCTCGAGGATCACCTGCTCGGCCTCCTCGTACGAGAACGGCGTGACGTCGTCCTGGAGGCCCCGCAGCTCGGCGATGATGTCCGGCGGCAGGACGTCGGGGCGCATCGAGAGCAGCTGCCCGAACTTCACGAACGTCGGGCCGAGCTCGTCGAGCAGCTCCCGGAGGTGGCGGCCGCGCTCCGACGGCGCCTCGATCGCGGCGGCACCGTCCCCGTCCGCGGGGACGAGGTCGCTCAGCTTGTTCCGGTGGAAGAAGTAGCCGAAGCCGTGGCGGACGGCGATCTGGGCGATCTCCGAGATGCGCCCCAGGCTTCGCGGAGGCGCCTGTGCCATGGGATCAGTGTTGCACGGGGGGCGTCGAATCCCTCGCGGGCGGCTCCTCCAGGAGCTTCAGCCGGTGCTCCAGCTGCGCGATCCGGAGCTCGAGGTCCTCGAGGTCGTCCTTCGTCACGAGTCCGAGCTCGCGGAAGACCCAGTCGAGGGTCGTCCCCGCCCGCTCGCCGAGGCGGGTGGCGTCGCCGCGCCACCGGTTCGTGACGTCCTCGATGACCGCACGCGCTTCGTCCCGGCGGGCCATGCCCCGCTCCGCCAGCTCGTCGGCGAGCGCGTCGGCGCGCTCGGCGGTCATCGCGGCCGCGCCGACCGCAGCCAGCACGATCCGCTCGACGAGCGCCCGGACTTCGCCGTTGCTAGCGGGCTCGGCCATGAGGGCGGGCGCGGCGGCGCTGGCGACGGCGCTCCCGCTTCGTGGCGTCGGTTCCGGTGGGCGCCGGCGGCGCCGCCGGAACCGGCGTCGCGACTTCGCCGTCGCCGCCCGCGCCGACCGCCACCGGCTCGAGCTCGCGCTCGGCCGGACGCGCGACGGGCTCGTCGAGACCCTTGCGGCCCTTGTACTCCGGGGCGTGCTCGAGGAGCACGGCCAGGAACGGCGCGGCGATGAAGATCGTGGAGAACGCGCTGATGCCGATGCCGACGAGGATCGCGAACGCGAAGTCCTGGAGCACCTCCCCGCCAAGGAAGTAGAGCGCGGCGACAGGGAGCAGCGTGATGATCGTCGTCGCGAGCGATCGGCGGACGGTCTCCCAGAGCGAGGTGTTGACGATCTCCTTGATCGACGACCGTCGCATGATCGGGAGGTTCTCGCGCACCCGGTCGAACACGATGATCGTGTCGTAGATCGAGTACCCCATGATGGTGAGGAACGCCGCGACCGTCGACGCGCTCACCTCCCGGCCGGACAGCGAATAGATGCCGACGGCGATGATGCCGTCGTTGAGGATCGTCCTCAGGATCGGGATCGCGAACCGCCACTGGAAGCGGAGCGAGATGTAGATCGTGATGAGGACGAACGAGATGATCACCGCGTAGATCGCGCCGCGGAGGATCTGCTTCGAGAAGCTCGCGGAGACGTTGCGGACACCTCGCTGCTGCGCGTCGAACGTCTGGGTCACGTCCGCGGTGATCTCGCGCACCTGGTTCGGGTCGAGCGGCTCCGTCCGGATCGTGAACTCGTTGAAACCGCCGCCGGCCGCCTCGGTCCCGCGCCCCTGGACGATCGCATCGGGCTCCCCGACCTTCTTCATCTCGGCCTGCACGTCCTCCGGCTGCACGCCGTTGTCCGCGACGAACGTGAGCTCGGTTCCGCCTCGGAAGTCGATCCCGAGGTTCAGCCCCTTGAAGTACAGCGAGGCCGCGGAGATCACGATCGTCAGCGCGGCGATCGTGAACCAGATCCGCCGCTTCCCGACCGCGTCGAACATCTGCCAGCGCGCGATCTTCTGCGCCCTCGCGCCCATGAACCGCGGGTTGTCGAACCACGAGAAGCCGGCGAGCATTCCGAGAAGCGCCCGGGTCGCGAAGACGGCGGTGAAGATCGAGATCACGGTGCCGAGCAGGAGCAGGAACGCGAAGCCGCGCACTCCACCGGTCGCGACCGCGAAGAGGACTAGCGCCGTGATCGCGGTGACAACGTTCGCGTCGACGATCGTCGAGAAGCCCTTTCGGTACCCCGTCGCGATCGCGGCACGGACCGATTTCCGGTCCGCGGATTCCTCCTTGATCCGTTCGAAGATGACGATGTTCGCGTCGGCCGCGACCCCGATCGCAAGGATCATCCCCGCGAAGCCCGGCAGGGTCAGGACGACGTCGAAGAGCACCATGACCGCGTAGAGGAACGCCGCGTTCAGCGCGAGGCCGATGATCGCGACGACGCCCAGGAAGCGGTAGACGAGCAGCAGGAAGAGCGCGACCACGGCGAGGCCCACGAGCGACGCGACGATCGCCTGGTTCAGGGACTCCTTCCCGAGTGTCGCGGAGACCTCGGTGAAGTCGATCTGCTCGAACTCGTACGGGAGCGCACCGCTGCGGAGCACGAGCGCGAGGTCCTTGGCCTCGCCCGAGTCACCGATGCCGGTGATCTCCGCCGAGCCGCCCGCGATGCCGTCCGGGTTGCGCTTCCAGTCGATCGTCGGCGCCGACTTGATCTCGCGGTCGAGAACGATCGCGAAGCCCTGAAGCGCGCGGTCGTCGCCGATCTGGCCCGAAAGCAGCTGGCCCCGCTGCGCGATCTTGCGCGTGACGTCGTGGAACTTGTCCCCGCCCTTGCCGGTGAACTCCATCAGGACGATGGGGCCCTCCGTCTGGCTGAAGTCCGACCTCGTCCCGTCGAGCTTCAGGTCGGCGCCGGTCATCTCCGGCACCGGCTTCTCCTTGTTCTGCGGGTCGAAGCGGAAGAGGTAGTAGTAGTCCTGCTGCGGCGGCGCCTGGTTCACGCCCGGGCAGTAGCGCTCGCCCTTGCCGCAGGTGAGGATGATCGTCTTCTCCGGGATGCCCCAGATCTCGAATCCCTTGGGGACGGCCTTCCCGGTGCGCGTCCGATAGGCGGCCCGGATCTTCTTCTTCGTGTCCTCTGGCCCCGAGATCACCTTCTTCGTCTCGGGGTCGACGAGGTAGTACTCGGGCGGCGTGCCGTGCTTCGTACGCGGCTGCAGCTCCTTGAGCAGCTGGAACCGGTTCGCCGACGGGATCGGGAACCCGTTCTCGTCGCGCGTCGGGTCGAGCGTGTTCTCGTTGACGTCGAACAGCCACAGCTGCGCGGTCTTGCCGATCAGCGCCGCGGCGGCCCCCGGGTCCTTGATGCCCGGCAGCTGGATCGAGATCTGGTCGGTCCCCTGGCGCCGGATCTCGGGCTCGGCGACGCCGAGCGCGTCGACGCGGTTCCTGATCACCTCGACCGCGAGGTCCATGTTCTCGTCGGTGATGTCCTGGCCCTTGGGCGGGACGCCGCGCAGGACGAGCTCGACCCCGCCCTGGAGGTCGAGTCCCAGCTTGATCTCGCGGTGGATCGGCGACTGCGGGATCGCGAGCAGCGCGACGCCGACGAGCATCGCCAGGACGAAGCCGAGCAGGGTGAGATTTCCGCGCCGTGTCGCCATCGCGAAGCCCTTAGGTTAGCCGCGCTCCTCGGGTAACGCCGCTGTGTCCTCCGGCTTCGGAACGATGTTCGCGACCGCCTCCTTGGCGACGCGGATCTCGGTCCCGGGCGCGATCTCCAGGACGAGGTGGTCGTCCGCGATCGAGCGCACGGTGCCGAAGATGCCGCCGGCCGTGATCACCTCGTCGCCGGTGGAGAGGCCCGCGAGGAGCGTCTGGTGGGCCGACTGCCTCCGCCGCTGTGGGCGGATGAGCAGAAACCAGAACAGCACGGCCATGGCCGCGAGGAAGATCAGCGGCTCCACGCTACGCGCTCTGGAGTGATTCGGTCATCTGGGTCAAGCGGTCGAGGGATTCGGCCTTGAAGGTTGCCAGGCGGCCGTTCTCGATCGCCTCCCTCGCTCCTGCTGTGACGTCCAGGACGAAGCGAAGATTGTGAAGCGTGAGTAAGCGAAGTCCGAGCAGCTCCTGCTGGTTCACGAGGTGGCGGATGTAGGCCCGGGAGAAGCGCGCGCAGGCAGGGCAGCGACAGGCCGCGTCCAGCGGGCGCTCGTCGCGGGCGAACCGGGCGTTGCGCATGTTCAGGCGCCCCTCCCACGTGAGCGCCGACCCGGTGCGGGCGGTTCTCGTCGGGAGGACACAGTCGAACATGTCGATCCCGCGCTCGACCGCCTCGAGGATTCCGGCTGCGTCTCCGATCCCCATGAAGTAGCGCGGTTTGGCGTCCGGCAGCAGCGGGGCGGCCCACGCCGTGGCATCCAGCGTGAGGCCGCGAGGCTCGCCGACGGAGAGGCCGCCGAGCGCGTAGCCGTCGAAGTCGAGCGCAGTGATCTCCTCGATCGAGCGGCGGCGAAGCTCGCCGTCGGAAGCGCCCTGTGTGATGCCGAACACGAGTTGCCCGGGTGCGCGCTCGGCAATGCGCTGGCGCTGCGCCCAATGGGTCGTCCTGCGCACCGCCTCATCGAGTTCGCGCCGCGGGACGCCGGCCGGGGGGCAGACGTCGAGGCACATGGCGATGTCGGAGCCGAGGTTCGCCTGGATGTGGGCGACCGACTCGGGCGTGAAGCGCTCCGGCGTCCCGTCGTAGACGGAACGAAAGGTGACGCCTTGGTCATCCGCGGCGAGGATCGTGTCGCGGAGCGAGAACACCTGGAAGCCCCCGGAGTCGGTCAGGATCGCGCCGTTCCACCCCATGAAACGATGGAGCCCGCCGAGCTCGGCGATCACCTCGGCGCCGGGGCGAAAGTGCAGGTGGTACGTGTTGCCGAGCAGGATCGAGGCGCCGGCGTCCCTGACCTCGTCCGGGTGGAGCGTCTTGACCGTGGCCTTCGTCCCGACCGGCATGAACGCCGGGGTGAGGACCTCGCCGTGGGCGGTCGTGAGGGTCCCAGCGCGGGCGGCGCCGTCCGTCGCAGTGACACGGAAGCTCACCGGATCAGCATCGCGTCACCGAAGGAGTAGAACCGGTACCGCTCCTCGATCGCGAGCTCGTAGAGGCGACGCGTCTCCTCCACGCCCGCGAAGGCCATGACCAGTGCCAGGAGCGTCGACCGCGGCAGGTGGAAGTTCGTGAGCAGCGAGTCGACCCGCTGGAACTCGTACCCGGGCGTGATGAACAGGCTCGTCCGTCCTTGTAACACAGTGTTACTTGCCAGGGTCTCGAGGACGCGGACAGTCGTCGTGCCGACCGCGAGAACCCTCTCCGCCACGCGGATCCGCTCCCAGGCGGCCGGGTCCACCGAGTAGCGCTCGCTGTGGATCTCGTGCCGCTCGAGGGTGTCCCCCTCGACGGGGCGGAAGGTGTCGAGGCCCACGTGGAGCGTCACCCGCTCGACGTCCAGCTGCGCGAGCAGCTCGGGCGTGAAGTGCAGGCCGGCCGTGGGCGCCGCCGCCGACCCTTCCTCCCGGGCGTAGACCGTCTGGTACCGGTCCGGGTCGGACAGCGGCTCGGTGATGTACGGCGGGAGCGGCGCCTCGCCCGTCGGCTCGCCCTCGAGGCGAAGCCGCCATCGGCCGCCTCCCAGCGGCTCGAGGAGCTCGACCGGCCCGAGGCGCTGCCCGGCCCTCAGCCGCCGCGACGGCCGGGCCAGCCCCTCCCACAGCCCGTCCGCCCCGACACGCTCGAGGAGCAGGACCTCTGCCTCTCCCCCGTCCGGTCGCTCGAGCCGCAGGCGCGCCGGGATGACGCGCGTCTCGTTGACGACCACGAGCTCGCGCGGCGCCAGCTCCCCGGGCAGCTCGGAGAACGTCCGGTGGCGCACGTCGCCGGTCTTCCGGTCGTACACGAGCAGGCGGGACTCGTCCCGCCGCTCCGCCGGCCGCTGGGCGATCAGCTCCGGCGGGAGCTCGTACTCCAGCGCCGAGGTGTCCATCCGGCGGCAACGCTACCCTCGCCGCCATGGATTACGCGGCCGTCGAACGGGCCCGCGAGCGGCTGGAGGCGGCGGCGCAGGCACGGACGCAGCAGGCCGACGTGGACGCCGCGCTCGAGCGGGCTCGGGCGCAGATGGCCGAGCTCGGCGAGCTCGCGGCGAAGCTCGAGGCGTCGCTGCCGGAGCGCATCGGCGAGGCCGTGCAGGAGGGCATGCGAACGCAGGCGGTGCCGGTCGCGCGGCAGCTGGCCGAGGTCCGCGGGCTGGCGAGCCAGACGATCCGCCGCCTCGAACGGATCGAGACCGACACGCTCGCGGAGCGCCACGCCCGGGTCGACGACCTCTCGCTGCTCGTCGACCTGATCACGTCGAGCTGGGAGACGGTGGACGAGCGGCTCGGCCGCATCGAGACCGCCGTCCAGCAGGCGAGCGGCGCGGTCGTCTACCGCATCGAAGACGCGCAAGAGCGCCGCGCGGGCTAGAGAGCGCCACCAGCCGTCGACGCGGTCGAGCGACCCCTTAGACGGAGTGGCCCGCGTCCGCGTCTATCGAGGCCAGCTCGCCGCGCCGCCTCGCCAGGGCGAGCAAGAGGCCCAGCAGCGCCGCGCACACGATCAGCCAGAGCGAGATCCTGACGTCGACCGCCTCGGCGCCCGCCGCCGCACGGATCACGAACAGCGCCGCGATCGCCGTCACGTCGATCGGCGGAACGTTCTTGAGGCCGAGGCTGTAGGCCGCCTGTAGGCCGACGAACGCGGTCAGGTACCCCAGCGACCCCCAGCCGAGCGGGGCGACGATTGCGAACGCGAGCGCCGCCAGGATCCCTGCGAAGTTGAGCGCGCGAAACGGCGTCACGCGGCCGGCGGCGATCGGCCGGTGGCGCTTCAGCGGGTGGAGCCGGTCACGCTCGGCGTCGCGGACGTCGTTGTAGATGTAGGCAGCGCTGGACGCCAGGCAGTACGCGACGAAGGCCGCGGTCGCCTGCAGCCATCGCTGAGGGTCGTCGAGCTCGGCGGCGAAGACGATCCCGGCGTAGAGGAGGAGGTTCTTCGTCCACCGTCGCGGGCGCATCGCCGCGAGCAAGCCGCCCGGGGCGGCGCGGTCACCCGCCGTCATCCTGCGGCGCCGCCGGCAGGACCAGCTCGAAGCGCGTCCCCTGCCCGGGCGCCGACTCGAGCCGGATGCGGCCGCCGTGCGCAACCGCGAGCTCGCGCGCGATCGCGAGCCCGAGCCCGGTTCCGGTGCCGTCGCCCGTCCAGAACGGCCGGAAGATCCGCTCCTGCTCGTCGGGCGTGATCCCCGGGCCGTTGTCCTCGACCGCCACCGACACGGTCCCGTTGTCCGCGCCGAGCTGGAGCTCGACACGGCCGCCGTCCGGCGTCCAGCGGAAGGCGTTCGAGAGCAGGTTCGAGATGATCTGGAGCACCCGGTCGCCGTCGGCGACGATCACCGGGCGCGCCGAGATCTCCTGGCGGTAGTCGATCCCCCGGCGGCGCGCCTCCTCCGCGAACGCGCCGTACGCGCGCTCGAGGAGATGGCCCATGTCGACCTCCTCGTGCAGGAGGGTGAAGCGGCGCGTGTCCAGCTTCGCCAAGTCGAGCACGTCCCCGACGAGCCGCTCGAGCCGACCGGCCTCCTGCGCGATCACGTTCAGCGACTCCTGCCTCGTCGCCTCGTCCTGCGCGACGCCCTCGCGGAGCGCCTCGACGTGGCCGCGGATCGCCGTCAGCGGTGTACGCAGCTCGTGCGAGACTGTCATCAGGAAGTTCCGCTCGAGCTCCTCGGCTTCGCGTAGCCGCTCCGCCATCTCCCGGAAGCGCTCGGCCAGCTGTCCGATCTCGCCGTGCGCATTGATCTCCGGCACCTCGTAGACGCCGGCGGCGATGTTGTCGGCTGCCGCGGAGAGCTTCTGCACGGGCTCCGTTATGCGGCGCGACAGGTACCAGGCGAGGGCTCCGGCGACGAGGATCCCCGCGATCCCGGCGAGGGCCAGCCGCTCGATCAACGTCTGCCACCGCTCGCGGAGCTCGGCCTTGGGTTTCGCCACGACGATCGCTCCGAAGTAGGGACCCTTCCCACCGATCCGGAGGGGCGAGGAGACGGCGACGAACACGCGCTTGGCGTCGGGCGGCGTAAACTCGAAGCTCCGCACGCGGCCGTCCTTCCATCGGACTATGTCTTGCCGGAGGGGCCGAAGGCGGGAGGTGCCCCTGAAGATGATGCGGACGCCGAGGTAGTAGATCCGGCTGCCGCTTGCCTGCTCGAGCCTTCGGGGCGCGACGAACGTCGGCGGACGGTCCCGGGCCTCGGCGCGAAGCGCCTGATCGACGTACAGGCTCGTGAGCCCTTGGGCCTCGCGCCGCAGCTCCGCGAGGAGGCGGTCCTGCGTGTAGTCCTGGAAGAGACCGAGGGCGATCAGCGTGGACACGAGCCCGGCCAACACGGCGCCCGCCAGGAAGAACGCCGGAAGGCGGAAGCGCAGCGACCGGAACATGTCCATGGCGTTATTCGCTCAGGCGGTGACCGTGTCCTTGGAGGCGTCCTTGGCGGGAGCCGCCTTGTAGCCGACGCCCCACACGGTCACGATCGGCGACGCGTCCCCGAGCTTCCGCCGCAGCTGTCGGATGTGGACGTCGACGGTCCGCGTGTCCCCGGCGAACGTGTAGCCCCACACGCGCTCCAGCAGCTGGTCGCGGGTGAGGACGAGCCCGTTGTGGTCGAGCAACTCCCAGAGGAGGTCGAACTCCTTCGGCGCGAGCTGGACGTCCTTGCCGTCCACCTGAACCTCGCGGCGGCCGGAGTCCACGAGCAGCTGCCCGTGCCGGATCTGCGTCGTCTTCGCCTCCTTCCGTTCCGGCGTCGAGCGGCGCAGGATCGACTTGACGCGCGCGACGAGCTCGCGAGGGTTGAACGGCTTCGTGAGGTAGTCGTCGGCGCCCACCTCGAGCCCGACGATCTTGTCGACGTCTTCGTCGCGGGCGGTCAGCATCAGGATCGGCACGTCGGAGGTGTGGCGGAGCCGCCGGCAGACCTCGATCCCGTCGATGTCCGGGAGCATGAGGTCGAGGACGATCAGCGCCGGCGACTGCGAGTCGGCGAGCGTGAGCGCGTCGCGGCCCGTCGGCGCGACCTTGACGTCGTAGCCCGCGTTCCGCAGGTACATCGCGACGAACGAGGCGATCGACGCCTCGTCCTCGACTACCAGCACGGTTTGCGCGTCGGACGATGCCATCGCGCTGCTCAGGATAGACCCGTCGGCTAGCCGCTCGTCGGCGGCGCTTCGAGGTCGAAGTGCTCCCGCAGGTCGGGAATCGACTTGTACGCGCCGCCGTTCAGCGAGTAGGAGCCGTCGAAGTAGACGCCTTCGTCGGGGTCCCCGCGGCCGTCCAGCCAGACGTCCCCGAGCCCGACCGCCGAGAGGTTGATCTTGGCCGCGTTGATCTTGATCGTGATCTTGCGCTCGTCCGCGATCCGGAAGCGGATGTTCGTGCCCCAGTAGACGGTGGTTCGCGCGGTCAGGTCCCTCACCCGGTCGGCGCCGCGAACGACCACCGTCTCGGTGTCCGAGAGCGAGTCGGTGACCGTCAGCTTGCCGGAGCCGAAGCGGCCGATCACGCCACCGGTGAGCCGGAGCTGGATCAGCCCGCGGCCGTCGCGGACGGACAGCGTCCCGTCCTCGGCGGGACCCGGGCGGGCAGCCGACGCCGCGGCTGCGATCGCGAGCGCGCCGACGGCTCCGACGATGAGCAGGATGAGACGGACGCGACCCACGTCCGAAGTATCGTCATCCGGAGTGTGACCTTTCCTAGCGATCTGTAAGGAAACGGTTATCGCCACCCGCCTTTAGGGTCGCTGCGTGGACGAGCTGACCGTCTTCGGGATGATCGTACTGGTCGTCGCGGGCGGTCTCCTTCTCGCGCTGCTCGCGAGCAAGGCGAGCGAACAGGTGCCGGTGCCCGAGCCGGCACTCTTTCTGGTGCTCGCGGCCGTCGCGTCGGACGTGTTCCCCGAGCTTTCGGAGCGGATCACGATCCTCGAGGTCGAGCGGATCGCCGTGGTCGCATTGATCGTGATCCTCTTCAACGGCGGGACGCTGGTCGGGTGGCGACGCTTCCGCGTCGCGGCCGTGCCGATCTTCTCGCTCGGCGTCCTGGGCACGTTCGCGACCGCCGGGATCATCGCCGTCTTCGCACACGCGGTGCTGGGGTTCGAGTGGATCACCGCAGGCCTGCTCGGCGCCGCACTCGCGCCGACCGACCCCGCCGTCATGTTCTCCGTGCTCGGCAACAAGGAGATTCGCGGGCGCGCCGGCACGATCCTCGAGGGCGAGTCCGGCGTCAACGACCCGGTGGGCATCGCGCTCATGATCGGGATGATCGAGCTCGCGACGCACGACGACGCGTCCTTCTGGGTCGTGGTCGAGGAGTTCTCCGTCGAGATGGCCGTCGGGCTCACGATCGGACTGCTTGGCGCCGCTGCGATGCGGCCGCTGCTCCGGATCTCTCTGCCGAACCCGGGCCTCTACCCCATCCGCACGCTGGCGGCCGCGGGCGTGATCTACGGGGTGGCCTCGGTCGCGCACGGCTCGGGGTTCCTCGCCGTGTTCGTCGCGGGGATCGCGCTCGGCGATGCCGACGTTCCGCTCCGGGACGAGATCGAGCGGTTCCACACCGCGCTCGCCAGCCTCGCGGAGGTCGTCGTCTTCGTCGCGCTCGGCCTGACGATCGACGTCACCGACATCGCGTCGAGCACGCGGTTCCTCGAGGGCCTGGCGATCGCGGTCGTCCTCGCTCTCGTGGCGCGGCCGCTCGCTGTCGGCCCGCTGCTCACCCCGATCCGGATGCCGCGCAACGAGAAACTGTTCGTGATCTGGAGCGGGCTTCGCGGCGCCGTTCCGATCCTCCTGGCAGCGTTCGCACTGGTCGCCGCCGTCGAGGAGTCGCAGCGCGTCTACGACATCGTTTTCGTCGTCGTCGCGTTCTCGGTGATCGTCCAGGGGACGAGCATCTCGTTCGTCGCGCGCCGGCTCGGCGTGCCGCTGCGGGACGCTAGTAGCTGAAGAAGCCCTCGCCCGCTCCTCATTCGCGGAAAGTCTCACGACTTTCCGCGACTCGATCGAGCCGGGTGCCGGCCCGCAGCCGGCACCCGGCCTCGGACCGAATCGTCGTTCCTCCACCCTTGCCGCAAGAGACGGAACGGGTGAAGCCCGTTCCGCGGCGATCAGGAGTACCTGAAGAAGCCCTCGCCCGTCTTGCGGCCGAGCTTGCCCTGCTCCTGCATCTGGAGAAGCCGCTCGGGCGGCGCCATGCGGTCTTCGCCGAGCGCGGCGTGCAGCGCCTCGGAGGCGTGGTTGTGGATGTCGATCCCGACGAGATCGACGAGCTCGCATGGGCCCATCGGCCATCCGGCGCCGTTCGTCATCGCCTTGTCGAGGTCCTCGGGCGTCACCTCGGCCTCGTCGAGCACGCGCACGCAGTCGTTCAGGAGCGGGATCAGGATGCGGTTGACGATGAAGCCGGGCGTGTCGTTGCAGCGCACGGGCTGCTTGCCCGCGCGCTGCGCCCACGAGTACGCGGCGTCGACGGCCTCGTCGGAGCTGCGCTCGGCCCGGACGATCTCGACGAGCGGGAGCAGCGGCGCGGGGTTGAAGAAATGCATGCCGACCACGCGCTCGGGCCGCTCGGCTGCCTCCGCGATCCGGGAAACCGACAGCGCCGACGTGTTCGTCGCCAGGATCGCCTCGGGCCGGGTGATCCGGTCGAGCTCGGCAAAGAGCTCCTGCTTCGCGGGCAGCTCCTCGACGATCGCCTCGATCACCAGGTCGGAGTCGGCGAGGTCCGCCACCTCGGTCGTCGTCGTGAGACGAGCCATGGCTGCTTCCTTGTCCTCCTGCGAGATGCGGTCCTTCTCGACGGCGCGGGTGAGGAAGTGGTCGATCTTCGAGCGGGCCTGCTCGCCGAGCTCGTCGCTGACCTCGCGACCGACCACCTCGTTCCCGGCCTGGAGCGCGACCTGGGCGATCCCCGCTCCCATCGTCCCCAGACCGACGACCCCTACCCGGCGAATCTCCATCGGCGGAGGAGCTTAGGGAAGAAAGGCGGCGCGCCGCGCGTCTAGGGGCGAATGAGGCGGAGACGGATTCTCTTGGGACTGGCGCTCGCGGGGCTTCTCGCCCTCGCGCTCGTCGGCGCCGTCGCGCAGCTTGCGCGAGGAGAGCGGCCCGCGCTGCTCGCGGCCTAGGCGGTTAGGTCTGCGGGCGGCGCGTCCTCGCAGCCGCCTCGACGAGCCGGCGGGCGCTCTCGAACTGCTCGTCGGTCAGCCGGATGTGGGAGTGGCGCCAGATGCTCTGCGGGAAGATACCGGCCTCTTCTACCGCCGGCGCACCGTGGAGGTCGGCGACGGTGGCGAGCGGCCGGATGGCGAACCGCCACGACCAGCGCTCCCTGTCCGGATCCTGCTCGGGCACGCCGGTCACCTCGACGACGCCGTACAGCGCTTGCCAGACGGCCGCGTAGAGGATCGCGAGGTCGCCCGGCTGCGCCGACGGCCGCTTCGACGAGGAATGCGCCCGGATGTCGTCCTGGCGCACGGCGGCGTCCAGCGGGCGGTCGCCGCGGCCGCGGACGAGCAGCCAGCGGGTCAGAGCCGCTCGACGACGGCGGCGATGGCCTGCCCGAAGCCGATGCACATGGTCGCCACGCCGTGGCGCTCGTTCCGCCGCTCCAGCTCCCCGAGCAGCGTCGCCGTCACCCGGGCGCCGGTGGCGCCGAGTGGATGGCCGAGCGAGATGCCGCCGCCGTTCGGGTTCACGTCGGCGCGCCGATCCTCGAGCCCGGCATCGCGCAGGAACTGGAGCACGACCGACGCGAACGCCTCGTTGACCTCGATCACCGCGATGTCGTCCCACGTGAGGCCGGCCCGCGAGAGTGCCTTCGCGCACGCATCGGGATTTCCGTGGAGCATCCGGTGCGGGTCGACGCCCGAGAGCCCGAAGGAGACGAAGCGCGCCCGCGGCTCGAGCCCGAGCCGCTCGGTCGCCGCCTCCGACGCGACGAGCACGCCCGCGGAGCCGTCGCAGATCTGGCTGGAGTTCCCCGCCGTCACCTTCCCGCCTGGCAGAAAGGCGGGCGCAAGCTCCGCGAGCTTCTCCGCCGAGGTGTCGCGCCGCGGGGTCTCGTCCACCGCGACGAGCACGCCGGTGTGCGGGTTGTTCGCCTCGACCGGGACGATCTCGCGCTCGAACCGACGCTCGTCGATCGCCGCGACAGCCCGCCGGTGCGACTCGAGCGAGTAGGCGTCGAGCTCCTCGCGCGAGAAGCCCCACTCCTCGGCGATCACCTCGGCGGAGATTCCCTGCGGGACGATCTCCCAGCGCTCGAGCAGCTTGTCCGAGAGGTCTCCGCCGTTCGACCCCATCGGCACCCGCGACATCATCTCGACGCCCGCGGAGACGACCAGGTCGAGCTGCCCCGACCAGATCGCAGCGGCGGCGTTGAAGTTCGTCTGCATCGACGAGCCGCACTGACGGTCGACCGTCGTGCCGCAGACCGTCTCCGGCCAGCCGGCGACAAGCGGGACCATCCGGCCGATGTTCCAGCCCTGCTCCCCGATCTGCGTCACGCACCCGAGCTGCACGTCCTCGACCTCGGCCGGGTCTAGGCCGTTGCGCTCCAAGAGACCGTTGAGCACCTGCGCGGCGAGCTCGTCGCCGCGGATCGACGAGAGCGCGCCGTTCCGCCGCCCGATGGGGCTGCGGACCGCGTCGACGATGTAGGCCTCAGACATCGGACACAGCGTAGAGACGCCACTCGCCCGGCACGCCCTTGAGCTCGTGCACGCCGCGGTCCTCGAACGCCAGCCCTGAGCCGGCCACCAGGTCGCGCACGGTTCCCGTGACGAGCACCTGTCCCGGCTCCGCCGCCGCCTGCACGCGTGCAGCGGTATGCACGGCTATTCCGCGGACCTCGTTGCCGTTTAGGTGGCACTCGCCCGTGTGGAGGCCGGCACGGATGTCGAGACCGAGTGCGCGGACGCCGTCGCGAATCGCAGCCGCACACGCGATCCCTCGGGCCGGGCCGTCGAACGTGGCGAGGAAACCGTCGCCCGCCGTATCGACCTCGCGGCCGCGGAAGCGCTCGAGCTGGCGCCGAACGACTGCGTCGTGACGGCCGAGCACGTCGGCCCAGCCGCGGTCGCCGAGCGCGGCCGCACGCTCTGTCGAGCCGACGATGTCCGTGAAGAGCACCGTCGCCAGCACACGATCGAGCGAGGGATGCGGCCGGACGCCCGTCAGGAACTCCTCGACCTCGTCGAGGATCTGGTCCGTCTGGAACCAGGGCGCATGATCCTCGCCCTCGAGCTCGACGAAGTGGGCGCCCGGGATCCGCTCCGCGATGTAGCGGCCCTCCTCCGGCCGCGAGTCGCGGTCGCCCGTTCGGTGGAGGACGAGCGTCGGAACGTGAATGCTGGCGAGGACGCCTCTCACGTCGATGGTGCTGTTCATCAGGACCAGCGCCTTCGCCGCACCCGGGCTGGCGGCCGCTCGCGCGCGGCTTCGCCACCACTCGACCTCAGCATCGCCTGCGTTCGGCGCCATCGTCCCGAGATCGGCCTCGGACCCCCACTCTCGCTCCATGGCATCGGCATAGGCCTGCCGTTCCTCCCACGTCGCGCACCACGGATAGTCGTCGTCGGGATCGCGGCGCTTCGCGTACGTCCCGTAGAGCACGAGCGAGGTCGTCCGCTGCGGATAGGTCGCCGCGAACAACATGGAGAGCGGCCCGCCCTCCGAGTACCCCATCAGCGCCGCCCGTTCGGTCCCGGCTGCGTCCATCACGGCTCGGACGTCGTCCATTCGGGTCTCGAGGTCGGGGAGCCCGCCTGGCCGGTCGGAAAGCCCCGTGCCGCGCTTGTCGAAACGGATCAGGCGCGCGAACGAGGCGAGCCGCTCGAGCATGTGCGCGTAGCCAGGCCCCTGCCAGTCGAGATCGAGGTGAGAGATGAAGCCCGGGACGAGCACGAGGTCGAGCGGCCCCCCGCCCACGACCTGGTAGGCGATGTTCACATCGCCGCTCTTGGCGTAGCGCGTCTCCGGAGGCATAGGCTTCCACTATGGCCATGACGGCGACCGAGCGAAAGCTCCTCATCGGCGGCGACTGGGTCGAGACCGGCGACTGGCAGGAGGTCCGCTCCCCGTACTCCGGCGACGTGGTCGCCCGGGTCGCGAAGGCCGGATCCGCGGAAGCGAAGCAGGCCGTCGACGCCGCCGCCGCCGCGATGGAGGAGCCGCTTCCGGCGCACAAGCGGGCCGAGATCCTCGTCCGCGTGGCGGGCGCGCTGGGACGACGCCACGACGAGGTCGCCCGCCTGATCTCGGACGAGGCCGGCAAGCCGATGAAGGCCGCGCGGGTCGAGGCCGCCCGGGCGATGTCGACCTACACGTTCGCGGCCGTGGAGGCGCGGAAGCTCGCCGGCGACATGGTTCCGATGGACGCCTCCCAGGCCGGCGAGGGAAAGCTCGCGTTCACGCTCCGCCGCCCGCTCGGGGTCGTCGGCGCCATCAGCCCGTTCAACTTCCCGCTGAACCTCGTCGCACACAAGATCGCCCCCGCGCTTGCCGCCGGCTGTGCGGTCGTCCTCAAGCCGGCTGGCCAGACGCCGCTCTCGGCGCTGCTCCTGGCCGAGCTCGAGCAGGAGGCCGGCCTCCCACCGGGTTGGCTGAACGTGGTCGTCGGGCCCTCGTCGGAGATCGGCGACGTGCTCGTCGAGGACGAGCGCGTGAAGGTGATCACGTTCACGGGCTCGAGCGGCGTCGGCTGGAAGCTCGCGGAGCGATCGCCCCGGAAGCGGGTCAACCTCGAGCTCGGCAACTCGACGCCGCTGATCGTCGAGGCCGACGCGGACCTCGAGGCCGCCGTCTCCGCGACCGCCCAGCACGGGTTCTCCTTCGCTGGGCAGAGCTGCATCTCGATCCAGCGGGTCTACGTCCAGGAGGGCGTGTACGACGAGTTCGTGTCGAAGCTGGTCCCGAAGGTCGAGGCGCTCACGGTTGGCGACCCGGCCGACGAGGACACCGACGTCGGTCCGGTCATCGACGACGAAGCGCGAGACCGCATCCTCGAGTGGATCGAGGAGGCGCACGGCGGCGGCGCGGAGATCCGCACCGGCGGCGACCTCGAAGGCGAGCTCCTTCGCCCGACGGTCATCGCGAACGCGAGCCCGGACCTGAAGGTCTCGTGCGAGGAGGTTTTCGGCCCCGTCGTCGTCGTCAACCACTACGGGACCATCGACGAGGCGATCGAGCTCGCGAACGGCACGAAGTACGGGCTCCAGGGCGGGATCTTCACCGGGAGCCTCGACACGGCGATGAGGGCTGCGCGGGAGCTCGAGTTCGGCGGGGTCACCGTCAACGAGGCGCCCACCTTCCGCGCCGACCAGATGCCCTACGGCGGCGTCAAGGAGTCGGGCAACACGAAGGAAGGGCCTGCGTACACCGTCCGGGAGCTCACGGACGAGCGCCTGGTCGTCATCGACCTCTAGTTTTCAGCCGCCTGCGAACGGGCATGAGTGACCCATGCTCGCCGCAGCCATCGCAATCGTCGTCGCCGGCCTCATCCTGAGCATGTTCCTCGGGTTCTTCGGGTTCATCGTCGCGGCCGTGGGTCTCGTCCTCTTCGCCTTCTGGCTGATCGGGCTGATCCGTGCCGAGCCCTCGCGTCCGGCGCCGCGGCCCCGGGCCGACTAGCCGGGCAGCCCCGACATCCGCGTCCGCTAGATTCGACCGCAGATGGCAGGACTGTGGCCGTTCCGCCGTTCCCGCCCGGCGGGGACGGCACCCCGCCGCGCGACCACGCCGGGCTCACTGAAGCGCGAGCGACGGGCTCTCCTCCGGGAGCGGGAGCAGCTCGTGCGCGATCTCGGCGGGATCGTCTACGAGATGTTCCGGCTCGACCGGTTCCGAGTGGAGCTCGTGACCGACCGCTGCCGCACGCTGGCGTCGCTCGACGACCGCATCGAGGAGATCGACGCGCTCCTCTCGGCCGCGACGCGCCGCGGCCCCCGGTGCGAGTGCGGCGCGCCCATCCCTTGGGGCGCGCACTTCTGCCAGAACTGCGGGCGGCCCGCCGGGCCGCGCCCGGTGGTCGCCTGCGCCCGGTGCGGCTCTCCGCTGCCGGCGGGCGTACGGTTTTGCGGGACCTGCGGCGCGAGCGTTGAGGCAGCACCGGAGGTCTCGGAGGACACCGAGCCCGGAGGTGAGCCGCTCGACGCGGTGCCGGCCGCCGGACGCGAGTCGTGAACGCGCCCGAGGAGACGCAGTGCCCGCGCTGTGGCGCGACGGTCGAGCCGCTCCAGGAGTACTGCCTCGAGTGCGGCCTCCGCGTCCGCGGCGGCGGCGTCGTCCCCGCGCTCGCGAACGGCTGGCGGCGGCGGCTCCACTGGTATCCCGGCGACTGGGTCTGGCCGTCGCTCCTCGCGCTCGTCGTCGCCGTCGTGGCAGGGGCGGGCGCGATCTGGTGGACGCGCGACGCGAGCCCGTCCGCCGGGACGACGGTCGTCGGCGACACCGCACCGCTCCCGACCGTGCCGACACAGACGGTCGCGACCACCTCGCCCGAGCCGACCGTCCCGACGCAGACCCGGCGGACGACCACGGCTCCCCGACCGCAGCCGCGCCGACGCGCGCTCATCGAGTGGCCGCAGCGACGGAGCGGCTGGACGCTCGTCCTGGCCTCCCTGCCCGCCTCCGCCGGCCGTCCCGCGGCGGTCGGGAAGGCGCGGGAGGCGATCCGCGCCGGCCTGAGCGAGGTCGGCGTGCTCGACTCGGCGGAGTACTCCAGCCTCCACCCGGGCTACTACGTCGTGTTCGCCGGCGTCTACCCGACGATCGGCGCGGCCCAGGACGCGGTCTCCAAAGCAGCCCAGGCTGGGTACGAGAACGCCTACGCCCGTCGGGTCACTTCGTGACCCTTTCGCGGAAAGTCCCACGACTTTCCGCGACCCTTTGAAGCCGGGCGCCGACTCCGCCGGCGCGCGGCCGACGCACGTCGCGCAAGCTCCTCGCCCTAGACGGCTTGTGGCGGAACGGGCAAAGCCCGTTCCGCGGCGATGCTAGGCGGCGGCGTCCGCGAGGTGTTGATGGCTGGGGCAGTACTCGCGGTCGGGCAGCGGCGTGCGCTGGCATGGCTTGCCCTTGCGCGTCGTCGCCCGGCACCGCGGAACGCCGCCGTCGAACGCGCCGGCCTCGATCTGCTCCGTAATGAACGCGACGGCCGCGCTGACGCCCTCCTCGACCGCCCAGGCGACCTGCGCCTGGGCGCGGATCGGGAAGTAGCGGCGGATGTCCTGGAAGAGCGCGCGCTCCGGCTTCGAGAAGTAGAGCGGGTCGCGGGCGAGACGCTCCATCGTGTCTTCGCACGCCGCCAGCACCGCGCGGCGGTACTCGAGCTGCGTCTCCCGCGTCTCGTGCGGGTCGATGAGGTCCTTGATCGAGCGATAAATCGCCCGTGAGTACTGATACATGCGGCTCTGGATTACGAGTTTCTGGGCGTCCATACTAGGTATCAGCTCCTCGATTAAGTGCCCGCAAACGTCTGTTAAGCGCGCTTTAACAGGGAGTCCACAGCGCCTCGGCGCGGAGCATAACGAAGTTTCGCCCGTTGTTACAAAGTCGGGCAGGATCTTGTCTCGAACGACAACAGGAGGCGATCGGCAAGAATAGACGGCCCGTGTCGCACGACACCGACAAGCTGATCCGCCAGCTCTCGCTCGTCGCCTTCCTGATGGCGGAACGGCGTCCGTTGACGGCGCGGGACGTGAAGGGGAACGTCGAGGGGTACTCCGAGATGTCCGACGAGGCCTTCGCGCGGCGGTTCTACTCCGATCGGGCGGAGCTCCTCGCCCTCGGCGTGCCGCTCGACTCGCAGCGGGACGAGTTCACCGGCGAGGAGCTCTACACCCTCCGCTCGGAGCGCTACTTCCTGGGCGAGCTGCTCCTCACCGACGACGAGCTCGCGGCGCTCCAGACCGCGTTCTTCCTGCTCGAGGGGCGGTTCGCGTACGCCGAGCCGCTCCGGCTCGCACTCCAGAACCTCGCGCTCGGGCGGCCCGGCTTCGAGCAGCCGCCGAGCGGCGCCGCTGACCGGGTCGAGATCCGCGAGGTCGACTACTCGCCCGAGACTCCGGGCCGACTGGCGAAGCTGGAGGGCGCGATCTCGAAGCAGCGCACGGTGAAGTTCGGCTACCACGCGATCTCGCGCGACACGGAGCAGGAGCGGACGGTCGACCCCTACGCCCTCCTCCTCGACGCCGGCCGCTGGTACGTCATCGGCCGGGATCACGACCGCGACGCGGTCCGCACGTTCCGCGTCTCCCGGATCCGCGGCGAGATCCGCCTGGCGACGCGGCGGGAGCGCGACTTCCGTCTCCCCGAGGACTTCGACGTCGAGGCGCACCGCGGCCGCGCCCACTGGCAGATCGGCGAGCCCGTCGGCGAGGCGCGGGTCGAGGTCGCCGGCGACACCGCTTGGTGGGTCGAGCGCGTCTACGGCCGCGCGGGCCGCATCGAGGACGGCGTCTTCGTCACGAAGTACGCGAGCCTCGAGCCGCTCGTCCGCTGGATCCTCCGGCAGGACGGCCGGGCCGTCCCGGTCTCGCCGCCCGAGCTGCGTCGCGAGGTGAAAGCGGCGCTCGAGCTGGCCCGGGAACGCCACGAGGCCGAGCCGCCGCAGCTCGCGAAGGAGGCGAAGCGGCAGACTCTCGAGCCGCTCGAACGGCCCGGTTCGCCGGTGGCGCCGGAGCGGTTCGGACTCCTCCAGGCGCTCCTCGCCTACCTGCTCGACCGCTGCGGGGAGGAGGCCAGCACGGACATCCAGGCCGCGGAGCTCAGCGAGCGATTCCGCATCCCGCCCGAGGCGCTCGAGGAGCACCTGTCGCTCCTGAACCTCGTCAACTTCGGCGGCGGCTGCTACGCCGTCTACGCGGAGCTTCGGGGCGACCAGGTCCACGTGGACAAGGAGCTCTTCGGGGACACCTTCCGGGCGCCGCCCCGCCTGACGCCGCTCGAGGCGCGCGCGATCCGCCTGGCGCTGGAGTTCGTCGGACCGATGATCGCCGCGGACGCCCACACCCCGCTCGACCGCGTCCGCCGGAAGCTCGAGGAGACCTTCGGCGAGTTCGAGCTGGCGCAGACGCCGGAGCCGGACGTGTCGCGGGCGGAGGTCGACCTCGTCACGACCTTCAGCGACGCGATCAGCAAGCGGCAGCTGGTCGAGATCGAGCACCTGAAGGAGGGCGAGAAGGAGTCGACGACGCGGACGGTCGAGCCCTACCGGCTCGAGCGCCGGCTTCCGTTCTGGTACGTCCATACCTGGGACCGCGACCGGGACGGCGAGCGGAGCTTCCGCCTCGACCGGATCCGCAGCGCCAAGAAGCTGCGCGAGCGCTTCGAGCCGCGCGAGGGCTTCGACCCGAACGAGTTCGAGGGGACCCGTCCGGTGCGCATCTGGTTCTCGCCCGAGGTCGCCCGCTGGGAGGTCGAGCGGGGCGCGACGCCGCTCGCCGACGGATCCGCGGTGCGGGAGACGACGGCGGGCGAGGAGTGGCTCGTCGGAGAGATCCTCTCGTTCCGCGGCGAGGCGGTCGTGCTCGAGCCGGACCTCCGGAAGCGCGTCGCGACGCGGGCAAAGGAGCTCGCCCGCGAGCTCGGCGTCACGCGGGTCGCAGCCGCGGCGCGCTAGACGACGAAGCCGCGGCGCCAGCGACGCACGATGCGCCACTGCACCCAGACGATCAGCGCCGTCAGCAGGAACATGACGAGCGTCGCCGCAGCGGCGTAGCCGTACTGCAGGTACTCGAACGCGTTGCGGTAGACGAACAGTGGAACGTACGTCGTCGCGTACGGGGGCGGCCCGCCGTCCGTCACGACGAGGGCCGGCACGAATGTCCACTGGAGGCTGAAGATCGTGTCCCGTGCGAGCAGCAGCAGCAGGATCGGGGCCATGAGCGGGAGCGTGATCCGGCGGAAGATCCCCCACGCCGTGGCGTCCTCGAGCGCCGCCAGCTCGTAGAGCTCGGACGGGAGCCCCTGCCGCGTGACGAGCAGGATCACGAACCCCTCTCCGATCGTGAAGAGGCTCATGAGGATGATTGCGGCACGCGCGTCGTTCGGGTGCGTGAGCCACTGCGGCGGCTGCACCCCCCACGCGGTTGTCGTCGGGCTGTCGCCGTGCCAGCGGAGCAGCAGGTTGATCGGCCCGTAGAGCGGGTTGAAAAGCCACAGCCAGACGAGCCCGTAGGCGACGTCGGGGATCACCGTCGGGAGGACGGTGGACGACCGGTAGGCGCCGACACCCGTGAAGCGGCGGTGGAGGAGCAGCGCGAGACCGAGCGCCCCGGCGAGCCGGAGCGGCACGGCGATCGCGGCGAAGACGAGCGAGTTCTTCAACGCGGTCGCGAAAACGTCGTCCTCCACGAGCCGCCGGAAGTTCCCGAGGCCCTCGAAGCTCGGCGGCCGGACGAGGTCGTACTCCGTGAATGCGAGGCCGAACGTGACGAGCGCGGGAAGCGCGACGAGCGCGAAGAGCCCGAACAGGTACGGCGCGAGCATCAACGCGAGCTGGCGCCGCTCCGTCACCACTCGACCCGCCGTCCGCTCGCCTCGTCGAACAGGTGCGCCGCCTCGCGGTCGAAGGCGAGACGAACGTCCGTGCCCTCCGCCGGCCGCCCCGCCGCCGGAACCCGTGCGACCAGGTCGCGGTCGAGGAAGACGTACGCATCGCTGCCGGCGACCTCGACGAGGTCGACCCGCGCCGGAACCCCGCCCGCGGCCAGACGCAGATCCTCGGGTCGAATCCCCAGGACGCTTCCCTCCGGGAGGTCGACGAACGGCGCCGCCGCCTCTCGCCTGAGGACATTCATCGCGGGAGTGCCGAGGAAACGGGCGACGAAGAGGTCGGCAGGTCGTAAGTAGACCTCGTCCGGCGTCCCGATCTGGCGGACCCGACCCGCGTCCAGGACGACGATCCGGTCCCCGAGGGTCAGCGCCTCGACCTGGTCGTGCGTGACGTGCACCATCGTCGCGCCCACCTCGCGGTGCAGGCGCCGGAGCTCCGTCCTCATCTCCACGCGCGTGCCCGCGTCCAGGTTCGAAAGCGGCTCGTCGAGCA